>NZ_JBFTEF010000002.1:0-661094 GCF_041023745.1 Massilia sp. X63
CAGGTCCTACGGCAAATTGCCTGCCTCGATGAAGCACCTTCGGGAAAGGCTGGTCAGCCTCCTGAAAGACGAACGGCCCGGCCGCAAATGCGACCGGGCCGTCAAGGCAGCGCCGAAGCGCTATGCCGTTCGAAAGGTCAAGAAGCTACCTTAACTGAACGGCATTAGGGCCAATGCCCCGTTTTTTTTCAGCTGAAGTAGGCTTCCGACCCGACCGTGATCGCCACGATCAGGACCAGCGCGAAGGCCAGCACGATCAACAGGCGCCCGAACTTCGGCGCGCCATCGCCGTTCTTGTCGGCCCCGCTCATGGCAGCAGCACCGTCGAACCGGTGGTGCGGCGCCCTTCCAGGGCGCGGTGCGCCTCGGCGGCGTCGGCCAGGGCGAAGCGCTGGTTGACCTCGATCTTCAGCTTGCCGCTCTCAACCATGTCGAACAGCTCGCGCGCCATGGCCTCGAGTTCCGGACGGGTGCCGGCATAGGCGAACAGCGTGGGCCGCGTGATGTACAGCGAGCCACGCGAGGCCAGCTCGGTGAGCGCGAAGGGCGGCACCGGGCCGGAGGCGTTGCCGAAGCTGACCATCAGGCCGCGCGGCTGCAGGCAGTCGAGCGAGCGGATGAAGGTGTCCTTGCCCACCGAATCGTACACCACCGGCACCTTGGCGCCGCCGGTGATCTCCAGCACGCGCTGCACCACGTCCTCGGTGTTGTAGTTGATGACGTGGGCCGCGCCATGGGCGCGCGCCAGCGCCGCCTTTTCTTCCGAGCCCACCGTGCCGATCAGGTTCACGCCCAGGGCTTTCGCCCACTGGCAGGCGATCAGGCCGACGCCGCCGGCCGCGGCGTGGAACAGGATGGTCTGGCCCGGCTGGAGTTGATAGGTCTGGCGGAACAGGTACTGCACCGTCAGGCCCTGCAGCATCATGGCGGCGGCGGTCTCGAAAGGGATCGACGCGGGCAGGCGCACCAGCTGACTGGCGGGCATGACGCGCGCCTCGCTGTAGGCGCCCGGCGGACCGCCGGCGTAGGCGACGCGGTCGCCCGGCTGCACGTGCGTCACGCCCTCGCCCACCGCCTCCACCACGCCCGCCCCTTCCTGGCCCAGGCCGGAAGGCAGCGCCATCTTGTACAGGCCGCTGCGGTAGTAGGTGTCGATGTAGTTCAGGCCGATCGCGTGGTGGCGCACGCGCGCTTCGCCCGGGCCCGGCTCGCCGAGCTCGACGTCCAGGAATGCGAGCACCTCGGGGCCGCCGGTGGCGGCAATACGGATGGCTTTGACCATGTGTGTCCTCCTTCAGGCCGGCGCGCCGGCCGCCGTTTCCAGCTGCATCAGCTGCGACAGCACCAAGCGCGCGGTCGAGACATTGGTCGCGCAGGCGACGTCGTGCACGTCGCAGGCGCGCACCAGCGCGTTGATGTCGGGTTCGTGCGGCTGCGGCGTCATCGGGTCGCGCAGGAAGATCACGCAGTCGATCTCGCCCTCGACCAGCTGGGCGCCGATCTGCAGGTCGCCGCCGACCGGGCCCGAGTGCTTGCGCTCGACCTCGAGCCCCAGCTCGTTGGCCAGGCGCCCGCCGGTGGTGCCGGTGGCCGACAGCGTGCAGCCCTTGAGGAAATCAAGGTACTCGCCCGCGAGGGTGATCATGTCGTCTTTCTTCTTGTCGTGCGCGATGAGCGCGATCCGTGGTTGTCGTTTAGGTGGCGTCATTTTTTGAGCGAGAGAGCGTAAATCCCCACAAGTACGAGACCGGTGCCGGCCAGCTGCACGCCGGTGATCGGCTCGCCCAGGACCAGCGCGCCGAGGAACAGCGTCGACACCGGCCCGATCATTCCGGCCTGCGAGGCGGTCGCGGCGCCGATGCGCTGTACCGCGGCCATGGTCATGAACACGGGGAAGATGGTACAGAATACCCCATTCACCAGCGAGAGCCAGTAAACCTCGGCCGGCTGCACCAGCATGCTCGCCGGGCGCAGCAGGAAGAACTGGGCGATGCAGGCCACGCTCGAGACGCACATGGCATAGGCCACCAGGCGCAGCGAACCGATGCGCCTGACCATCTCGCCGGTGCCGAGCAGGTAGACCGCATAGGAGATCGCCGAACCGAGCACCAGCAGCGAGCCCACGAATATGCTCCCCCTTGTGCTGCCGGAGCCGCCGGCCAGGTCGTGCACGAACACCAGCACGATGCCGCAATAGGCCAGTCCGAGCGCCGCCCATTCCACCGGCCGGACACGGCGCTTGAAGATCGCCACGTTGGCGAGCAGGACGAAGGTCGGGGTCAGGAACAGGATCAGGCGTTCGAGCCCCACCGAGATGTGCTGCAGGCCGAGGAAGTCGAGGTAGCTCGACAGGTAGTAGCCGAGCAGGCCCAGCACGACGATGCGCCAGCGGTCCTGTTTGCCGAGCGGCGGCTCGGTCCGCATCTTCCAGAGCGCGACGGCGGCAAACACCGGAAGTGAGAACAGCATTCTGAACGCGATCAAGCTTACTGCGTCGATGTGGTAGCGGTACAGCAGTTTGGCGACGATGGCCTTCGTGGAAAACAGGACGGCGCCGGCGACGGCGATCGACAGGCCGGCGACGATGGCAGCGCGTGGTAAAGGAGCAGCAGAGTTGGCAGGGGCGCTTCGGTTCATCCGACGATTGTACGGGCGAACCGCCGAGTTCGCTGGAGGGGACCGACCGGCACGCCAGAACGCGGGCCCTTCCGCGCTGTCGAACAGGCCACACCAACCACACCGAGGAGAGACAGCATGACGAACTCGTCAAACCATCGCCACAGGCGGCCCCGTGCGGGCGCAAGGATCGTGCATCCAACTGCGTCCTTCACGCCGGCGATACGCCGCGGGAGCCCGCGATGAGCCTGTCCGGTATCGATGAACGTCCCGGCCGGCCGTTCGCGCTGGGCCTGGCCTGGATGGCCCTGCTCGCCGGCGCCTGCTGGGCGTGGTTCGCCTTCCAGGGCGCGACCCTGGCGCTTCCTGCGCCCGCCGGCGCTCCACCCTTCCCGCGGCCGCTGCGGGCCGGCGAGGTGCTGCTGCTGTTCGCGATGTGGACCGGCCTGTCCATGGCCCTGATGCTGCCCGCCGCGGCGAGCGGCGTGTTCGTCTACCTGCGCCTGGCGCGCTGCCGCGCCGCGGTGCGCTGGCCGCGCCTGGGAACCGCCCTGTTCGCGCTTGGCTGCCTGCTGGCCTGGACCGGCTTCGCCGCGCTGGTCACCCTGCTGCACTGGGCGCTGCACGACACCGGCATGCTCGACGAGGCCCTGGCGGCGCGCCATCCGACCCTCGAACTGGCGCTGGTGGCGGCCGGCGCCTGGCAGTGGACGCCGTCCAAGCACGCCTGCCTGCAGCACTGCCGCGCGCCCTTGTCGGGCGTGCTGCTGGGCTGGCGCAGCGGCATCGCCGGAGCGCTCCGGCAGGGAGCCGCGCATGGGCGCATGTGTCTCGGCTGCTACTGGCTGCTGGTGCTCCTGCTGCTGGGCGGCGGCCCGGGCAACCCGGCCTTCGTGGGCGCCGTGGCGCTGCTGGCGCAGGCCGAACTGCGGCTCGAGGAGGGCGCGCTGGCCGCCTGCATGGCCGGGGTGGCGTTGGTCGCCTGCGGCACCTGGCTGTTGTTTCCGTGACAGTTTGCTCACCGCCTTGGGCGATTTTGCAAGAGGTGCCTATGCTAGAATGTCGGCCACTCTTGCATACAGGAACCTCGCAAGGTTCCCATACCGTCTAAGGAAATTTAGATATGGCTGGACACAGCAAATGGGCCAACATCAAGCATAAGAAAGCCGCCACCGATGCCAAGCGCGGCAAGATCTGGACGCGCCTGATCAAGGAAATCACCGTGGCCGCACGCATGGGCGGAAGCGACATCGCTTCGAACCCGCGCCTGCGCCTGGCGGTCGAGAAAGCGGCCGATGCGAATATGCCGAAGGATAACGTCACCCGCGCGATCCAGCGCGGCGCCGGCGAACTCGAAGGCGTCAACTACGAAGAAATCCGCTACGAAGGCTACGGCATCGGCGGCGCGGCGATCATCGTCGACTGCCTCACCGACAACCGCGTGCGGACCGTGGCCGAAGTGCGCCACGCCTTCAACAAGTACGGCGGCAACATGGGCACCGAGGGTTCGGTGGCCTTCATGTTCAAGCACGTCGGCCAGTTCCAGTTCGCGCCCGGCGTGGATGAAAACGGGCTGATGGAAGCGGCGCTGGAAGCCGGCGCCGACGACGTGCTGGCCGACGAAGAAGGCGGCTTCGAAGTGCTGTGCGACCCGTTCGCCTATGCTGGCGTGAAGGAAGCGCTGGAAAAGGCCGGCTTCAAGGCCGAGGTCTCGGAAGTCATCATGAAGCCGGACAACGAAACCGTGCTCACCGGCGAAGACGCCGTCAAGATGCAGAAGATCCTCGACGCGCTGGAAAACCTGGACGACGTCCAGGATGTCTACACCAACGCCGTCATCGAAGAGTAATTCCGAAAGCAAGCCATGAAAATCCTCGTCGTCGGCTCCGGTGGCCGTGAACACGCCCTGTCCTGGAAACTGGCCCAGTCGGAACGCGTCCAGACCGTCTTCGTTGCCCCAGGCAACGGCGGCACCGCGCTCGACTCGCGCCTGGTGAACATCGACATCACCGATCCGGAGGCGCTGGCCGACTTCGTCGTGGCCGAAGGCGTCGCCCTGACCCTGGTCGGTCCGGAAGCGCCACTGGCCGCCGGCATCGTCAACCTGTTCCGCGCGCGCGGCCTGAAGATCTTCGGACCGACGAAAGAAGCGGCGCAACTCGAAAGCTCGAAGGACTTCGCCAAGGCCTTCATGCAGCGCCACGGCATCCCGACCGCCAAATACCAGAGCTTTTCGAGCGCGGCCGACGCCCACGCCTACGTCGACGCCAACGGCGCCCCGATCGTCATCAAGGCCGACGGCCTGGCTGCCGGCAAGGGCGTGGTGGTCGCGATGTCGCTGGAAGAAGCCCACGCTGCGGTCGACCACATGTTGTCGGATAACGCCTTCGGCGACGCCGGCGCGCGCATCGTGATCGAAGAATTCCTGGCCGGCGAAGAAGCCAGCTTCATCGTCATGTGCGACGGCAAGAACGTGCTGCCGCTGGCGACCAGCCAGGACCACAAGCGCCTGAAGGATGCCGACGAAGGTCCGAACACCGGCGGCATGGGCGCCTACTCCCCGGCGCCCATCGTCACCCCGTCGATGCACGCTCGCGTGATGCGCGAGATCATCAACCCGACCATCCAGGGCATGGCCAGGGACGGCATCGTGTTCACCGGCTTCCTGTACGCCGGCCTGATGATCGACAGCGAAGGCAACCCGCGCACGCTGGAATTCAACTGCCGCATGGGCGACCCGGAAACCCAGCCGATCATGGCGCGCCTGAAGAGCGATTTGCTGCAGGTCGTCGACCACGCCTGCAACGGCACCCTCGACGCGGTCGAACTGGAATGGGACCGCCGCACCGCGGTGGGCGTCGTGATGGCAGCAAGCGGCTACCCGGACAGCCCGCGCAAGGGCGACGTCATCGACGGCATCCCGGCCGAGACGCCCGAATGCGTCACCTTCCACGCCGGCACCCAGCTGGTTGCCGGCAGCCTGCAGACCAGCGGCGGCCGCGTGCTGTGCGTGGTCGGCCTGGGCGACAGCATCAAGATGGCGCAGAAGCAGGCCTACGAGACCGTCGAGAAGATCCACTTCAACGGCGCGCAGTACCGCCGCGACATCGGCTGGCGCGGATTGAAGTAAGGTTCACGTTACGCTGGCACGATTGGGTCCCGGCCTTCGCCGGGACGCCTTTTTCAAGTTGTCCGTTAGCCTGGAGAACGTCATTCCTGCCACCGGCAGAAATGACTTCCTGCCACCGGCAGAAATGACTTGCGGCGCAGGCCGGAATCCAGGTTCGTCGCGTCCCATCATCCCTACGATCACCACAAGAATAAGTACGCCGCCCTGGGCAGGTGTACAATCTGCCCATTTTTCGTCCATTCACCCCAATCGCATGAGCACCCCCGATCCTTCCGCCATCAAAGCCTGGCTGCTCGCGCTCCAGTCCCGCATCGTCGGGGCGCTGGAAGAAGTCGACGGCCAACCCTTCCTGGTCGACACCTGGGAACGCCCGGAAGGTGGCGGCGGCATCTCGCGCCTGATCGAGGAAGGCAATGTGTTCGAGCGCGGCGGCTGCAACTTCTCGCACGTCACCGGCGCCAGCCTGCCGCCGTCGGCCATGGCCGCGCGCCCGGAACTGGCGGGACGGGCCTGGGAAGCGATGGGCGTATCGCTGGTGCTGCACCCGCGTAACCCCTACGCGCCGACCGTGCACATGAACGTGCGCTTCTTCGAAGCCACGGCCGAAGGCAAGGAACCGGTGTGGTGGTTCGGCGGCGGCATGGACCTGACGCCCTACTACGGGAACGAGGACGACGCCCGCCACTTCCACCAGGTCTGCCACGACGCCCTGGCGCCCTATGGCGGCGACCTGCACCCGCGCTTCAAGAAGTGGTGCGACGAGTACTTCTACCTGAAGCACCGCAAGGAACCGCGCGGCGTGGGCGGCATCTTCTTCGACGACTTCAACGAAACCGGCTTCGACGATGCGTTCGCGATGGTGCGCAAGGTGGGCGAGGGCTTCCTGGAGGCCTACCTGCCGATCCTGCAGCGCCGCAAGGACACGCCCTACGGCGAGCGCGAACGCGACTTCCAGGCCTACCGGCGCGGACGCTATGTCGAGTTCAACCTGGTGTGGGACCGCGGCACCCTGTTCGGCCTGCAGTCGGGCGGCCGCACCGAGGCCATCCTGATGTCGATGCCGCCGATCGTCAAGTGGCGCTACGACTGGCACCCGGAACCGGGCAGCGCGGAAGCCGCGCTGTACACCGACTTCCTGGTCCACCGCGACTGGCTGGACGCGAGACCGCATTCGTGAAGGAGTGCATTGCCCTGCTGGGTGGCAGCTTCGACCCGGTACACCACGGCCACGTCGCACTGGCCGCGCTGTTTGCCGGACTGCTGCAGCCCGACCAGCTGCGCATCCTGCCGGCCCGGCCCTGGCAGAAGAGCAGCCTGCAGGCCAGCGACGCCCAGCGCGTGGCGATGCTGGAACTGGCGTTCACCGGCCAGCCCCTGATGGGGACGACCCCGGTGAGCATCGACCTGCAGGAAATCGAACGCGGCAGCGCTACCTATACGGTCGAGACCCTGCGCGGGCTGCGCGCCGAACTGGGCGAGCAAAGCTCGATCGTCTTCCTGATGGGCGCCGACCAGCTGCAGAAGCTCGACACCTGGCGCGACTGGCAGGAACTGTTCAGGCTCGCCAACCTCGGGGTGGCGGCGCGCCCCGGCTACGACCTCGACCAGGACAAGCTGCCGCCCGCCGTGGCAGCGGCACTCGCGGGGCGGCTGGCGACGCCCGCGGAAGTGCGCGCCACACCCTGCGGCAAGGTATGCCTGGCGCAGTCACTCGCGGTAGATATTTCCGCAACCCAAGTCCGCAACGCACTGCATGCCGGTGCGCAAACGGGCGCGGGCATCGGTACTGACATAAGCGCGCTCCTTCCGCCGCAAGTGCTAGACTATATTCAACAACACAACTTATATAAAAGCTAATGGATATCAAGAAACTGCAGACCCTCGTCGTTGACGCCCTCGAAGACGTCAAGGGACAGGAAATCGCCCTGTTCGACACGACGCACCTGACCAGCCTGTTCGACCGCATCGCGGTCGTCTCGGGCACCTCGAACCGCCAGACCAAGGCGCTGGCCGCCTCGGTGCGCGACAAGGTCAAGGCGGCAGGCGGCGACGTGGTCGGCATGGAAGGCGAAGACACCGGCGAATGGGTGCTGGTCGACCTGGGCGACATGATCGTCCACATCATGCAGCCGGCCATCCGCCAGTACTACCGCCTGGAAGAAATCTGGGGCGACAAGCCGGTCAAGCTGGGCGCGGCCAAGCGCAAGTCGACGCCGGAAGCGCTCGAGGCGGCCGAATCCAAACCCAAGTCGAAGCACCTGGCCGCCAACAAGGACGAGCCGGAAGCCCAGCCGGTCAACGAACGCAAGCCGGCCGCCAAGCGCGCCACCAAGACCGCCACCAAGACCGCCACCGCCGCTGCGAAGAAGCCGGCCGCCAAGAAGGTCCCGACCGGCAAGACCGTGAAGGTCGCGCCGAGCAAGAGCGAAGTCGCCGCCGTCGAAGCCACCAAGGCCAAGCCGCCGAAGCGCACCCCGAAGGCTGCCGCACCTGCTGCAGGCGCTGCCGACGCCGCACCAGTGAAGAAAGTGATCCGCCGCGTCAAGAAGGCCGCCGAGTAAGCCCGTCCTTCATCGTATGCAGCTGATCATTGCCGCAGTCGGGCACAAGATGCCGGCCTGGATCGAATCCGGGTTCGGCGAGTACACGAAGCGCATGCCGCCCGAGCTGCGCATCGTCCTCAAGGAAATCAAGCCGGTCGAGCGCTCCGGTAGCAAGACCGCCGCCACCGCGATGGCGCTCGAACGCGAGCGCATCGAGGCCGTGCTGCCGAAGGGCGTGCGCATCATCGCCCTGGACGAGCGCGGCAAGGACCTGACCAGCGTCGGCCTGTCGCAGATGCTGGAGCAATGGCAGCAGGACGGGCGCGACACCGCCTTCCTGATCGGCGGCGCCGACGGGCTCGATCTGGCACTCAAGGCGCGCGCCGAAGGCATGATCCGGATCTCCAGCATGACCTTGCCGCACGGAATGGTGCGCGTCATGCTGGCCGAACAGTTGTACCGTGCCTGGTCGATCACCCAGAACCACCCGTACCACCGCGTCTGAGAGCGTCTGACAAAATCCCATGTCTGCGACGATGCGCCTTGCCTTGGCGCTTTGTCAGGCGCTCTAAGCCTACAACCATTGCCGACCGATGAAACCCACCGACAAGAAGATCTACCTCGCCTCGAAGAGCCCGCGCAGGCGCGAACTGCTGCGCCAGGTCGGCGTGGAATTCGACCTGCTGATGCTGCGCAGCGACCCGGCGCGCGGCGCCGACGTCAGCGAAGAGGTGCTGCCGGGCGAAGACCCGCACGCCTACGTGGCGCGCGTGGCCAAGGAAAAAGGCGCGTTCGCCTGGAACATCCTGCAGATGCGCCGCCAGCCGCTGCGGCCGGTGCTGACCGCCGACACCACCGTCACCATCGACGGCGAGATCCTCGGCAAGCCGGCCGACAACAAGGAAGCGGTCGCCATGCTCGAGCGCCTGTCGGGCCGCACCCACCAGGTGCTGACCTCGGTGGCGGTACATTCCGAACGCATCGCCGAGCAGGTCACGCAAGTGTCGAACGTGCGCTTCGCCACCCTCACCCCGGCCCAGATCAAGGCCTACTGCGCCACGCCGGAACCCTACGACAAGGCGGGCGGCTACGGCATCCAGGGCCTGGCCGCGCTGTTCGTCGAGCATATCGAGGGCAGCCATTCGGGGATCATGGGCCTGCCGATCTTCGAGACCGCCAAGCTGCTGCGCAAGGCCGGCTACCACATCTGAACCCCGGTTTTCCATGGGGCGGGCGGCGTATCCGCCTGCCCTACGATGCGCGCCGCCCGTGTATGATGTCGCTCTGAACAATACTGCGCGGCCGGCCATGAACGAAGACATCCTCATCAACATCACCCCGCAGGAAACGCGCGTGGCGCTGATCCTGCAGGGCGCTGTGCAGGAACTGCACATCGAGCGCACCCTCACGCGCGGGTTGGCGGGGAACGTCTATCTGGGCAAGGTCGTGCGCGTCCTGCCGGGCATGCAGTCGGCCTTCATCGACATCGGCCTGGAACGCGCCGCCTTCCTGCACGTCGCCGACATCTGGGAAGCCCGCAACCACGAAGGCCCGAACGGCGCGCTGGCCGCGCCCACTCCCATCGAAAAGCTGCTGTTCGACGGCCAGGTGCTGACCGTGCAGGTCATCAAGGACCCGATCGGCACCAAGGGCGCGCGCCTGTCGACGCAAATCTCGATCGCCGGCCGCATGCTGGTTTACCTGCCGCAGGACCACCACATCGGCATCTCGCAGAAGATCGAGAAGGAAGCCGACCGCGAGCACCTGCGCACCCGCCTCGCCGGCCTGCTGCCGAAGGAAGAAAAAGGCGGCTACATCGTGCGCACCCAGGCCGAGGAAGCCTCGGACGCCGACCTCGCCGCCGACGTCGACTACCTGCGCAAGACCTGGGGCGCCATCGTGCAGGGCGCGCGCACCCGGCCGCCCACCACCCTGCTCTACCAGGACCTGAACCTGGCCCAGCGCGTGCTGCGCGACTTCGTGCACGACGAGACCGCCACCATCCAGGTGGACTCGCGCGAGAACTACAACATGCTGGTCGAGTTCGCCCAGGTCTACACCCCGAGCGTGCTGTCGCGCCTGACCCACTACACCGGCGAGCGTCCGCTGTTCGACCTGTACGGCGTGGAAGAGGAAATCCTGCGCGCGCTGGGGCGGCGCGTCGACCTCAAGAGCGGCGGCTACCTGATCGTCGACCAGACCGAGGCGATGACGACCATCGACGTCAACACCGGCGGCTATGTCGGCGGGCGCAACTTCGCCGACACCATCTTCAAGACCAACCTGGAAGCCGCGCACGCCATCGCGCGCCAGCTGCGCCTGCGCAACCTGGGCGGCATCATCATCCTCGACTTCATCGACATGGAGAACAACGAGCACCGCAACGCCGTGCTCGCCGAACTCAAGAAGACCCTGGCGCGCGACCGCACCAAGGTGTCGGTGAGCGGCTTCTCG
Source organism: Massilia sp. X63 (assembly GCF_041023745.1). NCBI lineage: Bacteria > Pseudomonadati > Pseudomonadota > Betaproteobacteria > Burkholderiales > Oxalobacteraceae > Massilia > Massilia sp. X63. The sequence continues at coordinate 10,744 of NZ_JBFTEF010000002.1, forward strand.
GCCCTCGGCCTGGTCGAGATGACGCGCAAGCGCACCCGCGAATCGCTGGCCCACATCCTGTGCGAGCCCTGCCCGGCCTGCGCCGGCAAGGGGCAGGTAAAGACCTCGCGCACGATCTGCTACGAAATCCTGCGCGAGCTGCTGCGCGAAGCCAAGCAGTTCAACCCGCGCGAATTCCGCATCGTCGCCTCGCAGGAAGTCATCGACCTGTTCCTGGAAGAAGAATCGCAGCACCTGGCCATGCTGGGCGACTTCATCGGCAAGCGCATCTCGCTGCAGGTCGAGAAGGGCTATCACCAGGAACAGTACGACGTCATCCTGATGTGATCATCGGCGCGCCAGCGCCAGTGCCTCGAATGCCGCCACCGGCATCGGGGCGCCCAGCAGGTAGCCCTGGAACGACTGGCAGCCGAGCGCCTTCAGGCGCTCCAGTTGTTCGGGCGTTTCCACGCCTTCCGCAATGTGGCCGAGTCCGAGCTTGCTTGCCAGCCCGATGACGATCTCGACGATGGCTGCCGAGCAGGGATTGTTCTCGCAGGTCGCGACGAAGGACTGGTCGATCTTCAATGTTCTCAATGGAAATCGGTGGATGTAGCTCAGCGATGAAAAACCGGTGCCGAAGTCGTCGATCGAGAAGTTGACGCCTTCCCGCTGCAGCGCCAGCATCTTGTCGATGGTGGCCTCGATATCCGTGGCCAGCAGCGATTCGGTCAGTTCCATCGACAGCTTCGACGGATCGGCGCCTTCGGCGCGCATGATCGCCAGCGACGAGGCGACGAAATCCTCGTCACGCAGCTGGCGCGCGCTGACGTTGACCGCGACGCCAAGCTGCGCGAGGGCCGGCACCGACGCCCAGGCCGCGACACGGGCGCTTGCCTCGCGCAGGACGAAATTCCCCAGCAGGACGATCAGGTCCGAGGTTTCCGCCAGCGGAATGAAGGCGCCCGGCGCCAGCATGCCGCGTAGCGGATGGCGCCAGCGCAGCAGCGCTTCGGCGCCGACGATCTTCCGGTCCGCGTCGAATTGCGGCTGGTAATACAGGACGAATTCGCCGCGTTCGATCGCCTGCGCCATTTCGCCTTGAAGCTGGGCACGCTCATCGATCGCTTGCTGCATACCGGGGTCGAAGAAGCGGAAAGCGTTGCGGCCCGCCGATTTGGCGGCGTACAGGGCGATGTCGGCCTGCTGCAGCAGCAAATCGGCGCTGCCGGCGCCGGTATCGAACATGACCACGCCGATGCTGGGCGTGATCGAAAACTGGCGCCCGCCGATCGGATAGGGGCGGCTCAACAGCCTGCCCAGTTCCTGGCACACTGCCGGCACATCCGGTCCGGTCCTGCCGGCCCCGCGCGATCCGGAGTCGAGCAGCACCACGAATTCGTCGCCGCCCAGCCGTCCGACGAAGTCGCCCTGGCGCAGTGCCGACCGCAGGCGCTGGCCGACTGCCTGCAGCAGGCGGTCGCCGAAGGGATGCCCTTCGGTATCGTTGAGCAGCTTGAAATGATCGAGATCGATGAGCAGGACCGCGCCGGCCTGCCCTGCCGCCGCGGCGCGCATGCGTTTGTGTTCGAGCTCCCTGAGCAGGTAGCGGCGGTTCGGCAGTCCAGTCAGGTGGTCATGGTCGGCGCTCAGCTGCAGTTGCCGCTCGAGCTGCTTGCGTTCGGTCAGGTCGGTATTGGTGCCGGCGATGCGCACGGCGCGTCCGTCGGCGTCGCGCAGGACGAAGCCGCGGCTGAGCACCGGAACGTCATGTCCGTCGCGGTGCCGGAGCCTGAACTCGAGCGCATAGGACACCTCCTTGCCCGGCAGCAGATCGGCAAGGAAGCCGCCGACGCGTTCGCTGTCCTCGGGATGCAGCAGGCGCCGCCACGTATCCGCGTCCTCCTGGCGCGCATCGGATGCGTAACCCAGCATGTCCCACCAACGCTCCGAATAGAACACCGTATGCCGGCGCAGGTCCCAGTCCCAGTAGCCGTCGTTCGTTCCCCGCAGGATCAGTTGCAGGCGCCGTTGCGAGCTTTCCAGCGCCTGTTGCGTGGCAACCAGATCGCTGCAATCGGTAAAGCACACGACGACGGAGTCGATCTCGCCGCCCTGGCCAAAGACCGGATAGGCATTACAGATCAGCCAGGTGGTGCCCGCCGCGCCGCGCCGGACACCCATGACCAGGTCGGTGATCGGCGCGCGCTCGCGGAGCACGCGCCTGGCGGGCAAGTCCTCCACGTCGACCGTGCCGCCATCCGCGGCGACGAACGACCACTCCGGATCGTCCGCGCCGCGCCCGCGGATCGTCTCCAGGTCTTCGCCAAGCAGGCGCTGCGCCGTGGGATTGGCGGTGACGACCGCCGAATAGCGGTCATGCACGACGACGCCGGCGGGGAGATGATCGACGAGATGCTTATCATGAAATAAGGTGGGAGGCGTCCGCATACGGTTTCTATCGTCGATCCTGTCGCTGAAATGTAGCAGAGACTCGTTTCCAGATCATTCCATAATTTGTCGCAATCCCGCAACATTTGGCGATACGCCTGCTGCCGTTTCGGGCGTCAGGCGTTTCAGGCAGAGAGACCATCGTAGAGTTCCTCTTCCTGGGAAAAATGCAGGCGCAGGATGGCGTCGAGCGCGTACAGGGTGCGCCGCAGTTCGCGCCTGGCGCCTTCGCTGTCCTCCTTGTCCCGGCCGCTCTCGGCATGTCCGGCATGCCCGCCATCGGCGTGGCGCGCCACGATGCGGCTGAGACGGAAGATTTCGCGATGCGCATGGCTCATGGAGGCCAGCGGGTCGTCGCCGCCGATCAGGCGCGCCAGCCGCGGATACAGGCTGGCATCGTCGTTCGATTCATGCGGGAGCAGGTGGTCGCGGAGCGCGGCATTGACCAGCGCCAGTTCCCGTTCCAGCGCCGGCATGGGCAGCCGGTCGGCGTCCTCCGCCAGGCGACCCATGCGCTCGATCAGCGGCAGCAGGGCGGCATGTTCTTCCCTCAGGCGGCGGATGTCGTCGGCAGGCATGGTGCGCGCCACCTGCGCCGCCGGCAGGCGCAGCACCCGCAACGCGTTGACGATCACCGCGACGTCGATGACTTCCTGCAGCAGGGCGCCGTATACCGGCGGCAGATAACCGAAGGCGGCGACGCCCATGGCCAGGATCGACAAGCCCATGCCCGCCACGACGCTTTGCAGGGCGATGGCGCGCGCCCGCTGCGCAATCCGCACGGCGAACGCCAGGCGGTCGAGGCGGTCGACCAGCAGGACCACCTGGGCCGACTCGGCGGCGGCGGCGGCCCCGCGTGCGCCCATGGCGACGCCGATATCGGCCGCGGCCAGGGCCGGCGCATCGTTGATGCCGTCGCCGACCATCATGGTCACGCCGGCCTGGCGCGCCGCCGCGATAGCCTCGAGCTTGCTTGCCGGCGTCTGGCCGGACAGGACCGTATCGATCCCGAGCGACCTGGCGATCGTCTCGGCCACCGCATGGCGGTCGCCGGTCAGCATGGCGATTTGCCTGACGCCGGCCGCCCTCAGCAGCCGCAGGGCGCGGGGCGTATCCAGCCGGACTTCGTCCGCCATCCGCAGCACGCCGCACAGGCTGCTGTCGACCGCCACGCAGACCACCGCGGAGCCTTCATAGGCCGCGCGCTCCAGAATGCTTGCCGACCAGCCGGGCGGAGAGCCGCTCCCGGCTACGTAGTCGTAGGTGCCGACCCGCAACGCGTGGCCATCCACGCGCCCGGACAATCCGGCGCCCGGCGCTTCGCTCACGTCGCGCGGGGTGGACAGGGACAGGCCGCGCTCGTTCGCCGCGCCGACCACGGCCTGGGCAATCGCATGACCGGATAACTGCTCCAGCGACGCCGCCAGCCCGAGTACGCGCTCCGGCGACATGGATGGCGCACTTGCGATCGCTGCCAGCCTGGCCCGGCCCGCCGTGAGCGTTCCGGTCTTGTCGAAGAAGATCGAGTGAACCTGCGCCATGTTCTCGAGCGCGGCGCCGTGCTTGATCAGCACGCCCCGCTGGGCGCAGCGCGACATCGCACTGACGATCGCGACCGGCACGGCCAGGATCAGGGGACAGGGCGTGGCAACCACGACGACGGCCAGGGCCCGGGCCGGATCGCCGCTCACGAGCCAGGCAAGCCCGGCGATCCCCAGGGCCAGCGGAACGAACAGCAGGGCATAGCGGTCGGCCAGGCGGGCGCCCGGCGCCTTCGACGCCTGCGCCGACTCGACCAGGCGGATGATGTGGCTGAAGGTGCTGTTCTCCGCCGTGCTGGTGGCCAGCATGTCGAACGCGTCGCCGGCGTTGACGACGCCGCTGCCCAGCATGGCGCCCGCGGCGTACGTGACCGGCAAGGCCTCGCCGGTCAGGCTCGATTCGTCCACCGTGGCGCAGGAACCGAGCCTGCCGTCGACCGGCACCGTCTCGCCCGGACGGACCGCCAGCCGGTCGCCCGGCTGGACCGCGGCCAGGGGCACCTGGACCACCACGCCGTCCTGGTACCGGTTGGCCGTCCTGGGCGCCCGCCCCAGCAATGCCGACATCTCGTCCCTGGCCCGCTTTTCCGCATAGTCTTCCAGCGTGCGCCCGCTGGCGAACATCAGGGCGATCACCGCCGCCGCCAGGTTTTCCTGGAGCGCCAGCGCGCCGCCGAGCGCCACCAGCGCGATCAGGTCGAGCCCGAGTTGCCTGCGGCACAAGCTGCGGGCGGTATCGACCAGCACGGCAAGCAGGACGACAGCGGCGCCTGCCATCCAGGCCCATCCGGCCGCGTCAGCGGCGCCGAGCAGGTGCAGGATGCCGCCAATCGCCAGCGCTGCGCCGGACAAGGCGAACTGAAGAAAATTGAATATGTTGTTTTTGAGTTTAATCATGGATTCATCTGTTGATGCAAGCATCCAATACAGGAACACCAGTGTCAATACACCACAATTAACTTCGTAATAACAATTGGAGCCAACGATGACTGCAAGAGAACATCTACACAGCGAGGAAATCGCGACAACAGCCGGACAGCGCAAGATCCTCGTATGGGACGCGCCGGTGCGCCTGTTTCACTGGCTCATGGTGCTCGCTTTTGCCGCTGCCTGGCTGACGGCCGAGCAGGACGACTGGCGCCTGGTCCATGTCACCCTCGGCTACACCATGGCGGGTCTGGTCGCCTTCCGCCTCGCCTGGGGCCTGGTCGGCACGCGCTACGCCCGGTTCGCCGATTTCGTCCGCGGTCCGGGCAGCGTGCTGGGCTATTTCCGCGCACTCGCGCACCGCAAGCCTCAACACTTCACCGGCCACAACCCCGCCGGCGCGCTCGCCATCCTGGCCATGCTGGCGCTGACCATCCTGGTTGCGCTGTCCGGTTGGGCCACCCTGTATGGCTACGCCGCCGACACGATGGAAGAGGTGCACGAAGCACTCGCCACGCTGATGCTGGCGGTGGTCGGCCTGCATGTGGCGGCGGTATTGCTCAGCAGCTGGCTGCACCGCGAAAACCTGATCGGCGCCATGCTCAGCGGACGCAAGCCCGGCACGCCGGAGCAAGGCATCCGCAGCGCGCGGCGCGGGGTCGCGGCAGTCCTGCTGCTCGCGGTGCTGGGTTTCTGGTGGTTCCAATCGCAGGACCCGATCGGCGCCAACCCACTCGCCGAGCGTGCCGCTAGCGCCAGACAGGAGGCCGGGCATGACGAGGACTGAGGCAGGCGGCTAGCGCGATGCGTCGGCACGCGTTTGCGCGTGCGCCGTGAAGGCGCGGTATGCCATAAGATCGCTTCGACCAGCAGCCACATCCTCGGCAAGTACCCATGGAAACCGAACCCGACCAGCCCTCCACTGCATCCACTGCATCCACTGCATCCGCCGCATCCGGTAATCCGGCGCCGGCAAAAGCGGCGCGGGTGCGCCTGAAGCGCAAGATGCACATGGAAGACGCGCTGCAATGCATCGGCCTGAACTGCGTGGCGCAGATCGAAGCCAACCTGCCCGGGGTGCTGGCGCAGGACGCCGAGAGCCTGCACCAGATGCGGGTCGGCCTGCGCCGCCTGCGCGCCCTGCTCGACATGTTCGATGGGCTGGCGCCGCTGCCGCCCGAGCTGCAGGAAGGGCTGGACTGGCTGTCCGGCGAACTGGGCGCCGCGCGCAACTGGGACGTGCTGGCCGACAGCACGCTGCCCGCGATCACCGGCATTCATACCGAAGCCCTGCAGGCGGCGGCGAGGGAACGGGCCCGCCAGCTCCACCGCAAGCTGCTGCCTGCCCTGCAATCGGCGCGCCATGCCGCGTTGATGCTGGAGCTGAACGCCTGGCTGCGCGGCCGCGCATGGCGTCCCGAGGCAGGGCTGCGGCCGGACGACCCGCTGGCCCGGCCCGCGCTGGACGGCCTGGTGCCCCTGGTGCGCAAGGCGCACAAGCGCCTGCGCCGGCGCATCGGCGCGCTCGACCGGGACGACGCCGCGGCGCGGCACCGGGTCCGCATCGCTGCCAAGAAAGCGCGCTACGCGGCCGAGTTCTTCCGCGACCTGCTGCCCCGCAAGGAGGTCAAGGCTTACATCCAGTGCCTGTCCCGGATGCAGGACCGGCTGGGCCGCCTGAACGACCTCGCGGTGGCCCAGGAACTGCTGCCGGTGCTGGAGAACAGCGGACACGCGCATGACGCAGCCTTTGCGCGCGGCCATGCCGCCGGCGCCGCCGCCGCGCACGCCGGCTACCTGCGCAAACCGCTGCGTGCGGTGGCACGCCTGAAGCTCGCCTGAACCCTGTCGGCCTTCCCATGCCTGCTGCATGAGACGTTGCCGCACTACGTTTTTTCTTGACATTGCGGCTTGACATCCTTAGCGTTTGCATGAGTAGCGGTATCCCGCCATGTGACGGTGGCCCAACTGATGCTCCGACATGCAGACACATTCTTTCGTGCCCGAAGACAAGGCGCATGGCCGGCGCCAGATCCGTGATCACGACCGGGACGTTGGCGCCCCGGCCGACAACGCCGGGCTGGCAGCCCTGGTCGAACAGCTGACCCGGGACCAGATGCTGGTCAACCAGGCGCTGGTGGAAAAGATTTTTGCCTGCGAGCGTGCCGAAGCGGCGCTGCGGGAATCCGAAAAGAACCTGCACGACCTGCTGGCGCACCAGCTGGCAAACCGCGAAGCCGAGCGCAAGCGCATCTCTGACGACATCCACGACTCGCTCGCGCAGAACCTGCTGGCCCTGCGCATGGATATCGTCATCCTGTTCCAGCATACCGAGCGCCACCCGCGCCTGCACCAGTGGGTCGGGGCCGCACTCGACAACGTCGACATCACCCTGCGGACCGTCAAGCACCTGCTCGGCGAACTGCGGCCGGCCGGTCTCGAGCTTGGACTGGTGGCGACGCTGGAAATGGAGGCGCGCAAGTTTTCGCGCGCCAGCGGCATTGTTTGCCAGCTCGACCTGGACAGCGCCACCGATGGTCTTGCACTGGACGAGGAAACCCTGTTGACGCTCTGCCGCGGCCTGCAGGAATGCCTGAACAATGTGTTCCGCCATTCCCTGGCCAGCCGCGTGGTGGTGCGGCTGCGCGTCGATAGCGATGCGCTCGCCATGACGGTCAGCGACAACGGCATCGGCTTCGATACCACGGCCGCGCGCAAGGCCAGCAGCTACGGCCTGCTCAGCCTGGAAGAGCGGCTGGGCATGCACGGCGGCGAGCTGGCGCTGGCCAGTGATCGGTCACGCGGTACGGCGGTGACGCTGCGGATTCCGCTTCGGCCTGCCGCAGCCGCCGCGTCCTCGTGATCGGATAAAATGATGTCCTAAACCATCTCTTCACCCGGACCGGAACGGTGCGCAGTTCGCCGACGGGCCGCAGCAGCTATTGCCCGAAACCATGCCGATACCGACCGAGCTGCTTGCCCCCATCACCGAACGCCTGAGCCCCGGCGGCGAGCCTGGCAATGCCGATGACGCGGCGCAGGTCTGGCAGTGCCTGTTCGCCAAATTTCGCCCGCTGATCGGCCCGCTGAGCACCAATCTGCTGTTTGCCCGCACCCTGCTCGGCCACGCCGGCGCATTTCCCTGGCTGGCGGCACTCCCCGGTCTGGACGGGGCACAGGATGCGCACCAGACCTTCGCGGCATTCCTGCGCCACTTGCGCGATCAGCCGCCGGAACAGATCGTGGCTGTCAACCGCGCACTGGTGACGGACTATGCGGCGGCACTGGCCGAGCTGATCGGCGAGCGGCTGGCAAGCCGATTCCTGGTCGCGGCCTTTGCGCCGGGTGATGCACATAAGAATATTTAGGAGAACCCGGCATGACCGACCAACCTGACCTGCGCCCGCTGGCGACAGGCATCCCCGGACTGGACACCATCTTCGGCGGGGGCTTGCCCGAGCTGTCGTTCAACATCATCGGCGGCACGCCCGGCAGCGGCAAGACCACCTTCGCCCAGCAGCTCATGTTCGCCCTGGCCGGTCCCGGCCGCAAGGCCCTGTTCTTCACGGCCATGGGCGAGCCGCCGGTCAAGATGCTGCGCTACCAGCAGCAGTTCAGCTTCTTCGACGTCGACAAGGTCGGCGATTCGGTCAACTACATCAGCCTCGCGCCCCAGGTCGAGGAAGGCAACTACGACGCCGTGCTGGCCCATATCCTGGAAGAAGTGCGCGCCCACCAGCCGGCCCTGGTGTTCATCGATTCGTTCCGCTCCTTCATCGAGGGCGCGCGCGGCGAGGACCAGGATGCCGCCGCCCTGCAGGCCTTCGTGCAACGCCTGGTGGCCCACATGACCACCTGGAAGGCAACCAGCTTCCTGATCGGCGAATACACCTCGGGAGAGGCGCACCGCAACCCGATCTTCACGGTGGCCGACGGCATCTTCTGGCTCAGCCAGGTCGTGCAGCGCAATGCGATGTCGCGCAAGATCCAGGTCATCAAGATCCGCGGGCAGAAGCAGCGACCCGGCCTGCATGCCTTCCGCATCGGCCGCGACGGCATCGAAGTGTTCCCGCGCGTGCTGCCGGCGCCGGAACCGGTCGGCGCCGGGCCGCGCCAATGCGTGCCGCCCGCACGCCTGTCGTGCGGCGTGCCGGTACTCGACGAGATGCTCGGCGGCGGTATCCCGGCCGGCTACTCGACCCTGGTGGTCGGCCCCACCGGCTCCGGCAAGACCATGCTCGCCACCGAATTCCTGGCGGCGGGCGCGGCCGGCGGAGAGAAGGGCGTGATCGCCCTGTTCGAGCGCAGCCCCGGCCAGATGATGAACCACAAGCTCGACGCACTGGTACGCGCGGGCGCGGTCGGCATCCTCAGCGTGCAGGCGCTCGACCTGTCGGTCGACGAGGTGCTGCACGAACTGCTGGGCATGATCGAAGCCATGGGCGCGACGCGCGTCGTGCTCGATTCGCTGGCCGGCTTCGAGATAGCGCTCGGGCCGGAGGACCGCGAGGATTTCCGCGACTCGCTGTACCGCATGGCGACCGTGCTTGGCGCACGGGGCGTCACGGTCATGATGACCAGCGAACTGGAAGACCGCTTCGACGAACTGCGCTTCAGCCGCTACGGCAGCGGCGTGCTGCTCGACGCCATCATCATGCAGCGCTACGTCGAGTCGCAATGCGAGCTGCACACCCTGATCTCGGTGGTCAAGGTACGCGGCAGCAAGCACAGCCGGCAACTGCGCCGCTTCGAGATCACCGACGCAGGCATCGTGATCGACGACAGGGCGGCGCCCTTCGACGGCGTCCTGCACGGGACGCCGCAATTGCGCTGACAGCGCGGCGCGCACAGCTGCCGCCACCGCTCAGCGGTACTCCAGGCGCCCGTCGCGCAGCTTCAGGCGGTGGATGCCGGGCAGCCCGATCAGGTCGCGGTCGTGGCAGGCCATCACCACGCTGCCGCCCTGCTCCAGCAAGGTCGGAATCAGGTCGATGACCTGCTCGCGCGCCGGCCCGTCGAGGTTGGCGGTGGGCTCGTCCAGCAGCAGCAGGCGCGGCCGCAGCACGCGGGCGCGCGCCAGCGCCACGCGCTGCTTCTCGCCGCCGGACAGGCGCGCGGGATCGCTGTCGCGCAGGTGGGCCACGCCGGCCCAGGCCATCGCCTCCTCGACCACCGGCGTCACCGTGCGCCGGCTCGCGCCGCGCGCCAGCAGGCCGTAGGCGATGTTGTGGAAGACGCTGGTCGAGAACATGATCGGGTGCTGGTGCACGAAGACGATGGCGCGGCGCAGCGCCTGCGGGTATGGGTGCAGCGGCATGCTGCGCCCGTCGAACTCCACCGTGCAGGCGTCGCAGCGTTCCAGGCCGGCCAGCATGCGCAGCAGGGTCGACTTGCCGGCGCCGTTGACGCCGGTGAGCACGTAGGCCGCGCCCGTCTCGATGGTCAAGGTGCCGATCTCGAACAGCGTGCGCTCGCCATGGCGCTTGCGCAGGCCGTGCAGGGTCAGCAAGGCATGTTGGCCCGGCATCAGCAGCGCCCTCCCGCCGTATGGGCCTCGCCCTGCAGCAGCACCAGCGCCCCGTTCATCAGCAGCGCCAGCGACACCAGCACGATGCCCAGCGCGATGCCCTGGGCGAACTCGCCCTTGCTGGTTTCCAGGGCAATGGCGGTGGTGATGGTGCGCGTCTGCCCTTCGATGTTCCCGCCCACCATCAGCGCGCAGCCGACCTCCGAGATCACCCGGCCGAAGCCGCTGATCACGGCCGCCATCACGCCGTAGCGCGCCTCGTGCAGCACGGTCAGCATCACGCGCCAGGTTGACGCGCCATGGGCGATCGCGGTCTCGGCATAGCGCGGGTCGGCTGCCTGCACCGCCGCCAGGGTAAAGGCGAGCAGCACCGGCATCCCGATCACCATCTGGCCGAGGATCACGCCTTCCTGGGTGAACAGCCATGCCAGGCCGCCCATCGGCCCGCGCCGCGACAGCAGCAGGTAGAGCAGCAGGCCGATCAGCACGGTCGGCAGCGACAACGCGGCCTGGGCCAGCCACACGGCCACGCGCCGGCCGGGAAAGCGGTGCATGGCGATCGCGTAGCCCAGCAGGACCGCCGGCGGCGCCGCCAGCAGCAGCCCGAGGATGCTGGTCTTGAGCGAGACCCAGACGATGCGCCACAAGGCCTCGTCGCCCGAGAACAGCAGCGCGAAGGCATGCGCGGTGGCGTCCAGCAAGGGCATCAGGCGGTGTGGAAAGGAGCGTTCAGGGGTTCCAGCAAACCGGGCTCGAACACCATCCGTTCGTGCCCGGCCAGCAGCAGGAAGTGCTTGCCCGAGCAGCGCGCCAGCAGCGACATGCCGACCTTTTCCGCCACCATGTGGCCCATCTGGGTGGTGCCGGAGCGCGACAGCAGGAAGGGAATGCCCATCTGGGCTCCCTTGATGACCATTTCGGACGTCAGGCGGCCGGTGGTGTAGAACACCTTGTCGCCGCCCTCCAGGCGATCGAGCCACATCAGGCCGGCGATGGCGTCCACCGCGTTGTGGCGGCCGACGTCCTCGACGAAGTACAGCAGCTCGCCCGTGTGCGAGAACAGGGCGCAGCCGTGCACCGAGCCGGCCTGCTTGTAGATCGACTGCTGGGTGCGGATGGTCTCGACGATGCGGTACACCACCGACTGCGGCAGGCGCGCATCGAGCGGCAGCGCGATCTGGTCCACTTCGTCCATCAGGCCGCCGAACACCGAACCCTGCCCGCAGCCGGTGGTGACCACCTTCCTGGCGGTGCGCTCTTCGATATCAAGGATGCCGTGGCGGGTGACGACCGCCACCGCATCGACCGACCAGTCGACCTGCACCGAGACGATGTCTTCGACGCTGCGCACCAAACGCTGGTTGCGCAGGTAGCCCAGCACCAAGGCCTCGGGCGCGCCGCCCAGGGTCATCAGGGTGACAATCTCGCGCTTGTCGACGTAGACGGTGAGCGGGCGCTCGGCCGGGATGTGGATGCGCGACGCGCGGCCGCGCTCGTCCATCGCCGTGACCTCGTGCGTGAGCTCGGCGTGCGCCTCGGACAGCAAGGGACGGTAAGGGGCTAAGTCAGGGCAATTCATGTTGCCAATTGTGCCACGTTCGACAAAATCAGGCCGCCACCGAAGGAGCCCTGCGCCGCGACGGTCCCGCCCGGCGTCACGCGCACCGCACAGTACTTGAATTCCGGGATCTTGCCGAACGGATCGAGCGCCGGATTGGTCAGCCGGTTGATCGCCGCCTCGTAGTAACAGAAGGGCACGAACACCGCCCCCGGCGGCGAGCTGGCGTCGGCGCGGGCGTACAGGACCACCTCGCCGCGGCGCGAAGCGATGGTGATGGTCTCGCCCGGCCGCACGTTCAGGCGCGCCAGGTCCTGCGGGTGCACCAGCGCCACCGGGTCGGGCTCGAGGGCGTCGAGCACGGCGGTGCGGCGGGTCATGCTGCCGGTGTGCCAGTGCTCGAGCTGGCGACCGGTGATGAGCACCATCGGGTAGTCGGCGTCGGGCCGCTCGTCGGCGGAGATCAGGCCGGCCGGCACGAAACGCGCCCGGCCGCCCTCGCGCGGGAAGCCGTCCTGGAACACCACCGCCTGGCCCGGGTCGCCTTCGATGCGGCAGGGATAGGTGACGGCGCCGTCCTGCTGCAGGCGCTCCCAGCTGATGCCGGCGATGCTCGGCATCAGGCGGCGCATCTCGTCGAAGACCTCGGCCGCGTCCGCATAGCGCCAGTCCAGGCCGATGCGGCGTGCGAGTTCCTGGATGATCCACAGATCCTGGCGCGCCTGGCCCGGCGGCGCGATCGCCTGCCGGCCCAGCTGCACCAGGCGGTCGGTGTTGGTGAAGCTGCCGGTCTTTTCCGGGAAGGCGCTGGCCGGCAGCACCACGTCGGCCAGGTAGGCGGTCTCGGTCAGGAAGATGTCCTGCACCACCAGGTGCGAAAGCAGCGCCAGGGAGGCGCGCGCATGGTTGGCGTCGGGGTCGGACATGGCCGGGTTCTCGCCCAGGATGTACATGCCTTTCACCTTGCCCTGCTTGGCCGCATCCATCACCTCGACCACGGTGAGGCCGGGCTGCGGGTCGAGCGTGGCGCCCCAGGCCGCTTCGAATGTCGCGCGCGCGGCCGCGTCGTCGACGCGCTGGTAGTCGGGCAGCATCATCGGGATCAGGCCGGCGTCCGACGCGCCCTGCACGTTGTTCTGGCCGCGCAGCGGATGCAGGCCGGTGCCGGGGCGGCCGATCTGGCCGGTCATCAGGGCCAGCGCGATCAGGCAGCGCGCATTGTCGGTGCCGTGCACGTGCTGCGACACGCCCATGCCCCACAGGATCATCGAGGCTTTCGAGGTCGCGTACAGGCGCGCCACGTAGCGGATGGTGTCGGCATCGATGCCGCAGACCGGGGCCATCGCCTCGGGGCTGAAACCGGCCAGGTTCTGCGCGAATTCGTCGAAGCCGACCGTGCGGCGCGCGATGAAGTCGCGGTCGACCAGGTCTTCGGCGACGATCACGTGCATCATCGCGTTCAGCAGGGCCACGTCGGTGTCAGGCTTGAACTGCAGGAAGCGATGCGCGTGGCGCGCCAGTTCCGGGCGGCGCGGATCGCACACGACCAGGCGCGTGCCGCGTTTCGCCGCGTTCTTCATCCAGGTGGCGGCCACCGGGTGGTTGACGGTGGGGTTGGCGCCGATCACCAGCACCACCTCGGCCTGGGTCACGTCCATCACCGGGTTCGACACCGCCCCCGAGCCAATCCCTTCCAGCAGCGCCGCCACCGAGGAGGCGTGGCACAGGCGGGTGCAGTGGTCGACGTTGTTGCTGCCGAAGCCGGTGCGCACCAGCTTCTGGAACAGATAGGCTTCCTCGTTGCTGCACTTGGCCGAGCCGAAGCCGGCCAGGGCGCGGCCGCCGTGCTGCTCGCGGATGCGCGCCAGCGTGCCGCCGGCCAGCGCCAGCGCTTCTTCCCAGCTGGCCTCGCGGAAGACCTCCCCCACGCGCGACGGGTCCATCGGCGCCTGCGGATCTTTCGCCACGCCCTCGCGCCGGATCAACGGGGTGGTGAGGCGCTGCGGATGCTGGACGTAATCGAAGCCGAAGCGGCCCTTGACGCACAGGCGCTCGTGGTTGGCCGGGCCGTCGCGCCCCTCGACCGCCACGATGCGCTCGTCCTTGACCTGGTACGTCAGCTGGCAGCCGACGCCGCAATAGGGACAGACCGAATCGACCGTCTTGTCGGGCTGGACCAGGGCGCCGCGCGCGGGCGCCAGCGCGCCGGTCGGGCAGGCCTGCACGCACTCGCCGCAGGAGACGCAGGTGGAGGCGCCGAGCGGGTCGTCCTGGTCGAACACGATCTTCGCTTCCTGGGCCCGCCCGGCCAGGCCGATCACGTCGTTGACCTGCTCGTCGCGGCAGGCGCGCAGGCAGCGCGTGCACTGGATGCAGGCGTCCAGGTTGACGGCGATCGCCGGATGGCTCAGGTCGCGGGGCGGCTGCGCGCGGCGCGGAAAACGCGCCTCGCGCACCTGCATCTTCTGCGCCCACTGGGTGAGCTCGTTGTCGCGCACGTAGCCGGGGTCGCCGGCGTCCGACAGCAGCAGTTCCAGCACCAGCTTCCGGGACGCCACGGCGCGCGGGCTGGCCGTGTGCACCTTCATGCCGGCCGCCGGATGACGGCAGCACGAGGGCGCCAGCACCCGCTCGCCGTCGATCTCCACCATGCACGAGCGGCAGTTGCCGACGGCCTCCATGCCGGGCCGGTAGCACAGGCGCGGGATGTCGACGCCTTCGCGTGCGGCCACGTCGATCAGGGTTTCATGCGGCAGCGCCTCGACCTCGCGGCCGTCCAGTTCGAAGCGGATGGCGGGCAGGCTGGCGTTCATGCGCCCTCCAGTTCATGCGGAAAGTAGCGGATCACGCAGTCGAAGGGATTCGGCGCCGCCTGTCCCAGGCCGCAGATCGAGGCGTCGCGCATCACCTGCGACAGCTCGCCCAGCACCGCGGTATCCCAGCGCGGCTGTTCGATCAGGGCCAGGGCCTTGGCGGTGCCGCTGCGGCAGGGCGTGCACTGGCCGCAGGACTCGTGGCGGAAGAAGGCCAGCAGCTTGCGGGCCGCGGCCACCGCGCTGTCGTGCTGCGACAGCACGATCACGGCCGCCGAGCCGATGAAGCAACCGTAGGGCTGCAAGGTGTCGAAGTCGAGCGGAATCGCGTTCATCGAGGCCGGCAGGATGCCGCCCGAGGCGCCGCCCGGCAGGTAGGCGTAGAGCGTGTGCCCTTCCTGCATGCCGCCGCAATACTCGTCGATCAGTTCCTGCACCGTGATACCGGCGGGCGCCAGCTTGACGCCCGGTTCGCGCACGCGCCCCGAGACCGAGAACGAATGCAGCCCCTGGCGCCCATTGCGGCCCTGGCCGGCGAACCAGGCGGGGCCGTTCTCGAGGATGGCGCGCACCCAGTACAGGGTCTCGAAGTTGTGCACCAGCGTCGGCCGCCCGAACAGGCCCTGCTGCGCCACATAGGGCGGACGCAGGCGCGGCATGCCGCGCTTGCCTTCGATCGATTCGATCATGGCCGACTCTTCGCCGCAGATGTAGGCGCCGGCGCCGCGGCGCAGGAACACCTGGGGCAGGCCCGCGACCGGGGGCGCCGCGAACAGGCGCTGCAATTCGAGGTCGAGGATGGCGCGGCAGCCGTGGTATTCGTCGCGCAGGTAGATATACACGGCCTCGGCGCCGGCGGCCCAGGCGGCGACCAGCATGCCCTCCAGGAAGCGGTGCGGATCGCGTTCCAGGTAATAGCGGTCCTTGAAGGTGCCCGGTTCGCCCTCGTCGAGGTTGACCGCCATCAGGCGCGGACCGGGCTGCGCGCGCACCAGTGTCCACTTGCGGCCGGCCGGAAAGCCTGCGCCGCCCAGGCCGCGCAGGCCGGCGTCCTCCATGGCGCGCACGACCTCGTCCAGCTGGCGCCGGCCCGCGATGCAATCGGCCAGCAGGCGGTAACCGCCCTGTTCGCGATAGGCGTCGTAATCGAGCCAGGGTTCGGGCGCGTGCCGGGTCTGGCCGGCCGCCACCTTGGCCAGCACCGCATCGAGCGTGGCATGCGGCACCGGATGCTGGCCGACCACGGCCGCGGGCGCCTGCTCGCAGCGGCCGATGCAGGGCGCCGGCAGCACCCGCACCTGCGTGCCCAGCAGCGCCGGCAGTTGTTCCAGGAGCCGGGCGGCCCCGGCCATCTCGCAGGACAGGCTGTCGCAGACGCGCACGGTCAGCGCGGGCGGCGCAGCCTCGCCGTCGCGCAGCACGTCGAAATGGTGGTAGAAGCTGGCGACCTCGTAGACCTCGGCCTGGGCCATGCCCAGTTCCTGCGCCAGCGCGGCCAGGTGGGCGGCCGGCAGCGCCTTGAGGCCGTCCTGCAGCAGGTGCAGGCATTCGATGAGCAGGTCGCGGCGGCGCGGCATGGCGCCCAGCAGCGCCTGCACCTCGCGCAACACCTGCGGGTCGACCTGGCGGCCCTTGGGCGCTTCGCGCTTGCGCTGGCGGCTGGCGCCCGCGCTGTCGCCAACGGGGGCGATCGGAATGATGGGGTGGTTCATGAACAGCCCTGTTCTCGTCTCCTGGTCCGGTCGTGCGCCGGTTGCAATCAGTATAAACCCACCGCAAGGCTTGCCGAAGCCTGTGCGGTGCAGGTATAAGCATGCCCCATGATCGATCCCGCTACCCTCCCCTCCCGCATCGCCGACATCGTCCGCATCCAGGCCGCACGCGCGCCACAGGCGCCTGCGCTGGCCGAAGGCGGCCGTATCTGGAGCTACGCCGAGCTCGAGCGCGAAACCGGGCGTTATGCCGCGCTGCTGCGCGACCTGGGCGTGCGCCCCGGCGACCGCGTCATGCTGGTGGCCGAGAACTGCATGGCCCAGGTGGCCCTGCTGTTCGCCATCGCCAGCCTCGACGCCTGGAGCGTGAACGTCAACGCGCGCCTGAGCGCGAGCGAACTGGCCGCCATCCGCGCCCACTGCAGCCCGCGCCGGGTGCTCTATACGGTGGCGGCGTCGCCGGATGCGCTGGCCCATGCCGGGGCCGACGCCGCCGAAGCCCGGGGCGAGCTGATGGCCGGGCCGCTCGACCCGGATGCCGTGCCGGAACCGGTGCGGCCGGACGGCGGCCAGGTGGCCGCCCTGGTCTACACCACCGGCACCACCGGCCAGCCCAAGGGCGTGATGCTGACCCATGCGAACCTGCTGTTCGTGGCCGCCACTTCCAGCCGCCTGCGCGGCCTGACGCCATCGGACCATGCCAGCGGCGTGCTGCCGGTCTCGCACGTGTACGGGCTCAGCTCGGTGATGCTCGGCACCCTGTACGCGGGCGCCTGCCTGCACCTGATGCCGCGCTTTTCCGCCGAAGCGCTGCTGGCGCAGATCCGCGCCGGGCTGCTCACCATCGTGCAGGGCGTCCCGGCGATGTACGCGCGCCTGCTGGCGCTGGCGGGACAGGAACCGGTGCCCTCGCGCCTGCGCTTCTGCTACGCCGGCGGCGCGCCGCTCGACCCCGTGCTCAAGCGTGCGGTCGAGCGCATGTTCGGCCTGCCCCTGCACAACGGCTACGGCCTGACCGAAAGCGGCCCGACCGTGTCCCAGACGCGCCTGGACGCCGCGCGCGAGGACAGCTCGGTGGGCCACCCGATTCCCGGCGTCGAGGTGCGCATCGTGGAGCCGGCGGGCGAACTGTGGGTGCGCGGTCCGAACGTGATGGCGGGCTACTACCGCGACCCGGCGCAAACCGCCGCCGCGCTGCGGCCCGGCGGCTGGCTCGCCACCGGCGACCTCGCCACGATCGGTGCCGACGGCGCGCTGTTCATTGCCGGCCGCCTGAAGGAACTCATCATCCGCTCGGGCTTCAAGGTCTACCCGCTCGAAGTGGAGACGGCGCTCAACAGCCACCCGGCGGTGCGCCAGTCGGCGGTGGTCGGGCGCGCCGCGGCCGATGGGGAAGAAGAAGTGCTCGCCTTCGTCGAGGCGGCCGGCGAGGTCGATGCGGCCGCGCTGCACGACTGGCTGCGCACCCGGCTGGCGCCCTACAAGCGGCCGGCGCGCATCGTGTTCATGGCGGCGCTGCCGGCCGCCCCCAGCGGCAAGATCTTGAAAAGCCGGCTGCAAACCGGCGTCGCCTGAGCCGGCCTGGCTCAGCGGCGCCGCTTCTTCCAGTCGTAGTCGGGCCCGGTCACGTCGACGCCCGGATGGCCGACCAGGTCCGGATGTTCGGACGACATCGTGATGAAGCGCACGCCCTCGCCCTCGCGCTGGCGCTTGCGCAGCGCTTCCATGTGCTGCATCGCCGCCACCATCTCCGCGGTCTCGAACAACTGCTGGTGCGGCGTGCACCTGTCGCCGTCGACCATCGTCCAGTACACCATGTACATCGTCACCTCCTGTGTAGGCATATTGTCGCCGCTCGCGGCGCCCAGGGGCGCACCGGTCGCGACCTTTCGACGCCCCTGGAAATGTTCAGTTAATAGAAATTAGCCTCAGAAACGCGCTAAATACTTACAAAACGTAGGACTTGTCCGAAAAAGCCTTTATATGTGGGCCAGTTCACACAACTCGTCGCATGCGGCCATTAGGCTTTAGGCTGTCTTCACAAACAGCGGGTCAGAACATGAACACACCGATGGTTTCCCAGCCGGACCATACCCCCGAGCTTGCGCTCTGGGGTGGACTCGAATGCACGGTCAACCGTGTGCGCGACAACTACTTCAGCCAGATGGACCGCAACGGCCACGCTGAACGCCTGCAGGACATCGAACGCTTCGCCTCCCTTGGCATCAAGGCGATCCGCTATCCGGTGCTGTGGGAGCGCACGGCCCCCGACGGCATCGAGTCCGCCGACTGGTCGTGGCCCGACGAGCGCCTGCCGGCGCTGCAGCAACTGGGGGTCGAGCCGATCGTCGGCCTGATCCACCACGGCAGCGGCCCGCGCCATACGAGCCTGATCGATCCCGCCTTCCCCGAACAACTTGCCGAGTACGCCGGCGCGGTCGCCCAGCGCTATCCCTGGGTCGCGTACTACACGCCCGTCAACGAACCCCTGACCACGGCCCGCTTCTCCGGCCTGAACGGGGTATGGTACCCGCACGGCAGCGACGAGGCCACCTTCATCCGCGCCCTGCTCAACCAGTGCAAGGCCGTGGTGCTGTCGATGCGCGCGATCCGCGCCGTCAACCCGGACGCCAAGCTGGTCCAGACCGACGACCTGTCGAAGACCTATGGCACGCCGGAGATGGAAGAGATCACCTCCCACTTCAACGAACGCCGCTGGCTGGCCTGGGACCTGCTGTGCGGCATGGTGGACCAGCAGCACGCGCTGTGGAACTACCTGCTCGAGTCCGACGCCTCGGAAGAAGAGCTGCTCTGGTTCCGCGACAATCCTTGTGCGCCGGACGTGATCGGGGTGAACTACTACGCCACCAGCGAGCGCTGGCTCGACCATCGCCCGGAACGCTATCCGGAGAACCGCCGCCACGTCTACCGCGGCGTGCCGCACGCCGACATCGAGACGCCGCGCGCGCTGGCCACGCCGACGCCGGGCATCGCCCCGCTGTTGATGGAAACCTGGGAGCGCTACCGCCTGCCGATCGCCATCACCGAGGCCCACATCGACGCCAACCGCGAAGACCAGCTGCGCTGGCTGGTCGAGATCTGGAATGCCGCCCGCAAGGCGCGCCAGCAGGGCGCCGACGTGCGCGCCGTGACGGTCTGGGCCCTGCTCGGCTCCTACGACTGGAACTGCCTGGTCACCGAATGCCGCGGCTACTACGAGCCGGGGCCGTTCGACGTGCGCGGCGGCGAACCGCGCCAGACCGCGGTGGCCACCCTGATGCGCGAACTGGCCACCGGACGTCCGCTGTCGAGCCCGGTGCTGCAGGGCGAAGGCTGGTGGCGCCGCCCGGGGCGCTTCTTCTGCAAGCCGGTGGCGACCCGCACCGCGGTGGCCGACATCGCGATCCGCAGCCAGTTCAAGTCGAACGTGGTGCAGCCGATCCTGATCACCGGCGCCACCGGCACCCTCGGCTCGGCCTATGCCCGCATCTGCGAGAAGCGCAACCTGGCCTACCACGTACTGACGCGCCAGGAAATGGACATCACCGATCCGCAATCGGTGGAGACGGCGATCCAGCGCTACAAGCCCTGGGCCATCATCAATGCGGGCGGCTACGTGCGCGTGGACGAGGCCGAAGGCGATGCGCCGCGCTGCATGCGCGAGAACTCCCTGGGCCCGACCGTGCTGGCGCTGGCCTGCATCCGCCACCAGCTGCGCTTCATGACCTTCTCGACCGACCTCGTATTCGACGGCACCAAGGGCGCGCCCTATGTCGAGTCCGACGCCGTCAACCCGCTCGGCGCGTACGGCCGCAGCAAGGCGGAAGCCGAGCAGCGCGTGCTGGACGCCGACCCGCAGGCCCTGGTGATCCGCACCAGCGCCTTCTTCGGTCCGTGGGACCGGCACAACTTCGTCACGCAGGCGCTCAACGCGCTGGAAGCCGGCCTGCCCTTCCAGGCGGCGGGCGACCTGGTGGTCTCGCCGACCTACGTGCCGGACCTGGTCAACGTCTCGCTCGACCTCCTGATCGACCGCGAGCGCGGCGTGTGGCACCTGACCAATGCCGAAGCCCTGAGCTGGGCCGACCTGGCCCGGCGCGCCTGCGACGCCGCCGGCGTCGATGCGGCCGGCCTGGAAGTGGTGTCGGGCGAGAGCTGCGGCCACGTGGCGCGCCGGCCGGAATTCAGCGCGCTGTCGAGCGAACGCGCCCTGATGCTGCCGTCGCTGGACGATGCGCTGCGCCGCTACCTGGAAGCGGTGCAGGACCGCGCGCACGGGCGCGATGCGGAGGCGCCGGGGGAAGCGGCGCATTACGCGAGCTAGGCGCTTTTGCAGGGTGGCCGGCAGAGCCGGCCACCCTGCGGTCTACGATTTACGATTGCTCATCCGCCGCCACGAACTGCAGCCGGTACAGATTCGCATACATCCCGTTCGCATCGAGCAGCTCGGCATGCGTGCCCTGCTCGACGATGCGGCCGTGTTCCATCACCACGATACGGTCGGCCCGCTCGATGGTCGACAGGCGGTGCGCGATCACGATGGTGGTGCGGCCCGACATCAGGGTGTCCAGCGCCGCCTGCACGGCGCGCTCGGACTCGTTATCGAGCGCCGAGGTGGCTTCGTCCAGGATCAGGATCGGCGCATCCTTGTAGATCGCGCGCGCGATCGCCACGCGCTGGCGCTGGCCGCCCGACAGGCGCATGCCGTTTTCGCCGATGCGCGTTTCCACGCCGTCTTCCAGCTTGGCCACCACGTCCGTCAGGTGCGCCGCCTTCACTGCGGCCGCCAGGCGCTCGTAGTCGATCTTCTCGACGCCATAGGCGATGTTGGCCGCCAGGGTGTCGTCGAACAGCACCACGTTCTGGCTCACCATCGCCAACTGGGCGCGCAGGCTGGCCAGCTGGATGTCCTGGTAAGGCACGCCGTCCAGCAGCAGGCGGCCCTGCTCCGGATCGTAGAAGCGCGTCACCAGGTTCACGAAGGTCGACTTGCCGCCGCCCGAGACGCCCACTAGCGCCACCGTCTGGCCTGGCTGCACCTCCAGGTTCACGTCCTGCAAGGCCAGGTTGAGCGCGTTCGGATAGCGGAACGCAACGTTCTCGAAACGCAGGTGGCCGCGCGCCCGTTCGATCCGGCGGGTGCCGGTGTCGTGTTCGGCCGGCGCGTCGATCAGGCCGAACACCGTCTCGGCCGCGGCGATACCGCGCTGCATCGGGCCATTCACTTCGGCCAGCGACTTGAGCGGCGTCAGCAGCATCAGCATATAGGTGACGAACTGGGTGAATTCCCCCACGGTCATGTTGGCCTGGATCGCCAGCACCACCACCAGCGACAGCGCCATCGCGGTGGCGATCTGGGTCACCGGGGTGGTGGCGGCAAAGGCCACCGTCATGCGCTGCGAGAAGCCGCGCAGGGCTTCGCTGCGGGCGTGGAAGCGCGCGCGCTCGTAGCGTTCGCCCGAGAACACGCGGATCACCTGGTGGCCGCGCGTGGCTTCCTCCACCACCTGGGTCATCTCGGCCGTGACGCGCTGGTTCTCGCGGTTCAGGCGGCGCAGGCGCCCGGTGGTGGTGCGCACGATCACGGCAGTCAGCGGGATCACGATGATGGCCACCAGGGTGAGTTTCCAGTTCATGTACAGCAAGGCGCCGAGCAGGCCGATCACGACCAGGGTGTCGCGCACGCAGGCCACGAACACCGACTGCAGCATGTCGACCACCTGGCGCACGTCGGCCACCACGGTGTTGATGATCTTGCCGGTCGATTCGGCATGAAAGCGCGCGACCGGCAGCTGCAGCACGCGGTTGAACACCATCGCGCGCAGGTCGTTCAGCACGCGGCTGGTGACCCAGTTGTTCAGGTAGGCGGTGGAGAAGGTGCCGACGCCGCGCAGGACGAAGATCGAGACCAGCACGCCGGGGATCCACCACATGCTGAACGGCACCTTCTCCTTGAAGCCGAGGTCGAGCAGGAGCTTCAGCGCCCAGCCCAGCAGCGGCTGGGTAGCGGCGGTGAGCGCCATCGCGAGCAGCGCCAGCCAGGCCCGCGTCTGGTAGGGTTTGACGACTGCGAGCAGGCGTTTGACGATGACTTTATTTTCCACGCTGTGTTTCCATATCTGTTTTCGCGTTCAGGCAGAAGCCCATCAGGAGGGCCACCATGAGCACGTAGAACATGCTGCCCTTCAGGGACCAGAAGATGACCTCGGTCAGCCCGAAACTGAAGTAACTGAGCACCACCAGCATGCCGGCCAGGGCCGGGGCGAACTGCTGGGAAGCGCGCTTGCCGCCCGGGCCGGCGCTGCGCCCGACCGCGCGCGCGAAGAAGGCGAAGGGCGCCGCCAGGATCCCGAGGTAGGCCAGCAGGCCGAACACGCCGCCGCTGGCCTGCGCCTGCAGCAGGTCGTTGTGCAGGTGCTCGAAGGGCAGCACCACGTCCTGGATCCTGCCCTGCTCCGCCAGCTTGCGCAGCTCGGCGCGCACGGTCAGGGGGTCGAGCCCGAACACCGGGTTGTCCGCGATGATGTAGCGGGCGCCTTTCCACAGCTCGAGGCGGATGCCGACGTTCGACAGCGCGCTGCCGCCATCGAGCCAGGTCTGCACGTCGTGCACGCCCTGCCCCACCCGTTCCTGCACCCCGAAGGCCGGGATGAAGAAGGTCGAGGCGAACAGCGCGAAGCTGCCGATCAGGAGCAGGCGCACGCGCCGGCTGTGCAGCAGGCGCGCATAGGTCAGGAACAGGATCGCGGCCAGCACCAGCGCGATCCAGCCGCCGCGCGTGCCGCTCAGGACGGTCGCGCCCAGGCCGGCCAGCGCGCCGAGCGCCGGAAAGATCGCCTTGCGGGTGCTGTGGCGGTAATCGATGGCCGCCGCCAGCGCCACCAGCGCCAGGCACAGCGCGATGTCGCCGAAGGTGATCGGATTGAGCCAGCCGCCCGGCCGGTAGATATCGAGTACGATGCGCTGCCATGCGATGAAGGGCAGCGCGGCGAGGGCGCCCGCGATCACGCCCCACCACAGCGTGGCGCGCGGGGGCCGCGCGAGCACCACCAGCGCCAGGGCGCTCAGCCCGAACAGCATGCGCGAAGGCTTGTCGAGGTAGCCCCAGCTGGCTTCCGGCCGCAGCAGCACGGACAGCAGCGCCAGCACGCAGTAATAGACGAAGGCCGCGACCACCCAGCGGATCTCGCCCCAGTGCGGCGCCAGCGCGGCCCAGGCCTTGCGCGGCACGCACGCCAGGACGAGCACGAAGACCAGGCTGGAAAAGCCAATGCCGAACGGGGTGATGAGGCTGAGGAAAGGGAACAGGAAAACCAGGAAGCCGATTCCGCGCTGCATCGGCATCCCGATTTTCGTCTGATTATTGTTCATTCATGTTCTTGTGGGATATTCTTGCGGACCCTGGGCGTGATTTTTTTTGGACACCATGAAGCAAGCAACACAGCAGCAACCGAGCATCTCGGTCGTGATCACCACGTACAACCGTCCGGACGCACTCGAAGCGGTCGTGGAAGCCTGTTTCATGCAGGACGACAAGAATTTTGAAATCATTATCGCTGATGACGGCTCGACTGCCAACACGCGGGACACCATCGACTGCCTGCGCGCCCGCTCGCCGCTGCCGCTCAAGCACGTATGGCAGCCGGACGACGGTTTTCGCGCGGCGATGGCGCGCAACCGCGGCACCTTGGCGGCAACCGGCAACTATATCATCTTCCTGGACGGCGACTGCGTGCCGCAGCGCGACTTCATCGCGCGGCACCGCGCGCTGGCCAAGCCGGGCTTCCTGGTGTCGGGCAGCCGCATCCTGCTGAGCCAGGCGCTGACCGAACGCGTCCTGCGCGAGCATATCGACGTCGCCGCCCTGAGCCTACTCGAACGCCTGCGCTACCGCCTGCGCGGCGACATGAACAAAGTGCTGCAGACGATGCTGCGCTGGCCCGACCTCGGCCGCGAGCGGCGCACTTTCAGCTGGCGCCGCATCAAGAGCTGCAACCTGGCGGTGTGGCGCGAAGACCTGGACAAGGTCAACGGCTTCGACGAGAGTTTCGTGGGCTGGGGGCATGAGGATTCCGACCTGGTGGTGCGCCTGTTCCATGCCGGCGTGCTGCGCAAGGACGGGGCCATGGCCACCGAGGTGCTGCACCTGTGGCACCGCGAGGCCAGGCGCGACGAGGAGTCCAGCAACCGCAAGGTGGTGCTCCAGCGCGCGGCCGACAAGACCGTGCAGGCGACCCGCGGGCTGCGCGAGCACGCCGGCGAGGCGCCGTTCACGCCCCCCGCGTCCTGATCCCCCGCGGAGCGCCCTCAGGCGCCCGTGGAATGCAGCCTTCCTGCCGGGCTGGCGAGCGCGCCGCGGCGCATGCGCATTTCGGCGATCGTCAGCGCATAGGCCGCCACCACGACCGCGGCCGATGCGCTGACGGGATGGCCGGGAAACGCGAACCAGACAGCCACCAGGCCCAGGGTTCGCAGGATCGCATGGCGATAGCCGAGCGGATGGCCGATGATCCAGGAATAGACCATCCAGTGCAGCCCGAGCGCAATGCCCAGGCTGAGCGGGACGAATTGCGGCGCCCGCATCAACAATGGAATGTGCACTGCCCACAGCAGGTTGACCATCAACACGCAGACACCCATCAGCTTGGCCAGCGGATTGGCATTGTCGAGCAACTGTTCGCCGCGCAGCCTGGCAATTGCCATCGCCAAAGGAAAGATCGCGCCGGTCGCGAACACCAGCGCCAGGATGGCGGCCTTCGGTGGCAGGATGATACCGAGGACGCCGACGACGCACCAGACCAGCAGGCCGGCAATCGGCAAGGACATCGCGCCCTTGGAACGCTCGTCGAAATCCGCGCGAAGTTGAATCAGTGTCTGCATTGCCGGTGTCCCCTTCATATTATTGTGAATACATGAAAATGTAGCATGTGCGGTGCCGGGGTGGAAGCCGATCCGCCTTGCATGTTCGAAGCATGCATAGATTGATCTTGCAGGGTTGGCATGCCATGATCGTTCGATGTTCCAATTCCCCGGAAAGGAAATCGTCGTGCGCCACATGTATGCATTGCTCGTCGCAGCCCTGTTTTCCAGCGCCGCCGGCGCACAGGCTTACCAGCCCGATTTTGCTCCAGCTACCATGAAAGGCCCGGCCAAGGGTCCTGCGAATGAAGTGATGGTACTCGGCTCGCCGCACCTTTCCTATTTCCCGAAGACCTTCGATCCGGCCTCGCTTGGCCTGCTCGAGGAGCGGCTGGCCGCGTGGAAGCCGGATGCGATCAGCATCGAGGCGCTGTCGGGCATGCAGTGCGACCACGTGCGCCGCTATCCAGGGCGCTACAAGGACACGATCGCCAGCTACTGCTGGGATCCGGCGCCGGCACAGGCTGCGACCGGACTGGACGTGCCGGCGGCTACCGCGCAGGCGGAGGCGCTGCTGGCGGCATGGCCCGCCAAGCCTTCCGCCGGCCAGCGCCGCCGCCTGGCGGCCCTGTTCCTCGCGGGCGGCGAGCGCGCTTCGGCAGTCGTACAGTGGCTGCGCCTGCCGCAGGCGGAACGGCGCGCCGGCGACGGCCTCGATGCCGCGCTGGTCGAACTGCTGGACAAATTGAAGGACAGGCGCGACGAGAGCTACCTGATCGCCGCGCGCCTGGCGGCACGCCTGGGCCATGAGGCGGTGATCGCCATGGACGACCACACGGCCGACCGCATGGTCGCGGATGAGAAGGCCTGGGGCGCCGCCATCATGAAAGCCTGGGACAACCCTGCGGCGAAACGACGCAGGCAGGCCGACGAGGCCTTGCAGGCGAAGCTGGGCACGCGAGAAGGGGTGCTGGATCTCTACCGCGCCTATAACGCGCCCGGACAGACCAGGCTCGCCTTCGACGGCGACTTCGGCGCCGCGCTCGAAGAGCCTTCGGCGCAGCGCTTCGGGCGCCAGTACGTGGGCTATTGGGAGACACGCAACCTGCGCATGGCGGCGAACATCCGCGATGCGATGTCGCCGCGGCCGGGCATGCGCATGCTGGTGGTGGTGGGCGCCTCGCACAAGGGCTACCTGGAGGCGTATTTGCACCAGATGCACGACGTGCGGGTGGTGGATGCGGGGGCGGTGCTGCGCTAGCAAACCAGGTTCCGGCCTGCACCGGAACGACGTGCCGGTTTACCCCGGCAGACGATCGCTGACGCCGTTCATGTAGCCGACCGTAAAACCGTCGCCCCGGTCAATACTCCACCGCCACATCCTTCGCCCCCAGCGTCAGCTCCAGCTGCTGCTTGAGCGTGTCCGAGGGCGCCACGCGCCAGTCGTCGCCCAGCTGCAGGATGGCTTCCACGCCCTGCGGCTTGATGCGCAGGCTGACCGGCATGCCGTCCTGCATGCGGTGCGGCAGCAAGACCTCGGCCAG
The DNA here is from genome assembly GCF_041023745.1 of Massilia sp. X63. NCBI lineage: Bacteria > Pseudomonadati > Pseudomonadota > Betaproteobacteria > Burkholderiales > Oxalobacteraceae > Massilia > Massilia sp. X63. Next base: position 37,655 of record NZ_JBFTEF010000002.1, read on the forward strand.
CTTGGCCGGATTCAGGTCGCAAGGCACGTCCATCTCCAGCTTGAAGCCGTACTGGATGCGCGCCGCGGCGATGTCGAACACCTTCTCGGCCGTGATGCGCAGGCCGCCATTGAAGCGGTCTTCCGAGACCTTGCCGACCACCAGCAGGAACTCGTCTTCCTTGAAGATGTTCTTGTTCTGCTCCAGCAGCTCGCTGTAGACGGTCACCTCGACCACGCCGGTCTTGTCGTCCAGCGCCACGATCAGGATCTTGCCGCGCTGGGTCATCTGGGTGCGCACGCCGGTGATCACGCCGCACAGCATGCGCGGGTCGCGCGAAGGCTCCAGGTCCTTCAGCTTGGTCTTGGCGAAGCGCCGCACCTCGGCCGCATACGAATCGAACATGTGGCCCGACAGGTAGTAGCCGAGCGCGATCTTTTCCTCGGCCAGCTTCTGGCGGTCGGTCCAGGGCGTCGCCTTCACGTACTCGGGCGGCGCCACGAGATCCGAATCGTCGCCGCCGAACAGGCTGACCTGGTTGGCGGCGGCGGCGGCCTGGCCGGCCGCTTCCATCGCGAAGCCGACCGAGGCCAGCAAGACCGCGCGGTCGACGCCGAAGCAGTCCATGGCGCCGGCACGGATCAGGGATTCGATGGTGCGGCGGTTGATCTGCTTGCGGTCCACCCGCATGCAGAAGTCGAACAGGTCCTTGAACTTGCCGCCGCTCGTCCGTGCGGCGATGATCGCCTCGATCGCGCCCTGCCCCGCGCCCTTCACGCCGCCCAGGCCGTAGCGGATGTTGGACACCTGCTTGCCGGTGACGGAACGCGGCGGGCCTTCCGGGGTGAAGCGGAACTTCGATTCGTTCACGTCCGGCGGCAGGATGGTCAGCTTGCAGACGTCGATCGCGTCCTCGACCAGGATCTTGATCTTCTCGGTGTCTTCCATCGCCAGCGACATGTTGGCTGCCATGAACGCGGCGGTGTGGTGCACCTTCAGATAGGCCGTGTGGTAGGACAGCAGCGCATAGGCGGCCGCGTGCGACTTGTTGAAGCCGTAGCCCGCGAACTTCTCCATCAGGTCGAAGATCTCGTCGGCCTTCTCGGTGGAGAGGCCGTCCTTGGCGGCGCCGGCGCGGAAGATCTCGCGGTGCTCGGCCATCTCTTCGGCCTTCTTCTTGCCCATCGCGCGGCGCAGCATGTCCGCGCCGCCCAGCGAGTAGCCGCCGACGATCTGCGCCATCTGCATCACCTGCTCCTGGTAGACCATGATGCCGTAGGTCTCGGACAGGATCGACTCGGTGCGCGGGTCCGGGTAGTCGAACTTCTCGCCGTGCTTGCGTTTGCAGAAGTCGGGGATCAGGTCCATCGGGCCCGGACGGTACAGCGCCACCAGCGCGATGATGTCCTCGAAACGGTCGGGACGCGCGTCCTTCAGCATGCCCTGCATGCCGCGCGACTCGAGCTGGAAGATCGCGACGGTCTTGGCGTCCGACAGCAGCTTGTACGAAGGCCGGTCGTTCAGCGGCAGGGTCTCGAGGTTGAAGTCGGCGTCGGCCGGGTCGAGCGCGCGGATGTAGTTCACCGCGCGGTCGAGAATGGTGAGCGTGGTCAGGCCCAGGAAGTCGAACTTCACCAGGCCGACGGCTTCCACGTCGTCCTTGTCGTACTGCGAGACGACGCCGGCGTCGCCGCCCTGGGTGTACAGCGGGCAGAAGTCGGTGAGCTTGCCCGGCGCGATCAAGACGCCGCCGGCGTGCATGCCGATGCCGCGGGTGATGCCCTCGACCTGCTGGGCCAGGTCGAGCAGTTGCTTGACCTCTTCCTCGTTCTCGAGGCGCTCCTTGAGCAGCGGTTCCTCTTCGATCGCCTCGGCGATCGAGACCGGTTTGCCCGGCTTGAACGGAATCAGCTTGGAGATGCCGTCGCAGAAGTTGTAGCCGAAGTCGAGCACGCGGCCGACGTCGCGGATTGCGCCCTTGGCCGCCATGGTGCCGAAAGTGGCGATCTGCGATACCGCATCACGTCCATACAGATCTTTTACGTGCTGGATGACCAGTTCGCGCTTTTCCTGGCAGAAGTCGATGTCGAAGTCGGGCATCGAGACGCGTTCCGGGTTCAGGAAGCGCTCGAACAGCAGGTTGTACTTGAGCGGGTCGAGGTCGGTGATCTTCAGCGCGTAGGCCACCAGCGAACCGGCGCCCGAACCGCGGCCCGGGCCGATCGGCACGCCGTTGTTCTTGCCCCACTGGATGAACTCCGCCACGATCAGGAAGTAGCCCGGGAACTTCATCTTGATGATGGTCTGGTTCTCGAACTCCAGGCGCGCCTCGTAGCGCGGGCGCTCCTTCTCGCGCTGCTCTTCGTTCGGATACAACTGCACCAGGCGCTCTTCCAGGCCCTTTTTCGTCTCAAGGACCAGGAAATCGTCGATGCTCATGCCGTCCGGGGTCGGGAAATCCGGCAGCTGTGGTTTACCCAGAGTCAGGGTAACGTTGCAGCGCTTGGCGATCTCCACCGAATTGGCGAGCGCGCCCGGCAGGTCGGCGAACAGTTCCGCCATTTCTTCCTGCGTCTTGAAGCACATGCTTTCGTTGAAGCGGCGCACGCGCTTGGCGTTGGCCAGCATCTCGCCTTCGGCGATGCAGACGCGCGCTTCGTGGGCGATGAATTCTTCCTTGTCCAGGAACTGCACCGGATGGGTCGCCACCACCGGCAGGCCGAGGCGCCCGGCCAGCGCCACCGAATGGCGCACGCCCTGCTCCTGATTCGGCTGGCCGGCGCGCTGGATCTCGATATAGAAGTGGCCCGGGAAGATGCGCGCCCAGCGCTCGGCTGCGCGTTCGGCGCGCTCGATGTCGCCCTGGTCGATGGCCTGGCCGACGTCGCCAAAAGCCGCGCCCGACAGCACGATCAGGGCATTGGCCTGGTCGACCTCCGGTTCCAGCGTCGAGGTCGAGGCGGCAAGCGCCTCCAGCCACTCGACGCGGATCTCGGCGCGGCCCTTGTACTGGTTGGTCAGCCACGCTTTCGAGAGCAGGTCGCACAGCTGCAGGTAGCCGGTGCGGTTCTTGGCCAGGATCAGCAGGCGCGACGGCTTGTCGCGGTTCTCGTCGTTGGTGATCCAGGCGTCGACGCCGACGATCGGCTTGATCCCCTTCCCGCGCGCCGCCTTGTAGAAGCGCACCAGGCAGAACATGTTGGCCAGGTCGGTCACGGCCAGCGCCGGCTGCTTGTCCTTGGCGGCGGCACCCACGATGTCGTCGATGCGCACGAGGCCGTCGACGATCGAGTATTCGGAGTGGACGCGCAGGTGGGTAAAAGTCGGGGAAGTCATCCCTGCATTTTACCTCGGACGGGGAAAAACGATGTTGTCAAAAGACACGCCGCCTCAACGTCCAGCCGAAACAAAATGCTCATAGATGATACTTTATATATTGTAATGAACCATCTATGAATCAATGAAGTTCTTTGATTGTTCATAAATCAGTTCTTGTGCACTATAATGACCTAACTATGGAGCTAGTCAACAATGCCCAAGAAGCTTACCGCCACCGAAACCTGGCCGACACTCGTTCAGGAGCGCCTGAGTATATGGGGCAGGTGTATCCATACTCAACGCCTGCGTCAGCGCATCACTGTAGCTGACCTGGCCGCAAGACTGGGAGTCTCCAGGACTACACTGCTTCGTCTTGAACGAGGCGACCCAGGCGCTGGCGCCGGCGCCTACTTGACAGCGCTGCTCGCATTAGGTGTCGCTGACCGGGCAGTACCAATACTGCCTACGGAACTGTGGCAGGGAGACTTTGGTCAGCGTGTCAAGTTGAGCCGGCACGAAAAAGGGGGCGCTGATGATGAATATTTCTAAGCCCCTGTTTGTGTACCTTCAGCGACCGGATACTGGTGAGTGGGTCACGGTTGGACGGTACAAGAAAGGGCAATCGGGAGAAGGATTTTTTTTATACGCTCCTTCTTACTTCGAGGCCGACCTTACCTGGTCTATCGACCCAAAAAACCTGCCATTCTTGCCGGGCGAGGACGTCCCGGCGCCCCGCTACCAAGGCTTGCATGACGTCCTGCGAGATGCTTGTCCAGATGCGTGGGGACAGGCATTGCTCCGTCGAGAACATAATCTTCCAGAAGATGCTCCGCCCCTTCAGTACCTACTGAAAGCCAGCAACCTTGACCGATGGGGCGCCCTCGCCGTTGGTACAGGCAACAGACCACCTGACGCAACGATCAACAATCCTGGTCTGCCGCAACTCAATGAGGTCATTGAAGAGTTGGCTGCACTTGCAGAACGCCGCCCTACCATACGCGCAAAGATCCGCTCCCGCCTGGTCCAGACAGCGAGTGTAGGCGGGGCGCGGCCGAAAGCGACAGTGCGAGGCGAGAACGGGGAATTCTGGCTCGTCAAGCCAGAAGTCGCGTCAGACGTGGCGAACATTCCTTTGCTTGAGCACGTCGGCCAGCGATGGGGGGCTGCAAGCGGATTAAATTTTGCTGCCACAGCCTATCACCCTGCGGCAGGTGGCCGCAGCGCAGTACGCATTCTACGTTTCGACCGTACCCATGCTCGGCGCCATATGTGCGTCAGCGCCGCCTCTTTGCTACAGGCCGAATATCCGGGGCTTCTGCAGACTGACCGTTGGAGCTATCCCCGATTGGCTGAAGAGCTGAAGTTATTAGGTGCGCCACCAGCAGACCGTATCGAATTGTTCGGCCGCATGGTGTTCAATGCCGTGTGTGGCAACGATGATGACCATGTGCGTAACCACGCGATTGTCTATTGCTCTGAAGAGCGTCGTTGGCGACTCGCGCCGGCTTTCGATGTTGTCCCCAACCCGGTCGAAACGCCAACCCGCCTGCACATGCAACTGTCCTTAGGGCGTTTTGACATTTCCAGGGAAGCCGTGTTGGCTGACGCAAAGCGCTTTGGATTCGCTGGCACGGTGGACGCGGCGGATTATCTCGACACTTTGCTCGCGCGTATCTCGGCGAGCTACGACGCTGCGGCGCAATCGCTCGACCAGGAGTGGAGGAAAGTGCTGCATGAACGCTTATCACACAACCTGGCAATTCTCAGCGGCCAGGCAGTCGGCTGATCAGGCTTTGGCGCGGATCGTCCGGAACAGCCGAAACAGCCGAAACAGCTAGTCGAACATGCCCTCCCCTGCCGGCGTCAAGTACGCCATCGCCTGCGTTCACTCGTCCAGTAATTGGCGGACATGATCGGCAAAAACCGCCCTGCCTACGACTCCCGGGCGGCCTGGGCCGGCACCATCCGCCCGGCGCCATAGTTGCGCCGCATCCGCAGGAACGGTTCCTCGACGATGTGGTAGCACAGCGTCGACAGCGCCCAGGTGGCGCCATAGGCGAGGCCGAACACGATGCCGGCGTCCAGCCACGGGCTGCCGGTCGCCACCAGCTTGAAACGGCTGGCGAAGACGTGCAGCAGGCCCATGTGCAGCAGGTAGAACGAGAAGCTGATCTTGCCGCCCTGGCACAGCGCGCGCTCGAGCAGGCCCGGCAGGCGCGGCGTGAACGCCACCCAGGCCAGGACCAGCGCGGCCCACCCGAGGCTTTCCAGCAGCGACCAGCCGATCCAGAACGCGGACCGCGGCGTTGCGCCGAACGGGGCGATGCGGTGCATCAGGGCGGTGTTCCACATCACCAGCGCGATGCTGGCGAGCAGCAGCAGTGGCGCCCAGCGCGCCAGTTGGGGACGCCAGCGCGCGTACAGCAGGGCCGCCGCCATGCCGATCAGGAACTGGTCGAAGCGGCCCACCCAGGTGCTGAAATACATCAGGGTGCTGTTGTCGTTGACCGTATAGGCGGCCACCTTGAAGAAGGCCATCAGCACCAGCCAGCCGCCCAGGTAGGCGATGCCGCGCTCGAGCGTAAAACGGGCCAGGAAGGGGAACACCAGGTAGAACATGAATTCCAGCGAGATGGTCCAGGCCGCGCCGGTAACCACGCTGCCCGAGGTCGGCGCCAGCCCCAGGTTGGAGGCGAAGAAATACAGCAGGTCCTGGGGCGCGAACTTGTCGCGGCCGATCGAGGTCGCGACCAGGAAGATGACCAGGTAGAGCGGCACGATGCGCAATACGCGGTTGCGCAGGAAGTCGCGGTAGACGATCTCGCGCCCGGCCCCGTGCTGGTGCAGGGCGATCTGCATGAACAGGAAGCCCGACAGCGTGAAGAACAGGCCGACGCCGGTATGGCCTTCGGTGATCAGGGCGGTCCAGGGTCCATCGAGCCGCATGCCGCCGTTGCCGGCGTATTCGAGGTGGAAGTGGAACAGGAAAACCAGGGTGGCGGCCAGCCAGCGCAGCTGGTCGAGCCTGGGGTTGTACTGGATGTTCAGCGAATGCATGGAAGGACCGGGCTGGCGGGTGGCCTGTTGTTCTAATCCGGCTATTCTAATGCGTAAACCCGAGCCATTCCCTCTGGAATTGCCGCTGACGGCATCGCCTGACTTATAATAGCCGGCTATCTTCACCCCTCACCACGCTTCCGCAGCCATGCACGTCAATATCGCCGCCTACAAATTCGTCACCCTCGACAATCTGGAAGAACTGCGCCCGCAGTATCAGGAAAAGTGCAATGAACTGGGCCTGAAAGGCACGGTCCTCTTGACCCCGGAAGGCATCAACATGTTCGTGTCCGGTCCGCGCGAGCAGATCGACCAGTACCTGGCCTGGGTCCGCAGCGACGCCCGCCTGGCCGACCTGGAGTGGAAAGAAAGCCTGTCGACGGAACAGTCGCACAAGCGCATGCTGGTGAAGATCAAGAAGGAAATCATCACGATGCGCATGCCGCTCATCAAGCCGGAACTCGGCCGTGCGCCCTCGGTCGATCCGAAGACGCTCAAGCGCTGGCTCGACCAGGGCCACGACGACGACGGCGTGCCGGTGGTGATGATGGAAACCCGCAATGCCTTCGAAGTGGACGTCGGCACCTTCGAGAACACGCTCGACTACCGCATCGACAAGTTCACCGAATTCCCCGAAGTGGCTGCCAGGCACAAGGAAGAGTTGGCCGACAAGACGGTGGTGACCTTCTGCACCGGCGGCATCCGCTGCGAAAAGGCGGCGATCCACATGAAGAACATCGGCTACGAGCGCGTCTACCAGCTCGACGGCGGCATCCTGAAGTACTTCGAGGAAGTCGGCGGCGACCACTACCAGGGCGACTGCTTCGTGTTCGACTACCGCACCGCACTCAACCCGAAGCTCGAGCCGACCGAAACCGCGCAGTGCTTCGCCTGCCGCGCCGTGGTCACGCCGCGCCAGCAGCTCTCGCCCGATTACGTGGTGGGTGTGTCGTGCCCGCACTGCGCCGGCAAGATGGAGGGCGCCAGCGGTAGCCAGGCCGGGCAGGAATCGGCCGCGCCGTAAGCCGGCAGGAGGGCATGGTCGACCCGGACCGCCCTCCCCTTGCGCCTGCCATTGCCGGCACTGCTTGTCTTACTTGCTTCTTTCGGAACCCCGGCTGCGACGCCAGCCGGATCATCGGTATCCTCTGCGATAGTGCGCTACCTGCGCCATACCACCTTCCATGGTTCCGATCTGTTCAAGGGTCACGCCTGGCGGCGAACCGCTTACCGCATAAAATTTCAAAAAACTTCCGTTTTTGAAATAATATTTCACACCACCCAAGCGTCGTCGAAGACCATGCCGCTTGGCGAGCCGACGATCTTCGCGATGGCCTGGTCGATCTGACCCGGATCGGAATACATCGCACCGGTTTCCAGGCTCTTGACGTTAGCGATGTAATCGATCGCCACTTTCAGCCCCGCCCCGGTATATGCAGCCTTTTCCGCGTCGGTATCGATACGGTTGGTGAAGTTGGTCGACACGCCGACCTTTGCATTGAAGGCGATTCGGTCGGAACCTTGCGCACCGGCGGCGACGCCGGTCACGACATTACCGATGTTCAGCGTGCCATTGTTCAGTGCATTGGTCCAGTAGTCGATGCCGGCCGCCTCACCCGCACGACTGAACAGGTTTTCGTATACCTCGGCCACGACGGCACGGTTGGCCTGCCCGCCGTAGGTTGCCTGGTACTCGGCCGAGGTGGAGAATGCCTGTGCAATATTCTGGTAAGCGTTCGGGTTCGTCGCCAGCTGATTGGCCCAGAACGTCAAGCCGCCCGGGTCTGCTGGACGGCTGAAATATGCCACATACAATTTCTGCACTTCGTTAACGTAATCAGTTGCCATCACGGCCTCCTCATCAAAATGGTGAAGAAAATATACCGTAATAAAAAGAACAAGGGCGCCATTCACTCATCCGTGCGCACCTAATTTCCTCAAGAAAATCAATTACATAGAGAAATTTGTTTCGCACAAGAATTGAATAGGTGTGACAGTCCAGATATCGAACCAGATGAGCGGGAAGAGGTGAAACCAGCCACCCATGCGGTTTACAGCCGCTCGTTTTGAAGTGCAAACCATCCATGGCAGCCTTGGCGCGAGACGCTGAAAAAATGTTTTGCAGAAACTAAATTGCCACCGACATCCGCGCCTCGACGCTGTTCTGCAAGGCAAGATGTGGTGGCAGAGAGACAAGACCTCGACGGGCTGCCGGCCTGTCGGACAGGATCAGCGGAAGTAGGCGGCGATCTCGCGGATTTCCTGTGGGCCGATGTTGCCGGTGAAGGCGCGCAGGCGCATCACGGCAATCAGGTAGGTGTAGCGTGCCTGCGCCAGGTCGCGCTGGTTGCTGAACAACTGCTGTTGCGCGTTGAGCAGGTCGAGGTTGATGCGTACCCCGCCCTTGATGCTTTGCTCGGTGGCGGTCATCAGGAGCTTGGCCGCGTCGACCGCCTTGACCAGCGCATCGACCTTGCGCACGCTGCTCAATGTCTGGCTATGGACCTTGCGCACCTCCACCAGCAGCTTGTCGGTACGCGCCTCGAGGTCGGCGCGCGCCCGTTCATACTGCGCCGCGGCCTGGCGGGTCTGCGCGTTGACCGCGCCGCCCGAGTAAATCGGGATGTTGACTTGCACGCCGAGGCTGCGGTTCAGGTTTTCCTGGCCGCGCGTGTTGATGGTCTCGCTGTCGCCTTTGCTGTAGGTCGCCAGCAGGTCGACGCGCGGCAGGTGACCGGCCTTCTGGCGGCCGATTTCAAGGCGAGCGTTCTCGACGGCCAGGCGCGCAGCGGCCAGCTCGTTGCTGTTATCGACAGCACGCTTGCTCCATTCCTCGAACGAACCTTTCACCAGTTCGCCCACGCGGAAATTGTCGGACAGCCGGTCGAGGTTTCCCGCCGGGCCGCCAATGATGCCTTCCAGGACTTCGCGCTGGGCCACGGCCAGGTCCTGTGCCTCAATCAACTGAGCTTCGGCGACTTCCAGGCGGGCCTGCGTCTCCAGCATATCGGTCTTGGTACCCTCGCCCTTCTCGAACAGGCGCTGGTTGACTTTCTGCTGCTCAGCGTACATATCGCGTTGCACACGCGACAGCGCCAGCTGATCGTCCGCAAACAAGGCGTCGAGATAGGCGCTGACGACCCGCACTGCTACTTCATTGGTATCGGCCTCGAACTGCTCGGCGCCTTGCGCCGCCTGTACCTTGCCCTGGCGGTAGCGTTGGACCGCGTCCATGTTCAGCAGTGACTGGCGCAACTGCACCGTCGACGAGCGGCTGATGTACCTGGGATGGTCGATGATCGGCGCACGCCCCGGGATGTCGGTTTCCTGGTCCATCACGTTCTTGCTGCCGTTGAAGCTGGCGGAAAGGCTGGGCAGCAGTCCCGCGCGGCCAATCACGCGGTTTTCCTGTGTAGCCTGGTTCGCGTAGTAGCCCATGCGATAGACCGGGTCGTTCTTCAGGGCCATTTCATAGGCCTGCTGCAGGGTGACCGCGCCGGCATGACCGACGGACAGCGCGGCGCCGACCGCCAAGGCGATCCGTTTGAATGGAAGACGCATGTTCAGTCTCCACCCACCGATGCCTTGGCGCGGTCGAATACCGGCTTGAGCAGGTAGTTCATCATGGTGCGCTCGCCAGTCTTGACGAACAGCTCCACCGGCATGCCTGGGATGATGTTCATCTTGTGCGCCGCAACTTTCTTCGCGCCTGCCTGGCTTACCTTCACACGCACCTTGTAGTACGGCATGCCGGTGTGCTCGTCGACCGAGCGGTCGGCAGAAATGGTCGTCACTTCGCCTTCGATATGCGGGGTCTTGTTGGTGTTAAACGCCGAGAACATCAACTCCACCGGCAGGCCCGGATGGACCTTGTCCACCAGGTTCGTCGGCAACTGGCCTTCGACCACCAGTGGATCGTCGCTCGGCACGATGTCCATCATCTTGAAGCCCGGCGGCACCACGCCGCCTTCGGTGAACACGGCCAGGTTGACCACCGTGCCGTCGGCCGGCGCCTTGACGTCCACGCTCTGCAGCTCGAACTTCTGGCCTTCGATCCGCGACGCCAGTGCTTCGGCTTCCTTCTGTACCTCGGTCAGCTGGGTCCGCACTTCCTTCTGGTAGTCGGAGGTGCGCTGCGCGCGGCGCAGGCTCAGCTCCATCACCTGGCGCTGGGAGCGGCCGATATTGCCGATGTCTTCCGAGATCGAGCCGCTCAGCTGGGCATAGGTACGCTCCAGGTCGAGCAGGCGGTTGCGCGCCACGTAGCCTTCCCTGGCAAGGTCGCGCATGCCGCCCAGCTGTTCCTTCAGGATCGCGACCTGTTCCTTCTTGCTCTCGCGCGATTCTTCCAGGCCGCGGATCTGCAGCTTGAGGCCGGCGATGGTCTCGTCCACGCTGCCCAGCTCACTCTTGAGCGACATCTGGCGCGACATCAGGAGCTGCTCCTGCAGGCGCATCATATCGGCCACGCGCGGATCGCCGCTGCGCTTCTTGAGTTCGTCCGGGAAGGCGATGCTGCTGCGGTTCGCCATCTCGGCCATCAGGCGCGCCTCGACCGCACGCGCGGTCAGGTACTGGCCCTCGCTCATGTCGAAGGCCGACTTGGCCACGATCGGGTTCATGCGCACCAGCACCTGGCCGCGCTTGACCACGCTGCCGTCCTTGACCAGCAACTGCTGGACGGTGCCGCCGGTCTGGTGCTGGACAGCCTGCCGATTCGATTCTTTAGACACATAGCCCGACAGCGGCACGCCCTTGTCGAGCGGCGCGGTCGTCGCCCACAGCAGGAACCCGCAGAATCCCAGCAGCACCACGATCCAGCCGACACGGGCGAAACGGCGCGCGTCGGTATTCACTTCCACCGGAACGACGTCGTGTGCGACGACGTCCGAGGTTTCGCTCTTGAGTAGTTTCATCAGTTGTTCTCTCCAGTGGCCGCGTTCGCGGTTTCCTGTTCCGCCTGGGCACGCTGCTGCTGCGCCAAGGCCTGCTGCTGTGCTGCCTGCTGCTGGGCTGCCTGCTGCTGGGCTGCCTGCTGCTGGGCTGCCTGCTGCTGGGCTGCCTGCTGCTGGGCTGCCTGCTGTTGGGCTGCCTGCTGTTGCGCCTGTTGCTGCGCCAGCATGGCCTTCTTGTTCGCTTCCTGCAGTGCGCCCAGCACTTCATTGGTCGGACCAAACATCTGGACGGTACCGTCGCGCACCAGCAACAGCTTGTTGGTCACGCCGAGCACCGTGGTCCGGTGGGTGATCAGGACGATGGTCTTGCCGCGCTGGCGCAGGTCGAGCACCGCCTGCACCAGGGCCTGTTCACCGACATCGTCCAGGTTCGAATTCGGCTCATCCAGCACGATCAGCGACGGATCGCCGTACATGGCGCGCGCCAGGCCAATGCGCTGCTTCTGCCCCCCGGACAGGCCTGCGCCGCCGTCGCCCAGCCTGGTATCGTAGCCTTCCGGCATATGCAGGATCATGTCGTGCACGCCGGCGCGCTTGGCCGCCAGCACCACTTTTTCCGCATCGATCTCGCCGAAGCGCGCGATGTTCTCGCTCACCGTGCCGCCGAACAGTTCGATGTCCTGGGGCAGGTAGCCGACGTGCGGGCCCAGCTCGCCCTTGTTCCACTGGTAGATGTCAGCGCCGTCCAGGCGCACCTTGCCCATTGCCGCCGGCCACACGCCGACCAGCAGACGCGCCAGGGTCGACTTGCCGGACCCGCTCGGGCCGATCACGCCGAGCACGTCGCCCGGAGCGATTCCGAAGCTCAGGCCCTTGATGACGGGCGCCTTGGCGCCAGGAGGAGCGGCGGTCACGCCCTCCACCGTCAGCGCGCCCTGCGGCTTCGGCAACTCCATCCCGGCTTCGCGCGCCGGATTCGCTTCCAGCAGCTTGGTGAGGCGCTCGAAAGCGCTGCGGGTGCTCGCCCACGACTTCCACACGCCGATCACCTGCTGCACCGGCGCCAAGGCCCGGCCGACCAGGATCGATGCGGCGATCATCATGCCGGGGGTCATCTTGTTTTCCAGGACCAGCAAGGCGCCGAATCCGAGCACCAGCGACTGCAGCGACACCTGCACGAACTTGGTGGCCGAGGCGATCTTGGCGGCCTTCTCGCTTGCCTCGGCCTGCAACTGCAGGAATTTCCCGTGGGTCTTGTACCAACGGGTAATCAGGTTCGGCAACATCCCCATCGATTCGATGACTTCGGCATTGCGCAGGTTGTTGGTCGCCATCGTGGTCGAGGCGATCGCCATGGCGTTGGCTTCGTTCAGCGGCTTCTTGGTGGTGCGTTCGTTGATGACGGCCAGCACCACCAGCACCAGTGTACCGCCCAGCGCGAACCAGCCCAGGGCCGGCTCGAAGAAGAAGATGACGATCAGGTAGATCGGGAACCACGGCGCATCGAAGAAGGCGAACAGCGCGTTGCCGGTCAGGAACTGACGCAGGTTGGTCAGGTCCGCCAGCGCCTGGCCCGCGTTGCCGCCGGCCTGCTTCAGGTTCTGCTCGAAGGCGGCGGTATACACCCGCTTGTTCATGTTCATGTCGAACTTGGCGCCCACGCGCACCAGCACATAGGAGCGCACCAGCTCGAGCCCGGCCATCAGCAGGTAGGCACCCAGCATCAGCACGGTCAGCATGACAAGGGTCAGCTCGTTGCGGCTGGCCAGCACGCGGTCGTACACCTGCAGCATGTACAGCGAGGGCACGAGCATCAGCAGGTTGGTGATGGCGCTGAAGGTGCCGACTGTCCAGAACGTGCTTTTGAAAGCGAGCAGGGCTTGCTCGATCTCGTTTTTCTTGTTGAAGAGTTTGGTATTCATCGGGTCCGTGAGAACGTCAAGGGAGTGTCCCGCCAGTCAAACGAGCTCGGCAGGAGCAAGACATTATCGCTCAAATCCCATGAAATATGTGACGCAGATCACATTTTTGGAAGCTCTGGGCAGCGATTCCCCCACCATGGGTGGCAGGGCGTGGTATCGCGACGACAGGCGGATCCCGCCAAGGCCCCGGTCCGGTCGGTATGCGATCGCGGCGCTGCCGGGAGGCGGCGCAGGCATCCTTGCACAGGAGCCTCGCACTAAAGAAAAAGGCCGGACTTCGCAGTCCAGCCTCGTATCGCAAATCTTGTTTGTGTGACAGTCATGCCTGCCGAGTCAGTCCATTCGCGCAGTAACTCAGCAACCAGGCGGTCGCATTCGACTGTGCTGCAGAAAAACCTGTGCCGACACTAGGCCATCCGGCGAAAAAGGGATGGGTTTGCACCCATCCCTCACGCCCAACAAAGTTGCTGAGCAACGAACTTCAAGCACCTGCCCGAAGGCAGGTGTGTCGCATGATGGATTAGATCAGCGCGGCGGTGCCGAAGTCGGTGTTGAAGGTCAGGTTGTCGCCGTTGATGCCGGTCAGCTTGACGATCAGGTCCTGGCCGTTCTGGAAGGTCTCGCCTTCGGTGCCGCTGTCGACCACAACGTACAGGTCGCCCTTGTAGTTGAACCAGACGGCTTCACCAATCAGTGCCTGCTTGACGGCCGCGTCGACGAAGTTCGAGAACGTTGCGGTGCTCTCGTTCAGGGTCGCGGTCAGCTTGCCCAGGACCGACACGTCGGCTTGAGCGGCACCCACGAAGGCGCGCAGTTGCAGCAGGTCGCCAGCCGAGAAATCGGTGATTTCCGAGTAGGTGTTGCCTTCCTTGTTGCCGAGGCTAGCCGAAGCTGCCGACACGATGAAGGTGTCGTTGCCAGCACCGCCGGTCAGCTTGGCGCCGTTGGTACCGACGTACAGGACGTCGTTGCCTGCACCGCCGATCAGCACGTCGGCCTTGGCGTTGTCGCCAACCGAAGCGCGCAGAACGTCAGCACCTGCACCACCGGTGACGGTCACGACGTGCGAGCCGTTGGCAGTGAAGGTCAGGTTGCCGGTCAGCGCCGAAGCGTCGACGGTTGCAACCGCCTTGGCATCCGCGCCCAGCGACAGGGACAGGTGCGAGTTGCCGGTGACGACGATGCTGGTTGCCGCATCGGCGTTCACTGCCAGGGTGCCGGTCTGGATCGACGAGGAACCGCTCACGGTCGGCTGTGCATCAGCAGCGTTGACCTTGATGGTCTCGACGCCAGCGACGTTCACGGTGCCGAAGTCAAGGTTGCCGCCGACCACTTTGGTGACGATGTTGAACACGTCGGCGGTGCCGGAAGCATCAGCCATCTTGACGTTGACGCCGCCGCCACCAGCAACCAGTTCCAGGGTGCTGTCGTTGACCATCTTGTCGAGGGTCAGGGTCGGTGCAGCGATACCGATGTCAGCGCCTTGGGTGGTCACGGTCACAGCCGCGGATGGAGCCACGACCGGGTTCTTCACGTTGGTGATCGCGAAGTCGCCAGCCACGACGTCGGTCATCGCGCCCACAGCAGCGGCGGTGAAGGTGACGACGTTGCCAGTCACGCTGGTGGTGAAGCCAGCGTAGGTGCCTGCGGCAACCTTAGCAGCGATTTGAGCCGGGGTATCGCCAGTTGCCAGGGTGATGGTCTGGCCTTTGAAGACGATGGTGTCGCCGTCTTCGATCGCGCCCGAGGTGGTGAAGTCAGCGGTGAACTCTTCCTTCACTGCGACGTCGCCCTGAGCGGTGGTGGTCACGACCACAGCAGCGGTGGTTGCGTCTGCGTCGACAACCACGAAGTCAGACGACTTGGCATCGGTAGCGATCGCACCTGGGTTCTTCGCCTCGAAGGTCACCACGTTGCCGTTGACGCCGGTCACAGTGTAAGCGGCCGACGACTTGGTGATGAACTTGGCAGCGATCTCTGCTGCGGTTTCAGCACCGGTCAGACCGGTAATCGACAGGGTGTCGAAGGTGATCGAGTTCGCGCCGACAGCATTGGTGAAGTCGACTTTGAACACTTCCTTGACAGCAGCAGCAGCACCGGCGGTCGAGTTGTTGCTCACCACGTACTTGATGCCGTCCATGTTGGCCATGTTGACGGTGGTAGCGGTGGTCACGGTGTCGGTGATCGCCAGCTTCTCGAAGCCGTCGATCTTGCCGGCGAAGTCGCCGTTTGCCGACATGGCAGCAGCGCTTGCACCGTTCATGCCGATGGTGTCGACGCCTTCGCCGCCCGACAGGGTAGCGGTCGGCAGAACGACGGTGCCGTTCAGGGTCAGGCTGTCGTCGCCGGCGCCCAGGGCCACGGCCTTGGTGATGGCGGTGCCAGCATTGCTGATGGTCACGGTGTCTTTAGCTGCGCCACCGGTGTAGCTGGTCTTGGTGCCGTCAGCGATGGTGAACTCGGCGGTGCCGGCAGTCATTGCGCTGGTGTTGATCGCGGTAGCGGCGGTCAGACCGGCGGTGGTGTTGCCTGCGACGTTGCCGGTGCCCGAGACGTTCAGTGCTTCAGCCGAAGTCGAGGTCAGGGTGGTGACCACGTCGTCGCCGGTGACGCTGGCGTTCACGGTCTTGGTGACGGTGCCGCCGACCGACACGGTGCCGTCGACATTGGTCAGGTTCAGTGCCAGGGTGGCGGCAGCGTTCGAGATCGAGAAGCCTTCGCCGTTCGCCAGGGTGACGGTTGCCAGAGCAGCATTGGTGCCGGTAATGCCGGAAGCGGCCTTGTAGCCGTCGACGGTGACATTCTTCAGGGCAGCGCCGCCGGTGATGCTCACCAGGCCGGTGTCCACGCCCAGGCGATTCAGAGCGCTGGTAGCAGCGCCGCCTTGGGTGGTGGTGGTAACAGCAACCACCGAAGCAGCCGACGAGCTGTCTTCCAGGTTAGCGATGTCGGTGTTGGCGCGGGCGGTGAAGGTCACAGTGTCGCCCGAAGCAGCGCTGCTGCTCCAGTTGGCCAGCAGCGAGCCGCTGAAGGTACCGTTGGCGGCAACGCTCGAACCGTTGGTGTCGCTGGTAGCGGTTGCCGGAGTGCCTACCAGTTGGGTCGGCTTGATTGCGCTCGACGACAGGTTGGCGAAAGCCTGCGCCACGTCAGCTGCGCTCAGGTCCTTGGCTGCCTTGAAGGTCAGGCCGCCGACCATGACCGACTCGCCGGCTTTCAGCGCGGTGAACTTGGCGGTAGCGACTTCGGTCTTGCCGGCCACTGCAGCGCGGCTTTGGGCCGAGATTGCTGCGTCCTGCTTGACGGTGACGTCGGTGGTGTTGGCAGCTGCGACAATGGTCACGTCGCCCTGGATGGCCTTTTCGGCGGTCGCGTCAGCAACGATAGCGCTGCTGTTGACGGTTGCTTTCTGGGTCACGGTGATGGTGCTGCCACCGCCGACATTGATAGCGCCCATGGTGACATTGCTGCCAGCCACAACTGCAGCGCCGGTTGCGCTGACGACAACTGCGCCGACCGGATCAGCTGCCACGCCAGCGCCAACGTTGATCGTGCTGACCGAATCAGTGGTCGCGACGTTGACGTTCTTGCCGCCGATAACATTGATGGAACCGATACCGGCAACATCCTTCAGGGACACACCGACGTTGGTGGTGTTGCCTGCGGTCGCCTCAACCACGCCAGCTGCGCGGACGATGTTCAGGTCGGTCACGCCAGCGGCTGCGGTCGCGTTGATCTTTGCACCGCCGTCAGCAGTGCTAGCTGCGCTGGTGACTTCGACGATTTCCACGTTGCTCAGGCTACCCAGGTTCACGTCGCCTTTAGCGTGCGCAATCTTCAGGGTATCGATGCCAGCGCCGCCGTTGATCAGGTCGATGCTGCTCAGGGTGTTCAGTTCCGAACCGGCGGTGGTGTCGATCGAACCGATGATGACGTCATTGCCGGCGGTGCCGACGATGTTGTCCAGGCCCTTGGTCAGCTGGTAGGTCTGGGCGACGGCGCCGGCGCCGATCACGCCGTTGACCGACGCGTCCAGGTTAGCCGGGGTGATGGCGGTTGCCAGCGAAGCGGCATCGGTCACGCCTGCGATGAACTGCTTGGCGGCAGCGTTAGCCTTGGCGCCGCTGTAGCCCAGGATTTCGTCGGTGGTGTCCAGCGCGTTGGTGAAGGCGGCTGCGGCAGCGACTTTCGAGTCGTAGGCGACCTTGTCGGTGCCTTGTGCGCCCGAAGCGATCTGGGTGACGGCGTTGCTCAGGGTCATCTTGTTCGACTGGACAGCGTTGGTCCAGAAGTCCAGACCGGCGATGTCGGCGCTGTGGCCGAACAGGTTCTTGTAGATGGCGTTGATGGTGTTACGCAGGTCCATGCCGGCGTAGGTGTCCTTGTATTCCTGCGAACCTGCGAACGCAGCGGCGACCGCATCAGTCTTGCCGCCAGCAGCGGTGACGATGGCGTCCCAGTACTGCAGGCCGTAGTAGTCGGCTGGGCGGTTGAAGTATGCCACGTACAGCTTCTGGATTGCGTCGGCGTTTTGAATAGCCATGTATTGCTCCTAAGTAGATCAATGATCAGAAAAGTTCAACCTGCAGCTTCTTGGTTTGTCCAACTGCAGCCCAACGACCCGGATGATGACAGAGGTCGAGGCGGCAGCAATGTGACGATCGTCACATCGATGAACAATCTGTTGCGAAAATGCGGTTTTTTCCACTCCGTTTTTAGCGGCGGATCATTATCAGAGAAAGTTTTCTATAGCGCAATGACTTCCGAGTTAATCCATAAGACGGTAACGCTCTTCCATATAGGAGAAGCGCAGCTTATTCACGTTGCATGACCGCCATGAAAAACGCGCGTCACGTCGCCGGGACGACCCGCAAGGAACCAGCACCCAAATGGGCTGCCCGCCAAAAATCAAGAACCGGCTTTTCTTGTTTTTCATGGCGAGCTTCGCCGAGCGTTTCAGGCGCAGGCTTGCTCGGAAATACCTGGATGCACGCCAGCCGGGCAGATTGGGGACCGGCCCTCGTCGGCGCAGGATGGGCGAAGCGTGCATAGGAGACCCACGGCGCCGTCGAGCTCAAACGAAAAAGCCCGAGTCCTGTTCGATACAGGACCCGGGCCTTGGCCGTTTGACGACCATCCAGTCAAATGGGGGCGGTTCGACGCGGTGACGTTTTTTGGTACGCCAGGAGCATGGTTTATTTCTGCGCGCCCCAGAAGGTCGCACCGTTGACGATCCGGTCAGCGTCCAGGCGACGCTCGAATATATATGCCGCGGCGCCGCCGTTTTCTTTACTCAGCTGCCCGTCGACAGTCATATTAGTAGGCGCGCGCCAGGATTCATTGCCGAACAGTCGGCCATTCTTGCCGACATCCCCTTCGGCAACCATATTAAACGTCTCGCCCGCACTGGTGCCAAGATCGAAACTGGTGCGGAAACTGCGCGCGCCAAAATCGACATTCAGCTTTCCGTTCGTGATGCTCGCCTGTTTCGGCGATGCGCCATCCGCCGTATAGACATAGGCTTCGCCCGACTTGAGGTCAAAACCCACGCTGCCGCGCTCCGGCACGACGTATTCCGCGCCAGGCGTCAGGAACAGCGCATAGTTGCGGCGCACGGCGACTTTCGTATTTTCCGAGCCAAGCTGCTCTTCCAGATCGAGCGTCGCCGGTGCCGCTGCAATCCCCTGCCAGCGCCCCCATACCAACTGTTTTTCCGGCGGCAGCGGCAGCGGCGGCGTCGGCTCGACCACGACCGGCGGCGGCACCGGGTCGGGCTGCGGAGCGATCACGACCGGCGGCGGCAGCGGCGGCGTCACGACGGTATCCACCGGCGGCGGTGGCGCTGGCGGCTGTGGTTGCGGCTGTGGTTGCTGCTGGGCGCTACCCTGGCTCACCAGCTTCTCAAGCGTGTCTCCCTTGCGCGCATCCAGAATCGGCGCCGCGGCGCCGGTTCCCGAACTAGTGCCGGTCTTGACCGCCACCGGCTCGTCGGCACGCGGCGGCGACACCTGGTCCGGACCATTGCCGCTCGCCTGCAGCAGCTGAGGCGCCGTATCCCCACGCTTGACCTGCAGAAGCTGGCCGCGCTGGCCGGCGAACAGTTCGCGGCTGGCAGCTCCTTCGCAGGGACCACCGCCCTCGGGATTGCAGTTGCCGGCAAAGCCGCTCACCACCACGCCGCCGGTCAGGACGCTCACACGCGAGGTTTCCTGGTCGGTGTACACAGTGAAATCGGTGCCGCGCACGCCGATCGCCGCCACTGGCGTGTTAAACCGGAAGTTCTGGCGCGCCAGCTTGACGGCTTCGCCCGACTTGCTGCGCGCCACGCCACTGATGAGTTCGAGCTTGATACGGGTATTCGCCGGGTTCTTCCGGTCCACGTGGTAGGCCACGATCCTGGCCCTGGTGTTCGGGCGCAGGATGAACAGGCCGTTGTCGATCGTTTTCACGTAGAGAAAACCGTCCTTGCCCGTCGTCAGCAGCTCGCCTTCCTGCACCGGGGTGCCCTCGGCGCCGGCCTTGTCGGCGACCTGGACCGCGCCGGCGGCAAAGATGACCTTGCCGGCTTCGGCCGCGTGTGCCGCGGCGGCAAAGGCGAGTGAGCTGATAATGAGTATTGGACGCAACATGGTTTTCCCCTTTTCGCGCTATTATCCGGAGCCGCGTGCAGCCCGACCGTGACGGCCATCACATTTTAGAGCAAACTCATGTGTTATCCGTGGTGCTTACAATTTGTATCACTTGCCCTCAGAGCAACTCTTTAGCGTTATACTGTTCGTTTCCCTTCATTAATATTTCTTCTGTTACGGCGTGGCCGATAGCCCTTCTTCCCTGAGCGATCGCAGGCTGGCGCCCCGCCGGCAGGCAAACTTTGCACGCGCGGCGATCGCCATCGCAGCCGTGCTGCTGACCGTGCTCGCGCAATGGGGTCCCTCCTCTGGCCTGTCGTATTTCGGCAACACTTCTTTTGGCAGCGAGATCCTGCGCGACGGATTCATCCGGTGGCGCGCAAGCACCGCGCCCGAACCCCGCATCCTGGTGGTCGATATCGACGAAGCGAGCCTGGCGGCAGTCGGCCCGTGGCCGTGGTCGAGCAGCCGCATCGCCGACCTGGTGGAGATCCTGCTTGGCCGCTACGAGGCACGCGGAGTGGCGCTCGACATCGTGCGCGAGAAGGCGGGCGACACCGAGGGCGACATGCGGCTCAGGGCACTGGCTACCCACGGGCCGCTGGTGCTGGGGCAGGTCTTCGATTTCGACTACGAGGGCAAGCGCCCCCAGCCCCTGCGCGAAGGCGTGCTGGCGGGCGCCCTGCCGCACCTGCAGCCGCGCGCGCGCCAGGCCGACGGCTACATCGCCAACCATGCCGGCCTGAAAGGCGCGCGCCACGTCGGCAACATGGGTTTCGTGCCCGGCAAGGACGGCGTGCTGCGCCACGTGCCGCTGGTGACCCGTTTCGAAGGACGCGACTATCCCGCGCTGACGCTGGCGCTGGTCGGCTGCTGCAGCGGCGCGCGCCTGCCGTCGATTCCCGACGCCGACCACATGCGCATTCCCTACAAGCGCGACTGGAACGCCTTCACCCTGGTGAGCGCGACCGACATCCTGGATGAAGCCATCGCGCCAAGCAGCGCCAAGGGCCGTCTGGTGCTGGTCGGGTCGTCGTCGCTCGGACTGGGCGACCGCGTCACCACGCCACATGCGGCGAAGCGCCCGGGCCTGGGCGTGCAGGCCGAGATCCTGTCCGCCCTGCTCGACCGCCAGGAGGGCAAGACGCCGGCGCCGTGGCCGGGCCGCCTGATCGCCTGCGCATTCGCGCTGGCGTCGGCGCTGCTGGCGACCTTCGCCTTCCCGCGCCTGCCGGCCTGGGCCAGCGTGGCGCTGCTGGCGGCGGCATCGCTGCTGTGGCTGGGCGCCGCCTACGCCATCGCTCCGCACGACCCGCTGTTCTCGACCACCGGGCCGTTCGCGACCAACCTGTTCCTGCTGGCGGTGGCCGTGCCCTACCAGTGGCAGATGGCGCAGCGCCGCTCGCGCCGCCTGCTCGGCACCCTGCAGCAGTACGTGGCGCCCTCGGTGGTGCGCGAACTGCTGCGCAGCGACCTGGAAGACCCGCTGGCGCCGCGCCTGCTCGACGTCACCACCCTGATCGCCGACATGGAGGGCTATACCACCCAGGTCGAAGCCCTGTCGATGGAAGAGTCGGCGCGCCTGACGCGCGAGTTCCTCGACTGCCTGACCGGTCCGGTGATCGCCGGCGGCGGCACCCTCGACAAGTACACCGGCGACGGCCTGGTGGCCTTCTGGGGCGCGCCGCTGCCGATCGAGCAGCACGCCGACCTGGCGCTGGACGCGGCGCGCGCCATCGTCGAGCGGGTCGCGGCGCTGTCGCGCGTGCGCGAGGCGCTCGGGCACCCGCCGCTGCGGGTGCGCATCGGCATCGAGAGCGGTCCGGCGGTCGCCGGCGACTTCGGCACCTCGTTCCGCAGTATCTATACCGCCGTCGGCGACAGCGTCAACACCGCCTCGCGCCTGGAACAGGCCGCGCGCGACTTCCCGCACGACGTGATCGTCGGCGCGGGCACGGTCGAGCGCGCACTGCGCCACCGCTTCCTTGCGCTGGGCGAACGCCGCCTGCGCGGCAAGGGCAAGCTGACGGCGCTGTTCACGCCGGCCCAATTCCCCCCTTCGCGGGTCGTCCCGGCCGCGGCAGTCGAAAGTCGTTCATGAGGCTGGCATCGCTGCGCGCCTGGTGCGTGCTATCCCTCCTGCTGCTGGGCGCCGGCGCGCGCGCCGGTGACGAGCCCCAGGCCGCGACCGGAGAAGACCTGTACCTACAGGCGCTGCAGTCGATATCGGAAGGCCGCCGCACAGATGCAACGGCCGAGCTGCGGCGCGCCATCGAGCAGTCGCCCAACCATGCCGGCGCCTGGCTCGAGCTGGCGCTGACTCACTGCGCGCTCGGCAACTCGGACGAGGCCGAGCGCCTGTTCGCCCTCATCGAGACGCGTTTCAATCCCTCGCCGGCGCTGCTCGAGCTGATCGCGCAAACGCGCGAGCAGGGCTGCTCGCGCTGGGACGTGTTTTCGAGCGCGGTGATCAGCGCCAGCCGCGGCTACGACCAGAACGTCAACCAGGGCGCGCGCACCACGCGCTACGTGGTCGATGCGCCGGGCGGCCAGGTGGAATACGAGCTGTCGGGCGACTTCACGCCGCGCAGCGACCGGTACACGCAGGTGGCCGGCGAATACCTGCGCGAAGTGACGTCCAACGGCGTGCTCGGCTTCGTGCAGTACCAGCTGCGCCACAACGACAGCCTGCACCAGTACGACACCAGCTCCCTGTTCGCCGGCCTGGAAGCGCCCTATCGCTGGGGGGGCTGGCGCCTGCGCGCCACCGGCACGCTGGGACTGGTGACGCTGGGCGGCCAGCTCTACCAGCGCCAGGGACAGCTGCAGGCGCGCGTGGTGCCGCCGCTGCACCTGCCCCAGGGCGCCCAGTTCAACCTGGTCGGCGCCATCACCTACAACAGCTTCCCCTCGCTGACGAATTTCGATTCGACCACCCAGGAGTTGCGCGGCCACCTGTCGTGGCGCGGCGGCGACAGCTACGCCAGCGCCACGCTCGGCTACCTGAACGACCATGCGCTGGCGCAGCGCCCGGGCGGCGACCGCAAGGGCTCGTTCGCCAACCTGCTGCTGCGCCGCCACCTGGGCTACGGCATCAACACCGAATTCGGCTATTCGCGCCAGACCTGGCACAGCAGCCGCGCCTATTCGCCAGGGCTGATCGAACAGGTGCGCGAACAGGTGACCCAGGTCGTGCGCGGCAACCTGAGCTACGCGATCAACAAGCAGCATTCGCTGGTGCTCGAGGCGCGCATGGTGCGCAATCGCGAGAACATTTCGATCTTCCAGTACAACAACCGTCAATTGCAGCTTAGCTGGCAATGGCAGTTGCCATGAATTGGCGGCGACACGTAGGGTGGGCGGGTTTCCCGCCCACGCGTTCAAATCACGGCAGCGGACCACGAACGCTTATAAATGCGCGTGAGCTGGTTGAACGCGTGGGCGGCCCAGCCGCCCACCCTACGAAAAGCCGACTGGCATCTGATATCTGACTTTGCAATCACCCATGGAAAATCAACAGCAAGGCCGCAGCCTCGAAGCGGCAATCGCTTCCCACGACAACGGCTTCAACCTGGTGCGCCTGGTGTGCGCGCTGCTGGTGGTAGCCTACCACACCTGGGTGATGAACCGGGCCGCGCCGCACGCCGATCCCGTGACCCGGCTGCTGGCGCCGAACGGCGACCTGGGCGCGCTCGCGGTCGGGGTGTTCTTCGTCATCAGCGGCATGTTCATCGCGCGCAGCTGGATGGGCGACCCGCACCTGGGGCGCTTTGCCCTGCGCCGCGTGGCCCGCATCGTGCCGGGCCTGTTCGCCTGTCTGCTCATCAGTACCGTGGCGGCGGTGGTGTTCTTCTCCGCACCCGGCTGGCGCGGCCTGTTCGACCCGGCGCCGTGGCGCTTCATCTTCGGCAACACGGTGCTGCACGGACTGGTCTACGACATCCCGGCCGCGGAACTGCGCATCGCCAGCGTGCTCGGCGGCCAGGACCTGAACGGCCCGCTGTGGACCCTGTACTGGGAAGGCCGCATGTACGTGATGGTGGCGCTGGTCGGCCTGGCCGCCGCTACGCCCCTGCGCAGCTGGATGCGCGGCGCCGCGCTGTTCCTGCTGCTGGCGGCCAACCTGTTCCCGCAAGTGGCCGGCGGCTATGTATGGGAAGTGCGGATGTGGTCGCTGTTCCTGGTCGGGATCGTGCTCCAGACCCTGGCCCCGGACTTGCGCATCGGCTGGCGCCACGTGGCCTGCGCGCTGGGCCTGCTGCTGCTCAACTGGACCCGCTCCGCCGCCCTCACCCCGAGCCCCCTGACCTGGTTCGGCATCGCCCTGCTCGCGGTCACGCTGGCCCTGTGCGTCGGCAGCCGGCAGCTGCCCTGGGCGGCGCACGTGCAGCGCCACGACTACTCGTATGGCATCTATATCTGGCACTGGCCGGCGATCATCATGCTGCGCGAAGTGCTGCCGCCGGTGGGCCCGGTGGCGCTCACGCTGGCGACGCTGGCGCTGGTGCTGCCGCTGGCCATGCTCAGCTGGCACCTGGTCGAGGCCCCCGCGCTGCGCGCTGCGCGCCGCTGGCTCGGGCGCGGGACGCCGCAGCCGGTGGCGCTCGCGGCCTGAGTTCCTTCCGTCTCAGGCAGCCATCGGCACCGGCGTACGGGCCGCTTCCAGCTGCTGCGCCACCGCGGCCGACAGCGATGCCAGCAGGGCATGGCGGCGGCGCGCTTCCGCGCGCTTCTTCGATGCCACCGCCTCGAAATCGGGCGCGGTCAAGGCTTCGCAAGGCAAGCTGTAGTCGCCGTCCGGCAGGCGGCGCGCCCCCAGCTCTTCCCACAACTGGTCGTAGTCGGCGTGCACGGTCCCGTTGCGGATCGCGCTGCGCACCACGCGGTTGGCGTTGGCGACCAGGCGCATCTCGCGGCAACCCAATGCCTGGCCCAGCGCGCGCACGATGCCGACCAGGAGCTGCTTGGGCCGCAGCCCGTGCAGCTGCCGGGTGGCGCGCCGGATCGCATCGCGCGTGCCCTCGTCCGCCGCTCCCTGGATGCAGCCGACATTCACCGCCAACTGCCCGTCGCGCCGGGCGAAGGTGAAGGCGACCGCATACAGCGCCACCCCGTCTTCGCGCAGCTGCAGCACCAGCTCGCCCTCCCGCTCCAGCAGGCCGATCGCGCGCAGCGCGATGTCGTAGTCACCGCCGTCGCGTCCCGCGAAGCGCACCAGCGACACCGGGCCGCGCGCGGCCCGGGCCACCAGCTCGCCCAGGCCATGCGCGAACACGGTCTGGTAATGCCCGGCCAGCGCCGCCAGGCGCTCGCCGATCGGCAGGTGCAGCGTCATGTAGGGACGATAGATCTTGTACAGCAGGCGCGGACAGTGGCTGACGTAGTCGGCAAAGGCCGGATGGGAGTTAAGCAGGCTGAGCCAGCGGCGCGTCGCACGCGGGTGCGCCAGCGAGCGCACCTTCAGCTTCACCAGCTCGCGCATGTAGGGAAGCCGGCCCTGCTTGCGTGAGATGCCCATCTGGATGGTCACGCGGGGAGAAGAGGCAAGGCGGCGGGGAAGCGCCGGGAACTTGAGGGTGAACTGGGTCATCGCTGTCACAACATCTGTCTGGGGCAAATGTGAAATTACCCAATTGACATATGTAAACCTTTGTAAATCAATGTAACATAGTGTATCAACGCCCTTTCCGCGACGTAAATACCGGCATTCATCTGTTTGCATTTTGTTGCAATCTAGATACAAAAGCTGCGTCACGGCAGCACTTGGCAACGCGGGCACGCGGATGACCCGGCCTTGATCTGAACCGGGCGGAAGATGGCCGGGGCAATGCCCAGCGGGGTGACAGGCATCCTCACCGGACGAGCTTGCCAGCCTGGCCACGCTTCGTTGCTGGCACGCGCCACACGGGCGCGGCGCCCTTCCTAATCCCACCGAAAGCAGGCTCGACCGTATACAATCACGGCTGTCGGAGATTCTGGAAGGCCGTTAGATCGTGGTGGAAGACATGATGTTGTTGGGCATGGTCGCAACTGCCGTCTGCGTGGGATGCCTGGTACCGAACCGCTGGCTTCCGCCGCTGCCGAACGACAAATTCCTTCACTTCGCCAGCTTTGCCGTGCTGGCCATGCTGGCGCTGCGCATCGCCCAGGGCCGTACCGAAGCGCTGCTCTGGCTGCTGGGCCTGCTCGTTGCGGGCTGGCTGATCGAATGCCTGCAGGCACTGGTGCCGGACCGCCGCTTCTGCTGGCGCGACATTGGCGCCAACGCGGCCGGGATCGCCTTTGCGGCCTTGTCCGCCCAACTCTACGTGACTTTTTTCTGAGGCCTTTCTTTCAGAACCCACCATGACCGCAACCGCCAAGACCGCCGCTGCCCGCCGGGCTCCCGCCGTGAACGATGCCGCAGCCGTGCCGGAAGAGCGCCAGGTGCAGATCCACCTGCGCAAGATCCCGCTGCTGTCCGAGCTGTCGGACGAGGAGATCATCCGGGTCAAGCAGGATTTGCGGATCCGCCAGTACGGCAAGCGCGACATCGTGCTGCAGAAAGGCGGCCATGGGGATGGCCTGATGTTCCTGCTGTCGGGCCAACTGCAGGTGATCGACGTGACCGAAGACGGCCGCGCGATCGGCCTGCGCATGCTGGCGCCGGGCGACTTCTTCGGCGAAATCGCGCTGATCAACAATTCGACCCGCTCGGCCTCGGTGGTGGCGATGTCGGACGCGCTGGTGGCCTTCCTGCCGGCGCCTACCGCCATGCACTTGTTCGCGCACTCGCCCTCGGTGGCGACCCAGATGCTCAAGCACCTGGCGCAGAAGATCCAGCGCGACTCGGAATTCCGCTCGCTGCTGAGCATTAACAACACCGCCAAGCGCATCTACACCTACCTGGTGCTGATGCAGAAGAACAAGCAGGCCGAACCGGGCGCCCCGGCCGTGGTGGAAAACCTGCCGACCCACCAGGACATCGCCAACATGATCAACACCAGCCGCGAGACCGTGACGCGCGCGCTGACCGCGCTGGCGCAGCAGGGGATCGTGCAGAAGGATGCGCATCGCCTGATCATCGTGAAGCCGGACGCGCTGCAGAAGCTGGTGCAGGGATCGTGAGGCGCCGCGTGCTACATTATTGTCCTACCCCTTCATTCAAGGAGACAACGATGGGCACGATGAGCAGCAAAGGCATGCACGTCCAACCCGGCCTGGGCAAGAGCCTGCTGGCGGTGGCCCTGGTGACGGCGGTGGTCCTCATGATCCCACTCGTCGCCATGCAGTTCACCGCCGAAGTCAACTGGACCGGCCTCGACTTCCTTGCCGCCGGCGCCCTGCTGGCGCTCGCCGGCCTGGTGCTGAGCTTCGCCCTGCGCAAGCTCCGCAGCAGGCAAGGCCGCCTGCTGGCCATCGGCTTGATCGGCCTGGGCTTCTTGTATTGCTGGGCAGAGATGGCCGTCGGGATTTTTACCAATCTCGGTAGCTGAATCCGCGTCGACGCAACACAAGTCATGACAAATCGACGTTGACTTGCGACAAGGTGTTACATCTGTAACAACGGATTGGCTGTTGGATGAAGTATAATTTTGGGCTCATCCGCCAAGCCAATCCAAATGAATTTTTCCCTGACGTACCCGAACGGGGCACTGCCAGCGCGGGCCGCCCCATGATTTCGCCAATGATGCTGCGAGGCCTGTGGGCCTATCGCGGTTTCGTGCTGGGCAGCGTCAAACGCGAATTCCAGTCGAAATACGTGAACGCGATGCTGGGCGCCGTCTGGTCGGTGCTCAGCCCGCTTGCCATGATCCTCGTGTACACCGTGATCTTTTCCGAGGTCATGCGTGCCAAACTGCCGGGCAACGATTCCGGCGCCGCCTACTCGATCTACCTGTGCGCCGGCATCCTGACTTGGGGCCTGTTCGCCGAGATCGTCTCCCGTGGGCAGAACATGTTCCTGGAGCAGGCCAACCTGATCAAGAAGATCAGCTTCCCGCGCATCTGCCTGCCGATCATCGTCGTCTGCAATGCCCTGGTGAACTTCGGCATCATCTTCGGCCTGTTCCTGGTCTACCTGCTGGTCTCCGGTCATTTCCCGGGCGCAGTGTTCTTCGCCATCATTCCGGTGCTGCTGCTGCAGATCCTGCTGGCCATCGGCCTGGGGATGGTGAGCGGCATCCTGAACGTGTTCTTCCGCGACGTCGGCCAGTTCGTGACCATCGCGATGCAGTTCTGGTTCTGGCTCACGCCGATCGTCTATCCGGCCAGCATCCTGCCGGAAGCGGTGCGCCCGATCCTGGTCTACAACCCGATGGCGGCGGTGGTGCAGGCGCACCAGTCGATCCTGGTCGAAGGCCGCCTGCCCGACTGGAACAGCCTGATCCCGGCGGGCCTGATGGCCCTGCTGCTGTGCATCCTGGGCCTGCGCCTGTTCCGCAAGCGCTCCGGCGAAATAGTGGATGAACTCTGATGGGCAGCATCGTCGTTTCCAATCTGGGCAAGGCCTATAAACAATACCCGACCCGCTGGTCGCGCCTGGGCGAATGGCTGCTGCCCGGCGGCCCGCGCCACAAGCTCAAGTGGGTGCTCACCGACATCAGCTTCCAGGTCTCGCCGGGCGAGGCCGTGGGCCTGATCGGCATCAACGGCGCCGGCAAAAGCACCCTGCTCAAGCTGATCACCGGCACCACCCAGCCGACCACCGGCGCGGTCTGGATGGAAGGCCGCGTGGCCGCCCTGCTCGAGCTGGGCATGGGCTTCCATCCGGATTTCACCGGCCGCCAGAACGTCTACATGGCGGGCCAGCTGCTGGGCATGACGGTGGACGAGATCACCCGCCTGATGCCGCAGATCGAGGACTTCGCCGGCATCGGCGAGTACATGGACCAGCCGGTGCGCGTGTACTCGAGCGGCATGCAGATGCGCGTGGCCTTCTCGGTGGCCACCGCGCGGCGCCCGGACATCCTGATCGTCGACGAGGCGCTGTCGGTGGGCGACGCCTACTTCCAGCACAAGTCCTTCGACCGCATCCGCCAGTTCCGCAAGGAGGGCACCACCCTGCTGCTGGTCTCGCACGACAAGCAGGCGATCCAGTCGGTATGCGACCGCGCCATCCTGCTCGATGGCGGGCGCCTGGCCAAGGAGGGCAAGCCCGAAGAGATCATGGACTATTACAATGCCATGATCGCGGAACGCGAAAACGAAACCGTGCGCGTCAACGCGCTCGACGACGGCAAGGTCCAGACCATCTCGGGCACCGGCGAAGCCACGGTCAGCGACATCGCCCTGCTCGACGAGCTGGGCGAGCGCGTCGAAGTGGTCGACGTGGGCGCGGCCGTCACGCTCGAGGTCAGGGTCAAGGTGAACGCGCCGATCCCGCGCATGGTGCTCGGCTACATGATCAAGGACCGCCTCGGCCAGCCGATGTACGGCACCAATACCCACCTCAAGCAGCTGCCGCTCGACGACGTCGCGGCCGGCGAAGAGGTGGTGTACCGTTTCGCCTTCCCGATGAATCTTGGTCCAGGCACGTATTCGGTCGCGACCGCGATCGTCAGCACCGAGACCCACCTGGTGAACAACTACGAATGGCGCGACCTGGCGCTGGTATTTACCGTGATGAACATGCGCCGTCCCCACTTCGAGGGTTCGGCCTGGCTCGACCCGGCCATCGACATTCAACGCTCATGACATTTATCTCTTATTCGCAGAATTCCGAGGACGTGCTGCTGTGGCGCGCGCTCGGCCACGTCAAGAACGGCTTCTACATCGACGTCGGCGCCAACGATCCGGAAGAGCATTCGGTCACCAAGGCCTTCTACGACGCCGGCTGGCGTGGCGTCAGCATCGAGCCGCTGCCCTCCTTTCACCAGGCTTTCCTCGCGCAGCGCCCGCGCGACGTCAACCTGGCGATCGCCGCCGGCAGCGCCAA
The DNA here is from genome assembly GCF_041023745.1 of Massilia sp. X63. Classification (NCBI taxonomy): domain Bacteria; kingdom Pseudomonadati; phylum Pseudomonadota; class Betaproteobacteria; order Burkholderiales; family Oxalobacteraceae; genus Massilia; species Massilia sp. X63. Next base: position 67,371 of record NZ_JBFTEF010000002.1, read on the forward strand.
CGGCGAACTGACCCTGTACGACACCCCGCAGGTACGCGGCTGGGCCTCGCCGGAGCAATCCGTCGCCGAGCTGCACCGTGCGGAAGGCCACGAAGTCGTCGAACTGACCGTGCCGGTGCGCACCCTGGCCTCGGTGTGCGAAGAATACGTGCGGGGCGAGATCCACTTCCTGAAGATCGACGTCGAAGGTTTCGAGGGCGAAGTGCTGAAGGGCATGGACTTCGCGCGCTGGCGCCCGTGGGTGCTGGTCATCGAGGCGACGCTGCCGAACAGCCGCGAAACGAACCACGCCGCCTGGGAACACATGGTCACCGGCCAGCGCTACCGCTTCGCCTGGTTCGATGGCCTGAACCGCTATTACGTGGCGGAAGAACACGGCGAACTGCTGCCCCACTTCGGCATCCAGCCGAACGTGTTCGACGACTACATCTCGCACCACCTCGACAAGGCCTGGGCTTCGACCAGAAAACTGGGCCGCTCGCTGAGCGACTCCGAGCGCCACGCGGCCGAACTGTCGGCAGCCGTCGAACAGGCAGCGCGCCAGGCCGATGCATTGCGCACGGAGCTCGACTACGCGCTGGTGCGCGCCGACGCCGCCGAACAGGAACGCCGCATGGCCGACCAGGAACGCCGCGAAGCCGAGCTGGCGCGGCGCCAGGCCGAGCACGACCGCCGCACCGCCGAGCTGGGCCTGGCGCAGTCGGAACAGAGCCGCCTGGAAGCAGAAAAGTCGCTGCTGGTCGCGCAGCACGATCTCGGTACGGTGCGCGAGGCGCTGGCCGCAGCCCAGGCCAGCGGTCATCACCTGACCGTGTGGGCGCAGGACATCGAAGCGCGCCTGGCGGCCACCTACGCCAGCACCTCGTGGAAGATCACGGCGCCGCTGCGCGCGGTCGGCCGCGTGGCGCGCGCACTGCGCCGTCCCGGCCTGGCGCGCCGCGTCGTCACCCGGGTGACCAAGAACGAGCGCATGCGCCGCCTCCTGATTCCGGTGCTGCTGCGCTACCCGTCGCTGGGCCAGAAGGTCAGCACCTCGATCGCCGCCATCAAGCAGGCTGCGCCGGAGCCGCTGGCGCCGCTGGCCATGGCGGTTCCCGAAGAACTCAAGGGCTTGCCGCTGTCGGTACGCGCGGTGCTGGGCGACCTGCAGCGTGCCCGCGGCAACCAGGCAGGTAACTCATAGCATGCGTATCGTCATCGACTTACTCCATGCGCAGGACGGCGCCGCGCCGGCCGCGCTGAGCTTCACCAAGGCGCTCGCCGCCGCCGCGGGCACGCGCGAACTGCGGATCGCCGCGCCGCTGTCCAATCCGGCCCTGCTGGAAGACCTGCGCCTGGCCTTCGGCGCGCGCGTACGCGCGTTCGACCTGGGCGCACCCGAACACCTGCAGCCGGCACTGCGCGAACACGCGCTGGCCAGCCTGTCGCCCGACGTGGTGCTGGCGCCGCGCGAAGCGGACAGGCACGGCGCCGCCCTGCCCTTCCCGGTGCTGCATCGCGCGCCGCAGGAGCTCGACGCTGCCGCCCTGCTGGTCGAGCTGGACGCCACCGCCGCCGAGCGCGCGAGCCGTCCGCAGGCGTCCCGTCCGAAGCTGGCCTACGTCTCGCCGCTGCCGCCGGTCAAATCCGGCATCGCCGACTACAGCGCCGAGCTGGTGCCGGAGCTGGCCAAGCACTACGACATCACGCTGGTCGTGGACCAGGAACGCGTCGACGATGCGCGCCTGGACGGCCTGCCGCTGCGCGCGCCCGAGTGGCTGCGCCACCATGCGCACGAATTCGAGCGCGTGGTCTACCACGTCGGCAATTCGCACGCGCACCAGCACATGTTCGACCTGATCCGCGAGGTGCCGGGCATCGTGGTGCTGCACGACTTCTTCTTCTCGGGCGTGCTCGACAACCTGGAGCGCGAGGAATACCTGCCGCAGGGCTTTATCAAAGCGCTGTACGAATCGCACGGCTACACCGGCCTGCTCAGCCACCGCAAGGAAGGCCGCAACCCGTCGATCTGGAAATACCCGGTCAACAAGGGCGTGCTCGACAACGCGGCCGGCGTGATCGTCCATGCCGACTTCTCGAAGCAGCTGGCGACCGAGTGGTACGGACCCGGCGCCGCCGAGGGCTGGCGCACCATCCCGCTGCTGCGCGGCCGTCCGGAGGGCTCGGCCACGCCGGAAGCACGCGCGGCCGCGCGCCGGCGCCTGGGCATCGCGGACGGCGACTACCTGGTCACCACCTTCGGCATGCTGGGCCGCACCAAGCTCAACGAAGAGCTGCTCGATGCCTACCTTGCATCGAAGCTGGCGCAGGACAGCAAGTGCCGCCTGGTCTTCGTCGGCGAGAACGACCCCGGCCTGTATGGCGCCGGGCTGCTGCGCAAGATCGCCGCCAGCGAGGCCGCCGGCCGCATCACGATCGCCGGCTTCGTCGACGCCGCCACCTATGCCGACTACCTCGCCGCCAGCGACTGCGCGGTGCAGCTGCGCGCCTCGACCCGCGGCGAGACCTCGGCCTCGGTGCTCGACTGCCTGCTGTACGGCATCCCGACGATCGTCAACGCGCACGGTTCCACCGCCTCGATCCAGGACGACCTGCTGGTCAAGCTGCAGGATGGCTTCACGACGCCGGAACTGGCCGATGCGCTGGCGCGCCTGCGCCAGGACGACGCCCTGCGCACAAGCCTGTCGCAGCGCGCCCTGGCCCACATGGAGCGCGAGCATGCGCCGGCCCGGGTCGGCGAGCTGTACGTCGAGGCCATCGAAGCCTATGCCACGCGCAGCCCGCTCGCCGCCTACCGCAAGGTGGTGCGCGCCAGCGCGCCGCAGGCGGCGGACGCCGAGCTGCCGGCGCTGGCATCGGCGATTGCCTTCAACCGCGCCCCGGCCGCGCCGCGCCAGCTGCTGGTGGACGTCTCGGCCGTGGTGCAGTCCGACCTCAAGACCGGCATCCAGCGGGTGGTGCGCAGCATCCTGCTGTCGATGATCGCCGACCCGCCGCCGGGCTTCCGGATCGAGCCGGTGTACTCGCACGGGGGCAACCGCAGCTACCAGTATGCGCGCCAGTTCGGCCTGAACATGGTAGGGGAAACCGCGCTCGCGCTGGAAGACGCGCCGGTCGAGCTGCGCCCCGGCGACATCTTCTTCGGCCTCGACCTGTTCACCAACGGCACCTCGCAGAACGAGCAGCTGCTGCTGTCGATGCGCGACCGCGGGGTCGGCATCTATTTCGTGGTGTTCGACATCCTGCCGATGCTGCGCCCGGACGTCTTCCCCTTCGGTACCGAGCAGTACTTCGGCGACTTCCTGCGCACCGTGCACAAGGTCTCGGACGGCGTGCTGTGCATCTCGCGCGCCGTGGCCGACGAGCTGGCCAGCTGGATCGAGAGCCAGGGCCTGGCGCGCCGCGCCCCGCTGAAGCTGGGCCATTTCCACCTGGGCGCCGACATCGACGCCAGCGCACCGAGCTTCGGCCTGCCGCCCGACGCCGACGCGGTGCTGGCGGCGCTCAAGCAGCGCCCCAGCTTCATCATGGTCGGCACGGTGGAGCCGCGCAAGGGTCACACCCAGACGCTGGACGCCTTCGAGCTGCTGTGGGAACGCGGCGAGGACGTCAACCTCGTGGTGGTCGGCAAGCAGGGCTGGATGATGGAAAAGCTGTGCGAGCGCATGGCCGCGCATCCGAAAAAATCGAAGCGCCTGTTCTGGATGAACGGCATCTCGGACGAGATGCTGCTCAAGCTGTACGGCGCGTCCTCGGCCCTGCTGTCGCCGTCCGAAGGCGAAGGCTTCGGCCTGCCGCTGATCGAGGCGGCCCAGCACGGCATCCCGATCATCGCGCGCAGCCTGCCGGTGTTCCGCGAAGTGGCGGGCGAACACGCCTATTATTTCGACGGCCTGGCGCCGCAGGACCTGGCCGACGCCATTCACGCCTGGTTGCTGCTGCAGCGCGACGGCAAGGCGCCGCAGTCGACCGGCATGCCCTGGCTGACCTGGGACCAGAGCGCGCAACAGGTGCTCGACGGACTGGTGCGCCAGCACTGGTACCGGGTGCTGCCCGGCGCGGGAGACGGCCATGCATAAGGAAATTGGAACCGGCGTGGACGCGGCGGCCGCGGCGCGCCCGCTGGTCGTCGACCTCGACGGCACCCTGATCCATTCCGACCTGCTATGGGAATCGATCGTGCTGTTCTTGAAGAAGAACATCCTGCGCGCCTGGCTGTTGCCGTTCTGGCTGTTTGCGGGCAAGGCCGGCTTCAAGGAGCGGCTGGCGCACGAAGTCGAACTGGATCCGGCCGCCCTGCCCTACGACAAGCAGGTGCTGGCCCTGGTCGAGGCGGAACGCGCGCGTGGCCGCGCCATCGTGCTGGCCACCGGATCGCAGCGCCGCTTCGCCGAGCAGATCGCCGCCCACCTCGGCCTGTTCGACCTGGTGCTGGCCACCGGCGACGGCATCAACCTGACCTCGCACAACAAGGCACGCCGCCTGGCGGAGCTGTACGGCGAGCGCGGCTACGACTACATCGGCAATTCGCGCGCCGACCTGCCGGTATGGCTCGGCTGCGCCCATCCCTGGTCGGTCACCGCCAGGCCGTTCCGGCTGGACGACGGCCGCGACACCGTCCATTCCGGCAGCGTGCGCGGCAACACGGCGCGCGCCCTGTTCAAGGCACTGCGCCCGCGCCAGTGGCTGAAGAACCTGCTGGTGTTCGTGCCGATGCTGGCCGGCCATGCGCTCGACCTGCCCACCTTCACGGCCTCGCTGGTGGCCTTCGCCGCCTTCTCGCTGTGCGCCTCCAGCGCCTACCTGCTCAACGACGCGCTCGACGCCCAGGACGACCGCGTGCACCCGACCAAGCACACCCGCCCGATCGCCTCGGGCGCGCTGCCGCTGCCGCTGGCCCTGTTCGCCAGCCCGCTGCTGGCCCTGGCCGCGATCGTGCTGTGCGCCTCGTACAACGTGTTGCTGCTGGCGGCCGTGCTGGTGTACTTCGCCAGCACCGTGGCCTATTCGGTCTGGCTCAAGCGCCTGATGATGGTCGACATCGTGACGCTGGCGATCCTGTACAGCCTGCGCGTACTGGGCGGCGCCGCCGCGACCGGCATCCCGCCCTCGTTCTGGCTGCTGTCCTTTTCCTTCTTCGTCTTCCTGAGCCTGGCGCTGCTGAAGCGCCACAGCGAACTGATCAACTTGCACAAGCGCGGCAAGGACAAGACGCGCGGGCGCGGCTACACGGTCGAAGACCGGATGCCGGTCGGCGTCATGGGCGTCAACAGCGCCTTCCTGTCGGTGCTGGTGTTCATGTTGTACTTCAATTCCGACAATGTGCTGGACCTGTACCGCTCGCCGGCCTGGCTGGCCGGGATCCTGCCGCTGCTGGTGTTCTGGCTCGGCCGCCTGTGGGTGCTGTCGTTCCGCGGCCAGGTCAACGAAGACCCGGTCCTGTACGTGAGCAAGGACAAGGTCAGCCTGGTCGTGGTGGCCTGCTGCCTGGCGCTTGCCACCCTCGCCGCCCTCTGACCCATGCAGACCGCTCCCATCTCCCGCCTGCCGTCCTGGCGCTTTCCCCTGCTGGTGGCGCTGGCGCTGTGCGCGCTGCTGGCCATGTACAAGCCCTTCTACGGCGGCGACGTGGTCGAGTACACGCTCGCCACCGTGGCCATCGCCGACCATGGTTCGCCCGACATCCGCCTGGAAGACATCGCGCGCGTGCGCGCCCTGTTGCCAGGCATGTTCGCCGAACCCTTCGACCTGCTGGAGCGCGGCATGCGCGCGGGCGACCAGCAGCTGTACGCGGCCTTCGTGCGCGGACGCGATGGCGACGTGTTCCCGGTGCACTACTTCGGCTATTCGCTGCTGGCGGCGGCGCCGTTCAAGCTGTTCGAGGCGCTCGGCATCCCGCCCTTCAAGACCTTCCAGGCGGTCAACCTGATGGCGGTGTTCGCGCTGGCGCTGGCACTGCGCCGCTTCTTCCGGTCCGAGACCGCGGCCTGGCTCGGCCTCGGCCTGTTCATGCTGTGCGGCGGCGCCCTCTACCTGCACTGGACCAGTCCCGAGTGCGTTAGCGCGGCCCTGCTGCTGGCGGGCCTGCTGTTCTACGTCAGCGGCGCGCCGCTGGCCGGCAGCCTGCTGGCCGGGCTGGCCGGGCAGCAGAACCCGACCATCGTGTTCTTCTTCGCCTTCGCGCCGCTGTTCAAGCTGTGGCTCGACTACGATCGCCAGCTGGGCTTCGGCAGCAACCTGCGCGCCCAGCTCACGCGCCGCAACGTCCTCGGCCTGGCGGCCGGCATGGCGGTGTTCGCGCTGCCGCCGCTGTTCAACCTGTGGCAGTTCGGCGTCCCCAACATCATCGCCAAGCTGTTCTCCGACCCGGGCCTGATCGGCGCGACCCGCCTGGCCTCGTTCTACTTCGACCTGAACCAGGGCATGATCATCGGCGTGCCGGGCCTGCTGCTGGTCCTGCTCCTGCTGCTGCCGCGTGCGGACCGGCGCGCGCGCGGCACGCTGCTGCTGGCCGCGCTGCTGACGCTGGCGCTGGCGGTGCCCGCGCTGGCGGTGCTGAACTGGAATTCCGGGGCGGCCGGCGTGATGCGCTACGCCTTCTGGGCCGCAATGCCCCTGGCGTTCGCGCTGCTGGTGCTGCTGCGCCGCCTGCCGCGCTGGCCGGCGGCGCTGGTAGTGGGCCTGGCCGCGATCCAGGCCGTCGCCATGCTGCACGCCCAGCGCTACGACTACGTGCATTTCAGCCCGGCCGCGGTACGCATGCTGGCCTGGGCGCCGCAGTACTACCATCCGGAACCCGAAATCTTCGCCGAGCGCGCGGGCAACCACGACAACTACATCCAGCCCGACAAGCTGTACACGCTGCAGCGCGACGGCGTCGTGGTCAAGACCCTGGTCCATGCCGCCAACGCGCATGCCGACGAACAGCTGTGCGGCAAGGGCGCGAGCCTGGCGCCCGACATGCCGACCGTGCCGAGCGCGCGCGGCTGGCGCTACCTCGACGGCCCGCTGCGCTGCGCCGCCGGCGGCTACCTGCAGCGCAGCTTCCAGTTCGACGCGCTGCGCGCCGGCAAGCCGGTGGCGCTGGTCTCGGGCTGGTACCCGCTGGAGGCCAACGGTCCCGGCTGGGACGGCGCCTGGTCGCACGGCCCGCGTTCGCGCGTGCGCATCCAGCTCGACGGCGGCGCGGCTGAATCGCTGCTCATCGCCGGCAACTACCTGGCCCCCAACCGCGAGACCCGGGTGCTGGTGAACGGCGTCGACCTTGGCTGGCACGCGCTCGACCAGGCAGGCCAGCTGGCGCTGCCAGCCGGCGCACGCTCCGCCACCCTCGACATCGAATTCGAACACGCGTCGCCAACGGCCCCCGGCCCTGGCGACCCGCGCCCGCTCGCCTTCTTCCTGCGCGAGATCAGCGTACGACAAACCCCAAGCAAGCCATGAACGCCCCTGACGCCGTGAACCGTCCCATCACTTCCACTTCGCCGCACGCGCCCGAGGCATCGAATGCCGTCGCGGTCGTGATCCCGAGCTTCAGGGTGACTCGCCACATCCTGGGCGTGATCGCGGGCATCGGCCCCGAGGTCGCGCGCATCTACGTCGTCGACGACAAGTGCCCCGACGGCAGCGGCGCCTTTGTCCGCGAACACTGCCGCGATCCGCGCGTCGTGGTGCTCGAACACGCCGAGAACCAGGGCGTCGGCGGCGCCGTGATGACCGGCTACCGCGCGGCGATCGCCGACGGCGCCAAGGTCATGGTCAAGATCGACGGCGACGGCCAGATGGACGGCAGCCTGATCCCGAATTTCATCGCGCCGATCCTGGCCGGCGAAGCCGACTACACCAAGGGCAACCGCTTCTTCAACCTGGAACGCCTGGGCGCGATGCCGCCGCTGCGCCTGTTCGGTAACGCGGTGCTGTCGCTGATGACCAAGCTGTCCTCGGGCTACTGGGACCTGTTCGACCCGACCAACGGCTTCACCGCGATCCACGCCGACTGCGCGCGCTACCTCCCCTTCGAGAAGATCAGCAAGCGCTACTTCTTCGAATCGGACATGCTGTTCCGCCTGAACATCCTGGGCGCGGTGGTGGCCGACGTGCCGATGGACGCCGTCTACGGCGACGAGGTCAGCAACCTCAGGATCTCGAAGATCGTCACCGAATTCCTGAGCAAGCACGTGCGCAACTTCGGCAAGCGCATCTTCTACAACTACTACCTGCGCAACATGTCGGTGGCCTCGATCGAGCTGCCGCTGGGGCTCCTGCTGGCGAGCTTCGGCACGGTCTACGGCATCTCGCACTGGATCGCCTCGGCGCGTTCCGGCACCGAAACCCCGGCCGGCACCGTGATGCTGGCGGCGCTGCCGGTGATCATGGGCGTGCAGCTGGTGCTGGCCTTCCTGGCGTACGACGTCGCCTCGGTGCCGCGCAATCCGCTGCACAAGAAGACCCTGTTCCGCCATAAGCCCGCGGCCCCCGGCGCATGAGCGTGTCCGCACTCGCTGCGCGCCTGTTCAGCCGCCAGTTCGCGGTCTTCGTCACGGGCGGCCTGATCTGCGCGCTGGCCGACATCGGCCTGATGCAGCTGCTACTGCAGGCCGGCGTGCAGGCCACCGCCGCCGCCAGCGCCGGCTTCGCGGCCGGGCTGCTGGTCAACTACGCCTTCCACAGCCGTGTTACCTTCAACGCCGCGGCCAATCCTGCGAATTTCGCGCGCTACCTGTGCGTGGTTGGGGTCAACTACCTCCTGACCATTGCCTGCGTCGCAGCGGCGAGCGCCGTCCTCGACAACCCGCTGGCCGGGAAGCTGCTGTCGCTGCCGCTGGTGGCGGTGAACGGCTACCTGCTCAGCAAATACTGGATCTTCAAGTGATGCACGACTTGCAAACAGCGCTGCGTTTTGCGCCCGTCCAGAACGACCCCGCCACCCTCGCGCAGTACGGCGCGCTGTTCGCCGCCTGCTTCCCCGGCACCGACAAGTTCACCCCAAGCTACCTCGACTGGCTGTACGTGGCCAACCCGGACGGCGCCGCGGTCGGCTACGACGCCTGGGACGGCGAGCGCCTGGCGGCGCACTACGTGTGCGTGCCGGCGCGCGCCTGGGTCGAAGGACAAGAGGTGCGGGTGCTGCTGTCGCTGAACACCGCCACCCACCCCGACTACCAGGGCAAGGGCCTGTTCACGAAACTGGCCGCGATGACCTACGAAGCGGGGGCCGGGGCCGGCTTCGACGGCTGCTACGGCGTGGCCAATGCCAACAGCACCCCGGGCTTCGTGCGCAAGCTCGGCTTCCAGCTGGTGCGCCCGCTGGAAGCGCGCGTCGGCCTGGGCCGCCTGCGCCACGCGCCGAAACCGGCCGCGGCCAGCCTGTCGTTCGAACGCAGCTGGAGCCTTGATGCCCTGGCCTGGCGCTGCGCCAACCCGCACAACCGGGTGCACGGACGCAAGGCCGGCGGGCGGCTGCAGTTCCATGCCGCCGCCCTGGGCCACATCCCGGCCTATGCCGAGCTGGAAGCGGACCGCCTGCCGGTCGTGCCGGACGGCGGTGCGCCTTCGCCGCTGCGCCTGTTCATCGGCCTGACCCCGGACGCCACCAGCCGCTACTGGAATTACGCCAGCATCTCGATGCGGCTGCGCCCCTCGCCGCTGAACCTGATCTGGCGCGCCTTCACGCCGCGCGTGCCGCAGCTCGACGCATCCCGCATCCAGTTCACCTTCCTCGACTTCGATGCCTACTGACGCCGGGCCGGACGCCGACGCGCACGGCAGGCAGGAGGGGGGCCATGCCGCCCTGTTCCTGTTCGCCCACCAGGACGACGAATTCGGCGTCTACCAGCGCATCCTCGACTGCCGCCGGCGCGGGCTGCGCGTGGCCTGCGCCTACCTGACCGACGGCCAGACCGCGACCGCGTCGGCCGCGCAGCGCAACCGAGAGTCGCTCGGCGTGCTGGCGCGCCTGGGAGTCGCACCGGAAGACGTGTTCTTCGCCGGCGGCGAACTCGGCATCGGCGACGGCCGCCTGCCCCAGCACCTGGCGCCTGCCGCCGACTGGATCAGGCGCTGGCTCGCGCGCTATCCCCTGGTCGACGCCCTGTACGTCACCGCCTGGGAAGGCGGCCACCACGATCACGACGCGCTGCACGCGCTGGCGGTCGTGCTGGCGGCCGAACGCGGCCTGTTGCAGCGCACCTGGCAGTTCTCGCTGTACCAGGCCAGGAGTCTGCCCGGCCCGCTGTTCCGGGTGCTGGCGCCGGTGCCGGAGAACGGCCCGGCGATCGCCACCCGCATCCCCTGGCGCGGCCGCCTGCGGCACCTGCGCGCCTGCCTGTCCTACCCCTCGCAGCGCAACACCTGGATCGGCCTGTTCCCCTTCGTGCTGCTGCACTACCTGCTGCGCGGCGTGGAACAGCTGCAGCCGGTCGCCCTGGCGCGCCTGGACGAACGCCCGCACGCGGGCGCGCTGTACTACGAAAAGCGCCGGTTCTTCACCTGGCCGCAGATGCAGGCGGCGCTGGCCGGCTGGCGCGCGGCCTCCCGCCACTCGACGACATGATCCTTTCTTCGCCCCCCGCACATGCATTCGGGCGCGCACGCGCGCGCTCCCTCGTTCCCGCGCTCCTGCTCGGCGCCGGCATGGCCCTGATCGGCTGGTACCTGGTCCAGCGCACGCTCGGCCTCTATCCCGGCGTCTTCATGGACGAGTGGTACTACAGCAAAATGGCGCGCCTGGCGCCGCTGTCAGAAGCCGCCGTGCCCTCCTATCTCTACCTGCTGGTGTTCGGCGCCGGCAGCAGCTGCGGCCCGGGCTTCCTCGACTGCGTCCGCATCGGCAACGTCCTGTTCCACGTCGGCGCCGCCCCCTTCCTCTACCTGGTCGCGCGCCGCGTGCTGCCCGCGCCGCTGGCCTGCACGGTGGCGCTGCTGGCGCTGCTGCTGCCGCTGAACCTGTACACCAGCTACTTCATGCCCGAGTCGATGTATTTCTTCGGCTTCGCGCTGCTGGCCTGGGTGGCGCTGGCCGGCGTCGCCTGGCGCGCCTGGCTGCATGCGCTGCTGGCGGGCGCGGTGCTGGGTCTGATGAGCCTGGTGAAGGTGCATGCCGTGTTCCTGCTGCCTGCGCTCTGCCTCTACCTCGTGTATGCGAGCCGCTTCCGCGATCCCGCTGCGACTGCCCGCACCTGGATCGTGCGCGGGCTGGGCGCGGCGCTGCTCGCCGCCCTCGCCACCGCCGCGGTCAAGCTGCTGCTTGGCTGGCTGCTGGCGGGCGACGCCGGCCTGACCCTGTTCGGCAGCTTCTACGCGGCCGGCGCCAGCTCGGCCTCGCAGCAGGGTTTACTGTCGCGCCTGCTGCCGGCCTCGCTCAGTGCGCGCGGCCATGCGATGGGCCTGGCGGTGCTGCTGGGCTTCCCGCTGGCGGCGCTGCTGCACGCCCTGGTGCGCCGGGACACCCACCGCGCCGGCAATCCGCTTGGCCTGCTCACCGTGTTCACCGCGCTCATGCTCGGTTCGGCGCTCGGCCTGGCGGTGCTGTACACGGCCTCGATCGCCTCCGACGGGCCGCTGGAAGGCTTCCGCCTGCACTCGCGCTACTACAGCTTTGCCCTGCCCCTGCTGCTGGTCGCCGCCGCCGCCGCCACCCGCGATTGGCGCGATGCCGCTGCGCGCCCCGGCGTCGCGCAGATCCTGATCGCCCTGGCGCTGGCCGGCCTGCTGGCATTGGCCTGGACACGCCTGCCGGGCTTCGACCCGCGCATCACCGACGGGCCGGAATTCACGCCCCTGATCAAGCATGACAACCCGGTCATCGCCCTGTTCGCGCTCCAGGCGCTGTTGCTGGCGCTGTGGCTGCGCTACCGCCGCGCCGCGGCCTGGGGCTTCCTGCTGGTCGCGCTGCCGCTGGCGCTGTTCCTCACCGACGCCGACGTGCGCACCTACCTCGGCCACCTGCGCACGGCGCCGCCGGCCGACCGCGCCGGCATCGCCGCACGCGACCTGATTCCGCCTGCCGAGCGCAGCGCCACGATCATCGTCGCCAATGGCGCCGACCTGTTCCGCACCCAGTTCCACATCGACCATCCGGACATGATCCTGCTCGACCTGCCCGACGGCGCCCCGATCGAGGCCTACCGCCTGCCCTCGACGGCGCGCTGGCTGGTCGCGGTGGGCCGCCATCCGCTGCCGCCGGGGATGGCGCCGGCGCTCGCCAACGACGCCTTCGCGATCGTCAAGCTGCCGCGCCCCGAACGCAGCCTGGTCGGCGAGTTCGCCTTCCACGTCGCGCCCGGCCCGGGACGGCTGGTCGACCATGCCGAAGGCTTGTCGAACGTGGAAGCCTGGGGACGCTGGTCGGACGGCAAGCGGGTGACGCTGCGTTTCGCCCGGCCGCTGCCGGCGCGCCTGACGGTGGTGCTGACCGCCGGCGCCTTCGGCCCGAATACCGCCGAGCCCTTCACCCTGCGCGCCGGGGAAGCCGCGGCACAGTTCCGCCTGGCCTGGGAAGCGCGCGAAGTGGTGCTCGATCTCGACACCGACGGCCGCCAGCAGACCCTCGTCATCGAGGTGCCGCGGCCGACGCGGCCGAGCGATCTCGGCAACTCCACCGACACGCGCCTGCTGGGTATTTCGCTGACACGCCTGCGCATCGAGGAGCGCAAGCCCAAGGATTGATTCACGCGGTTCACCTATAACAACACATAATGAACACGATCCCCGCCAAACCGCAGCGCTTCGCCTGGCCGCTGCTCCTGACCGTCGCCCTGGCCTGCATTGCCTGGCTCCTGTACCAGCGTAATGCCGGCCTGCAGCCCAGCGTCTTCGCCGACGAGTGGTATTACAGCAAGATGGCGCGCCTGCTGCCGCTGGCGGAAGCCATCGTGCCGTCCTACCTCTACCTGTGGCTGTCTGGCGCGAGCAGCGCCTGCGGCGACGGTTTCCTCGACTGCGTCCGGATCGGCAACCTGGCCTTTTTTGTTGGCGCCGCCCCCTTCGTGTACCTGATCGCGCGCCGCTTCTGCAGCGCGCCGGTGGCCTGCGCGGTCGCGGTGCTGAGCACGCTGGCGCCGCTGAACTCCTTCACCGCCTATTTCATGCCCGAGGCCATGTATTACTTCGGCTTCTGCGTGCTGAGCTGGGTGGCCCTGCAGGGCAGCGACTGGCACCCGGCGCTTCACGGCCTGGCCGGCGGCGCCGTCCTTGGCCTGATGAGCCTGGTGAAGGTGCATGCGCTGTTCCTGCTGCCCTCGCTCGTCCTGTTCCTGGTGCTGGCCAGCCGCCAGCGCGGCGGCGCGTGGGGCGCGCGCGGCCTGGCCATGGCGGCCCTGGCGGTGCTGGCCGCCCTGGCGCTCAAGTTCGGCCTCGGCTGGCTGCTCGCCGGGCAGGCCGGCCTGAGCCTGTTCGGCCCCTTCTATGAATCGACGCGGATGGGCAGCGACAGGCTGGCGCTGCTGGTGGCGGCTTCGGTCAGCGCGCGCGGCCACCTGATGACGCTGACCCTGGTGTACGGACTGCCGCTGGCCATCCTTGCCTACGAGCTGTGCACGCGCGCGCTGCCCGGACCGGGCGACCCGGCCACCGACCGCCGCAAGCTGCTGCACCTGTACGTGCTGCTGATGCTGGGCGCGGCCGCCGGCGTGACGATCCTGTACACCGCGGGCCTGCACGCTCCGGGCAGCCACGAAGGCTTCCGCCTGCACCTGCGCTACTACAGCTTCGTGTTCCCGCTGCTGGCGGTCGTGGCGGCGGCCGCGATCGCGCCGCCGGCGCCGCGCGAGCGCGCCGCGCCGGAGCGCCCATGGCTGCGCTGGGCGCTGGCCCTGTCGCTGGGGGCGGTGCTGCTGTTATCGATGTCCAGGTTGCAGGGCTATACGATGAATGTGGTGGACGGCCCCGACATCCATGGCATCGACCTCCAGGGAAAATCCTTCCGTATCCTGGTCGGGCTCCAGCTGTTGCTGCTGCTGGCGTGGGCGGCGCGCCTGCGCGCGGCGCCGCTGCTGTTCGTGTGCCTCGCCCTGCCCGCCGCCCATGCGGCCAGCAACCAGGGGGTGCACCGGCACCTCGAGGCGCACCGCCCGGCAACCCAGGCCGACCTGGCGTCCCGCTTCGTCCACGACTTCGTGCCGCCGGCCGAGCGCAGCGAGGTGGTGGTCGCGGGCGTCGACCTGAGCCTGATGATGCGCGCGCAGTTCCACATCGACCACCCGGACACCACCACGATGATGCTCGACTTCGGCCCGGTCGCCGAATACCAGCTGCCCTTGAAGAAGAAGTGGATGCTGCTGCTGGGCGACTACCAGCTGCCCGGGAACGTCACCGTCGTCCGCCAGACGCCCCACTACGCGGTGGTGCGCCTGCCGGAGCCGGAGCCGACGCTGCACCATGTGAAACTGTCGGCGCCGCCCGACCCGCAGGTCGTCACCGGCGTCGAGGGCCTGTCGCACATCGAAGCCTGGGGCCGCTGGTCGGACGGGAAGCAGGTCGTGATCCGCTTCGCGCAAGCGCTGCCGCGCCGCGTCGGCCTGGTGCTTGCCGCGCGCGCCTACGACGTCAACGCGAATCTGCCCTTCAAGGTCCACCTGGGCGGCCAGACCCGGGAATTCCGGGTCGGCTGGCAGCTGCGGGAGATCGGCCTGCATTTCGACCTCGACGAGGATGCGCGTACGCTGGTGATCGAGGTGCCGCAACCGGTGTCGCCGGCCGAGCGCGGCAACCCCGGCGACACCCGCAAGCTCGGCATCGGCATCGGCGAGATCGTCATTACCCAGGGCGCCGACGCCACCCGCCCGGCCCAGGCCGCGCGTTGATCCAGCGCAAACCTGCCCGTTTGCTGGGGGCGCTGTGTGAAGTCACGTACGGAATGGCGACCCCGGCCCCGATAGAGTGAATCCCACACCGGTCGACCTGACGGCCGGGCTCGGGGTACACATGGCAACTGGATCGGACAAGCAAGAACACCTCAACAAACCACTGGACGTCCAGGGTGGCGGCCAGAGCGTGGGCGTGCAGGCGGTCGGCGAGGTCGAGGGCAACGCCGTCAATCCGTCCGGCGGCCCCGGCGTCAATCACTGGCAGGCCAGCTACATCGGACGCGGCGGGCTGGAAGACCGCGGCAACATCTTCTTTGCCGCGGTCGAGATGACGCGCATGCCCATGATCGTCACCGACCCCAACCAGCAAGACAATCCGATCGTGTTCGCCAACGGCGCCTTCTTCGACCTCACCGGGTATGCGGAAAAGGAGGTCCTCGGCCGCAACTGCCGCTTGCTGCAGGGGCCGGACACCGACCGCGGCACGGTGGCCGAAGTCCGCAACGCCCTGCGCGAACAGCGCGCGGTGGCGGTCGACATCCTCAACTACAAGGCCGACGGCGAACCCTTCTGGAACGCCCTGTTCATCGGCCCGATCTTCGGCCAGGACGGCAAGCTGCTGTACTTCTTCGCCTCGCAGATGGACATCACCGAGCGCCGCAGCATGCTCGAGTCGAACCTGCAGGCGCAGAAGATGGAAGCGATCGGCCAGCTGTCGGCCGGCATGGCGCACGATTTCAACAACCTGCTGCAGGTGATTAACGGCAACCTCGAGCTGGCCCTGCTGACGGCCGGGAAGACCCCGGCGGCGGCCGAGCCGATCCGGCGAGCCCAGCGCGCGACCATGCAGGCCGGCAAGCTCACCCAGCAACTGCTGAGCTTTGCACGCAAGCAGCGCCTCGAGCACAGGCGCGTCAGCCTGAACACCCTGGTGGTCGAGTTTTCCGACATGCTGGTGCGCACCCTCGGCGACCAGGTCGAGCTGCGGCTCGACCTGCGCCCCGGCCTGCCCTCGTGCTCGATCGACCCGACCTACCTGGAAATGGCCCTGCTCAACGTGGTCATCAATGCGCGCGACGCCATGCCCCAGGGCGGCGTGGTGACGGTGGGGACGGCGGTGCTCGAGGATGGGCGGCGCATCGCCAACCGGCTGCCGCCGGGCGATTACGTGGCCATCTGCGTCAACGACCAGGGCGAAGGCATGCCGGCCGACGTGCTCAAGCGCGCCACCGAGCCGTTCTTCACCACCAAGGGCCTGGGCACCGGCCTGGGCCTGGCGATGGTGCACGGCTACGTGCAGCAGTCGCACGGCCGGCTCGACATCGAGAGCGAGCCGGGACGCGGCACGCAGGTGCGCATGATCTTCCCGGCGGCGCAGCAGTCGCGCCACGACGAAGGCGACAGCGACGCCGGCATGGCGCGCGAGGCCGGCCGCAAGCACCGCATCCTGGTGGTGGAAGACAACGAGGACGTGCGCGACCTGGCCGAGGCCATGCTGGAGGCGGCCGACTACGAGGTGCTGTCGGCGCCGAGCGGCGAACGCGCGCTCGAGCTGCTGGAAAAGGAACAGGTGGACCTGGTGTTCACCGACGTGATCATGCCGGGCGGGATGAACGGGCTGCAGCTGGTCGAACAGGTCCATGCCAGCAAGCCGGGGATGCCGGTGCTGGTCACCACCGGCTACATGGACGAACTGCCGGCGCGCGGGGCGCGCGACAAGTCGCTGGAGGTGCTGGCCAAGCCCTACCAGCATCAGGATCTATTGGATCGGGTGCATGCGGCGCTGCATGCGCGGCGCGCGGCTTGAACTCTCGAACAGATGCTGTTCGTAGGGTGGGCGGGTCTCCCGCCCACGCGTTCAACTACAGCCAGTATGGCCGCGATATATCAAAGTGAGGCAATCACCGCGTGGGGTGTATCGCGCCAGTGGCCCGATACACGAGCCGCCCACCCTACGAAAATCAGTTGCTACGCGGTCCGCCGCCCAGCAGGAAGGCCAGCTTCTGCTTGCCCGGCTTGCCCTGGGCCGGCGCCGGCGTGACGACTTCCCTGCTGGCCGCGCTCGACGGCTCGTAGGGCTTGAGGAACCACGGATCGACCTTTTCGCGGCGCGGCGCCGGGCTGTAGCCGCTGCTGCGCGGCGGACGCTCGCTGCGCTCGGCACGCGCACCCGCCTCGTCGCGGCGCCCACGGCGTTCGCCGTCGCGGGCGAATTCGCCGCGTCCGCCTTCGCGCGGACGGCTCGACGGCGCCACGAAGCCGGGCAGCTCGCCACGCGGGACGGTCTGCTTGATCAGCTTCTCGATGTCGGCCAGCAGGCGCTCGTCCTTGTCCGAGAACACCGACAGCGCATCGCCCGAGGCGCCGGCGCGGCCGGTACGGCCGATGCGGTGCACGTAGTCTTCGGCGTTGTACGGCAGGTCGTAGTTGATCACGCAGGGCAGGTCCGAGATGTCGAGGCCGCGCGCGGCCACGTCGGTCGCCACCAGCACTTCGATCGAGCCCTGCTTGAAGGCCTCGAGGGCGGCCATGCGCTCCTGCTGGGTCTTGTCGCCGTGGATCGCCGAGGCCTTGATGCCCTTCTTCTCGAGATGGGACGACAGGCGCGAGGCGCCGATCTTGGTGTTCGAGAACACGATCACCTGCTTCAGGTTGCGCTCGCGGATGATGTGCTCGACCACGTCGCGCTTGAGCTCCTCGTCGACCTTGTACACGATCTGCGTGACCCGGTCGGCGGTGGCGTTGCTGCGCGCCACTTCGATCAGCACCGGCTTGTTCAGGAAGCTGCCCGCCAGCTTCTTGATCTCGGGCGAGAAGGTGGCCGAGAACATCAGGTTCTGGCGCTGCTTCGGCAGCAGGTTGATGATGCGCTGCAGGTCGGGCAGGAAGCCCATGTCGAGCATGCGGTCGGCTTCGTCCATGACCAGCATCTGCACCTGGCCCAGGCTGATGTTCTTCTGTTCGACGTGGTCGAGCAGGCGGCCCGGGGTGGCGATGACGATCTCGACACCGCCCTTCAGGATGGTGGTCTGGCCCTTCATGTCCATGCCGCCGAACACCACGGTGGAACGCAGCGGCGTGTGGCGCGAATACGCCTTGACGTTGTCGGCCACCTGCACCGCCAGTTCGCGGGTCGGCGTCAGGACCAGGGCGCGCACCGGATGGCGCGCCGGCGACATGCTGCTGTTGGCGTGCGCCATCAGGAGCTGGATGATCGGCAGCGAGAAGCCGGCGGTCTTGCCGGTGCCGGTCTGGGCGGCGCCCATGACGTCGCGGCCCTGCAGCACCAGCGGGATCGCCTTGGCCTGGATCGGGGTCGGGTGTTCGTAGCCCTGGTCAGTCAGCGCGCGCAGGATTTCCGGCGCCAGGCCGAGGTCGGTGAAGCGCACGGTCGGCGCTTCGTCGGCCTTCACTTGTTCGACCGGCGCGGCCAGGGTAATGTCGGCAGGTTCGGCGTTGGCGGAAGTATTCTGGATATCAGACATATTCTTGTTGGACAGTATTTCGTTAGCTCTACGGCTGCGCCTGCGGGCAAGGATCGGCCTGCGCGGGTAGCTTCCAGAGGGGCGGCGGGCCGGCAAACCGGTCCGCATGGGCCGCGAAGCGCCCAGGCAACAAGCCTGGACTGGGCGGACGTAGAGGCACTTTAGCGGGCTACACGATACCTCAAATCTACTCCACTGTATATAAGGTCTTGTTTTTGTAGGGCGGTCAACGGCATGGGCAAGCCACGACGCGTCGATTCAAACGTGATCTGCACGCGCGGTCGGGCAAGCCGACCACCCTCGGTGAAACCAGGCAATGGGTGCTCAAGGCGTCCAGCCGCGCTGCTGGGCCGCGCGCTCGGCCGTCGGGTCGAGGGTGGCGCCGACGATACGGGCGTCGATCGCGGCCTGCACCGACGGCGGCAGGGTGCTGCCGTCGAGCCAGGCGGTGCCCGGCTGCGACTGGGCCAGCACCGGAATGGTCCAGCGGCCGTTGCCGCGGCAGGCCAGGCCGGCCGTGGTATCGACCACGAAGCTGCGGCAATAGCTGCCGTCTTTCGAGACGAAGGTGACGCCGATGCGCACCCCGGTTTCCGACGGCCCCGGGCTGGCCAGCTGGCCGCCGAGGGCGTCGACCAGGCGCCCGCGCGCCACCAGGGCGCCGTCGCTGGCTTCGAGCATCACCAGGCCCGGGTCGGGCCGCAGCTGCTGCCAGCCGAAGGCGCCGCCGACGGCCCCGAGCGCGAGCGCGGCGGCCAGCGCCAGCCAGTGGCGCGGCGTCCAGTCGGGGCGCAGCGGCTGGGGCGGCGCCGGGGGGGCGCCGCGGCCGGGGCGGACGGCGTCGAGGTGGACCACCTTGGCGCCGCCCGGGGGCAGCGGACGCTGCTGGCGGCCGCCGCCATGGCCGTTGGACACGCTGAAGATGTGCGAGCGGCCGGCGTCGCGGCCGGCGCCGCTGCTCTCGCGCCGATGCTGGGCGATGCGCGCGGCCAGTACCGGGTCGGCGCCCATGGCCCGCTCGACCGCCGCGCGCGCCGGCTCGGCCAGCTCACCTTTGATGTATGCGATCAGGAGGTCGTCCGAGAATTTCATGCCAGAACGCCAGCTTGGGCTAGGAAGTGATCAATCCGTGTTCGTCCAGGACGTCGTGCAGCAGTTCCAGCCGGATCACGGGGTTGTCGAGCATGAGCATACGGTGCTTCTGCTGGTTGGGCAACGGCAGCAGTTCGCACCAGCGGTTCGCCACCCAGCCGCAGTCGTCGAGACGGAACGGCGGCTGCACCGGCCAGCGGTGGCGTGGTACGTCGTGCAGCGAGGACAGCACGCGGTCGAGCGCATCGGAGGCCCCCTGCAGTTCGGACGGCACCTTGACGTCGTGGTCGTCCTCGACCAGTTCGGCCTCGGCCATCCACAGCCCGTTCAGGCGCTGTTCGGCGGTGACCACCGTGAAGCGCGAACCGCCGCGGCACAGCACGTGCAGCACGCCGGGCGTGGTGGTGGTCAGTTCGGTAACGGAAGCGATGGTGCCGGCGGCGGCGAAGCGCTCCGACTCGGCATCGGGCTGCCGTACTTCATGCCCCTGCGTGAGCAGCACCACGCCGAACGGCGCGTCGTCCGTGAGGCAGCGGCTGACCATGTCGAGGTAGCGGGCCTCGAACACCTGCAGCGGCAGCACCCCGTGCGGGAACAGCACCGTACTGAGCGGGAACAAGGGCATCGAAATCGTGGACATAATCCCATCATGACAGAATCGCCGCCGAAACGGGAGCACGATTGGGACCTCCTTACGGCCCCTGCAGCGGCATGGTTCGCAGGGCGTGGCCGAAGTTGCCCAGGCGCCAGCGCAGCCGCTCCATGCCCGGGTCCGGCATCGGCACCACGCGCACCCGCAGCACCCCGCCGGGCAACGCCGGGCACGGGATATCCTGCACCCCGGCCTCCTCCACCGGCAGGCGGAATTCGCCGCCCGGGGCCAGCTGCACCGGGCCGAACACCAGCGGCTTGCGGGTGGCGTTGCGCAGCAGCAGCACGTCCTGCACGCCCAGGGTCAGGCGCACCGCAGCGGGCGCATCCGGGCCGCGCACTTCCAGCAGCAGCTCGTGGCTGGCGCCACGCAGCGGCGCCAGCATGCCCCACAGCAGGACCAGCAGCAGCGCGCCGCCGAGGGCCGCGAGCGGCCAGTGCAGGCGCAGCAGAGAAGGCAAGGGCGGCCGCTTCATGGATGGGCTGCGCCCGCCTCATGCAGCAAGGGTGACGGCGCGCCGATACGAAGGATACGATGTTGCATTGAGTCAATTTTAAGAGATAATGCTGTTTCCGTACGCGCATGGTGGCGTGCGCCCCAACACAGCAAGGATGCGTATCCTACCGTCTTCCGCGCGTTTCCGATCAACCATGCCCCATGGCGCCCCTCGCGCGTACGACACGATGCCGCAGTCCCAACCATCCGCCCAGCCCAGCCGCATCCCCCTGCCCGGTTCCGGACAGATGCCGCTGCTGCTGGCGATGCTGGTGCTGCTGGTAACCCTGCTGGTGACCTTCAGCGCCTGGACCGGCGCCAAGCGCACCGCCGAGACCCAGCTGCTCGAGACCTTCGACTACCGCACCCGCGACATGGTGTTCAGCATCAGCCGCCGCATGGCGGTGTACGAGCAGGTGCTGCGCGGGGCGCGCGGCTACCTGCGCGGTTCGGTCGATCTCGACCGGCGCGACTGGGACGAATACTACCGCCTGCTGCGCCTGGACCAGTCCTTCCCCGGCATGGAAGGGCTCGCCATTTCCACCATCGTCCCGGCGGCGCGGCTTGCCGAGCACGAGGCCGCCATGCGGCGCAAGGGGTATGCCGACTACCGGATCCATCCGCCGGGGCCGCGCGACATGTATACCTCGATTACCCACATCGAACCCTTTGGCGGGCGCAACCTGCGCGCCTTCGGCTACGACATGTTCAGCGAACCGGTGCGGCGCGCCGCGATGGAGCGCGCGCGCGACAGCGGCCAGGCGGCCCTGAGCGGCAAGGTGGTGCTGGTGCAGGAAGGCACGGCGCACGAAGGCCCGGCGCGCCAGCAGGCCGGCGCCCTGATGTACCTGCCGGTCTACCGCGCCGGCGAGCTGACCGGCACCGTCGAGCAGCGCCGCAAGGCCATCGTCGGCTGGGTGTACGCGCCCTTCCGCATGAACGACCTGATGCGCGGACTGGGCGGCGCCCATTCGACCGACCTCGACATCGAGATCCATGACGGCGACCCGGCCGGCGAAGTGACCCTGCTGTACCGTTCGCAGGCCGCCGCCAACGCCAGGGCGCAGCTGCGCGCCAGCGCCCAGATCGTGCCCGGCGGGCGTACCTGGACCATCACGATGCGCTCCAGCGCCGCCCTCGAGAACAGCCTCGACACCACGCGCCCGCAGCTGGTCGCGGTCACCGGCATCGGACTGAGCGTCCTGATCAGCCTGGTGGTGTGGCTGCTGGCCAGCGAGCGCCGCCGCGCGCTGCAGCTGGCGCATGGCATGACGCTCGAACTGCGCCAGTCGCACGACCAGGTCGCCAGCGAGCAGAAGCGCATCCAGGTGATCCTCGAGACCGCCCCCGACGCCTTCGTCACGGTCGACGCCGAAGGCCGCATCACCGACTGGAACGCGCAGGCCAGCCGCCTGTTCGGCTGGAGCGCGGCCCAGGCCATCGGCCGCGACGTGCGCGAGCTGCTGCCGGAAGATCGGCGCGCCGCCTTCGGCGCCGGCTTCGCCGTGTTCGCGCGCGGCGGCGGCTGCCCGATGCTGGGCGCGCCGACCGAACTGACGGTGGTGGACAGCAACGGGCGCCGCATCCCGGCCGAGGTGACGGTGGCCCAGCTGGCCCTCGGCGAGGGCTTCGGCGCCACCGCCTTCGTGCGCGACATCTCGCAGCGCAAGGAGACCGAAGCGCGCGAACAGCAGCGCCAGCAGGGCCTGGACCAGGCGCGCCAGCTGCTCGCGCGGGCCCAGAAGCTGGAAGCGGTGGGCAAGCTCACCGGCGGCGTGGCGCACGACTTCAACAACATCCTGCACATCATCAGCGCCAACGTGCAGCTGATGCTGCGCGCCGACAGCAGCCAGCGCAAGCGCCTGCTCAGCATCCTCGACGCGGTCGAGCGCGGCGCCAAGCTGGCCGGCCAGCTGCTCGCCTTCGCGCGGCGCCAGCCGCTGCATCCGCTCGAAGTCCACGTGGGCCAGCTGCTGGAACGCATGGACAGCCTGGTGCTGCGCGCCGCCGGCGACCAGATCGCGCTGGACAAGCGCGTCCCGCCCGAGCTCTGGCCCACGCTGGTGGACCCGAACCAGCTCGAGAACGTGCTGCTCAACCTGGTGATCAACGCGCGCGACGCGATGGAAGGCAACGGCCGCATCGTGCTGGCCCTCGAGAACGTCCACGTCGCCGACGATGCGGTGCTGGCGCCGGGCGACTATGTCGCGGTGGCGGTGACCGACACCGGCCACGGCATGCCGCAGGACGTCGCGGAACGCGCCTTCGAGCCCTTCTTCACCACCAAGCCCGAAGGCAAGGGCACCGGCCTGGGCCTGTCGATGGCGCACGGCTTCGCGCGCCAGAGCGGCGGCGACATCCGCATTGCGAGCGAACCCGGCAAGGGGACGACGGTGACGATCTATTTGCCGCGGCATAGTGCGGCGGCGCCAACGGCCGCCATTGGCGCCGCCGCCGTGTCTTGAGACGGCCCCCGGCGCGCTACCTGTCGACGTTCGAGATCGGGTCCATGCGCAGGCCTGGTTTCACCAGACGTTCGCGCGTTTCGTGCGGCGGCAGGCGCAGCAGCCGCTCCTTGCCGTCGGCACTGGGTTCCAGCTTCCATGCGCAGATGCTGCGCGCAACGCATGCCATCAGCATCGCGTCGTTGATGCCCCGGCTTGCCAGGACCGATACCTGGGTCACCTCGCCGGCCGGAGACACCCGCGCGCCATACTGGATGCCGGCGGCACTCGGCAAGCTGCCCTCGCGCTCGACGAATTTCGTGAAACACCGGCCGCTTGCGCGCTTGTCCTGGACCAGCAGGCGCTCGACGTGCGCGCCGGTGCGCGGATCGGCATCGAATGCCTGCACCTTCCCCGCCACGAAATCCCCGGTCGGATCCTTCTGGACGTAACAGGCCGCGGGTTCATCGGCAAAGGCGGTACCGGCGCACAGGGCGGCCGCGGCAAGGGCAAGGGCGTAGCGCATGGGATCGCTCGGCAAGCGTGGCTGGGAGGGGCATCCTAGCAAAACGAGTTCCCACATGAAACAGTGCCCCATATCATGCGGCCGGCATGCAGGCGGGTGGCGCCGACTTAATTTGTCCGGCCCGACACCCGGCTGCGCCCATGCGACTTGGCGTCGTACATCGCCAGGTCGGCGGCGCGCAGCAGGGCTTCGGCATCCATGGCGTCGTCCGGGAACAGCGCCACGCCCAGGCTGCCCGAGATGCGGTGCACCAGTGCGCCATCCTCGAAAGGCAGGTTCAGCTGGACCAGGATGTTCTCCGCCACCTTGGACGCCTGCTGCAGGCTGTCGCAGCGCGGCAGCAGCACCACGAACTCGTCGCCGCCGATGCGCGCCAGCGTATCGGACTCGCGCAGGCCGGCGCGCAGGCGCCGCGCCACCAGCTGCAGCAGGCGGTCGCCGGCCGCATGGCCGTAGGTATCGTTGACCGGCTTGAACTTGTCGAGGTCGAAGTAGACCAGCGCCACCTTGTGGCCGTCGCGGCTGGCCGAGCGGATCGCCTGGCGCAGGCGGTCGCCCAGCAGCACGCGGTTCGGCAGCCCGGTCAATGCATCCTCGTGCGCCATGCGGCGCATGCGCGCCTCCTCGTGCTTGCGGGCGTCGATGCTGGCGAAGGTGCCGACCATGCGCAAGGGCATGCCCACGTCGTCGCGCTCGCTGATGGTGCCGCGCGCATCGATCCAGCGCCAGTCGCCGTTGCGCAGGCGCACGCGGAACTCGGCCGCGAGGTCGCCGGTGCGTCCTGCCAGGTGCTTGCGCAGCTGGGTGCGCAGTTGCGGCAGGTCGTCGGGATGGACCATGGTGTCGAGCGCGCTGCCGTACCACGAGATCATCGCGCGCTCGGTGTCGAGGATGCGCTGGGCGCGCGGCGACAGCGTGGCCAGGCCGGTGACCAGGTCGCAATCCCAGACGCCATCGCCGCTGGCGGTGAGCGCCAGCTTCCAGCGCGCCTCGGCGGCGCCCAGGGCTTTCAGGGCGCGGCGGCGGCGGTCGGTGGCGCCCAGTGCGGCCCAGCCGAGCAGCGCCAGCACCACCGACACGGCGGCGCCCGCCCAGCTGAGCACCGCGCGCTGCCGGACGAAGCGCGCCTCGGCGTCGAGCACGGCTTCGCCCACGGACACCACCAGGCCGTACTCGGGAATCCTGTGCCAGGCATACTGGCGCTCGACGCCGTCGACCTGGCCGGCGCGGCGGAAGCTGCCGGTCAGGGTGCTGTGTTCGCCGAACGGATTGTCCTTCAGGACGATGCCCATGCCGTGGTTCTTGCTGCCGCGCCGGCTGCGGGCGATGAGGGCGCCATCCTGGCGCACCAGCGCCACCACGGCCCGGGGGCCAAGGTCGATGTCCTCGTAGAAGCGCACGAAATAGTCGGGCGAGACGGTGGCGACGATCACGCCCTGCAGCCGCCCGCGCGCATCGCGGATCGAACGGCTGAACTGGACCGTCCAGGCATCCGTGAGCGGGCAGATCACCGGACGGCCGACGTAGATGCGGTCGTCGCCGATGCCGAGGTGGGCGCGGTAGCCGGCCATCGTGCCCAGGTCCAGCCCCACGTGCGCGGGACCGGTATTGGTGTAGGCCACCCTGCCCCTGGCGTCCAGTACCGTCACCTGGATCGGCAGCCGGTGGCGCAGCTGGCGCGCATGTTCGCCGACGACTTCGGGGAAGTCGGCGCGGTCGCGCTGCCAGGTGGCGCGCAACTGCAGCAGCGACAGGTCGACGATGCCGACCGTGGCGCGCACCTCCTCGGTGAACACGCGTGCATAGTTACGCAGGTCGCGGCTGCTGCCCGACTTGGCGAGCGCGGCGAAACGCGCCTGCTCGACCGCCACCAGCCCCCATACGATCGGCAGCATCAAGGCAAGATAGATGGCCAGGTCGCGCAGCACCCGCGGCCGGAAAAAGCTGAGCAGGCGGCCGTGCTGCGAGGGCTTGGGGGCCGGCGACGCGGACGAGGGGGTGGACGACGGGATGGACGAAGACATGGGCGACGGGTGCGCGGCAACCGGAAAGTGCAAACCAGGCGAAGCCGGGCGTCATGCCTGCGCCTGCAAGATGGTGGAGCGCGCCCTTCGTGAACGCATCCATTATACATATAGTTTCCTCCTGGAACTTATTGTTGCCTAGAATTTGATGGATTTGATGCCGATGAGCAACAGCGAAAGAATATTTCATATTTGATTAATTGATGAAATATTATTTCACTACCGCGCCTGCGCCAGCCGTCATGACGCATGCTAGAGTGACATCATGAAACCGTTCTATAACCTCGTCGGCGCCCTGGCGGTCTTGCTGGGAATCCTCGGCCTGTTCCTGCCGCTGCTGCCCACCACGCCCTTCCTGCTGCTGGCGTCCTGGTGCTTCGCGCGCGGGTCGGAGCGCCTGCACGGCTGGCTGCTGTCGCACCGGGTCTTCGGCGAGTACCTGCGCAACTTCGAAGCCGGACGCGGCATCCCGCTGAAGGCCAAGATCGTGGCCACGCTGATGTTGTGGGCCTCGCTGCTGGTCACGATGCAGCGCCTGTACGAGACCCGCGGCCCGGCCCTGCCCGCCCTGCTGGCGCTGGTCGGCGCCGGCGTCAGCCTCTACCTGTGGCGCTTCCTGCCGACGCTGCGCCTGGAGCGCCGCTGAGCGCACTCAGGAACAGCCGCGCCGCAGGCGTCGCGACAAGTGCATGCAGGCGCCTTCGCTTGCGATACCCATTGAGCGCGATCAAATCGACGCCTCGTTGTAGGGATGGCGGATAATGGCTTACCGACCAGTTCATCTCCGTCCACCCCAGCAGCGGCACAGTACATGGAAATCCAGTTCCTCGGCACCTCTTCCGGCACCCCGACCAGGACCCGCAACATGACCGCGATCGCGGTCCGCACCCGCGGCGCGCGGCACTGGTCGCTGGTCGACTGCGCCGAAGGCACGCAGCACCGGCTGCTGCGGACGAACCTGTCGCCGGTGAGCCTGCGCGCCATCTTCATCACACACCTGCACGGCGACCACTGCTACGGCCTGCCCGGCCTGCTGGCCAGCGCCGGCATGCTCAACCGCACGGAACCGATGACGATCGTCGGCCCGCCGGCGCTGCGCGGCATGATCGAATGCATCATGGCAGCCTCGGAGCTGAGCCTGCCCTACCCGATCGCATGGGTGGCGATCGAGGACCTGGCGCATACCGACATCCTGCCCGACCTGCGGGTGCGCGCCACCCGGCTGTCGCACCGCATCGATTCGCACGCCTACAGCTTCACCGAGGCGCAGGTGGAACGCAAGCTCGACATCGACAAGCTGAAGCTTGGGGGCATCCCGTCCGGGCCGGCCTGGGGCGAGATCCAGCAGGGCCGCAACGTGGTGCTGGCCGACGGCCGCGCCGTGGTGGCCGAACACTACCTGGCGCCGCCGCGCCGCGCGCGCAAGCTGATCGTCGCCGGCGACAACGACACGCCGGAACTGCTGGCGCCCGAGGCCGCCCACGCGGACCTGCTGGTGCACGAAGCCACGTACACGGAAGCGATCCTGCACAAGGTCGGGCCCGGGCCGCAGCACAGTTCGGCCGCGATGGTGGCGCGCATGGCGCAGCGGGTGGCGCTGCCGCACCTGATCCTGACCCACTTCAGCCCGCGCTACCTCGACCCCACGCCCCACCGCGAAGGCGCCCTGAGCCTGGACGACATCGAGCGCGAAGCGCGCGAACACTACCGCGGCAGCCTGGCGCTGGCGCGCGACCTGGCCAGCTACGAGCTCAGGAAGGACGGCAGCCTGCATCTGTTGCCGTAAGCTCGGGCTACAATCCCGGCATGCCCAAGAAAACCCCCATCTTCCCCGGACCGAACACCGCACGCGGCGCCGTGCTCGCCGTGCTGCTGTCGAACGAAGACCAGCTGGGCGCCGAACCGCTGCGCGGCCGCATCACCCTCGCCGCCATCGTCCGCGCGCTCAAGCGCAAGTACCACTGGCCGATCGAGACCGAGAGCTTCCCTTCCAACAGCGCGGACGGCCGCGCCACCTGGGCCACCGTATACAGCCTGCCGCCGGAAGTCATCGCGCGCGCCCTGAACGCCGGCGGACGCGACTGGCTCAAGAGCCGCAAGGCGGGCGGCGCAGCCTGACATCCGGCCCGCACGCGCCTTGCAGCGGCGCATTGCGATTCCCATTTGGCAACAAACATGGTTATTTCGCAATTTTTGATGTAAATCAATTTTTGTTTAGTAGTTATGATGCATAGTCGCGTCCGAGCTGCATTGCACCGGCAGGTGCATCGCTCGACGCAAGCATGCCTCGCCCCTGTGCCTGGCCATCGCATACTCTCACCGCTGAGCCATTCGGTTGCCGTAGCCGCCATCCACCATCGTCGTGCCCACACCTGCGTTCCCCCGTTTTGCTCGCGAGCACATCGCACGCCTGATGTTCACGTCCGCGACCTTGCTCGCTGCGGGACTCGCCGTCGTCGCGCTCCCTGGCTACCATGTAGCGGCGCTCCTGCCGATCGGGACGGGAGCCTGGCTGATCCATCGGCACGTGCGCGCGCTCCGTGGCCGCCTGGCGCGCGCGCATGCGCGCCTGGACGCCATCCTCGACAATGTACCGAGCGGTGTCATCCTGCTCGACAGCGAAGAGCGGATCATGCTGGCCAACCGTACGGCCGCCGGCCTGTTCCGCCACGGCGACGCCAGCCTGGAGGGCATGCATGCCGGGCGGCTGTTGTCCGGCCCCGGCGGCGGCGCAGGCACGATCCGCAGCGGAACGCAGGAACTGTCCGTACGGCGTGCCGAGGGCGAAGCCCGCCAGCTGCAGGTGACGGCCAGCGATGTCCTGCCGAAGCTTGCATCCGGGAGAATCCTGATCGTCCAGGACCTCACCCAGCGCAGTGCCGGCAAGCGGCTGGAGCAGGAACTGCGCCACAACGAAAAACTGCTGCGCGACATTCTCGATGCCTTGCCGGTCGGCGTTTGGGTAGCCGATGCCGGAGGCCGCATCCTCATGGCCAATCCGGCAAGCGCGGTCATCTGGGGGAGCGAAGTCCCCGGCAAGTTCTGTGTCCAGGAAAGCGGCGGGCGCTGTCACGCCAGCTGGCAAACGCCCCTTGCGGCAGGCGGCCGGCCGGGTTTCATGCCGGCCCCGGGCGACGGCGACAGCCTGCACCCGCAGATCGTCACGCTGGACTGCTTCCACGGCAGGCGCAAGACCATCCGTTACTCGGTGCTCCCGTTGCAGCAGGGAGACGACGGCCATGCCGGTGCGGTGCTCGTCAGCGAAGACATTTCGGTAGCGCGCGAGGCGGAACTGGCCTTGCGACGCAGCGAGGCCAGCCTGGCCAATGCCCAGCGCCTGGCACGCATCGGCAACTGGGAACGCGATATCGCAACGGGCAGGCAGTTCTGGTCCGACGAAATGTTTCGCATCTGCGACATGGAACCCGGCGGCACGCCGCCGGATTTCCTGTCCCAGCTCGCGTTCATTCCGGAAGAAGACAGGCAACGGGTCAGGCGGCTGGCCGAGGAAGCGAGCCTGGGCACGAAGCCCTACGACATCACTTACCAGGCAATCCTGCCGAGTGGGGCCCGCAAGGTGTTCCACTCGCTCGCCCAGGTGGAGCGCGACGGGCTGGGCAGGATCGTCCGCGTGCGCGGCACCTTGCAGGACATCTCCGAGAAGAAGCAGGCCGAAGAACTGCTGCGCAAGCGCGAACAGGAATTCCGGGCGCTGGTCGAACATTCGCCGGACGTGATTGCCCGCTTCGACCGCGAGCTGCGCTGCGTGTACGTCAACCCGGCGCTCAAGCGGGCGACGGGTTTGCGCCCCGAGCACCTGATCGGCAAGGCGCTGCAGGACAGCCCGGTCTTCGATGCCGCCGCGACGCAATGGCGCGCCGCGATCAGCCGCGTCTTCGGCAGCGCCATGCGCGATTCGTTCGAGTTCGCCTTTACGCGGGCCGCGCGCGTGCGCCATTTCCAGGTGATGCTGGTGCCCGAGTTCCGGAACGACGGAATGGTTGCCAGCGTGCTTGCCATGGCGCGCGACGTGTCGGCGCTCAAGCGCGACGCGGAAGCGCTGCGGCAGTCCAGGCAGCAGCTGCGTGACTTGTCCGCGCATATGGAACAGGTGCGGGAAGAAGAACGGAAATCCGTCGCCCGTGAAGTGCACGACGAACTGGGCCAGGCGCTGACGGTGCTGCGCATGGAGGTGTCGCTGCTGCGCGTCCATCATGGGCAGGATAATGCGCCCCTGCTGGAACGGATCGAATCGATCAAGCAGGGGATCGACCGGACCATCCATATCGTGCGCCACGTGTCGGCGACGCTGCGGCCGGTCGCGCTGGACCTGGGCCTGACCGCCGCCCTCGAATGGCTCACCGAGGATTTCCGGAATCGCTCCGGAATCGATTGCCGGCTGCATGCCGGGGCGCGCGACGTCGTCCTGGGCGAGAGCGAGGCCACGGCACTGTTCCGGATCGCCCAGGAGTCGCTCACCAACATCCTGAAACATGCAGGGGCGACCGAAGTCAGGCTGTCCTTGCGCATGGCGAAAGGCCGGGTGCGCCTGGAAGTGCGCGACAACGGCATCGGCTTTTCGCCGGCGGCGCCAACGGCCGCCCCGACCTATGGCCTGGTCGGCATACGCGAACGCGCGGCGATGCTGGGCGCAAGCGTGGACATCCGGAGCGCCCCCGGAAACGGCACGCGCGTCATCGTACGCCTGCCACTCAGTAACACGACAACAGGACAAGCCATGGGAGCTCAGCATTCATGATCAGGATTCTCATCGCCGATGACCACAAGATCGTGCGCCAGGGCCTGAAGCAGTTCATCGCCCTCGCACCGGATCTGCAGGTGGTAGCCGAAGCAGCAACCGGCCAGGAGGTCGTGGAAAGCCTGGCGCGCAGCACCTGCGACGTGCTGCTGCTCGACCTGGCGATGCCCGGCCTCAGCGGCGTCGAGCTGATCAAGAAGATCAGGCAGGCGTCGGCGCCGCCGCACATCCTGGTACTCAGCATGCACAACGAAGGGCAGGCGGTTTCCCGGACGCTCAAAGCGGGCGCGGCCGGCTATCTGACGAAAGACAGCGATCCCGAAATGCTGATCACCGCCATCCGCAAGGTGGCCGGCGGCGGCCGCTATATCGATCCGTCGCTGGTCGACAGGATCGTGTTCGACCAGGCCCTGGGCGACGACCGGCCGCCGCATAGCCGGCTGTCCGACCGCGAGTTCCATGTCTTCCAGCGGCTGTTGGCCGGCGACTCGATCAATACCATTGCCGACAACCTGTCGATCAGCGCCAAGACCGTCAGCACGCACAAGCTGCGGCTGATGCAGAAAATGCAGATGGAAAGCATGACGGAACTGATTCGCTATGCTGTGCAGCATCAGCTCATGACGGTGTAGGCCAACGCGGCCTTGGCGGTGTCCACTGCCCTGGTCGCAGCCTGCCTGTGAAAAGTGATTTACCTAAGGAAATCCTTACAGCCAGGACTGCCCTATCCCGACATGAAAATCATTTCAGGCTGACTGCGTTCCCGAGCCGGAACCGTCAAGATAACAGCCAATCGCGACCACCGGTTACCCGCCGGTCGAGGGCACGCATGCCTGGTCCAACCGTGGCCGGCATCGCCCGCATGCAGGGAGCGCACCGCCGCATACCGCATTCCTGCCGCACACAATCATACGAAGACGGAACGACTCGCCTTATCCGCTGCGGTACGGCGATACGCGTCCGCACACGGGGCACGGTCGATCCCGATCATACTCAACCGGAGACTGTCTTGAATTTCATGGCAAAGCAGGATTGCAGCGAGGGCGCCGATGGATAGCACCGCCGCCCAGGATAGAAAAACAGAGGTGCTCGCGTTCAAGCTCGGGAGCGAAGAATATGGCATCGACATCCTGAAGGTGCAGGAAATACGCGGTTACGAACGGGTAACGCGGCTCGCCAGCAGCCCCGCTTTCGTCAAGGGTGTCATCAACCTGCGTGGCGTGATCGTGCCGATCTTCGACATGCGGATCCGCTTCGGCCTCGGCACGCCGTCCTACGACGAGTTGACGGTGGTGATCATCCTGCATCTCGGCCATCGCATCATGGGCATGGTGGTGGACAGCGTATCCGACGTCATCTCACTGTCGCCAGAGCAGATCAAGCCGCCGCCTCCGGGCGCCCACCTGCATGGAGAGCACCTTACCGGCATCGCTACCGTGGATCAGCGCATGCTGATCCTGGTCGATATCGACGCCCTCATGTCCTCCTCCCAGGAGTTCTCCAGCGACACCTCCGCTCCCGCCTCGCCTGCGGCCGGCGACAACCGTGAACACGCAACCGCCCTTACCTCGAGCTAAGACATGTTAAACAACCTGACGATCAAGACCCGCCTCGTTATCCTGACCGGCTTCCTGTCCCTGCAACTGATTCTCGGCGGCGTCATCGGCCTGGTCAGCCTGGGCCAGGCGAATGGCGCCCTGGAATCCGTGTACGACGACCGCCTCGTTCCGCTCGGCCAACTGGACCAGGTCATCCGCCTGCTGAACATCAACCAATTGAACATCGCGAAGTCGCTGGCGAGCGATCCGGCCGGCGTCGAGCACAACCTGGCCGAGATCGAGTCCAATGTCCAGATAAATTCCAGGATCTGGGACGAGTACATGGCAACGCGCCTGACCCCGGATGAAAAACGGCTGGCCGAGGCCTTCGCCCAGCACCGCAAGGCCTTCGTGACGGAAGGACTGCTGCCGGCCATGGCCGCACTGCGCGCCCAGGACGCCAGGCTTGCCGCCGACATCATGAATGGCAAGATGTCCGTCCTGTTCCAGCCCGTGCGTAAAAGCATCGACGAACTGATCAAGCTCCAGCTCGATGTCGCCAAGACCAATTACGAAAATGCGCAGAGCGTGTACCGGGTGGTACTGGTGGCCTGCAGCCTCGGCATCCTGTTCGGGCTCGTCGTGGCGGTCGCCCTCGGCGCCTGGATCATCCGCTCGATTTCCAGGCCCCTGGAGTCGGCCGTCCAGATCGCCGGCGCAGTGGCTGCCGGCGACCTCACCCGCGAGATCCGGGTGGAATCGACCAACGAGATCGGCCGGCTCATGCAAGCCCTGAAGGGCATGAACGACGGACTGGTGACCATCGTGGCGCAGGTACGCGCCGGCACCGACACGATTGCCACCGCGTCCGGCCAGATCGCCGCGGGCAACCTCGACCTGTCGTCGCGTACCGAAGAGCAGGCCTCCTCGCTGGAGGAAACCGCCGCCTCCATGGAGGAGCTGACCTCCACGGTGAAACAGAATGCCGACAACGCAAGGCAGGCCAACCAGCTGGTGGCCTCCGCATCGGGCATCGCCCTCAAGGGCGGCGAGGTCGTCGCCGAGGTCGTGAACACGATGGAAGACATCAACGAATCGTCGCGCCAGATCGTCAACATCATTTCGGTCATCGACGGCATCGCCTTCCAGACCAACATCCTGGCCCTGAACGCGGCGGTGGAGGCGGCGCGGGCGGGCGAGCAGGGCCGCGGCTTCGCCGTGGTGGCCTCGGAGGTGCGCAACCTGGCCCAGCGCTCCGCATCGGCGGCCAAGGAAATCAAGGAGCTGATCGGCAGCTCGGTCGAGAAAGTGGATGCGGGCAGCAAACTGGTGGAACAGGCGGGCGCCACGATGAACGAGATCGTGGACAGCGTGCGCCGCGTCAGCGACATCATGGGTGAGATCACCGCGGCCAGCCAGGAGCAGAGCGCCGGTATCGAACAGGTCAACCAGGCCATTGCGCAGATGGACCAGGTGACCCAGCAGAATGCCGCCCTGGTCGAGGAAGCGGCCAGTGCGGCGGACTCGAT
This sequence comes from Massilia sp. X63, assembly GCF_041023745.1. Lineage (NCBI taxonomy): Bacteria > Pseudomonadati > Pseudomonadota > Betaproteobacteria > Burkholderiales > Oxalobacteraceae > Massilia > Massilia sp. X63. The sequence continues at coordinate 100,719 of NZ_JBFTEF010000002.1, forward strand.
GCAGCACCAGGCCGCAAGCCTGGCGCAGGTCGTCAGTGTCTTCAAGGTCGGACAGGACGCCGCCGCGCGGCATGCCCCAGCGCCGCTGAGCGCGCCCGCGGAGGCAAGCGCCAGGCCGGCTCCGGCGCGGGTGGCGCCCAGCACCCGCAAGGCCCTCCCGGCGGCGTTGCGCACCAGCGCCGCCAGGGAAGACAGCGAGGAATGGACGAGCTTCTAAGCGCACACGGCAGCGGCGGGCACGCGCATGGCCAGTCGGCCTTGTCGATCGTTCACCCGCCGCTGCGCGCTTTCTTTCATGACATTCGGCGCCCATGCTGATCGAATCGGCATGCGTCGCCCGCTGTGCCCGATGTGCCTTGTGCGGCGCCAAACCGGCAAGAGCTCGACGGCGTAGCTTGATCGATGGGCGCGCTGGCCGGCGCAAGCCTTTTCGTCAAGGAGATTGCCGTGAGGATGCAAAAATGCTTGAGCCTTGTCCTGCCTGCGCGCGCCGAACGGCAGCTACCCGCTGATCGCCGCGCTGCCTACCCGAACCCGACCACCCAGGTGGAGGCGCTCAACAACCGCAACCAGGTCACCGGAGAATCCGGCGAACTCATCCTTCCGGAAATCCAGTTCCACGCTTTCGTGTGGAGCAAGGGCGTGACGCGCCAGCTGGGCGACTTCGGCTACGCCCCCAACGATGGCCTGGACATCAACGACCGCGGACAGGTGGCCGGCTACACCTCGACGCCGACCTTCCGCGAGGCGCTCGCCACCGTCTGGACCCATGGCCGCCCCACCCTGATCGACACGCGCCCGGCCAGCAGCTACCGGTTCAGCTCGGCCGAGGGCATCAACAACCATGGCCACGTGGTCGGCAACGCCAACCAGATCGGCCCCTTCGTCTACCGCGGCAGGCGCATGGAGAGCCTGAACGCGCTGATCGACCCGAAGTCGGGCTGGAACATCACCTTCTCGCGGGCGATCAACGACGCCGGGCAGATCGCGGCCGACGCGGTGCGCAACGGCGTGCAGTACGCGGTACGGCTGGACCTGATTCACCCGCATGCGCTGGGAACGCCGCTCATCGAGGCCGACGACCAGGCAGAGAACGAGACGCAGTGAGCCGGCGCCGCCTGCCGCAGCATCGAACCCCACACGCGCCGTGGCGGTCCGAGTGTGTCAGGCGCTGTGGCCACATGCGTCTGCGGTCGGGTGGCAGCCCTGGCGGCGGGCTCCATCCGGCCTCGGGCAGCCATCGCTTGCCCTTTGCCGCCGATTCGTGGAGCTCGTCATGGACACACGCGCTCGTATATCACGCATGCCGGGCATGTCCCGCATGTCCCTGCTCCTGCTCTCGTTCACCCTGGGCCTGGCCAATGCCGCCCCAGCGTGCCCCGAATACCGGGTAACCATCGTCGGCCCGGCGGGCAGCGACCCTACCGACATGAACCAGGCCGGCGCCGTGGTCGGCTTTACCCCGGCCGGCGACACCAGCTCGCGCGCTTTCGTCAACTATGGCCACGGCCCGCGCGACCTGGGCCTGCTGGGCGGCACCAGCAACCGGGCGGCGGTCATCAACGACAAGGGCGAGGTGCTCGGCAACTGGCGCACCAGCGCCGGCCAGGTCCGCGGCTACGTCTACTTCCGGGGCAGCTTCCGCCTGCTCAATCCGATCCCCGGCCGCCTCACCAGCTACGTGGACATCAACAACGCCGGCTACATCCTCGCGCACGGCAGCCTGCCGGCCGGCGACGGCCCCCTCACCTACCTGCGCGCACCGAACGGCAGCTACCGCAACATCGGCACGCGGCCCTTCGAAAACGCCATCACCCAGGGCGAGGCACTCAACAACCGCAACCAGGTCACCGGCGAGTCCGGCACCTTCATCCTTCCGGAGATCCCCTACCACGCCTTCATCTGGAGCCGCGGCACGATGCGCCAGCTGGACGACTACGGCGACACGCCCAACTACGGCCTGGACATCAACGACCGCGGCCAGGTGACCGGCACGGCGGCGGTGTCCGGCGGGATCCACTCCCGGGTGGCCACCCTGTACAGCAACGGCCGCCTGATCGACATCGACCGGCGCCCGGCCACCGCGGAGCGCTTCAGCACCGGCCAGGCCCTCAACAGCCACGGCCACGTCGTCGGCAACAGCAACCACCTGGGCGCCTTCGTTTACCGCGGCAGGCGCATGGAAAGCCTGAACGCGCTGATCGACCGCAGCACGGGCTGGGACATCAGCTTTCCGGTGGCGATCAACGATGGCGGGCAAATTGCGGCGCGCGGCGTGCGCAAGGGGGTGAAGTACGCGGTCAGGCTGGATTTGATACGGCCGCATGGGTTGGCGGCGCCGGCTATCGAGGCGGATGAGGGGGAGGAGCCGGCGGGTGATGCCCAGGTAGGGGAGCCGACGCAGTGAAGAAGTGAAGCCGAGTTGGCGCGGTGGCAGGCTGTGCGCCGCGCCAATCGATGGCTTGGGTGTTGGCTAGATACGGTGCTATACGGCTTGCTGGAGAAAAGTGGTAGGCCTCCCCGGAGTCGAACCGGGCACCAACGGATTATGAGTCCGCTGCTCTAACCAGGCATGAGCTAGAGGCCCAGAAATCGGGACAGTGGCTAGAAAGAACGTTCGCCACCCGCTTCAGCGGCGCGGAACCGTGAAGCAGAGTGGCGAGAGGATATTGCTTTTAGTACAGGTCCGTCAAGGATAGCTTACAACAATCAGCTGCTGCCCTCGAGGAAGCTCTTCAGCTTGTCCGAGCGCGACGGGTGGCGCAGCTTGCGCAGGGCCTTCGCCTCGATCTGGCGGATGCGCTCGCGGGTCACGTCGAACTGCTTGCCGACCTCTTCCAGCGTGTGGTCGGTGGACATCTCGATGCCGAAGCGCATGCGCAGCACCTTGGCTTCGCGCGGGGTCAGCGAATCGAGCACGTCCTTCACCACACCGCGCATCGAGGCGTGCAGCGCGGCGTCCGAAGGAGCCAGCGTGTTGTTGTCCTCGATGAAGTCGCCCAGGTGCGAATCGTCGTCGTCGCCGATTGGCGTCTCCATCGAAATCGGCTCCTTCGCGATCTTCATGATCTTGCGAATCTTATCTTCCGGCATCTCCATCTTGATGGCGAGGGTGGCCGGATCCGGTTCGGCGCCGGTTTCCTGCAGGATCTGGCGCGAGATGCGGTTCATCTTGTTGATGGTCTCGATCATGTGCACCGGAATACGGATGGTGCGCGCCTGGTCGGCGATCGAGCGGGTGATGGCCTGGCGGATCCACCACGTTGCATAGGTCGAGAATTTGTAGCCGCGGCGGTATTCGAACTTGTCCACCGCCTTCATCAGGCCGATGTTGCCTTCCTGGATCAGGTCGAGGAACTGCAGGCCGCGGTTGGTGTACTTCTTGGCGATCGAGATCACCAGGCGCAGGTTGGCCTCGGTCATCTCGCGCTTGGCCTTGCGCGCCTTCATTTCGCCGGCGGCCATCTGCCGGTTGATGTTGCGCAGGTCCGGTAGCGGCAGCACGACGCGGGCCTGCAGGTCGATCAGGCGTTGCTGCAGTTCCTTGATGGTCGGGATGTTACGGCCCAGGATGGCGCTGTAGGCGTGGCCGGCGTTCACTTCGCCGTCCACCCAGTCCAGGTTGGTTTCGTTGCCCGGGAAGACCTTGATGAAGTGGGCGCGCGGCATGCCGCAGCGGTTCACGGCCACGTCCAGGATCTGCTTCTCGATGTGGCGCACTTCGTCGACCTGGCCGCGCAGCGTGTCGCACAGCTTCTCGACCACCTTGGCGGTGAAGCGGATGCCCAGCAGCTCGTTGGAGATCGCGTCCTGCGCCTTGACGTAGGCCTTGCTGTTGTAGCCGTCCTTCTCGAAGGCCTTGCGCATCTTGTCGAACTGGTCGGCAATGTTGCCGAACTTGCCGAGGGCGGACTGCTTCAGGGCTTCGAGCTGCTCGGCCGAGTAGCCGGCCGCGCCCGAGGCGCTGCTGCTCTCTTCTTCCTCTTCCTCGGCGTCTTCCTCGTCGTCGCTGTCCTCGTCCTCGTCGTCGGTCGCGGTCGGGGCCACGGCGGTCGGCGAGGTCTGCTCTTCTTCTGCCGGGTCGACCATGCCGTCGACGATCTCGTCGATCTTGATCTCGTCGCGCTCGATCTTGCTGGCGGCGTCGATGATCTCGGCGATGGTCACCGGGCAGGCCGAGATGGCCTGGATCATGTCCTTCAGGCCGTCTTCGATGCGCTTGGCGATCTCGATCTCGCCCTCGCGCGTGAGCAGCTCGACCGAGCCCATTTCGCGCATGTACATGCGGACCGGGTCGGTGGTGCGGCCGAAGTCGGAGTCGACGGTGGACAGCGCCGCTTCGGCGGCGGCCTCGGCTTCGTCGTCGCTGGTGACGTTGGGGACGGCGTCGGACAGCAGCAGGGTTTCGGCGTCAGGGGCGTGCTCGTAGACGGCAATGCCCATGTCGTTGAAGGTGCCGATGATGCCTTCGATCGCTTCCGGATCGACGATATTGTCCGGCAGGTGGTCGTTGATCTCGGAATACGTGAGGAAACCGCGCTCCTTGCCCGACTTGATCAGGGCCTTGAGCTTGTTGCGGCGGATCTCGAGCTCTTCTTCGCTCGCTTCGGTATCCGACGAGAACGCATCCTTGAGCAGTGCTTTTTCCTTGGCCTTGCGGTCCTTGGCCTTGGCCTTGTCCGCGGCTTTCAGTTCGGCGCGCTCGACCGCGTTCAGCGCGGCGATCTCGTCGTTCTCGGGCGTGAATTCTTTGGGCTTGCGACCACGGCGCCCTGGCACCTTGACGGATGGCAGGACGTAGCCGGACGTGTCGATGGCGGCCAGTGCGGCCGCATCGGTCGTCGCGTTGACCGGTGCCGGGCTCGCCGTACGAACCTCGGCCGTGTCTTGACCTTTGTCCACCTTGGCGGACGCTCTCGTGGTTTTTGCAGCCACTTTGGTTTCGGGTTTCTTGGTTGGCACAGGCGCTTTCGAAGTCACAACGACTAACTTTACGATGGTTAAAGATAAAGTTTTGTTACCTTACATCACCCTGCAGACAACATTCTGTTGCCTCGCTAACTGAAACTCCACGCCGCGATTGAAACGAAAAATGGTTTCAACAGTTGCAATAGTTAGCGTTTTATTATAGCACGCACCCCTGTTTTTCCAAGTTGCACAAATGACCACAATCGTGCTGCGTGGCCAGCATTAACGGGGCGTCATTGCCGCTGCATCTTCCCGGTCCAGGATGTCCTGCTGGGCAACGATCTCGCGATAGCGAGTACTCACCTGATCTGGGGGCAGGCCAGAGGAAAACAACTGGTTAAGTTCTTGTTTTAAAGCGTCCTTCTTGATTTGGCGCACAGCGCTGAGCAGCCAGATTCGATCTGCCTCAAGGTCCGATTCCGGCTCGGCGGCGATTTCCGAGATCAAACTGTCGTATTCTCCCGTCACTTCTTTTAACTGTTGTGACAAGGCGGCGAAAGTACCGTACTCGCCCAGGCTTTGCGCCAGTTGCACTAAGTGGCGCAGGGCATCGGCGGCCTCCTGGCCGAAGTAGTCGAACGAGGCCTGGGCCGCGTCGTCCAGCAGGTTCGCCAGTTGCGGATGCGACACCAGGATGCGCAGCATCTGCAGTTCCAGCCCGACCGGCTTGGGCCGGCCCTGGCGCGGCGGGGCGCGGCGCACCACCGATACCGGCTTGGACAGTTCAAACAGCGATTCGATCTCGGCCGGCGTCGATTGGGTCAGGCTGGCCAGGCCGCGCACGATCTGCAGGCGCAGCGAGGTCGGCGCCATCGCCTGCAGCATGGGCTTGGCCTCGTGCTGGGCGTGGGCGCGGCCCTCCGGCGTGTCCAGGTCGTGCTCGGTGGTGACTTCGCGCAGCAGGAACTGCGACAGCGGCATCGCTTCGTGGATTTCTTGCTCGAAGGCATCGGCGCCGCGCTCTCGCACGAAGCTGTCCGGGTCGTGCTCTTGCGGCAGGAACAGGAACTTGATGGTCTTGTCGTCCGTCACCTGCGGCAGGCAGGCCTCCAGGGCGCGGCGGGCGGCGCGGCGGCCGGCCTTGTCGCCGTCGAAGCTGAAGATCACGGTGTCGGTCTGGCGCAGCAGTTTTTGCACGTGGGTGCTGGTGCAGGCGGTGCCGAGCGTCGCCACGGCCTGCGGGAAGCCCAACTGGGCCAGGGCGACCACGTCCATGTAGCCTTCGGTCACCAGCACGTAGCCGGCGTCGCGGATCGGCTGGCGCGCCTCGAACAGGCCGTACAGCTCCAGTCCCTTCTGGAACAGCGGCGTTTCCGGCGAGTTCAGGTACTTCGGTTCGCCGCCGTCGAGCACGCGGCCGCCGAAGCCGATCACCTGCCCTTTGGTGTTGCGGATCGGGAACATGATCCGCTCGCGGAAGCGGTCGTAGCGTTTCTTGTTGTTGCCGTCTTCGTCGACCTTGTCGATCACCAGGCCGGATTCCACCAGGGCCAGGGCATCGTAGTCGGGGAAGACCGAGCGCAGGTTGTCCCAGCCGCCGGGGGCGTAGCCCATGCCGAAGCGGGCCGCCACTTCGCCGGTCAGGCCGCGGTTCTTCAGGTAGGCGATGGCATTCGGCGCTTCGCGCAGCTGGGCGCGGTAGTAGGCGCAGGCCTGGGCCAGCGCGTCGGTCATCGCCAGCGATTGCGCCTGCTGGGCGGCGCGCTGCTGCGGCGGGATCTTGTCGTCCTGGTCCGGGACCACCATGCCCACGCCCTGGGCCAGGTCCTTGACGGCATCGACGAAGCCCATGCCGGAATATTCGATCAGGAAGCCGATCGCGGTGCCGTGGGCGCCGCAGCCGAAGCAGTGATAGAACTGCTTGGTCGGGCTGACGGTGAAGCTGGGGGACTTTTCGTTGTGGAACGGGCACAGGCCCATGTAGTTGGCCCCGCCCTTTTTCAGCTGGACGTAGCGGCCAACGATGTCGACGATGTCGACACGATTGAGCAAATCGGTAATGAAGGATTGCGGAATCACTAGAAGGTACTCAGTGTTTGTCTCAACTCAGACTATACCGCAGTGGTGACTGCAAATTGATCTACGACAAGGCATCCGTTTGGATGGGGTCGGCTGTGGGGCGCACGCGTCGCGATCATGTTAAAGCTGGTTGAACGCGTGGGCAGGAAACCTGCCCACCCTACAATCCACCGCTCTCTGTAGGGTGGTCGGCCATGCCGACCGCGCGTTCGACCAAAGGCGATCAGCCGCCGCTCAGCGCTTTCTTCACCAGGCCGGACACCACGGTCATGTCGGCACGGCCAGCCAGCTTCGGCTTGAGCACGCCCATCACCTTGCCCATGTCCTGCGGGCCTGCGGCGCCGCTCGCGGCCACGGCGGCGGCCACTTCGGCGGCGATTTCCTCGTCCGACAAGCCGGCCGGCATGTAGGCCGACAGGATCGCCAGTTCCGATTTCTCGATGTCGGCCAGGTCGGCGCGGCCGCCGGCTTCGAACTGGGTGATCGAGTCCTTGCGCTGCTTGATCATCTTTTCGACGATGGCCAGGATCTGGGCGTCGTTCAGTTCGATCTGCTCGTCGACTTCCTTGCGCTTGATGTCGGCAAGGATCAGGCGGATGGTAGCCAGGCGGGCGCTTTCCTTGGCGCGCATCGCGGCTTTCATGTCCTCGGTGATTTGTGCTTTCAGGCTCATGGTCGCTCTAGAGTAAAGGTGAATGGGTATAAACGACAAAACCCGCCGCGGTAACAACCGGAGCGGGCTTGCGGACGCTCAGCGGCTCGCCGGGACAGTGATGTCGCCGGAACAAGCCGTCAATGCCGTCTAATTAGTACAGCTTCTTCGGCAGCTGTTGGCTGCGGATACGCTTGTAGTGACGCTTCACTGCGGCAGCCAGCTTGCGCTTGCGCTCTGCAGTTGGCTTTTCGTAGAACTCGCGAGCGCGCAGTTCAGTCAGCAGACCGGTTTTTTCGATAGTGCGCTTGAAGCGACGCATAGCGACTTCGAACGGCTCGTTTTCTTTAAGGCGGATAGTGGTCATGTAAAAATCAAACCGTTGGATTTAGGGAAGAACGAAATTCTAGCACCATTTATCGATCAGTGGAAGGGTTTATCAGGATGTGCCCGAATTGCCACAACGCTCATTTGTCGCGTTATACGCTCTGTCCGGCCGCATAGCCCGAGGCCCAGGCCCACTGGAAGTTGTAGCCGCCCAGCCAGCCTGTCACGTCCACGGTCTCGCCGATGAAGTACAGGCCCGGCACCTTGTTGGCCATCATGGTCTGCTGCGACAGCTCGCGCGTGTCCACGCCGCCCAGGGTCACCTCGGCCTTCTTGTAGCCTTCCGAACCGGTCGGGACGATGGCCCAGCGGTTGATGGCGTCGCCCAGCTTGCGCAGTTTGGCGTCGGCCAGGTCGGCCAGGCGCGCGTCCGGCGCGAAGCCGTTGGCGACCAGCAAGCCGTCGACGAGGCGCGCCGGCAGCCACTGGGCCAGCACGTTGCCGAGCTGCTTCTTGACCGTGGTTTTCGACGAAATCAATTCCTCGACCACGTCCATGTCGGGCAACAGGTTCAGCACGATGGGCGTGCCCGGCTGCCAGTAGCTCGAGATCTGCAGGATCGCCGGGCCGGACAGGCCGCGGTGGGTGAACAGCAGGTCTTCGCGGAAGTGGCCGCCGGCATTCCCCTTGCCGCCCTTCCCCTTGCCCTTGCCGCCGCCGGTGCTGACGTCCACTTCCAGCGCGATGCCGGCCAGCGGCGCGAAGGCTTCCCAGCTGGGGCCGTCGAAGGTGAGCGGCACCAGGCCCGGACGCGGCTCGACCACCTGCAGGTCGAACTGCTTCGCGATGCGGTAGCCGAGGTCGGTGGCGCCGATCTTCGGGATCGACAGGCCGCCGGTGGCGATCACCACGCTGTCGCAGTCGATGTCGCCGCCTTCCGCGGTGATGTGAAAACCGGTGTCGCTCTTTTCGATGCTGCCGATCTTGCAGGGCATGCGCCAGCTGACCTCGCCCAGCTTGCATTCGGCGCGCAGCATGCCGATGATCTGTTCCGACGAATCGTCGCAGAACAGCTGGCCCTTGTGTTTCTCGTGGTAGGCGATGCGGTATTTCTTGACCAGCGCGAGGAAATCCTGCGGCGTGTAGCGCGACAGCGCGCTGCGGCAGAAGTGCGGGTTCTCCGACAGGAAGTTGGCCGGGCCGGCGTTGATATTCGTGAAATTACAGCGTCCGCCGCCGGAAATGCGGATCTTCTCCGCCAGGCGCTCGGCATGGTCGAGCAGCACCACGCGCCTGCCGCGCTGGGCTGCGATTGCCGCGCACATCATGCCGGCCGCGCCCGCGCCGATTACCGCTACATCATAGTGTTTTGCCATGCCTTGCTACCGTGTCCTCGCCGTGGCGCTGAATTCGCCAAAACCGGCCATTGTATACGGTTCGGCGCATCTCCACAGCGGCAAGTCAGGGCTAGAGCTAGGGCTAGGGCTGGGCGCGCAGCCCCCGCGCCACCGCCACGCAATGCGCCACCTGGGCCACGATCGGCGCCGGGATGGGCGCCTCGCCGCGCAGCGCGGCCGCGATCCAGGCCGCCGTGGTGGCCGCATCGCGCGCCTCCGGCACCTCGGCCAGCAGGTCGGTGGGGGCGTCGCGCTCCACCAGCACGGTGCGCTCGCCGCCATGGAACCAGTCGATGCGCGGGGTGCGGTGCGGGTTGGCGACGGTCTCGCCCTCGGTGCCGCGCATCAGGAAGGCGTCGCCGCGCGCGGGCGGAGCGGCCGTGCTGAAGTACTCGCCCAGCGTCTCCAGGTATTCGGGGTGCGTATACGACACCAGGCGCAGCGCCGGGCCCTCGAAGGGTTGCAGGATTTTTACCAGGGTGTGCGTGGAATTGCGCACCCCGAGGATGCGGCGCAGCGACAGCATGTGGGCCAGGCTCGGGGCCAGCTGCTCGATCGGGATGAAGGCGGGACGGCGCTGGGCGAAGGCGGCGCCGATGTCGGCGCTCGACCCGGTTTCGGCAAAGCCGAGTTCGGCCAGGATCTCGGCGGTGGTGATGCGTCCCGGATCGCTGCGCACGCCATGCACCAGGGTCGGCACGCCTTCGCGCGCCAGCAGCAGCGCCAGCAGCGGGGTCAGGTTGGCCAGCTTGCGCGCGCCGTTGTAGCTCGGTATGAGCACCGGGGCGAACTCGCCCGGCGGCGACGGCAGCGGCGCGAACGAACTTTCCGCCGCATCCATGAAGCCGGCCAGCTCGTCCACGGACTCGCCCTTGATGCGCATCGCCAGCAGGATCGCGCCCAGCTCGAGGTCGGACACGCGCCCGTCGAGCATGGCGGCATACAGCGCGCGGGCATCCTCGCGCGACATGCTGCGCGCGCCTTTGACGCCGCGGCCGATTTCCTTGATGAAGGGGGCGGCGGCGAATCCTTCGGTGTTCTTGTCCATGGCGCAAGCATACAACGCCTGCGCGCCCCTCGTGAGCGCGGCGTGAGTTTTTGGGCGCTTGTGTGCAAGTGCAGCATTTTCGGTCTACACTGGATATTCCCACTAGAAACCACAGCACCATGATCAACACGCCCGCCATCGAAAATACCAATGTCAGTTCGTTCGCGCAGATGCCGACGCCGACCGAACTCCACACCACCCTGCCCCTGAGCGACCGCGCCTTCACCACCGTGATGCAGGGCCGCGAAACCCTGCGCAACATCCTGGACCGCAAGGACAAGCGCCTGTTCGTGGTGGTCGGGCCTTGCTCGATCCACGATCCGGAAGCCGGCCTCGACTATGCACGCCGCCTCAAGGCGCTGCAGGCCGACGTGGCGGACACCATGGTGCTGGTGATGCGCGTGTATTTCGAAAAGCCGCGCACCACCACCGGCTGGAAGGGCTACATCAACGACCCGTTCATGGACGACTCCTTCCGCGTCGACGTCGGCATGGAACGCGCGCGCCGCTTCCTGCTGGATGTGTGCGAACTGGGCCTGCCCACCGCCACCGAGGCGCTGGACCCGATCTCGCCGCAGTACCTGGGCGACCTGATCGCCTGGACCGCGATCGGCGCGCGGACCACCGAGTCGCAGACCCACCGCGAGATGTCGTCCGGCCTGTCGACCCCGGTCGGCTTCAAGAACGGCACCGACGGCGACGTCTCCATCGCGGTCAATGCCGTGCTGTCCTCGTCCAACCCGCATGCCTTCCTGGGCATCAACGGCCAGGGCACGGTGGCGATCGTGCGCACCAGCGGCAACGCCTACGGCCATGTGGTGCTGCGCGGCGGCGGCGGCCGTCCGAACTACGATTCGGTGTCGGTGGCGATCGCCGAACAGGCGCTCCAGAAAGCCGGGCTGCCGGCCAACCTGGTAGTGGATTGCTCGCATGCCAACAGCTACAAGAAACCGGAACTGCAGCCCCTGGTGATGTCGGACGTGATCCAGCAGATCAAGCACGGCAATCGCTCGCTGGTGGGCGTGATGATCGAATCGAACATCGTCAGCGGCGCCCAGGCGATTCCGGAAGACCTGTCGCAGCTGAAGTACGGCTGCTCGGTGACCGACGGCTGCATTGGCTGGGAAGAGACCGAGGCGATGCTGCGCAGCGCGCACAAGGAACTTCTCCAGCGTCCTTGACGCTTTCGTAGGGCGGGCGGGTCCTCCCCCTCACGCGCTCAACCGGACTATGAATATCGGCGCGTCGTTTCATACGTGATTTGAACGCGTGGGCGGGAAACCCGCCCACCCTACTGTAAAATCTCCGTTTTTCCTCCCTGCTGTTTCCCCCCATGATTGTTCTCGGCGTCGAATCCTCCTGCGATGAAACCGGCCTGGCTCTGTACGACACCGAGCGCGGCCTGCTGTCCCATGCCCTGCATTCGCAGGTGGCCATGCACGAAGAGTACGGCGGCGTGGTGCCGGAACTCGCCTCGCGCGACCATATCCGGCGCGCCCTGCCGCTGCTGGAAGAGGTCTTGAAACGCGCCGACATGCCGGCCTCGAACATCGACGCCATCGCCTACACCCAGGGCCCGGGCCTGGCCGGCGCGCTGCTGGTCGGTTCCTCGGTGGCCTGTTCGCTGGCCCTCGCCCTCGACAAGCCGGTGCTGGGCGTGCACCACCTCGAGGGCCACCTGCTGTCGCCGCTGCTGGCCAGCGAGCGTCCCGAGTTCCCCTTCATCGCGCTGCTGGTTTCGGGCGGCCACACCCAGCTGATGCGGGTCGACGGCGTCGGCCGCTACACCCTGCTGGGCGAGACCCTCGACGATGCCGCCGGCGAAGCCTTCGACAAGTCGGCCAAGCTGCTGGGCCTGGGCTATCCGGGCGGTCCGGCGATTTCGCGCCTGGCCGAGTTCGGCGATCCGAACGCCTATACGCTGCCGCGGCCGATGCTGCACTCGAAGGACTTCAACTTCAGCTTCTCGGGCCTGAAGACCGCGGTGCTCACGGTGGTCAAGAACCACGAAGAGAAAGTGGTGGCGAACATCTGCGAGCAGGACAAGGCCAACATCGCGCGCGGCTTCGTCGACGCGATCGTGGAGGTGCTCACCGCCAAGTGCGTGAACGCGCTGCGCCATACCGGCCTGAGCCGCCTGGTGATCGCCGGCGGCGTCGGCGCCAACCGCCAGCTGCGCGAATCGCTCAACGCGGCAGCCGCCAAGCGCAAGTTCAAGGTCTATTATCCGGAGCTGGAATTTTGCACCGACAACGGCGCGATGATCGCGTTTGCCGGCGCCCTGCGCCTCGAACGCAACCCGGATCTGGCGCAGCGCGACTACGCTTTCAATGTGCGTCCGCGCTGGCCGCTGGACGAACTGGAAGCCGCCTGAGCGTCCGACGCAGCCCACTTGCCACGTCCTTTTACCCTTGTTTTCAACATTGAACTTGCAAGGCTGACATTGATCCTACCGTGTGACCGCCCCTTGCCAAACGATGGCAATATCCGACGGTTAAGTTTTACGGAGGTATGCGATGCGTGTTGTTAGCTGGAACATTCATTGGGGTTGTGGCAAGGACGGCAGGATCCGCATTCATGCGATCATCGACGTCCTGCGCCGGCTGAATCCGGATGTAGTGTGCCTGCAAGAAGTAGCAGCCAATCACCCGGAACTGGACGGCAGCGCCAGCGCCAACCAGTTCAAGCAGCTGGGCGGCGCCTTCGGCGGCTACCACATGATGGAGCATGCCCCAAGCGAACTCTACAAGAACAACTCGCCCCGCCTGTTCGGCAACCTGATCCTCTCGAAGTACCGCATCTCGCAGGTGCACCGCCACCTGCTGCCCTGGCCGGTCGACCCGGAACATCCCGCCGGCATGCCGCGCGGCCTGATGGAAACCGTGATCGACGCGCCCGCCGGCAAGCTGCGCCTGATGACCACCCACCTCGAATACTATTCGCCGCTGCAGCGCTTGGCGCAGGTGCGGCGTATCCGCGAGCTGCATGCGGAAGCCAGCGCCAGGTCGCGCATCTTCCAGCCCGATCCGAACCTGGACGCGCCCTTCCAGCTGGGCTTCCGGCCGGCATCGGCGATCCTGTGCGGTGATTTCAACTTTGCGCCGGACACCGAGGACTACCGCACCCTGCTGGCGCCGATGGAAGACGGCGCCCCCGCCTTGCTGGACGCCTGGCGCGTCGCCCACGGCAATGTGGCGCGCGCGCCGACCACCGGCCTGCACGGCTACCCGTGGCCGGACCGGCCGGAATGCTACGACTTCTTCTTCGTCACCGAAGACCTGGCGCCGCGCGTGGCAACCGTGGACGTGCAGTCCGAGACCGCGGCTTCGGACCACCAGCCCGTGGTGCTGGACCTTAAATAAAGTTTATTGCTGAGGAGCCTCGTCGCCCCGCGCCGCGATCTCGCGCAGCGCCTGCTCGAACACTTCTGGCGGCTGGCCGCCCGAGATCAGGTGGCGCTGGTTGATGATGATGGCCGGTACCGAATGGATGCCGGCGCGCTGGAAGAACTGCTCGCGCTCGCGCACCTCGTCGGCGTAGTCCTCGGATGCCAGGATGCGCTGGGCCCGCTCGCGGTCCAGGCCCACGCGCTCGACCGCGCGCAGCAGCGCCTGGTGGTTGCTCGGGTCTTCGCAGTGGGTGAAATAGGCCTCGAACAGGGCCATCTTGAGGTCGCGCTGGCGGCCCTCCTCTTCGGCCCAGCACAGCAGGCGATGCGCATCGAAGGTGTTGTAGATGCGGCCGCGCCGTTCCATGTCGAAGGTAAAGCCGACGTCCGCGCCGCGCTGGCGGATCATCTCGCGGCTGTTGGCCTGCTGCTCGGCGGTGGCGCCGTATTTCTCGGTGATGTGCTCGACGATATCCTGGCCGTCCGGTCCCATGTTCGGGTTCAGCTCGAAGGGCTGGAAGTGCACGTCGGCCGCGACTTCTCCCTTGACGCGGGCCAGCGCCAGTTCCAGCGAGCTCAGGCCGATGGCGCACCACGGGCAGGAGACGTCCGAGACGAAGTCGATGCGGAGTTGTTGAGTCATGGGGTGCCACCTTTCATGTTCGTTGCGGCACCGCAGGTGCCTGATGGCGATATGGTAACGCGATGCGGCATTTTCGGTGCGCCATGAAAAAAGGGACAATGCTTTTGGCATTGCCCCCTGTGCCGATGCGGACCGCCGGCTTACTTCTTGGCCGCGCCCTTGGCCTTGCTGCCGATCTTCGATTCCTTCCCCGCCATCAGGTTTGCGATATTGCCACTGTGGCGCCACAGGAGCAGCGCGCTCATCGCCGCCACCGCGAACAGGATCTCGTCGGCGCCGAACAGCAGGCCGTAATAGAACGGGGCGAAGACCGAGGCGATCAGGGCCGCCAGCGAGGAGTAGCGGAAGGCGTAGGCGACGATCAGCCAGGTCGCCAGCGTCGCCAGCCCCAGCCACACGTTAATCCCCAGCAGCACGCCGAGCGCGGTCGCCACGCCCTTGCCGCCCACGAACTTGAAGAACACCGGCCACAGGTGGCCCAGGAACACGGCGATCGCGACCAGTGCGATGCCGCCGTCCTCGATGCCGAACTGCGGGCCGAAGTGGACCGCCAGCCAGACCGCCAGCCAGCCCTTGGCGGCGTCGCCGACCAGGGTGGCGATCGCGGCCTTCTTGCTGCCGCTGCGCAGCACGTTGGTGGCGCCCGGGTTCTTGGAGCCGTAGGTGCGCGGGTCGGACAGGCCGAAGACGCGGCTCATCACGACCGCGAAGGAAATCGAGCCGATCAGATAGGCGGCGATGGTGGCAATCAGGGTGTTCATGGGTGTGTGCTTGCTTCCTGCTTTGTTGTCGGTACAGATGGCCGGGCGCTGGGACTATACACCATCGGGCATGCTCATTGGCAATAGAAACCGCTCATTCCGCCAGGGCGCACTGCACGACTTTCGCGCCCAGCACGTCGATCAGGACCGACGGGGCGATGCCGATCAGGTAGCCGCGGCGGCCGCCGTTGATATAAATCTTGTCGAGCGCCAGGATCGATTCCTCGACATAGACCGGCATCGCCTTGCGCACGCCGAAGGGCGAGGTGCCGCCCACCAGATAGCCCGAATGGCGCTGCGCCACCTCGGGGCGGCAGGGCTCGACCGACTTGCAGGGAATCGCACGCGCCAGGTTCTTGGTGGAGACCTTGCAGTCGCCGTGCATCAGCACGATCAGCGGACGCGCCGCTTCGTCCTGCATCACCAGGGTCTTGACCACGTCGTGCTCGGGCACGCCGAGTGCGCGCGAAGAAACGGCGGTGCCGCCGTGCTCTTCGTACTCGTAGGGATGTTCGGTAAATGTCACGCCATGCTTGCGCAGGAACTGGGTCGCGGGTGTCTCTGAAACGTGCTCTTTCTTGGCCATGCGTGGTACGCTAAAGACGAACATAAGGGGTTTCTATTATGCAGCAAGAAATTCGCTTTGCCACCTTTAACACCTTCAACCTGGCCCCGCCCGGCGTGCGCTGCTACGAGAACCTGGCGCCCTGCACGCCCGAGGAATACGAGGCCAAGCTGGACTGGACCGCGCACCAGATCGACCTGCTCAATGCCGACGTGATCGGCTTCCAGGAAATCTTCTCGCAGGCCACGCTGAGGGAAGTGCTGGCGCGCACCCGTCGCTTCCGCGAAGCGACCCACCTGGGCTTCGATCCGGAGCCGGACGCGCCGCGCCTGACGCCGAGCGTGGCGCTGGTCTCGCGCCTGCCGGTGCTGAGCCGCGCCCACGCCATGAGCATGTTCCCCGACAGCGTGGCCATGCCGCCGGGCAGCCGCGATCCGGACCGCTTCACGCGCGCGCCGCTACACGCCGAGATCGAGCTGGCGCCCGGCATCGTCATCGACGTCGTGGTCGTGCACCTGAAGTCGCGCCGCCCCGACTACCGCAGCAGCGACACCGGCGAAGACCCGAACCTGTACGCCCTGGCCTGCCTGCGCTCGCTGATAAGGCGCGGCACCGAGGCCACCGCGCTGCGCGTGCTGCTCACCGACATGGCGCGCGACAAGCAGCGCCCGCGCATCGTGCTGGGCGACTTCAACGACGTCGCCGATTCGGTCACCACCGAGATCGTGCTCGGCGAAGGCGCGCCGCTGGCCGAGCGCATGTTCGACGCCGCACGGCTGCGCCTGCACCAGGACAACCTGCGCAACGTCGGGTTCTCGATCGTGCACGAAAGCCGCCACTCGACCATCGACCACATCCTGGTGTCGCAGGAGTTCAATCCCCTGCTGCCGAATGCGATCGGCGAAGTGGTGGACGTGGTCTACCTGAACGACCACCTGAACCTGGGCCTGCCGGAAGCCTCGGACCACGGGCAGGTGCTGGCGCGGATTCGCTTGTATCCGCAGGCCGCCCCGTTCAGCGGCGGGCGGGATTGAATTCGGGCCGGCTGCTCGCCCCGGCCGCGTAGTAGCCCTGGTATTCGTCGCAGCCGTGCTGGCGCAGGAAGCGCAGCTGCGCCTCGGTTTCCACGCCTTCGGCGACTACCCGCAGCTGCAGGCTGCGCGCCACCGCGATGATGGCCGGGATCAGGGCCGCGTCGACCGGGTCGTGCCCGATGTCGCCCACGAAGCTGCGGTCGATCTTCAGCTTCGACAGCGGGAAACGGCGCAGCGAGGACAGGCTGGCCATGCCGGTGCCGAAGCGGTCGACGGTCAGCTGCACGCCGCGGCTGCGCAGCGCCGCCACGGCGCCGTCGAGCCCGGCATCGCCGCGCATCAGCGCGCCTTCGGTGACCTCCAGGTCGAGGCAGGCCGGCGCCAGCCCCGCTTGCGCCAGCGCCTCGTCGACGGTGTCGAGCAGCCGGCCGTGCAGGAACTGCATGTCGGACAGGTTCACGGCCACCGTCACCGCATGTCCGGCGTCGCGCCAGGCACGCGCCCGGGCGCAGGCCTCGCGCAGCACCCACTCGCCGATCGGCACGATCAGCCCGCATTCTTCCGCCACCGGCAGGAACGCGTGCGGCAGCAGCAGGCCGCGTTCCGGATGGCGCCAGCGGATCAGCGCTTCCATGCCGATCACCTTGCCTGAGCCGACCTCGAGCTCGGGCTGGTACTCGAGCACGAATTCGTTGCGCTCGAGCGCCTGGCGCAGGCGCTGTTCGAGTTCGCCGCGCTCGACCACGCGCGCGTTCATCTCGGGACTGAAGAAACGGAAGCTGCTGCGCCCACTCTGCTTGGCGTGGTACATGGCCACGTCGGCATGGTGCATCAGGGTGTCGACGTCGGCGCCGTCGGTGGGGCAGATGGCGCCCCCGATCGAGGCCGACAGCACGACCGCGTGCCCGGCCACGTCGAACGGGCGGGACACGGCCTGCATCACCGAATTGGCGACGTGGGCGGCCTGGTCGGCCCCGCCGATGTCGGCCAGCAGCACCACGAATTCGTCGCCGCCGAGGCGGCTGATGGTATCGACCCGGCGCACGCAGCCGCGCAGGCGCGCCGCGACTTCGCGCAGCACCGCGTCGCCGGTCTGGTGGCCGTTGTTGTCGTTGATCGCCTTGAAGCGGTCGAGGTCGAGGAACAGCACGGCGAAACTGTCGCGCTGGCGGCGCCAGGTGGCCAGCGCATGGTGCATGCGGTCGAGGAACAGGGTGCGGTTCGGCAGGCCGGTGAGCGGATCGTGCTCGGCCTGGTGGCGCACCTGCTCTTCGACCCGCTTGCGTTCGCTGATGTCGGACAGCATGGCCATGTGGGCGCTGGCCTCGCCGTGCGGATCGCGGATGGTGGTCAGGGCCACCGAGGCGGTGTAGTGCTCGCCATTCTTGCGGATGGCCGGCAGTTCGCCCTGCCAGCGATCGTTGCCGTCGAGCTGGGACCAGATGCTTTCGTAGAAGCCGGTTTGGTCGTTACCCCAGGGCAGGCTGGCCAGCGTCGACCCGACGATGTCGGCGGCATCGAAGCCGGTGACGTCGGTGAAGGCCGGGTTGACCGCCTGCACCCGGTATTCGGCATCCATCATGATAATGGCCTCGTGCGCGTTCTCGAACACGCGCGCCGCGTGCGCCAGATTATCTTCGACCTGCTTGCGCGCGGTGATGTCGACCTCCATGCAGAACACCTGCTGGGTGGCGCCGTCGCGCTTGACCGGAAAATGGTTCGAGTGCAGCCACAGGCGCCGCCCGGCCGCGGTCTGGACCTGCCAGTCGCGCGGCGCCGGCGCCGCGCCGCTGCGCCAGATGGCGGCGATGGCGCCGTCGAACTCGGGCTGGCGGTCGAGGTGGGAAACCAGGTCGCGGAAGGGCTTGCCCAGCGCATGGCTGGCGGGGATGCCGAACAGCTGGGCGCAGGCGTGGTTCCAGAAGCGCACCACGCCGGCCGCATCCATCGAATGGACGGCCACCGCCGGCGCCAGTTCGATCGCGGTCACGAAACGGTAGAGCCAGTCGAGCGCCTGGCGGCCCGGCCCGTCGGTGGCGCTCCCCTCGGGCAGGGCGCCGGGCGCCGGGGCGTGCGGCACGTGTGGCGGGGCGTCCGGCGGCGCGTGAGGGACAGGATCGGGGGGCAAGTCCAGGCCGCGCGGCCCACTGGGCCAGCCGGTCGGGTCTCGCGCTTGTTCGCTCACGGAAGAATCCTTTGCAGACGGAAACAATCATGAATTCCATGACAATCCCATCATTCTTCCGCGCCCCATCGATGCCCCGTTTGCGGGTACGCAAAAAGCAGGACAATCTGCATTTCGTCGCGCCCATCCGCAGTCCGGACCCACGGGGCGACCGCCCGTCGCATCCGGCTGGATGCAACAGGACTGGCTGTTTATATTGGCAACATGCGCAAGGAGCTCCACCCTGCCGCCAGGACGGAGACCGAGCGCGAACCAACCCTGTGTGCCGGTGTTCCCGCGGACCTCGCCGTCAGGCGGCGTCCTGCGGGGCCGGCTCGTCCTGCGGGGCGTCAGTCTGCTCCGCCCCGGCAGCGGCGCCGTCAGGCCCCTCGCGCTTCGCTTCCTGCTTGCGCTTTGCCTTTTCTTCCGCCTTGCGCTTCTTTTCGAGTTCTCGTTGCCGCTTTTCGTACTGGAAGTTCGTCCGTGCCATGTTCACCTCGTTGACAGTGGATGGGATGGATACCGCGATGCTACCGGATCATTATGGCCGACCCGCGGCCGCGCGGCTTGAATTAACCACGCGGATGGTGCTGGGCGTGCAGGTGCTTGAGGCGCTCGCGCGCAACATGGGTATAGATCTGTGTGGTCGAAATGTCGGCGTGTCCAAGCAGCAGTTGTACCACGCGCAGGTCGGCCCCGTGGTTCAACAGGTGGGTGGCGAAGGCATGGCGCAGGGTATGCGGTGAGAGCGGCCCCTGGATGCCGGCCTTTTGTGCATGCTTCTTGATCAGGATCCAGAACATCTGCCGCGTCATCGCGCCGCCGCGGCCGGTAACGAACAGTGCGTCGTCGACCTGCCCGTTCAGGATGATGCCGCGCGCATCCTTCAGGTAGCGCTCCAGCCAGCTGCGCGCTTCCTGCCCGAAGGGCACCAGCCGGGTCTTGCTGCCCTTGCCGGTGATGCGCAGCACGCCGTCGTTCAGGCTGACTTCGACCAGCTTCAGCTCCACCAGTTCCGATACCCGCAGCCCGCTGGCATACATCAGCTCCAGCATGGTGCGTTCGCGCAGGCCCAGCGGCGTGGACACGTCCGGCGCCCCCAGCAGGGCCTCGACCTGGCTTTCGCTCAGGGTATGGACGAAACGCACCGGCTGCTTGGCCGAGGCCATCTTGAGGCAGGGGTCGTGCGGAATCTGGTTGCGGCGCAACGCCAGCTGGTAGAAGCGCTTGAGCACCGACAGGCGCCGGTTGGCCGAGCTGGGCCGGGTGTCGGCGTGGCGTTCGGCGAAATAGGCGGCGATGTCGTCCGGCTGGACCGCGAGCAGGCCGGCGCGCTGCGGGCGTTTTACCTGCAGCCAGCCGGCGAACAGCTTC
This sequence comes from Massilia sp. X63, assembly GCF_041023745.1. Taxonomy (NCBI): domain Bacteria; kingdom Pseudomonadati; phylum Pseudomonadota; class Betaproteobacteria; order Burkholderiales; family Oxalobacteraceae; genus Massilia; species Massilia sp. X63. The sequence goes on from NZ_JBFTEF010000002.1 coordinate 121,059, forward strand.
AGGTCGCGGCGGTAGGCGTCGAGCGAATTTTTGGCCAGCCCCTGTTCCAGCCAGAGGGTGTCGCAGAACTCGTCGATCAGTCCCAGATCGATTGCTGCTGCCATGGGGATGCGGTGGCGCCTTCGTGGCGCAGCAGCCAGCGCTTGACCGAAAGATGGAAGCCGTTCTCGTCGTCCTGGTTCGAGAAGCCGCCCAGGCCGCCGGAAGCAGTCACGCGGTGGCAGGGAATGATGAGCGGGAACCAGTTGGCGCCGCAGGCCTGGCCGACCGCGCGCGGCGCCGAACCGATCATCTTGGCCACTTGCCCATAGGTCTTGACGTTGCCGCGCGGGATGGCCGAAATTTCGCTCCAGACGCGGCGCTGGAATTCGGTGCCGGCCTCGACAAGCGGCAGATCGAAGCGGAAATCGGCGTCCTGCAGGTAGTGCGCGACCTGGCGGGCGGCCTGCTCGGCCACCTCGCTGTCGCCGGCCTTCTCTTCGAACGAGGGCGGCAGGTAGACCAGTTCGCGCACCCGGCCTTCCATGGTGCGGATGCCGATGGCGCCGAATGCCGCCGGAACGATGGCGTTGAACAGGGTGCTTGCCGGGTCAGTCTTCATCCCGCCATCTTACTCGCTGGGATGGCGCCCGGCCAGTCCCGGGCAGCAAACCGGGCGGCAATTTGGGCAAAAAAAAGCGCACTCGAAAGTGCGCTCCAATTCGGGTCACGTCCCCGGCCGTTTAGCTGTGCTAACGGCTTCTGTAAAACGTGTGTCTCCTCGATAGTTCTCCGGTATGGATTACCGTGATTTTCTCTATGCTCCCCAAAACCGTGTGTGTTCTGTTCGCGTACGCACCATGTGGGTGCGAGAAGGCCCCATCATAACGCAAGCTCCCTACGCCTGCGTATCTTTTTGACCACATGAGAAAAATTATTTTAGTTATGAAGAAAACGCATGACCGTTCGCATGTGTGTCATTTGTGTGTCATCCGGCGCGCTTAATGACCGACTTCGCGGCGGATGGCCTGCACCACGTCCTTGCCGATGCGCGTTTCCATCTGTGTATACACCGGCTGCATGGCGCGGCGCCAATCGGCCTGCTGCTGCGGGCTGAGCGTGTGGATGGTGGTGGTGCCGGCGCGCCGGATCGATTCCAAGGCGGCGTCGTTGGTGCGCTGGGCAATGGTTTTCTCATAGGCGGTAGCCTCGGCCATGGCGCGCTCCAGCTGCCTGCGGATGGCGCCCGGCAGGCCGTCCCAGAACTTCTTGTTGACGATGACCGCATAGCCCAGGTAACCGTGGTTCGATACCGTCAGGTGCTTCTGCGATTCGTGCATGCGCTGGGTGAACATGTTCGAGGGCGTGTTCTCGGTGCCCTCCACCACGCCGTCGCGCAACGCCGGGGCGGTTTCCGAAAAGGCCAGCGCCAGCGGCTGGGCGCCGAGCACGCGCATCTGGACGTCCAGCACCTTCGAGGCCTGGATGCGCATGCGCAGGCCGCGGAAGTCGGCCGGTTCCAGCAGCGGCTTGTTGGCCGACATCACCTTGAAGCCGTTGTCCCAGTAGGCCAGGCCGGTGATGCCCTTCGGTTCGAGCTTGCGCAGCAGGCCGCGCCCGATGCGCCCTTCGGTCACCGCGTACAGCGCCTGCTTCGACGGGAAGATGTAGGGCAGGTCGAAGGCCTCGAATTCCTTCACGCCCAGCGGCGAGAACTTGGCCAGCGACGGGGCCAGCATCTGCACCGCGCCCAGCTGCAGGGCCTCGAGCTCCTCGCGGTCCTTGTAGAGCTGGCTGTTCGGGTAGACTTCCACCTTGACCCGGCCGCCGGTCATCTGCTCGGCAAGCAGCTTGAAGCGCTCGGCGGCGCGCCCTTTCGGCGTGTCCGGCGCGACCACGTGGCTGAACTTGATGACGATCGGCGCCTGCGCCCATGCGCCATTGGCTGCGCAGGCGAGGAGCACTGCGGCGATCGTTTTGATCTGCATGGCGGTTCGGTTCATCCTGAAGACAACGAGAATATGATGGGTGGATCCAGTCTGCGCGGCATGCGCCCGGCGCGCCATCGTGGACTTCCACAATAACCCGACAGTGTAACGAAATACGGAGCATCGATGAAACTTCCGTTCGCCCAGCAGGCGGACCCGCTGCCGGCCAACGAGCGCGCACGCTCCTGGCGCTGGCTGGTGCCGGTGCTGCTGGTGCTGCTGTTCCTGGCCGTCCTGATCTGGCTGCCCTGGCAAGCGCGCCAGATGGAAGCGACCGAACGCCAGGAACAGCTGATCGCCGATACGCTCTGGGTCGAGCAGACCCTGCGCTTCGAGCTGGCGCGCAGCGAAGAGGCGCTGGCCGGGCTGGGCGCCGACCTGGTGGCGCGCCCGCCCTCGCCCGCGGCGTTGCAGGCGCGCTTCCGGCAGATGTTCAACAATGGCCACGAACTGGTGCGCATCGTCTGGTACGACGCGAACGGCGCGATCGCGGCCAGCCATGGCCTGGAAGCGCCCGCCGCCCTGCCCGCGCCCACCCGGCTGGCCGCCAGCGTGGCCGGCGCCACCCGGCGCGGCCGCTACAGCGAGCCCTACGGCGCAAGCCAGGCCACGCCCGGGATGATCGATTACTACCTGCCCTTGTATGCCGAGGGCAAGCCGGCAGGCAGCCTGGTCGCCACCTACAGCCTGCAGGTGCTGCTCGACGAGACCGTGCCATGGTGGTTCGCCCAGGACAACGCCCTCACCCTGCTCGACCGCGACGAGCACGCCGTGGCGCGCCGCGCGGCCGGCGGTCCGGGACGCGGCATCTACACCCACCGCCGCGAGCTCGACCTGCCGGGCGCGCTGGTGGTGCTGTCCACCGACAGCACCAAGCGCGCGCCCCAGCTGCTGCCGAACCTGCTGGTGGGCTCGGTGATCGTGCTGGCCCTGGGCCTGGTGCTGAGCCTGGGTTCGCTGTGGCGCCACATCTCGCGCACGCTGGCGGCCGAGCGCGCGCTGCGCCAGCAGATGGCCTTCCGCACCGCGATGGAGAATTCCCTGATCACCGGCCTGCGCGCGCGCGACCTCGAGGGACGCGTCACCTACGTGAACCGCGCCTTCTGCGAGATCGTCGGCCTGCCGCGCGAGGAACTGGTGGGCAAGAAGCCGCCCATGCCCTACTGGGCGCCGGAAGTGATGCTCGAGTACGAAGAGCGCTTCCGCGGCGTCCTGTCGGGGAACATCACGCCGCAGTTCGAGACCGTGTTCCAGCGCCCCGACGGCACCCGCGTGCCGGTGCTGGTGTACGAGGCGCCGCTGGTCGATGCCGACGGCCGCCAGACCGGCTGGATGAGTTCGGTCCAGGACATCACCGACCGCAAGCGCGCCGAAGAACTCAACCGCCAGCAGCAGGAAAAGCTGGAGACCAGCGCGCGCCTGGCGACGATGGGCGAGATGTCTTCGATGCTGGCGCACGAGCTGAACCAGCCGCTGGCGGCGATCTCCAGCTACACGGCCGGCGCGCTCAACGTGCTGGAGCGCACCGGCAAGGCGGGCGAGCCGGTCAATGCGGGCATGCTCAGGCACGCGCTGGAACAGGCCAGGCAGCAGGCCCAGCGCGCCGGCCAGATCATCCGCAGCGTGCACGAATTCGTGAAGAAGCGCGAGCCGCGCCGCGAACCGGTCACGATCCACAGCGTGGTCGAAGGCGTGCACGCGCTCATCGAACTGCAGGCGCGCCAGGCCGGCGTGATCCTGCGGGTCGAGCTGCCGCCGCGCCTGCCGCGGGTCGAGGCCGACCGCGTGATGCTGGAGCAGGTGCTGCTCAACCTCACCCGCAATGCGATCGAGGCGATGCACGCCACGCCCTTGGAGCAGCGCGTGCTGCGCATCACCGCGGCCCACGACGAGGGCACGGTCTCGGTCTCGGTGATCGACCGCGGCCACGGCATCCCGCCCGAGGTGGCGGCCGGCCTGTTCTCGCCCTTCTTCTCGACCAAGCTCGACGGCATGGGCATGGGCCTGTCGATCTGCCGCACCGCGATCGAGTTCCACGGCGGGACGCTCACGCATGCGCCGAACCCGGCCGGCGGCACCATCTTCAGCTTCGCCTTGCCGGCGCAAGCGGCGAACCGGGCGCTGGGCTAAAATCCGCCTGCGGCCCTTGCCGCTGACAAAACAAGAAAACGCACGGAGACCCTCACATGCTGCACATCGTCGACGATGAAGACGTCATCCGCGACGCGCTCGCCTGGCTGGCGCAGTCGCGCGGCCTGGAAGCGCGCGGCTACGCCAGCGGCGAGGCATTCCTCGCCGCCGTCGGCGCGCCGCACGCCATCGGCACGGGCGGCGCGCGCGGCGACTGCGTGCTGCTGGACGTGCGCATGCCCGGCATGAACGGCATCGCGGTGTTTGACCAACTGGTAAAAAACGGCCTGATCGGGCGCCTGCCGGTAATCTTCCTGACCGGCCACGGCGACGTGCCGATGGCGGTCGATTCGCTCAAGCGCGGCGCCTTCGACTTCTTCGAAAAGCCCTTCAACGACAACGTGCTGATGGACCGCGTCGAGGAAGCCTTGGCCGCGTCGCGCAAGGCGGCCGAGGCGGCCGTGGTGCAGGCGCGCCTGGCCACGCTGTCGGCGCGCGAGCGCGAGGTGCTCGACCTGATCCTGGCCGGCATGATGAACAAGGTGGTCGCCGACAAGCTCGGCATCAGCATGCGCACGGTCGAGGTGCACCGGGCGCATATCTTCGACAAGATGCATGTGAAGACGGCGGTCGAGCTGGCCGGTCTGCTGAAATAAACCCGCTCCTTGGAAGTTCCTGAACCGCCCTCAATTGCTCTCCGTTCTCCTTCTTTTGCGCGCGGCAAGCGTCCCAGCCGATTGAAGGAAGCCTTGTAAAATGAACCGGAACGCCGCGACCGTTCATGTCGCGGAGCTATTGCATTTAGGAATTCTCATGAGCGAAAAAACAGTTGCAGACAAAATGTTCCTGAGGACGGCGAAATCGATGCTGATCCTCAACGGCCAGGCCAACCCGGGCGTTGCGGCGCAGATGCCGGCGCAGCTGGTCAAGGAAGGCGACGGCCCCTTCGACGTGATCCTGATGTTCGCGCTCAACCGCAAGGAGCTCGAGCACTACCTGCCGGTCGCCAAGGAACGCCTGGGCGAAAAAGGTTCGCTCTGGATCGCCTACCTGAAGCAGACCGCCTCCAAGGCCACCGACATCAACCGCGATTCGATCAACGCCTATGCCAAGGAGAACGGCATCACCGCGGTGGCCATGATCTCGATCGACGGCGACTGGTCAGGCCTGCGCCTCAAGCGTATTGACTGAAGCCTCAGATTGCCTGTGCGTGCCGGGCGAGCGCCCAGGCCACATGCTCGCGCACCAGGGCGGACGGATGCGCCGCCCGCGCCGATAGCGCCGCGACGATCGCCGCGTCGCCCCTGAGGCCCTCGGCGGCGGCATTCCCCAGCCCCACCGCCAGGTTGCGCAGCCAGCGCTCGTGGCCGATGCGCCGGATCGGACTCCCTTCCATCCGGCGATTGAATTCCTCCTCTTCCCAACCGAACAGTTCGACCATGCCGGCATCGCCCAGGCCGTTGCGCTCGTCGAAGTCGGGCAAGGCCGCGCGCTGCGCGAACTTGTTCCAGGGGCAGGCCAGCTGGCAGTCGTCGCAGCCGTAGATGCGGTTGCCGATCAGCGGGCGGAATTCTTCCGGGATGCTGCCCTTCAGTTCGATGGTCAGATAGGAAATGCAGCGCCGCGCGTCCAGCCGGCCCGGGCCCAGAATGGCCTGGGTCGGGCAGACCTCGATGCAGGCCTGGCATTGGCCGCAATGGGCGCCGGTGGGCGGGTCGCTAGGCAGCGGCAGGTCGACCAGGATCTCGCCGATGAAGAAGGTGGAACCGGCCGCGCGCGACAGCAGCAGGGTGTGCTTGCCGCGCCAGCCCAGGCCCGATTTTTCGGCCAGCGGCAGCTCCATCACGGGCGCGGAATCGGTGAACACGCGGTAGCCCAGCTCGCCCACCGCCGCCTTGACCTTCTCGGCCAAGGCCTGCAGGCGGTTGCGCAGCACCTTGTGGTAGTCGCGGCCGCGTGCATACACCGAGACCACGGCGGCGCCGGGTTCCAGCTGGCGCCGCGTTTCCTCGGCACGCCAGTCGCCGCCGCGTGTCATGGGCAGGTAGTCCATGCGCGCGACGATGGCGCGCACCGTGCCGGGCACCAGTTCGCCGGGCCGGGCACGCTTCATGCCGTGGCTTGCCATATAATCCATCTCGCCATGGCAACCGGCATCCAGCCAGGCCTGCAGGCCGGCTTCCGCATGCGCCAGGTCGACGTCCGCGATGCGCACGTCGGCAAAACCGAGTTCCGCGCCCCATGTCTTGATGGTGCGTGCGAGCTCGTGCAGGTCGGGAGGGGATGTCAACATGGCAGGATGGAACAACGTGGCGCGTGTGCGCTGATCAACATAGTATTTTATTCGATGCAGCCCTTCAAAGCCTACTTGCCCGACGAATCCGCCACCATCGCCCTGGGCCAGGCGCTCGCCAGCGCGCTCCAACCCGGACTGGTGATCTACCTGCACGGCGACCTCGGCGCGGGCAAGACGGCGCTCACGCGCGCCCTGATCCAGGCCGCCGGGCACCGCGGCACCGTCAAGAGCCCGACCTACACGCTGTCCGAGCCCTACCGCGTGGAGCTGGACGGCCAGGCCGTCAACATCATCCATTACGACCTGTACCGCATGTCCAGCCCCGAGGAATTCCTCGATGCGGGCTTCCGCGAAGACTTCGACGGCCGTAACATCTGCATCGTCGAATGGCCCGAAAAAGGCGCGCCGGTGTTGCCCCCACCCGACGTCCGGGTATTGCTTAACGTCAGCGGTCTCGGGCGTGAGGTAGAATTGCAGGCGTTGTCTCAACTAGGCCAGCTATGCCTCGACCGTCTCGCCTACACCCCGCCGACTCCCTGATCGCCGCGCAGCCCGCGTCCGCGCGCCGCCGCACCCTGCTCAAGGCCGGCGGCACGCTGCTGCTGTCCGTGGTGGCGCCGCTGCCGGCCAACGCCGCCCAGATCCTGGCCGTCCGCGTCTGGCCCGCGCCCGACTACACCCGCGTGACGCTGGAAAACGACAGCGAACTCAAGACCCAGCACTTCCTCGTGCCCGATCCGCCGCGGCTGGTCGTGGACATCGACGGGCTGGGCCTGAACGATACGCTCAAAAGCCTGGTCGCCAAGATCGAGTCGAACGACCCCTACATCAAGCAGGTGCGCGTGGGCCAGAACCGGCCGAACGTGGTGCGCCTGGTGTTCGACCTCAAGGAAGAGATCAAGCCGCAGGTGTTTACGCTCGCGCCGGTGGCCGGCTACAAGCACCGCCTGATCTTCGACCTGTATCCGACCAGGCCGGTGGACCCGATCGCCGCGCTGATCGAAAAGGGCGACTGGATGACCGAAGACGCGGCCGAGGCGGTGGCGAACAGCGCCAATCCGGCCTCGCCCCTGCCCGCCACGCCGCCGGCCCAGACCGGCGCCGGCCCCGACGCCATCGCCAAGCTCGAATCCGAGATGTCGGGCCTGGACGGCACCCCGCCGCAGCACGCGGTGCAGCCGACGCCTTCGAAAGGCGGCGCGAAAGCGCCGGCGCAGAAGGTGGTGCGCATGGTCACCATCGCGCTCGACCCCGGCCACGGCGGCGAAGACCCGGGCGCGATCGGCGCCAACGGCAGCCGCGAAAAGGACATCGTGCTGGCCGTGGCCAAGCGCCTGAAGGGCAAGCTGGAACAGTTGCCGAACACCCGCGTGATGCTCACCCGCGACGGCGACTACTTCGTGCCGCTGGGCCAGCGCGTGCAGAAGGCGCGCAAGGTGCAGGCCGACCTGTTCGTGTCGATCCATGCCGACGCCTGGATCTCGCCCACCGCGCGCGGGTCCTCGGTCTTCGTCCTGTCCGAGAAAGGCGCCAGCTCGAGCGCGGCGCGCTGGCTGGCGAACGACCAGAACAAGGCCGACCTGATCGGCGGCGCGAATTTCGCGGTGCAGGACAAGCAGATCGCCAGCGTGCTGTTCGACCTGTCCACCACGGCCCAGATCAACGACAGCCTCAAGCTCGGCAAGGCCGTGCTGAGCGAGATCGGCGGCATCAACCGCCTGCACAAGGCCGCGGTCGAACAGGCCGGCTTCGCAGTGCTGAAGGCGCCTGACATTCCATCGATTCTGGTGGAAACTGCATTCATCTCGAACCCCGACGAAGAAGCCAGGCTGCGCGACGACGGCTACCAGAACCAGCTGGCCGACGCCATCGCCAAGGGCATCAAGCGCTACTTCGCCGACAACCCGCCAATGGCCAAGAGCCGCCAGACCTGACCCTCGACCCTTTTGCCATGACCCTTGCCACCCATACCAGCTTCGGGCAACTGCCCGCGATCCGCGTCCAGGCCCCGGACGGCGCGCAAGCCACCATCACCCTGTACGGCGCCCACCTGGTCTCGTGGAAGGGGGCGGACGGCCGGGAGCGCATGTTCCTGAGCGAGAAATCGACGCTCGACGGCAGCAAGGCGATCCGCGGCGGGGTGCCGGTGATCTTCCCGCAGTTCGCGGAGCGCGGCAAGGGCATGCGCCACGGCTTCGCGCGCGTGAACAACTGGCGCCTGGACGACAGCGGGCTGGACGAGGACGGCGCGGCCTGGGCCGTGTTCGACCTGGCCGCGGGCGACCTGCCGACCAGCGTGGCCGACGCCTGGCCGCACACCTTCGCCCTGTCGCTGCGGGTGGCGGTGCGCGCCAACGAATTGCGCATGCACTTCACCGTGCGCAACCTGGGCGCCGAGCCCTTCCCGTTCTCGGCCGCGCTGCATACCTACCACCTGGTGCCGGACGTGTGCGAGGTGCGCATCGAAGGCATTTCCTCGGACGAGATCTCGATCGTCGACAAGCTCGATGCGGTCTATCCGCACGTGACGGGACGCGCCCAGCTGGCCACCAGCGCCGGCGTGACGCTGCTGGAGCAGTCCGGCTTTACCGACGCCGTGGTCTGGAACCCGGGGGCGGTCGATGCGGCGGCGCTGTCGGACATGGAGAACGACGACTACAAGCGCTTCGTGTGCATCGAGCCGGCGCTGCTCGATCCGGTGACGCTGGAGGCGGGGCAAAGCTGGACCGGGACGTATCGCGTCGGTTAACGACTAAGCCGGGCGGAGCCCGGCTTTTTTTACGCCAGCGATTCGCTTCGAGCCTGGGTCCCTGCCTGCGCCGTCAGTACCAGGACCGTCAGTTCGACTCCTTGATCATCCTGCCGTTACTCGGCTGTACCGGCCGCGCATTGAGCGGATACAGGCGCGAGAACAGCGCCATCTGCGCCGGCGAGGCCTGCATCGGCTGCTTCATCACGATCCACAGCACGTCTTCGGTGCAGGGCGGCTCGGTTAGCGAGCCCATGTAGGTGAAGTATTCGCGCTTTTCCGGCAGCGCCTCGTTCGGGTCGATCACGATCGAAGGCGACACGGCCTGCTTCTTCTCCAGCGGCAGGTGGTTCCACACGGTCTGGATCATCGGATTGGCCCGGCCGCGCTCGAGCAGCACGGCCAGCACCAGCAGCTTGCCTTCGAAGCTGCGGTGCACGAAGTGGATCACCATCTCGGTGCCCTTGCCGTTGATCTTCTCTTCCGACGGGCGGTGGAAGTGGAACTGCTGCAGCTCGTAGGTCTGGTTGCCGACCGTGAGGAAGTTGCCGCCGCCGACCGTCACCTGGATGGTGTGGCCGTTGTCGATTTCGCTGAACGAGCTCGGGTGGTAATCGAAGGCGATCTGCTCGAGGTCGACCTTGATGCCGTCGCGCAGGTCGATCGGCGACTGGCGATTGCCGGTGCTGCACTTGGCCCAGCCCGAGTTGATGTTGGACCAGTTGGCCGGGCCGTACTCGCCCTCGTAGGACCAGTGGGTGCCGGTCTTCGGCTTGTTGGCGGCGGCGATCGCGGCCTCGGCTTCCTTGCGGCGCTTGGCTTCGGCGGCGCGTTTCGCCTTCGCGGCCGCGGCGGCGCGCGCGGCCTGCTGCTCGCGCAACTGGGCCAGGCGCTCGGCGATGCGCACCGACAGGTCGACCTCGGACTGTTCTTCATTGGCGGCAGGCGCGGCCGGCGCCGGGCGGGCCGCGGCCGGGCGTGCATCCGCGGCCGCGACCAGGGCCTTGATATCAGCCTTGGCTGCGCCGGCGGCGGGTTTGCCTTCGAGGATGGCCTTGACGTCGGCCGTCTTGCCGTCGGCCGGCTTGGGAGCAGGTTCGCGCGCGCTTGCGCAAGCCATGGCGAGGCTGCAAGCGAACAGGGCGATAAGGTGGCGCATGAGAATCCAGGGAATGAGGCTGTCCTCATGCTTATCGGCAATAAGCGGCTGAAACTTGAGTGCGCTAAAACAACAAGGCCCCGAGAATCTCGGGGCCCTGTAGAAAGATGGCAAGAGGTCGACGCTTATCGGCTCAGCATGCGGCGGCCGAATTTGTAGAGCCCCCCGATCGCCAGCGGCACGATCGCCGCCGACACGCCGACCAGCACGATCTCGGTCAGGTGGTCCTTGATGATCGGGATGTTACCGAAGAAGTAGCCCGCGGTGACCAGGCTCGCCACCCACAGCACCGCGCCGGTCACGTTGAACATCTGGAAGCGCGCATGGGTCATTTCCGAAACACCCGCCACGAAGGGCGCGAAGGTGCGCACCACCGGCACGAAGCGCGCCAGGATGATGGTCTTGCCGCCATGCTTCTCGAAGAAGTCGTGGGTGCGCCGCAGCGCGTCCTTGTTGATCCATCGGTAGTGATGGGTGAACACCCGGTGGCCGATCGCCTGCCCGATGTAGTAATTCAGGGTATTGCCGGTGACCGCCGCCGTGACGAGCAGCGCCATCAGGAGCGGATAGTTCATCTGGCCGGTGGCGCAAAAGGCGCCGGCAATGAACAGGAGGGTGTCGCCGGGGAAGAAAAACAGGAGCACCAGGCCGGTTTCGCAGAACACGATGGCGAACAGCACGATGTACACATAGGTTCCGTACTGGGCCAGCAGCGTGCCCAGCGTCTTATCGACATGCAGGAGCATGGCGAACAGTTGCATCAGATCCATAATTTTCCTAAGAGGTAGCCAAACATCATACCATTTCCGTCATTACCGCCGGCCGGAAAGCGCACTCTTCCAACGGATATTTCTGCCCACGATCGCTTTACCTGATGACCACATTCCCTCAAAATCGTTGGGATAACAACACCCCAGGAGACCGCATGTTTGCAGCCCGTACCACGATCCGCCTTGCCGCGGCCGCACTGGCCTGGCTGGCCGCCGGCGCCGCCTGCGCCGCGCCCGCCAAGGCCGCACAGGAACTGCCGCCCAAGGCCTCGCTGGCCGACGTGATCAAGGCGTCCAAACCGTCCGACTGGCGCCCGCTCGATCCGGAAAACACGATCTACATGGACCTGCCGACCGGCCGCGTGGTCATCGAACTGGCGCCGGGCTTTGCACCCAGGACCGCCGCCAACATCCGTGCGCTGGTGCGCGAAAAGTATTTCGACGACCTGTTCATCATCCGCTCGCAGGACGGCTTCGTGGTGCAGTGGGGCGACCCGGACGAGGAAAAGCCGAAGCCCTTCAAGGCCGCCAAGACCATCCAGGCCGAGTTCACCGCGCCGATGGCGTCGGTGGGCGGCTTTACCCGCCTGAAGGATGGCGACGTGTACGCGCCGCAGGTCGGCCACGTGAATGGTTTCCCGGTCGCGCGCGACCCGAGCAGCGGGCGGGCCTGGCTGGCCCACTGCCCGGCCATGGTGGGCGTGGCGCGCGACACCGGCGCCGACACCGGCAATGGTTCGCAGTTGTACGTCGTCACCGGCCATGCGCCGCGCCACCTCGACCGCAACATCACCGTGGTCGGGCGCGTGGTCTCGGGCATGCCGCTGCTGTCGGTACAGCCGCGCGGCCTTGGCGCCGCCGGCTTCTACGAGAAGCCCGAGCAGCGCATGCCGCTCAGGCTGGTGCGCATGGCGGCCGACGTGCCGGAAGCCGAGCGCAGCAGGTTCGAAGTGATGCGCACCGACAGCGCCACCTACCAGGCCGCGGTCGAAGCCCAGCGCAACCGCGGCGGGCCCTGGGCCAAGTTCGCGACCGGCAAGATCGACCTGTGCAATGCGCCGATTCCGGTGCGGGAGCAGAAATAGGCGAGCTATAATTTGCGCATGAACGCCCCCGTCCCCAACGCTGCCACTGCGCATCGCCCGATCCAGCAACTGCCCGACCAGCTCATCTCCCAGATCGCCGCCGGCGAAGTGGTCGAGCGGCCCTCCGCCGTGGTCAAGGAACTGCTGGAAAACGCGCTCGATGCGGGCGCGACCCAGATCACCGTGCGCCTCGAAGAAGGCGGCGTCAAGCGCATCGCCATCACCGACAACGGCCGCGGCATCGAGCCGGAGCAGCTGCCGCTGGCGCTGGCGCGCCACGCCACCTCCAAGATCGCTTCGCTGCACGACCTCGAGCACGTCGGCACCCTGGGCTTTCGCGGCGAGGCGCTGGCCTCGATCGCCTCGGTGGCCGCGGTGCGCATCACCTCGCGCACGCCGAACGCCGCCCACGCCTGGGAAATCGTCGGCTCGCACGAGGGCACCGTGGCGCCCTCGTCGGGCGCCTTCGGCACCACCATCGACGTCCAGGACCTGTACTTCAACACCCCGGCGCGCCGCAAGTTCCTGAAGTCCGAGCAGACCGAATACGGCCACTGCGCCGAGATCGTGCGCCGGATTGCCTTGTCGCGTCCGGACGTGTCGTTCAGCCTGACGCACAACGGCCGCACCATCGACCACTGGAACGTGAGCGAGGCGGCCAAGCGCAGCGCCCATATCCTCGGCAACGACTTCGCCGACGCGCGCCTGGCGCTCGACGAAGCGGCCGGACCGCTGCGCCTGCACGGCTACGTCGGCCTGCCGACCGCCTCCAAGGCGCGCGCCGACGGCCAGTTCTTCTACGTGAACGGGCGCTTCGTGCGCGACAAGCTGCTGGTGCACGCGGTGCGCGCGGCCTACCAGGACGTGCTGCACGGCGACCGCTTCCCCTGCTACGTGCTGTCGCTCGACCTCGACCCGGCGCTGGTCGACGTCAACGTGCACCCGTCCAAGATCGAAGTGCGCTTCCGCGACAGCCGCGCCGTGCACCAGTTCGTGTTCCACGCGGTGCAGCGCACGCTGGCCCAGACTTCCGCCACCGCCCACGGCAGCGCGCCGGCGCCGATCACGGCCGCCGAAGTAAAGCCGAGCGGCACGCCGGTATGGGCGCCGCGTCCGCACGAGCAGACCTCGTTCGGTGCGCAACTGGCGCCGAGCTTCTCGCCCTCGCCGTTCGCGCCGGGCAGCCGCTGGGACGATGCGCGCCCCGCCCCATCCACCGGCGGCGTGGCGCAGCGTCTCGAGTCCTACGGCGCCCTGTTCGCGGCCGGCGAGCCGGCCAAGGCGACGGCGCCGGTGGGCGTGCCGCTGTCGAGCGGCGAGCGTCCGCTGTCGAACGAGGACTTCCCGCTCGGCTTCGCGCTGGCCCAGCTGCACGGCATCTACATCCTGGCCCAGAACACCAGGGGCCTGGTGCTGGTCGACATGCACGCGGCCCACGAGCGCATCCTCTACGAGCAGATCAAGAACGCGCTCGACGCCCGCGTCGAGGGCGAAGAGCTGCAGGTGCAGCAGCTCCTGATCCCGGTGACCTTCTACGCCGACGCCGTCGAGGTGGCGACCGCGCAGGACCATGGCGAGACCCTGAAAACGCTCGGCTTCGACATCGCCGCGCTCTCGCCCACCACCCTGGCGGTGCGCACCGTGCCGGTCCTGCTGAAGAACGCCGACGCGCAGACGCTGGCGCGCGACGTGCTGCGCGACGTGCGCGAATACGGCGGCTCGCGCGTGCTGATCGAGCGCCGCAACGAGCTGCTCGGCACCCTCGCCTGCCACACGGCGGTGCGCGCCAACCGCATCCTCTCGGTGCAGGAGATGAACGCCCTGCTGCGCCAGATGGAAATCACCGAACGTTCAGACCAGTGCAACCACGGCCGTCCCACCTGGGTCCAGCTCGAGATCTCGGCGCTCGACAAACTCTTCCTGCGCGGCCAGTAAACAACATGAGCGAGAAAAAACCGATGGCCGTGGCCATCATGGGCCCGACCGCGTCCGGCAAGACTGCCGCCGCGCTGGCGATCGCCAGGACCCGTCCGGTCGAGATCATCTCGGTCGATTCGGCCCTGGTCTACCGCGAGATGGACATCGGCACCGCCAAGCCGACGCCTGATGAACTGGCGAGCGTGCCGCACCACCTGATCGACATCATCGACCCGCTGGAAAGCTATTCGGTGATGCAGTTCCGCGAGGACGCGATCCGCCTGGCGGGCGAGATCAGCGCCCGCGGCGCGCTGCCGCTGCTGGTGGGCGGCACCATGATGTACTTTAAGGGCCTGACCGACAGCCTGGACGAGCTGCCGACCGCCGACGCGGCCGTGCGCGCCGATATCGAAGCCGAGGCCGCGCGGGTCGGCTGGTCCGCGATGCACGCGAAACTGCGCAGGCTCGACCCGGTCACGGCCGAGCGCCTGAAACCCAACGACGCCCAGCGCATCAACCGCGCCCTCGAGATCATCGCCCTGACCGGCAAGCCGATGTCCGAACTGCTGGGCAAGCGCGAGAAGCCCGAACTGCCCTTCGAGCTGGTCTCGTTCGGACTGGAGCCCTCGGACCGCGCCGTGCTGCACCAGCGCATCGCGCTGCGCTTCGACCAGATGCTGGGCACGCGCGACGACGAAGGCCTGGTGGCCGAAGTGGCGCGCCTGCGCGCCCGTGGGGACTTGAGCCCAAGCCTGCCCTCGATCCGCTGCGTCGGCTACCGCCAGACCTGGGACTACCTGGAGGGCAAGATCGACCGCACCGAGCTGCGCGAACTGGGCATCATCGCCACCCGCCAACTGGCCAAGCGCCAGATCACCTGGCTGCGCGCGATGCCGGAGCGGATCGTGATAGACTGCCTGGGTACGGACCCGACCGGGGAGCTGATGCACAAGCTGGCCCAGTTGGAAAAATGACATTGGCGCGAGATTTTTGCGCGCAGGGCGCTGGTGCAGCCTTGACAGGCGGCCCGCCGCCCCCGATAATGCCTGCCGTTGCGGTGATATAGCTCAGTTGGTTAGAGCACAGCACTCATAATGCTGGGGTCGGTGGTTCAAGTCCACCTATCACCACCACAGAATTCCAAGCGGATGGCTTGACTCCCAAGGGTCAAGCCATTTTGCTTTACCCGCAGTACAAGTTTCGGTGATATAGCTCAGCTGGTTAGAGCACAGCACTCATAATGCTGGGGTCGGTGGTTCAAGTCCACCTATCACCACCAGACAGCAGCCCGCCTTCTCTTTCGAGATGGCGGGCTTTTGTTTTTTCAGCGTTGTGCGAAGCGACCGTCGAGGCCAAATGCCACCATTTTCGGATGGCTGGAAATGTAGGCCCATACCTCCTCGCGGGATTTGAGCGGCGCATGGCCATACACCTTGTCGAGCGCTTCGAGGGTAACCACGACCAACTGATTCTTGCAATAGGTCTGGATCGTGGGCGAAGCCAGGTAGCGCTCGCGCTGCAGTTGCCCCAGCAGCCACAGCACGGGGCGCCACCAGTCGTAAGCAAAGTCGCAATGCTTGATCACCGTCGCCGACGATTCGCGCTGGGCCAGCATGGCAAAGAAATTCAACATATTGTCGAGCATGAGGCGGTCGGCCCGGTCGGCATGGACGATGTCGTCGTCGGACTTGCCGCGCTTGCTCTCGTCCAGCTCACGCAGGACCGGCAAGCTGGTGGCGGGAAGCGCCAGCTGCTCGACCACGAAAAGGCGGCTGGCCAGGAATTCCGCATACTCCCTGCTCTTCACTGCAGCCAGAAGACAGCGGAAGGAACTGTCCTTCACATGCTGGAAGTCCAGGCTGGTAAAAGTCTGGAACAACTCGAATATCGAGCGCTCCACTTCCTCGCGCCGCGCGATGCCTGACTCCTCGGCCTGGAACAGCAGCGTGACCACCACACCGCCAAAGGCCAGTGCGGTGAACAGGACGTTCAAGCCGTTGTACACCTTTTCGAGCGGATCCTGGAACGTTCCTTGCGGCAGGTGCTTTGCAAGAGGGTATGCGGTTAGCCAGACCAGCACAATCAGCAGCATGATGGCGAATGCCAAGCGCCCTGGGCGAGAAAGCCTCATCGTCGATCCTTGGTATGTTGACAAGAATCGATCATAGGCAGATCTGTCGAAATTTGCTATGCGTAAAAATTAAAAGGCCAGCGCATGGCTGGCCTTCGAGATGCCGGGTTGCTCAGTGCTTCTTGCCACCACCCGAAATCTTGTTCTCGGTGGCCCAGGCGCGCCGCTCGGCTTCCTTCTTCGGCACGCCCTTCTTCTCGTAGCCCTGCTCGATGTGCTCGGCCTGGCGTTTCTGCTTGTCCGTGTAGGACGATTTATCACCTTGAGGCATGATGATTCTCCTGTCGACGGTGGGATAGTCCACGCCCACAGGCTACGCTCCGGCTCGCCCTTGCAACGTTCGCCACCTCACGCAAGAACGCGTTCTACTCATCCGTAAACGACTCGTCCAGCGCATAGTCGCCGCGCGCCAGGCCCTCCAGCACCGCGCCGGCCTGCTGCAGGTAGTCGGAGGGCACCAGGATGCGCACGCCGCCCAGCGCCGGCGCCAGCAGCAGGTCGGTCTGCATCAGGTGGGCGTCCGCCAGCACGGCCGGGATGCCGGCCGCGACCAGGCAGCCCTGGGCCAGGGTCGCTTCGATCGGTATCAGGTACTTGGCGATGACGAACAGGTCGCGCCCCGGAATCTGCACGACGTCCGGATTCGCCGCCAGCCATGCATTGAGTGCGAGTTGCTCCATATGCCTCTCCCCGTTGATCAGACTATCTTACCCTTACTGCAATAGCGGCGGCAGCTGCGACAGCAGGTACAGCGTCACGCCGATCAGGCCACCGACGATGGTGCCGTTGATGCGGATGTACTGCAGGTCCTTGCCGATGTTGAGTTCGATCTGTTCCGACATCTCGCGGTCGTCCCACTGCTTGACGGTATCGGCGATGTGCCGCGTGAGAAAGCCCGCGAATTCGGGAGCGACGCCGCGCGCGGCCGATTCCAGGTTCTCGCTGAGCGAGGCGCGCAGTTGCGGGTCTTCGGCCAGCACCTTGCCGACCCAGGCGCCGGTGGCCACCAGGCGCCGGCGCAGGCTCGAGTCCTCGCTCTGCAGGTCCTGCTTGACCCAGCCTTTGAGCTCGCCCCACAGCGTGGCCAGGTAGCCGTTCAGCGTCTCGTCGCCCAGCAGGTAGGCCTTGATCTCGTCGGCCCTGGCCGCGAACGCGGGATCGGCCTTGAGGCGCTCGATGAACTCCTGGGTGAAGCTGTCGAAACGCCCGCGCAGCGGGTGCGCCGGGTCGGCCGCCACCTTGTTCAGGATGCCGGAAGCCAGACGCACCGCAAGCCCGGCGCCCTTGCGGCCGATGAGTTCCGAAGGCAGCATGGTTTCGATGAAGGCATAGTCTTCCTTGAGCCAGTCGACGATGCCCTGGGCGATGGTGGCCTGGGTGTCGGCGTTGTCGAGCAGGTGGGCGAGCTGCTTGACACCTTCGTCGAGCAGTTCCTGGTGGCGGCCGTCGCGGGTCAGGCTTTCCAGGATGGTGCCGGCCGACTTCGACAGGTCGACGCTGTTCACCATCGCGTGCACCGCGCGCCGGATGAAACCCTGCACCGCGCCGTCTTCGATGAAGTCGAGCATCCAGATGCCGACCCGCACCAGGTGCTGGCCCAGCAGCTCGGTATTGGCGGGCCTGACCAGCCACTCGGCCACCTTCTGCACCGGATCGTGGCGCTGGATCAGGCCGACGATGGAATCGGTGTCGAGGAATTTTTCGTGCACGAAGCGCGCCAGGTTGTCGGCGATGCGCTCCTTGTTCTTGGGGATGATCTCGGTATGGCGCGAGACGATCGGGATCGGCACGCGCCGGAACAGCGCCACCACCGCGAACCAGTCGGCCAGCGCGCCCACCATGGCGGCTTCGGAAAAGGCGCGCAGCAGGCCGGTCCACCAGTTCTGGGGCAGGAACAGGGTCAGCACGAACAGCGAAGCCGCGCCCGCGAAAAACGCGAGCGCGAGCATTTTCGATTGTCGCAGTTCGGCTTCCTTGGTCATAGGCTCCTGGATTTCGTAGGGTGGGCAAGTCCCTTGCCCACCCTACAATGCTATATGACTTCGCCCGCCTTCAGCGCTTCGATTGACTGCCGGCTGAATCCCCACTCGGCCAGGATCGCGTCGCTGTCCGCCCCGGGGCTGCTTGGTGCGCTCGGCGTCGCCGGCGCCGTGCGGCTGAATCGTGGCGCCGGCGCCGGCTGGGTGACGCCGTCGATCTCGACGAACGTGCGGCGTGCGGCGTTGTGCGGGTGGCGCGGCGCTTCTTCCAGGTCGAGGACGGGCGCGAAGCACACGTCGGTGCCCTCGAGCAGGCGGCACCAGTCCGCGCGCGGCTTGGTCGCAAACAGCGCCGCGAGGCGATCCTTCAGCTCGGGCCAGTGCGCCTTGTTCCAGCGTTTGGTGAAAATGGGGTCGTTCTGGCCGGTGAGCGTGAGCAGCGTGGCGAAGAACTGCGGCTCGATGGCGCCGATCGAAATGAACTTGCCGTCCTGGCAGGCATAGGTATCGTAGAACGGGGCGCCGCCGTCGAGCAGGTTGCCCTCGCGCTGGCCGCTCCAGGCGCCGAAGCCGCGCAGGCCGTACATCATGGCGCCGAGCAGCGCGGCGCCGTCGGTCATGGCGGCATCGACCACCTGGCCCTGGCCCGACCTGCGCGCTTCCAGCACCGCGCACACCACGCCGAAGGCCAGCATCATGCCGCCCCCGCCGAAGTCGCCCACCAGGTTGAGCGGCGGCGGCGGCGGGCTGTCGCCGCGCCCCATCGAATACAGCATGCCCGACAAGGCCACGTAGTTGATGTCGTGCCCGGCCGCCTGCGCCAGCGGCCCGTTCTGGCCCCAGCCGGTGACGCGGCCGTACACCAGCTTCGGGTTGCGCTCCAGGCAGGCGTCCGGCCCCAGCCCGAGGCGCTCCATCACGCCCGGCCGGAAGCCTTCGAGCAGCACGTCGGCCCGTTCGATCAGCCGCAGCGCGGCAGTGCGTCCGGCCGCCTGCTTGAGGTCGAGCGCCAGCGAGCGGCGTCCGCGCGCCATCACGTCGTGGCGCGTGCCGAGCACCGGGTAGGGACTATCCTCGCCGGCGCCGGCCCCAGCCTTCCTGTCGATGCGGATCACTTCCGCCCCCATGTCCGCCAGCATCATCGCGGCGAACGGACAGGGGCCGATGCCCACCATTTCGATGACCCGCAGTCCTGACAATGGTCCTGCCATGTGAGAATCTCCTTTCCCACCCTCAGAGCGAACGGGCGATGATCTCTTTCATGATTTCGTTGGCGCCGCCGTAGATGCGCTGCACCCGGGCGTCCACGTACATCTGGGCGATCGGGTATTCCAGCATGTAGCCGTAGCCGCCGAACAGCTGCAGGCACTGGTCCACCACCTTGCACTGCAGGTCCGAGATCCAGTACTTGGCCATCGAGGCGCGCACGGTGTCCATGCGCCCCGCCAGCATGTCCTCGATGCAGCGGTCTATGAAGATGCGCGCAACCGTCGCCTCGGTCTTGATCTCGGCCAGCACGAAGCGGGTGTTCTGCATCTCGATGAGGGCCTGGCCGAAGGCCTTGCGCTCGCGCGTGTGCTCGACCGTGAGAGCAAGCGCGCGCTCGATGGCGGCCACGCCGCATACCCCCAGGATGGTGCGTTCGTAGGGCAGTTCGGTCATCAGCTGGGCGAAGCCCTTGCCCTCCTCCCCGCCCAGCACGTTCGCCAAGGGAACGTGGGCCTCGTCGAAGAACAGCTCGCAGGTGTCCTGGCCCTTTTGCCCGACCTTGTCCAGGAAGCGGCCGACCCGGAACCCGGGGTTGTCCTTCGTTTCCAGCAGCAGCAGGGACACGCCTTTGGCGCCAGCCGCCGGATCGGTCTTGGCCACCACCAGGATCAGGTCGGCCAGGTAGCCGTTCGAGATGAAGGTCTTGGAGCCGCTCACGCGGTAGCCGTCCGGACTCCGCACGGCGGTAGTGCGGATGCCCTTCAGGTCCGAACCGGCGCCCGGCTCGCTCATGGCGATCGCCGCGATCGTCTCGCCGCTGGCCAGGCGCGGCAGGTATTTCCTTTTTTGCTCCTCGGTGCCCTGGTTCAGCAGGTAGTGGGCGACGATGGCGTGCACGTGGATGCCGAAGGCGGTATCGCCGCCGTACGAGAGCTCCCCGAACACCACCGCCATGTGGGCGAAGCTGCCGCCGGCGCCGCCGTAGTCTTCCGGGATGTCGGCCAGCAGCAGGCCCATCTCGCCGGCCTTGCGCCACAGGTCACGGTCGACGTGCTGCTGCGCGCGCCAGCGGTCCTGGTGCGGGGCGATCTCGCCGGCCACGAAGCGGCGCACGGCGTCGCGGAAAGCGGCCAGTTCCTCGTTCATCCAGGGGGATGCCAGTTGTTCCATGCTTCGCCTCAGCCGTTGCGGTACATGGTGACGACGCAGGCGCCGCCCAGGCCCAGGTTGTGCTGCAGCGCCACGCGCGCGCCGGCAACCTGGCGCGCCTCGGCACTGCCGCGCAGCTGGTGGGTCAGCTCGTAGCACTGGGCCAGGCCGGTGGCGCCGAGCGGGTGGCCTTTCGAGAGCAGGCCGCCGGACGGGTTGGTGACCACCTTGCCGCCGTAGGTGTTGTCGCCCTCGACGATGAACTTGTCGGCGCCGCCTTCCGGGCACAGGCCCAGGGCTTCGTAGGTGATCAGCTCGTTGTGCGCGAAGCAGTCGTGCAGCTCGACCACGTCGAGGTCTTCCGGGCCCAGGCCCGACTGCTCGTAGACCTTGTGCGCCGCGGCGCGGCTCATGTCGTAGCCGACCAGGCGCATCATGTCGCCGGCATCGAAGGTGCCCGGCGTGTCGGTGGTCATCGCCTGGGCGGCGATGTGGACGTCGCGGCGCAGGCCGTGGCGCGCGGCGAAATCTTCCGATACCAGCAGGGCTGCCGCCGCGCCGCAGGTCGGCGGGCAGGCCATCAGGCGGGTCATCACGCCCGGCCAGATCGCAGGGGCGTCGAGCACGTCCTGGGCGCTGACCTCCTTGCGGAACAGGGCCAGCGGATTGTTCACGGCGTGGCGGCTGGCCTTGGCGCGGATGCGGGCGAAGGCTTCCAAGGGCGTGCCGTACTTTTCCATGTGGGCCAGGCCGGCGCCGCCGAAGTAGCGCAGCGCCAGCGGGATCTCGGGCTTGCCCACCAGGCGGTCGGTCACTTCGTCGAAGGCGTCGAAGGGGGTCGGGCGGTCGGTGAAGACCGAGCCGAGCGCGCCAGGACTCATCTGCTCGAAACCGAGCACCAGCACGCACTCGGCGGCGCCGCTGGCGATCGCCTGGCGGCCCAGGAACAGCGCGGTCGAACCGGTCGAACAATTGTTGTTGACGTTGACGATCGGGATGCCGGTCATGCCCACCGCGTACAGGGCTTTCTGGCCGCTGGTGGAGTCGCCGTAGACGTAGCCCGCGTAGGCCTGCTCCACCAGGTCGTAGCTGACGCCGGCATCCTGCAGCGCCGCGCGCGCGGCCTGCGCGCCCATCTCGTGATAGGGGCTGCTCGCGCCCGGCTTGGCGAAAGGGATCATTCCGACGCCGCTGACATACACCTTCTTCATACCATCTCCTATCGATTAGGTCGCGCGACCTACTGTTGGTCGATTATAGGTCAGTCGTACTATTTTTTGTATGCCTCTGCGATAATTGGGACATGGCCCTCGCTTCCGACAATTCCAACGGCAACGCCTTGCGCAACAAGGCCTCGACCACCACCGAAAAAGGACTGGGCCGGGTGCACGACATCCTGCAGGTGGCGCGCCGCCTGCTGGCGTCGGAGGGTTACGCCGGGCTGTCGATGCGGCGCGTGGCCCAGGAGGCCGGCATGAGCCTGTCGAACCTGCAGCACTACTACGGCAGCAAGGAACAGCTGCTCGAAGCCCTGCTCCTGACCACGATGGACGAGTTCCAGGCCAAGATGGACCGGATCGCGGTGGCAATGGCGGGCCGCCCGCAGGTGGAGCGTTTCCTGAGCACGGTCGACATGTTCCTCGACGAGATCACCGACCCGACCATGCATGCGATCTTCTTCGAGATCTGGGCGCTGGCCTCGCGCCATCCTTTCGCTTCCAGCCTGATGGGCAAGATGATCGGCCGCGAACGCAAGGCGGTATACGGCCTGGTCCACGGCCTGAATCCGGCCATCGACGAGGCGCAATGCATGGAGCGCGCGGTGCTGATCGTGGCGCAGATCCAGGGGCTGATGCTGTTCCGGCTGGACCGCCATGCGCGTCCCGAGCAATACGCGGCGGTGCGCGCATCTCTGCACAAAGTGCTGCTATCGCTCGCGACCGTGCCGTGATCGGCGCGTAATTACCGCAAAACCGGCAATAAAAAGTGCCGATGGGCAGCTTTCCGTCGCGTATACTCGTACGCTTGTCAATCTGCCACGGAGGCCGCACGGATGCACCATGAACTCAGCCTGATCACCACCATTGCCGCCGCACTCGGCTTCGGCCTCATGTTCGGCATGCTCGCCATCCGCCTGAAACTGCCCGCGCTGGTCGGCTACCTCGCCGCCGGCGTCCTGATCGGCCCGGCCACACCGGGTTTCGTCGCAGACGTGGCGCTGGCTTCGCAACTGGCGGAGATCGGGGTGATGTTGCTGATGTTCGGGGTCGGCCTGCACTTTTCGCTGGGTGACCTGCTCGACGTGAAGAAGATCGCCCTGCCCGGCGCGCTGCTGCAGATCGGCGTGGCCACGGCGATGGGCATCGGCCTGGCCCACTGGTGGGGCTGGGGGCTGGGAGCGGGACTGGTGTTCGGCCTGGCGCTGTCGGTGGCCAGTACCGTGGTGCTGCTGCGGGCGCTGGAGGCGCGCGGCGTGCTCGATTCCATGAACGGCCGCATCGCGGTCGGCTGGCTGGTGGTGGAAGACCTGGTGATGGTGCTGGTGCTGGTGATGCTGCCCGCCCTCGCCGGTCCGCTCGGCGGCAAGGGCGACGCGGGCGCCGAGCTGTGGCCGGCGCTGGGCAAGACCCTGCTGCAGGTCGGCGCCTTCGTCGCCTTCATGCTGATCGTCGGCCGGAAGATTTTCCCGTGGTTCCTCTGGCGGGTGGCGAAGACCAATTCCCGCGAGCTGTTCACCCTGTCGGTCATCGCCGCGGCGGTCGGCATCGCCTTCGCTTCCTCGGCGCTGTTCGGCGTGTCGTTCGCGCTGGGCGCCTTCTTCGCCGGCATGGTGCTGCGCGAGTCGGAGCTGAGCCACCGCGCCGCCGAAGAATCGCTGCCGCTGCGCGACGCGTTCTCGGTGCTGTTCTTCGTCTCGGTCGGCATGCTGTTCGACCCGATGGTGCTGGTCGAGTACCCGCTGCAGGTGCTGGCGACCGTGGCGATCATCCTGTTCGGCAAGTCGATCGCCGCCTTCGTGCTGGTGCTGGCGCTGCGCTACCCGATCAATACCGCCGTCACGGTCTCGGCCAGCCTGGCGCAGATCGGCGAATTCTCCTTCATCCTGGCCGCGCTGGGCATGCAGCTCGAGCTGCTGCCGGCGCTGGGCCAGAACCTGATCCTGGCCGGCGCCATCATCTCGATCGCGGTCAACCCGCTGATGTTCAGCCTGGCCGCGCCGCTGGAAAAATGGCTGCAATCGAAGCCCGAGCTGGCGCGCAAGCTGGAACGTCCGGCCGACCCGCTGGCCGAGCTGCCGATGGAAACGGCGCAAGAAAAGCTCAGCGGCCAGGTGGTGCTGGTGGGCTTCGGCCGCGTCGGTCGCCGCATCGCCGACGACCTGCTGGCGCGCGGCACGCACTTCGTGGTGGCGGAGCAGAACCGCGAGGTCGTCGAGCAACTGCGCGCCCGCGGTATCCCGGCGGTGGTCGGCAACGCGGCCGAGCCGGCGGTGCTGATCCAGGCCCACATCACCCATGCGGCGTTGCTGGTGATCGCGACGCCGGATACCTTCCACGTGCGCCGCATGGTGGAAATCGCGCGCATGCTCACCCCCTCGGTGCAGGTGGTGGTGCGCAGCCATAACGAGCACGAGGCAGCGCTGCTGCGCCAGGAGACCGGCGGCAAGGTCTTCGTCGGCGAAGAAGAGCTGGCCAGCAGCATGACGCGCTACGTCTTCGACATCCTGCGCATCGGGGCCACGCACTAAGCGCGCCGCACGCCTTTCAGCATCTCGCCGCCCCGCCCATGTCGAATCATCGACATGGGCGCGTCGACGACGCACCGGTTTTCCCGGCGCAATCGCCCAGAATGTTTGCCAGCCGGCGCGAAAGATATGCGTGCCGCGTAATCTGCATGCCAGGTCATGGTTTTACCCCAAAGAAACAGTTTCAATGTGGAAATATTAGTTACAATCCGGCTTCGTTTTTTGTAACTTTACTTTGGTGGAACACAAGACATGGCAACGACCAATGGCATTTTCGGCACTCCGCTGCAGGGCACCCTGCTCAGTAACGCCACGGACACCATCAAACTGAACGCCGGCTCGGCCGGCGTGGTCAGCATCAACTTCGTGCATCCGGACGGTCCGGGCACCGCAGGCGCCTCGTTCACCCTGCAGCTCGTCGACAGCCTCGGCAACGTGCTGATCGAACGCACCGCCGGCGGCAACCTGGCCATGGTCACGACGGTGGCCGGCGCCGGCGATTACTACCTGAAGGTGATCGACCCCACCAGCAATGGCAGCGGCCCCGGCGCGTACACGATCAGCGCGAATCTGTCGGCCAAGGCCGGCACCACCTATGACGGCGCCATCAACAACAATACGGTGAACGCGATCGCCACCGCGCTGGATACACCGATCGTCGGAAGCCTGAACTCGCGCGACGTCGACGTCTTCAAGATCAAGGCCGCCGCGGGCGGCGTAGTGACGCTCGACTTCGTCCATCCGAACGGCCCGGGCAAGGAAGGCGTCCAGATCGCGATCGAGCTGGTCGACGCCGCCGGCAACGTGGTGGTCAAGACCACCACGTCGGGCAACACCGTACTGACCTCCACGGTGGCCGCCGCCGGCGACTATTTCATCCGCGTCCTGGACGGTAACGAATACCAGAGCGGCGACGGCGGCCTGTACACGCTGACTCCGAGCATCGCGAGCACCGCCAGCACCACCTACGACGGCGCGGCCAACAACACCAATGCCACGGCCATCGCCACCGTCATGGGCCGCGCCATCGTCGGCAGCGTCAATGCCAACGACGTCGACGTGTTCAAGCTGCGCGCGGACGCTGGCGGCGAGCTGACGCTGGACTTCGTCCACCCCGCGGGCGCGGGCACCGGAGGCGCGCAGGTCGGGATCGAACTGTATGACGCGGCCGGCAACCTGGTGATCAGAACCACGGTCGGCGGCAACACCGTCCTGAACACGACCATCGCCGGCGCCGGCGACTACTACGTCAAGGTCATGGACGGCAACGAGTACCAGAGCGGCGACGGCGGCATCTATACCCTGACGCCCAAGCTGGTCACGGCGGCCGGCACCACCTACGACGGCGCCGCCAACAACGCCAACGCCAGCGCCATCGTCGGCGCCTTCGGCACCCCGATCGTCGGCAGCCTGAACAGCAAGGACAGCGACGTCTTCAAACTGCACGCCGACGCCGGCGGCGTCGTGACCCTCGACTTCACCCACCCGAACGGACCGGGCAAGGATGGCGCCCAGATCACCATCGAACTGGTCGACGGCGCCGGCAACCTCGTGATCCAGAATACGACCAGCGGCAACACGGTGCTGAAGACCACGGTGGCCGCCGCCGGCGACTACTACGTCAAGATCATGGACGGCAACGAGTACCAGAGCGGCGACGGCGGTATCTACAGGCTGGTGCCGAGCATTGCCACGGCTCCTGCCACCACCTACGACGGCGCCGCCAACAATGCCAACGCCAGCGCCATCGTCGGCGCCTTCGGTACCCCGATCGTCGGCAGCCTGAACAGCAAGGACAGCGACGTCTTCAAGCTGCGCGCCGACGCCGGCGGCGTGGTGACGCTCGACTTCACCCACCCGAACGGGCCGGGCAAGGAAGGCGCGCAGATCGCCATCGAACTGTACGACGGCGCCGGCAACCTCGTGATCAAGAACACGACCAGCGGCAACACGGTGCTGAAGACCACGGTGGCCGCCGCCGGCGACTACTACGTCAAGGTCATGGACGGAAACGAGTACCAGAGCGGCGACGGCGGCATCTACAAGCTGGTGCCGAGCATTGCCACGGCCGCCAACACTGTCTACGACGGCGCCGCCAACAACACCAGCGCGGCCGCGCTCAAGGCCGCAGCGGGCATGGCCATCGTCGGCAGCATCAACGACAGCGACACCGACTACTTCAGCTTCAGCGCGGCGGCCAGCGGCACCCTCTCGCTCAACGTCACCCATCCGGGCGGCGCCGGCAGCAGCGGATCGGCCATCTCGGTAACCGTGCTCGACGCCAACGGCGCCACGGTCTTCAGCAAGAACCTGAGCGGCAGCGAGCTGCTCAGCGCCAACCTGCCCTCGGCCGGCGACTACCTTCTGAAGGTCGCCGACGGCAACGTGTACAACAACACCGACGGCGGCCTGTACACCATCATGGCGGGCGTGGCCAGCAACGGCGGCAGCACCCAGACCGGCACCGCCGCCTCCGAGCAGCTGACCGGCACGGCCGGCAACGACGTCATCAACGGCGCAGGCGGCATCGATATCGTCAGCTACGGGGGCAACGCGGCCGACTACCGCATCGCGATCTCGGCGGCCGGCGTGAGCGTGGTCGACACCACCGGCAAGGCCGGCAGCGACCTGCTGTTCAACGTGGAGCGCCTGCAGTTCGCCGACCGCACCGTGTCGCTCGAGGTGACCGGCGTCGCGGCGCAGGCCTACCGCGTGTACCAGGCGGCCTTCGACCGTACGCCGGATGCGGGCGGACTCGGCTACTGGATCGCGAACATGGAAAAGGGAAGCAGCCTGACGGCGGTGGCCAAGGCCTTCATCGATTCGCAGGAGTTCCGCGACGTCTACGGGGTGCAGCCTTCGCACCGCGACATGGTCGCCAAGTTCTACACCAACGTGCTGCACCGCGCGCCCGACGAGGCCGGCCTGGAATTCTGGGTAAAGGCGCTCGACAGCGGGGCGATCGACGCCGCCACCGCGTTGACCGGTTTCAGCGAAAGTGCGGAAAACGTCGCCCAGCTGACCGGCATCATCTCCCAGGGCATTGGCTACCTGCCGTTCGGCTGAGCCCCTTCCCCTCGGGCCGGCACGCGCGCCGGCCCGCCTGCCACTTCGCGGGGGCGCCAGACCGCGCGAGAAGGTCGTGGTGTTGCCGGCGCCGGGCTGTGGCCGGAATTGCGCGCATGCTCAACCCAGCCGTCAAGGTGGTGGTGCGCTCCCATGACGAGCACGAGGCGGCCCTGCTGTGCGAGGAAACCGGCGGCAAGGTGTTCGTCGGCGAGCAGGAGAGCCTGCCATAAAAAAACCCGCCGGCTTGCGCACGGCGGGTTGAATAACAGCAAGGAAAAACACAGGGCGTCTGACAAGCCCCCAGGGCAAGACGATCCAACGCCGCCAAAGGGGAATTGTCAGGCGCTTCAAGCGGCGACGACTTCTTCGACGCACAGCTTGAGATTGGCGTGGCGGCCGTGCAGCTGCGAGTGGATCAGCTCGCTGCGTTCCTCGAGCAGCGCGAACACCGCGTCCTTCGACAGCACGTACTCTTCCATCAGGGTGTCCTTGAGCGACTCGATCACCAGCTTGTAGTCGCGGATCGCGTTCAGGGTGTAGCTGTACAGCTCGTCGGCCTTTTCTTCGACCAGGCGCAGCGTGTGCTCGCCGCCCACTTCCTTCGACAGCTGGCTGTAGTCGAGCTTCGAGCGCGAGTACATCGACAGGCGGCCCACCATCAGGTTGAGCATCTTGGTGATCTTCTCGATGTCGTTCTGGCTGCCCACCGAGATGCCGCGCGGGCCGTAGAACAGCTCTTCGGCCGCCACGCCGCCGTACAGGCCGATCACGTCGCGCTCCAGCTCTTCCAGGGTGCGCAGCGACATGTCTTCGCCCGACTGCAGCACATAGCCCAGCGCGCCGATCTTCGACACCGCTTCGGTGCTGATCTTCAGCAGGTGCGACTTTTCCTTCACTTCGGCCAGGCTCATGCCGGCGCGCAGCCAGGGATCGATCTGCATGAAGAAGTGGCCCAGTTCGTGCAGGGCGATGCGCTCGCGCTGCTTGGTCTTTTCAGCCGTGGTGGCGCGGTCGGTCAGGCCGATGGTGGCGCGCTCGTAGGCACGGAACAGCAAATTGGTGTTGATGATCGTCTTTTCCTGGATCGACAGCATCGAAGCGCGCTCGACCACGGTTTCCAGCAAGGCCGGGCTCAGGTTCTGGGTGATTTCCGCCACCTGGTCCAGGTTGGTGTCGTTCCAGTCCACCAGGCCGTCCTTCTTGCGCGCCAGGAAGCTGCGCAGCAATTCCTTGCGCTCGCCCTTGTTCGGCAGGCGGAAGTTGATCTTCACCGAGAAGCGGCGCAGCATCGCTTCGTCCATCTCGGTGTTCGAGTCGTCGAAGTTCGAGGCGACCACCCAGATCACGCCCTGGCCCTTGTCGCTCTTCACGCCGTCCAGCAGGCCCAGCAGGGTGTTGGCGGTATCGTCCTCCCATTTCTTTTCGCTGCGGCCGCGCGGCATGAACAGGGTCTGGGCCTCGTCCAGGAAGATGATGCACTTGCCCTTGGCGCAAGCTTTCTTGTACAGCGCGTTCAGCGCCTTGGAGCCGCCGCCGACGTAGCCCGACTCCAGGGCCGAACCCGAGGCCGAGATCAGCGGCATGTCCAGGCGCTTGGCCAGGTAGCCGACCAGCTTGGTCTTGCCGGTACCGGCCGGACCGGTCAGCATCACGTTGAACGGCTTGTCGATGTTGTGCGACTGGTATTCGTCGCGGTTGCGGATCATGTCTTCCAGGTGCAGGACTTCCTGCTTGATGTCCTCCATGCCGATCAGGTCGTCCATGCTGCCCTTGAGCTTGTCCGGGGTGATGATCGCGGCGCTGGCGTTCATGCCCGGCAGGCCGAATTTCAGCAGGTAGAGCACCAGCAGCACCAGGCCGATCTGCAGGCCATAGTTCTTGAGGAAAGTGCCGGTCTTCTCGAGGAAGCTCTCGCCCTCGTCCATCACGGCCTTGTGGCTGGCCAGGTAGTCGTCCTTGGCGATCGAGTACGGGATCGCGTTCTTCAGCAGCACTTCACGCTCGAGCGAGAGGTGCGAAGTGCTGGGCACCTTGACCACGTGGATGGCGTCCGCGTCCTTGAACTTGTAGACGTAGCGCGGCGATTCCGACAGCGGCTTGGCGATCAGGAGGTATTCCAGGCGGCCCTTGTGCGCGGCCAGTTCGGTAATCTCGGCAATATTCTGCGAATGCACGACCGGATTCGCATCCTGCGGTACATTCGATTTCCAGATTGCCACAGCCGCGATCACGCCGAGCAGCGCCGCAATGGCGATGCGCACGTAGATATTCTTGAACGCGTTCTTGAAGGCAAGCTGAAGCTGGGCGAAATTGGGCATCGTTTGATCTCTTGCAAAGTTTTGGGTCGACAGCGGTACTGCTTGTGGTGCCGTGCCGGCGTGGTCTCGCGGGATCGGCGTGCGGCGCATGCTGGCCGCTTGGTCTCCAAACGTGTACGTTTGGTATTGTTTTGATGCCCGAAGGCAATGGGATAAGAAGACTATACCTGCAAAAAAAAGCGAGGTGTATACCGTGTGGCGAAAAAAATGGCGATCACAACGATAGTAGATAAATGAATAATCGAATTGATTAGCAAACTATCAGCAAAAATTATCGAACATTTAAATTTATTACTTACTTTTGCTAAAGCGACATTACAAGCACAGCAATCACTTGCAATAATGACAGGATTGCACGAGGTGAATTCGCGACAGTGGAAGAATCTTTGATTGAGCGCAACATGTGCTCATCTGTCAGCATCCTGATGACTTCTTTGTACAACTCAGCAATTCAATTGAGCGCAGCTATTCGTCGGGTTTTGATATGCTGATTCCATGACCTGCGGCTCTTTTTACATGGGGCCGCATGGACCGGATGCAAGTCAAGGCTCGGGTAACACAAGAGGAACGGCTATGAAAAGATATGCATTGGCGGCAGCACTGGTGACCTGCCTCGGCAGTCCCGCGCACGCCGCCGTTATCGATCTCGCTACCATCAACGGGGCAACAGTGCGGGTGCAGGCGCCGGTACGCAACCTGTCCGTCACGCAGCGCCAGGACGTCGTCACACCGCCGGCGAACATGTCCGAACTGCCAGAACCGGAAGTGTTCGCGATGATGCTGCTGGGGCTGATCCTGATCGGCTACAAGGCCGGGCGCGACAGCAGCGAGAAGTTCAAGTAAGGATGCAGCTTGTTCGTCAAGCAGTGCAGGTAGTCTGCCCGGCCGGCCGCCCTTCCCGGGCGCTGCCGGCCGGGCTGCGGCATGCGGTAGTATGCCGCCTCAGCCCTCGCCGCACAGCGTGTGCAGCTTCATGAGGGTGTTCCAGTTACGGGACGTGGTCCCATCCCCAAGCAGTTTTCCCAAAGTTGTCGCCGCAGTGCTATCCAACATCCCTTCCGGACACCAGACGTAGGCCGCGCGTTCGCCCAGCACCAGCCGTTCGCAGCCCCAGTCGCGGCCGTCGAGCGCGGCCAGCCGGTCGCGCTGCGCAGCGTCGCCCAGCAGGAAGACGATCAGCCGCGCATGGTCGGTGGCCACCTCGAGCAAGGGATTGCCGTCGACGATGGCGGACAGTTCGGCTTGCTCAAGCACGAACACGCGCGCCGCCACGCCGAGCTTGAGCACCAGCGCTTCCTCGATTGCCGCAGCGGCGTCCTGGGCAGTGGTGTCCGCGGCGCGGAACACCAGGTTGCCGCTGTTGAGCACGCTGCGCACGCCGGTAAAGCCCAGGCCCTCGACTACTGCGCGCAGGTCGGCCATGGCGATCCGCTTGGCGCGCCCGACGTTAATTCCCCGCAAGAAGGCGACGTAGCATTGGCTGTTCATGGGCGCGATCCTACCCGAGGCCGATCCGGCGTGGCGCATCCGTGCGCCGCACACATGCTCAGGCCAGGCCTTCGGCGCGCATCGCTTCCTGCACCGCCGGGATGGCGGCGACACGGGCCTGGTAGGCCTGCAGGGCGGGCCAGTCGTTCAGGTCGAACTTGGCGAACTGGGTCCAGTTCAGCACGGTGAACAGGTAGGCGTCGGCGATGGTGAACTCGCTGCCGGTCAGGAATGCGCCGCCTTCCAGCTTGCCGGCAAGGTAGTCCAGCGAGCGCGCGAGTGCCGTCCATGCGGCGGCGCGGCCTTCCTCGGTGCAGCCCGGCGTAAACAGCGGCGTGAAGCGCTTGTGCACTTCGGTGGCGATGAAGTTCAGCCATTCCATCACCTGGTAGCGCGCGAAGCTCCCGTAGGCCGGCGCCAGGTTCGCACCCGGGGCCTGGTCGGCGATGTACTGGAGCAGCACCGCGGCTTCGGTCAGCAGCTTGCCGTCGTCGAGTTGCAGGGCCGGCACCGATCCCTTGTCGTTGATCTCGCGGAAGTCGCCGCCGCCGGCGATGGCCTTGGTCCTCAGGTTGACGCGCTCGACCGTGAACGGCAGGCCGGAGATGATCAGGGCGATATGCGGGGCCAGCGAGCAGGCGCCTGGGCTGACGTACAGTTTCATGGGAATCCTCTCAATAGAAATAGGTGCGACAGGGTCGCGAATTGCAAGCGTACAACATTTTTATCGCCTGCTGTTTCGACGCCACAGTTCTGCGCCAGCCCATCCGGTAGGCAAATCCGGGTGTTAAGATCGCGACGTAATTAATGCGAAGAAATGAGCGGAAGAACATGAGCGATAGCTACGAACTGGTGCCGCTGGCGCATCTGTATCCAGGCATGGTGCTCGCCGATGCGCTGCTCGACGCGCAGGGCCATGTGCTGCTGGCCGAAGGCGTCAGCCTGAGCGAGGCAAGCATCCTGTCGCTGGCCCGGCATGGCGTCGGCGCCGTCCCGATCCGGCGCACGCTGTCCCCAGGCCAGGCAAACCCGGCCGCGATTCACGCCCGCCTCGACCGGCTGTTCCGTCGCAACGATCGCGACGACCACGCCGACTGGGCGACCGGCCTGCTGCGCCGCTATGTCGAGGATTACCGCTTGCGGCCCGAGGTGAACCCATGAGCGCCGCCGATACCAGCAGGCTCGACAGCGCAGGCATCCTGGGCGGCGTGGACGACCTGCCGTCGCTGCCGGCCGTCGTCATGGAATTGCTCGGCAGCATAGACGAGGACGACATCGACCTCGGCATGCTGGCGAAGAAGGTGGCGAACGACCCGGCTCTGACTGCCAAGACCTTGCGCCTGGCGAATTCCTCGGCCTTCGGCCTGCAGGTAAAAGCCACCACGATCCAGCAGGCCATGACCTTCCTCGGTTTCCAGGCCACGCGCAAGCTGATCACGGCTGCAGCCCTGACCGGCTGTTTCCCGAGCGGCCGTTGCCCCGGCTTCAACGACAAGGCCTTCTGGCGCCATTCGATTGCGACCGCCGCCTGTGCCCGCGCACTGGCCCGCCGGGTGCGTTTCAATGCCGACTATGCCTTCACTGCCGGCCTGCTGCACGACATCGGGCGGCTGGTGCTGGTGGCGCGCTTCCCCGAGCGTTACCAGGCCGTGCTGTCGCTGCGCGACAAGAACGACGGCGAACTGATCGATGCGGAGCGCGCCCTGCTCGGCATGGACCATGTCGACGCCGGCGTGGCCCTGGCCGAGCACTGGCATTTTTCCGACACCATGCGCCAGGCCATCGCTTTCCACCACACGCCGGAAGCGCCCGGCGCCGGTTTCCTGGCGACCATCGTGCACGTGGCCAGCGCGGTCGTGCACGCGCTGGACCTGGCCGGCAATCCGGACGAACTGGTGCCGCGCGTATCGGCGGTGGCCTGGACGGCCCTGGGCTTGACGGAAGAGGCGTGGCTGCAGGTCTTCCACGAGACCGAGCTGCAGTACGAGGAGATGTCGGCCATCCTGATGGCCTGAGAACGAAAAACTGCAGAAAAAGCTGCGCCGCAAGATATGCAGGGCAGTGTGAAGGGAAGGATGCGCAGGAAGTCGGCCGGAGCGGCGCTGCGCAGAAAAACCGCCGGGCCGGCGCGGCACTGCGCTCAGGGCGCGGTGCCGCAGCCCGCTGGCGCCGAAGGCATGACAGGCGCGGCTGTCATGCCCACGGCATCAGTGAGCATAATTGCCGGTCGACGGATTTGCTTCGTTACCTTGCTGTTGTTGCGGCTGCTGCTGTTGCTGCTGGGCTGCCGCTGCGGCGGCTGCCTGGGCTGCCTTCTCTTCTGGCTTCGGGCGGCCTTGGGCATCCGACAGGCGGTATTTGGTGCGACGGTCGCCCATCAGGTCGCGCAGGTCGCGGATGCTCATCCCGGTGACCTCGTGCATGCGGATCAGCAGCGAGGCGCCGACCGGCAGGCGGTGGTGGCGGATCTTGCTGATGACTGGCGGCGCAACTTCGAGCATGCGCGACAGCGCGGCGTCGTTCTTCAGCTGCATTTTACCGAGCAGGATGTCGAGCAGGTGGTTCGGGTTGTAGCTTTCCTGCGAAGACAGAGCATGATGTTGTTGTGCCATGATGTTTACCTCGTAAGTTGGTTAAAATAGTTCCTTTACGAACTTTTGTTAAAGACTACATTTCGTCAACATAAGTTCCCGGACTACCTTGGGGAAATTAAACAGGTTGAGCCTGAAGAACTCCTTAAGACAGCGTCCGGCTTGCATGCCCCCGCATACCCTCTCCGCATGCGCACTTGTCTTTCAAACAAATTATCAGGCTCATACGCCCACAGTACATCCGAGCGGCGCATGTGACTCCTTGTCGGAAATCAAGCTATCGTGCGGAAAGCTTGTCACATAGGCATTTCAGCACATGGGGATTATTTGTGGCGCACGCAAGAGATTTCCGCAATAAATTTTCCTAATTAAAAGTTAGAGCAAAGCTATTGATTTACAAGAAGAAATACTCGTATTCGGTATGACTCTTTTCAAGTAATTTACACGATTCCAAGCAAACTCGACATTTAACAATCTGAGCAGCATTGCAACGACTTTAGGTTAAGAAACTTATCGTTCCTGACAGCACGAAAATTTGTCTCACACACCGCGTTTCCGGGGGCTGTCGGCGATTTACGGTAAACTGGACACCTCTTTTGCCGAGGCACTCGCTTCTCTTTCAACACAGCACTCCATGCAGAAAAAAGTATTCATCAAGACCTTCGGCTGCCAGATGAACGAATACGATTCGGACAAGATGGCGGACGTCCTCGGCGCTTCCGATGGCCTGGTCCGTACCGACTCGCCCGAAGACGCCGACGTCATCCTGCTGAACACCTGCTCGGTGCGCGAAAAAGCGCAAGAGAAAGTGTTCTCTGACCTGGGCCGCTTCAAGGCGCTCAAGCGCGCCAAGCCGGAACTGGTAATCGGCGTGGGCGGCTGCGTGGCTTCGCAGGAAGGCGACGCCATCGTCAAGCGCGCCCCGCACGTGGACGTGGTGTTCGGCCCGCAGACCCTGCACCGCCTGCCGCAGCTGATCCGCGAACGGCGCAACAGCGGCACGGCCCAGGTCGACATCACCTTCCCGGAGATCGAGAAGTTCGACCACCTGCCCCCGGCCAAGGTCGAGGGTCCGGTGGCCTACGTCTCGATCATGGAAGGCTGCAGCAAATATTGCAGCTACTGCGTGGTGCCCTATACCCGCGGCGAGGAAGTCTCGCGTCCCTTCGACGACGTGCTGACCGAATGCGCCGGCCTGGCCGCCCAGGGCGTGAAGGAAATCATGCTGCTGGGCCAGAACGTGAATGCGTTCCGCGGCGCCATGGCAAACGGCGAGGTGGCCGACTTTGCCCTGCTGCTCGAATACATTGCCGACATTCCCGGCGTCGAGCGCCTGCGCTACGTCACCAGCCACCCGAAGGAATTTACCCAGCGCCTGATCGACGCCTACGCCAGGATCCCGCAGCTGGTGAACCACATCTACCTGCCGGTGCAGCACGGCTCGGACCGCGTGCTCGGCGCCATGAAGCGCGGCTACACGGCCCTCGAATACAAGTCGATCATCCGCCGCATCCGCGCGGTGCGCCCGGAGATGGCCTTCTCGTCCGACTTCATCGTCGGCTTCCCCGGCGAAACCGATGCCGATTTCGACGCCATGATGAAACTGGTGCAAGACGTCGGTTTCGACAACAGCTTCAGCTTCATCTTCAGCAAGCGCCCGGGCACCCCGGCCGCCAACCTGGACGACGACACGCCGCACGAGGTCAAGCTGGCGCGCCTGCAGCGCCTGCAAGCCCTGATCGACGCCAATACCCGCAAGTACAGCGCCGCCATGGTCGGCAGCGTGCAGCGCGTGCTGGTCGAGGGGCCCTCCAGGAAAAACCCGGAACAGATGCAGGGCCGTACCGAAAACAACCGCGTGGTCAACTTCAGTGCCGACGCCGGCCCGTCCCTGGTGGGCCAGCTGGTCGACGTGCGCATCGTGGCCAGCCACGACTACTTCCTCAGCGGCGAACTCGTCGCCAACCTAGACACGATTGCCAAAGCCAGTTGAAAAACACATCTACCCAGCCTTCGTACTTCATTCCCGAGCCGCTCGACAACACGCGGCTTGCCCACCTGTGCGGTCCGCTGGACGAGAACCTGCGCCAGATCTCGGCCGCGCTCGACGTCACCATCTTCCGGCGCGGTGAAAAATTCATCGTCAGCGGCAGCAATGCCGAACGCGCGGTCGAATTGCTGGAACGCTTCTACGCGGTCGCCAACAAGGTCGTGCCGATCGAGGAAGTGCAGCTGGCCCTGGTGGAACAGCGTTCCGGCCTGAAGCCCAAGTCGCACGCGCCGGGCGAAGCCGAAGCGCCGGAGCCGGCCGCCGCCAAGGACAAGGGAGACGAGGCCGACGGCGGCCAGGAGCCGTCCGACCTGGTCAGCCCCACCCTCAAGACCCGCCGCAGCGACCTGCGCGGCCGTACCCCGCACCAGATCCAGTACCTGAAGGCCGTGCTCGAGCACGACATCAGCTTCGGCGTCGGCCCGGCCGGCACCGGCAAGACCTATCTTGCCGTGGCCTGCGCGGTCGATGCGCTGGAGCGCGACGCGGTCAAGCGCATCATCCTGACCCGTCCGGCGGTGGAGGCGGGCGAGCGCCTCGGCTTCCTGCCGGGCGACCTGAGCCAGAAAGTCGACCCTTACCTGCGCCCCCTGTACGACGCGCTGTACGACCTGCTCGGCTTCGACCGCACCCAGAAGCTGTTCGAGAAGCAGGTGATCGAGATCGCCCCGCTGGCCTACATGCGCGGCCGTACGCTGAACCATGCCTTCGTGATCCTGGACGAAGCCCAGAACACGACGGTCGAGCAGATGAAGATGTTCCTGACCCGCATCGGCTTCGGCAGCAAGGCCGTGATCACCGGCGACGTCACCCAGGTCGACCTGCACAAATCCCAGCGCTCCGGCCTGGTGGACGCCATCCACGTGCTGAAGAACGTGCGCGGCATCGCCTTTACCCATTTCGCCAGCGAAGACGTGGTGCGCCACCCGGTGGTGGCGCGTATCATCGACGCCTACGAAAAGAACTCCTCGATCGAGGAACTGGCCGCCTTACCCAAACCGACCCCTGTGAAAAATGCAAGAAAAAAAACATAAGCTCGACCTCGAAGTCCAGTACGCCGACACCCGCCTCGAACAGGAGCTGACCGAAGCGATGCTGCAGCGCTGGGTCGAAGCCGCCCTGCTCGGCCCGGCCGAGCTGTCGATCCGCTTCGTCGATGCCGAGGAAGGCCTGGCGCTGAACCGCCAGTACCGCGGCAAGGACTACGCCACCAACGTGCTGACCTTTGCCTACAACGAAGGCGAGGAACTGGGCGAGGACGACCCGACCCAGGCCGACATCGTCCTGTGCACCGACGTCCTGATGCGCGAGGCCGAGGAGCAGGGCAAGACGGTCGAGGAACACGCGGCCCACCTGGTGGTGCACGGCGTCCTGCATGCCCAGGGCTACGACCACGAACACGACGAGGAAGCCGAGGAAATGGAACAGTTCGAGCGCGACATCATGGAAGTGCTCGGCTACCCGGATCCGTATTCCGACTGAGGTGCAGGGTGGTCGGCGAAGCCGGCCACCCGACGTATGTCACTACAGCAACGGCACGCAAAATTGGGGCATCTGCCCTTTTCGTGTATCCTATACCCATCGTAACAACGGCTTCACGCCAACTATGCCCGAGTATCCCAGTGACGTCCGATCGGACGCCAAACCCCACCGGTCGCTGTTCGAACGGCTGACCGCACTCATCTCCCCCGAGCCTGAAAACCGCGCAGAACTCCTCGAAGTCCTGCACGAAGCCCACGAGCGCAATCTGATCGATGCCGACGCACTCTCGATGATCGAGGGCGTGTTCCAGGTGTCCGACCTGTCGGTGCGCGACATCATGGTGCCGCGTTCGCAAATGGACGTGATCGACATCACCGACCCCATCGAGCAGTGGCTGCCGATCGTGCTCGAGACCCAGCACTCGCGTTTCCCCGCCATCGAGGGCGAGCGCGACAAGGTGGTCGGCATCCTGCTGGCCAAGGACCTGCTGCGCTACTACGCCGAGGAATCCTTCGACGTGCGCAAGATGCTGCGCCCGGCGATCTTCATCCCGGAGTCGAAGCGCCTGAACGTGCTGCTGCGCGACTTCCGCGCCAACCACAACCACATGGCCATCGTCGTCGACGAGTACAGCGGCGTGGCCGGCCTGATCACCATCGAGGACGTGCTCGAGCAGATCGTCGGCGACATCGAGGACGAGTACGACTTCGACGAAGACGAAGACAACGTCCTGTCGATCAAGGAAGGCCAGCTCGGCCCGCGCTGGCGCGTCAAGGCCCTGACCGAGATCGAACAGTTCAACGAAGAGATCGGCGCCGACCTGCCCGAGATCGATGCCGACACCATCGGCGGCCTGGTCGCCAGCCACCTCGGGCGCATGCCGCACAAGGGCGAGGTGTTCGACCTGCAGAACCTGCGCTTCGAGGTGCTGCGCGCCGACGCGCGCCAGATCCACGTGCTGCTGGTCGAGAAGCTGCCGCTGGCAGAGACCGACCACGACTGATGCTGCGCCGCCGTTCCCAGCCCGGATCGCCGGACCGCAGCACCGCCCCTGACCCGCTACTCCGTGGCACCCGGCCTTCACCGAAGGCGCTGGTGGCGATGGCGCTGGCGGGCGCTACCAGCCTGCTGTCCTTCCAGCCCTTCGGCTGGTGGCCGCTGCAATTCCTGGCCCTCGCCTACTTCTTCTACCAGGTCGGCATGGGCAGCTCGGCGCGCCGCGGCGTGTGGCTCGGCTGGGCCTTCGGCTTCGGCTGGTCGGTGGCCGGCATGCACTGGCTGTACATCGCGGTCACCCGTTTCGGCGGCCTGCCCGCCATCCTGGGCGCGATCGCGATCGCCCTGCTCGGCCTGTACATGGGCCTGTTCGGCGCCTTCGCCGGCGGCGTCGCCAGCTGGCTGCGTCGCAAGTGGGCGCTGCCGGTGTCCGCCTTCGTGCTGCTGGTGCTGCCCGCCGTGTGGGGTGTGTCGGAATGGATGCGCGGCTGGGTCTTCACCGGCTTCCCGTGGGCAGCCTCGGGCTATGCCCACAACGTCTCGCCGCTTGGCGGCTACGCGCCGCTCGTCGGCGTGTACGGCCTCGGCGTGCTGGCGGCCCTGTGCGCCGGCTGCATCGTGATGCTGACCCAGCGCGCGCGCTGGCCGGCCCTGGGCCTGTTCGCGGCCGTGATGGCGCTCGGCTTCGGCCTGAAGCAGGTCGCCTGGACCGAGGAAACCGGACAGCCGGTGACGGTGCGCCTGCTGCAGGGCGACGTCAGGCAGGACCAGAAATTCGATACCGCCTACCTGGTCGACATCGTCAGGCGCTACCAGGGCATGATCACGGCGGCCCCGGCCGACCTGATCGCCACGCCGGAGACCGCGATCCCGGTCGCGCCGCAGCAGCTGCCGCCCGACTACCTGGGCGCCCTGCAGGCCTTCGCCGCGCAGACCCGCAGCCACCTCATGATCGGGATCCCGACCATGGACAGCCCGACCCGGTATTCGAACAGCGTCATCGCCTTCGGCCCAGGTGCCGCACCCTACCGCTACGACAAGCACCACCTGGTGCCCTTCGGCGAATTCATCCCGCCGGGCTTCCGCTGGTTCACCGACCTGATGCACATTCCGCTGGGCGACCAGACCCGCGGCCCGGCCCTGCAGGCGCCCTTCCCGGTGAAGGACCAGCTGGTGCTGCCGAATATCTGCTACGAGGACGCCTTCGGCGAAGAGATCGCGGCCCAGCTGCGCAATGCGCCGCGCCCGGCCACGCTGCTGCTGAACGTGTCGAACCTGGCCTGGTATGGCGAATCGGTGGCGATTCCGCAGCACCTGCAGATTTCGCAGATGCGCTCCATCGAGACCGGCCGTCCGATGCTGCGCTCGACCAACAACGGCGCCACCGCCGTCATCGACGGCCGCGGCAATGTCGTGCAGCGCCTGCCCTTCTACGAACGCGGCGTGCTGGCGGCCACCGTGCGCGGGACCGCAGGCCTGACTCCCTACGTCCGCTTCGGCAACCTCGCTTTCCTGCTGCTGGGCGGCCTGATGCTGCTGGGCGCGTGGCTGGCCGGCCACCGCTATAAAAATAAGGCCGCCAAATCGAACGGCTGAGCTGAATCGGCCCCAGAGGGCCGTGAAAATTCAGTAGAATTGGTCATTTGGCAAATTTACCGTGACCGCGGCGCATAGCGCCGCGGCACCCCACATGTCGCTCACATTCCGATGCTCACATTCCAACAAATTATCCTGACCCTGCAGACCTACTGGGACAAGCAGGGCTGCGCACTGCTGCAACCGTACGACATGGAAGTCGGCGCAGGCACCTTCCACACCGGTACCTTCCTGCGTGCGATCGGCCCGGAGCCCTGGCGCGCCGCCTACGTGCAGCCTTCGCGCCGCCCGAAGGATGGCCGCTACGGCGAGAACCCGAACCGCCTGCAGCACTACTACCAGTACCAGGTGGTGCTCAAGCCGGCGCCGGAAAACATCCTCGACCTCTACCTCGGCTCGCTCGAAGCCCTGGGCCTGGACCTGAAGAAGAACGACGTGCGCTTCGTCGAGGACGACTGGGAAAGCCCGACCCTGGGCGCCTGGGGCCTGGGCTGGGAAGTCTGGCTGAACGGCATGGAAGTCACCCAGTTCACCTACTTCCAGCAGGTCGGCGGCCTCGATTGCAAGCCGGTGCTGGGCGAGATCACCTACGGCATCGAGCGCCTGGCGATGTACCTGCAGGGCGTCGAGAACGTCTACGACCTGGTCTGGACCGAGTGGGAAGAGAATGGTGCGGCCGGCGCTCCGGTAAAGAAGACGCTGAGCTACGGCGACGTCTTCCACCAGAACGAAGTCGAGCAGTCGACCTACAACTTCGAGCACGCGAATACCGAACTGCTGTTCCAGGCCTTCGCCAACCACGAAGCCGAAGCCAAGCGCCTGGTCGAGCTGCAACTGACCCTGCCGGCCTACGAGCAGATCATGAAGGCCTCGCACAGCTTCAACATGCTGGACGCGCGCGGCGCCATCTCCGTGACCGAACGCGCCGCCTACATCGGCCGCGTGCGCACCCTGTCGCGCCTGGTGGCGCAGGCCTACTACGACTCGCGCGAGAAGCTCGGCTTCCCGATGCTGCCCGGTGCCGACAAGGCTGCTGCTTAAAGAAGAACAGAACACATCATGAACCAGACTCTCCTCGTCGAAATCCAGACCGAAGAACTGCCGCCGAAGGCGCTCGTCAAGCTCGGCACGGCATTCGCCAACGGCATCGCCAACGGCCTCAAGGCGCGCGACTTCCTCAATGCCGACAATGTCGACAGCGTCGTCACCGCCCACGCCACCCCGCGCCGCCTGGCGGTCACGATCACCAATGTGCGCGCCACCTCGCCCGACAAGTCCATCCGCGAGAAGGTGCTGCCGGTCTCGGTTGCGCTGGACAAGGACGGCAATCCGAGCGCACCGCTGGCCAAGAAGCTGGCCGCGCTGGGCTTCCCGGGCCTGGAGATCGGCGACCTCGAACGCGCCCAGGACGGCAAGGCCGAATCCTTCTTCTACACCTATACCGCAGCGGGAAGCGCGCTGGCCGGCGCCCTGCAGGACGTGCTGCAGGACAGCATCGCCAAGCTGCCGATCCCGAAGGTCATGAGCTACCAGCGCCCCGACGGCGCCACCGTGCAGTTCGTGCGCCCGGTGCACTTGCTGCTCGCCCTGCACGGCGAACAGGTGCTGCCGCTCTCGTTGCTGGGCCTCGAGGCCGGCCGCCACACCATGGGCCACCGCTTCCTGTCGCACGGCCAGCCGATCGCCATTCCGCACGCCGACCACTACGCCGCGGTGCTGGAAAGCGAAGGCAAGGTGCTCTCCAGCGCGCAAGCGCGCAAGGAAAGCATCCGTCGCCAGTTGCTGGAAAAGGCAGGCGCCGACCAGGTGCTGATGCCGGAATCGCTGCTCGACGAGGTGGCCGCGCTGGTCGAATGGCCGGTGGTGTACGAATGCCGCTTCGAAGAGGAATTCCTGGCCGTGCCGCAGGAATGCCTGATCCTGACCATGCAGACCAACCAGAAATACTTCGCGCTGACCGATGCCTCGGGCAAGCTGCGCTCGCGCTTCCTGATCGTCTCGAACCTGGAGACCGACGACCCGTCCGCCATCGTCGGCGGCAACGAGCGCGTGGTGCGTCCGCGCCTGTCGGACGCCAAGTTCTTCTTCGAGCAGGACAAGAAGAAGACGCTGGAGTCGCGCCTGCCGCTGCTGGCCAACGTGGTCTACCACAACAAGCTGGGCACCCAGCTTGATCGCAGCGAACGCGTCACCATCCTGGCGAGCAGCATCGCCAAGCGCCTCGGCTTCGACGTGCCGCTGGCCGAACGCGGCGCGCGCGTGGCCAAGGCCGACCTGCTGACCGACATGGTCGGCGAGTTCCCGGAACTGCAGGGCATCATGGGCACCTATTACGCGCGCCACGACGGCGAGCACGAGGAAGTCGCCCTGGCCGCCTCCGAGCACTACCAGCCGCGCTTCGCCGGCGACGCCCTGCCGTCGACCAATACCGGCCTGGTGGCCGCGCTGGCCGACAAGCTGGAAACCCTGGTCGGCATCTGGGCCATCGGCCTGCAGCCGACCGGCGAAAAGGACCCGTTCGCGCTGCGCCGCCACGCCCTGGGCGTGATGCGCATGCTGGTCGAGAAGCGCCTGCCGCTGTCGCTTTCCAGCCTGCTGGGCGATGCCGTGGCGGTGTTCGAAGGCCAGGCCGCGTTCAAGGATCCGAGCGCCGAAGTGAAGGACTTCATGCTCGACCGCCTGCGCGGCATGCTGCGCGAGCGCGGCTTCTCGCCGAACGAGGTCGAGGCCGTGCTGGCCCAGAACCCGGACCGCGTCGACGACGTCGTCCAGCGCCTGGAAGCGGTGCAGGCCTTTGCGGCCCTGCCGGAATCGAGCTCGCTGGCGGCCGCCAACAAGCGCATCACCAACATCCTCAAGAAGAACGAGAACGCCCTGCCGCAGGATGCGTCGGTGAAGCAGGAGCTGCTGGTCGAGCCGGCGGAGAACGCACTGGCTGCCAAGATGACCTCGCTCGAGGGCGAGGTCAACGGCGCTTTCGAGCGCAGCGATTTCACCGGCGCGCTCAAGACGCTGGCGCTGATGAAGGACGAAGTCGACGCCTTCTTCACCGACGTGATGGTGATGGCCGAGGATGTCGCCCTGCGCAACAACCGCCTGGCGCTGCTGTCGCAGCTGCACGGCATGATGAACCGCGTCGCCGACATCTCGAAGCTGGCGACCTGACGCACTGAAGGTAGTCCCATGAAACTGATCATCCTCGACCGGGATGGGGTCATCAACCACGACTCGCCGGACTTCATCAAGAGTCCGGCGGAGTGGATCCCCATTCCCGGCTCGCTGGAAGCGATCGCCCGCCTGAACCAGGCGGGTTACCGGGTCGTGATCGCCTCGAACCAGTCGGGCATCGCGCGCGAACTGTTCGACATCACGACCCTGAACGCGATCCACCAGAAACTGCACGCCAGCGCCCAGCTGGTCGGCGCCGACATCGACGCCATCTTCTTCTGCCCGCACGCGGCCAGCGACAACTGCGACTGCCGCAAGCCCAAGTCCGGCATGTTCGAAGAGATCAGCAAGCGCTTCAAGCTGAGCCTGAAGGGCGTGCCGACCGTGGGCGACTCGCTGCGCGACCTGCAGGCCGGCTTCAAGATGGGCTGCGTGCCCTACCTGGTCCTGACCGGCAAGGGCGAGAAGACCCGCGAGACCGGCGGCCTGCCGCCCGGCACCCAGGTATTCCCCGACCTGGCGTCGATGGTGAACGCCTTCCTCAAGACCGCGGCACAGCGGCCCGAATAAGCATTCGACAACAAGCAACCACTATCCAGAACCAGTCCATTGTCCGGAGACCCTTTGCGTAATTTCAGCCTGTTCCTGCGTTCCCTGCTCTTTACGATCGTGATGATCGTGGCCACCGTGGTGTGGGCCTGCGTCTGCTTCCTGGCGGCGCCCCTGCCCTACAACAAGCGCTTCTGGGTGACCTCGCGCTGGAACGTCTTCATCATCTGGTGCGCAAAAGTCATCTGCGGTATCCGTTACCAGTTCAAGGGCTACGAGAACCTGCCCGACGCGCCGGCCATCGTCCTGTCGAAGCACCAGTCGGCGTGGGAGACCATCTTCCTGCTGCCCAACCTCACCCGCCCGCTGGTCTACGTCTTCAAGAAAGAGATCCTGTATATCCCCTTCTTCGGCTGGGGCATGGCGCTGTTGCGCATGATCCCGATCGACCGCAAGCAGGGCAAGAACGCGTTCTCCCACGTGGTCCGGCACGGCAAGCGCAGGCTGGCCGACGGCCAGTGGATCATCATGTTCCCCGAAGGGACGCGCATCCCGGTGGGCCAGAAGGGCAAGTACAAGAGCG
This sequence comes from Massilia sp. X63, assembly GCF_041023745.1. Lineage (NCBI taxonomy): Bacteria > Pseudomonadati > Pseudomonadota > Betaproteobacteria > Burkholderiales > Oxalobacteraceae > Massilia > Massilia sp. X63. The sequence continues at coordinate 165,235 of NZ_JBFTEF010000002.1, forward strand.
GCGGCACGCGCCTTGCTGTCGAAACCCAAACGGTGGTCGTCCCGATCGCGCATAATTCAGGTGAGTGCTGGCCGAAGAATTCGTTCATCAAGCGTCCCGGCCTGATCACGGTCTCGATCGGCAAACCGATTTCGCCGGAAAACCACACACCCGACAGCATGATGCAAGAGGTCGAAAATTGGATAGAATCCGAAATGCGCGTTATCTCGCCCCACGTCTACAGAGGTGGCTGAGCGACGTCAGCGCCCAGATCAGGAATTCGAAACCGCAGCACGACATGAGCTCCACCAAGATCGACGGGCACCAGCTGGAACTGTTTGCACAGGATTTTTTCGCGGCGCTCAGGCCCTCGGATAAACCCGCGTCGCCCTCGCAGCCTCTCTTCAAGGCGCCGCCTCCGGCGCCGCGCCACCTGATACCCGTCCCTCCGGTCGCCGAGGGCGAGCCGCCGCTCAAGCGCATCGTGCTCGGCGCCCACACCATCGATTACGCCCTGCGCCGCTCGACGCGCCGCTCGATCGGCTTCATGATCGACGACGACGGCCTGCGCGTCACCGCGCCGCGCCGCTGCACCCAGGCCGACATCGACAACGCGATCCGCGCCAAGCAGCGCTGGATCCTCACCAAGCTGCTCGAACGCGGCGAGCGCCGCGTCCTGCGCCAGGAACGTGCGCCGCTCGAATGGAAGGACGGCGCGCGCCTGCCCTACCTGGGCGGCGAGATCACGCTGCGCCTGGAAGACGCCGCGCGCAGCCACTGCCAGTTCGACGTGGACAATCGCGAACTGTGGATCGGCGTGGTGCCCGGGCTGTCGGAATGGCAGCTCAAGGAGCGCGTCAAGCTGTGGTTCCAGGCCGAGGCCAAGAAGCTGTTCAAGGAGCGCCTGGAGTTCTTCGCGCCGCAGCTGAACGTGAACTACCGTGCCTTCGCGCTGTCGTCGGCGGGCACGCGCTGGGGCTCGTGCACGATCGACGGGAATATCCGGCTGAACTGGCGCCTGGTCCACTATCCGCCCTCGCTGGTGGACTACGTGGTGGTGCACGAACTGGCGCACCTGCGCGAAATGAACCACAGCCCGCGTTTCTGGGCGACCGTGGCCGAGGCGTATCCGGATTACGACGGGGCGCGGCTGGCGCTCAAGAAGCGTTCGCTGGAGATGCCGGTGCTGTTCGCGGATTGACCCGCGGCCTTGCATTCGTCGTGAATCGTAGGGTGGGCGGGTCTCCCGCCCACGCGTTCAGCCGGCCTCACGATCATCTGGCACGAGAGCGGAGCTGATAACGCTCAGCGCGTGGGCGTCATTCCGGGCATTGCCCGAAATTACCCTGCCACCCTACAGAAGCGAATCTCTCCTGGCGGCCGCCAGTTCCTTCATCGCCCCCATCTGCGCATCGGACAAAGCCCGGTATGGAATCGGCAAGGTGCCGCGCTTGAGCACCATCATGAAGCCGCGCGTATAGGTGCGCACGCCGATCACGTCTTCCCAGCCGATCAGGGTTACGCCCCCGCTGCTGCGCACGATGCCGTGCTGGTCGATGGTGAATTCGTAGGTGCGGCGGCCGCGCCCCAGCATGACGAAATGGAGGGCCGCGCCCAGCGTGCTCTTGAGGCGCAGGTAGAAGCTGGCCGGCCAGCGGATGCGCCGGCGGCGGATGAGGAAACCGCCGTGCTGCCACATGAAGCTGACGTATTCGCCCAGCGTGTAGCGCACGAAAAAATGCAGTTCGGATAAGGGCACTGGAGGGGCGGCGGATACGCTGGCCGCCGGTACAGCAACCGGACCATCTGCCGTACCGGCGCCGGCATGCATATGCATGGGCAGCACCTTGTCGTCGGCCTGCTGCTGGACCAGCGTGGCAACGGGTTTACGACTGTTGACCGGTCTCGGGTGATTAAACGACAACATTGCGCATCCCCTGGTTATTATCCGAGCTCGAAACGGAATGGTAACAAAACCTACCGGATAAGTCGTCGCAGGAGTTCAACAGTGCGCAGGGTGGCGCCGCGGTGGCGGCCCGCGAACGCGAGCGCGTGCGCGCCCATGCCGGCGCGTGCGCCCTCGTCCTCGAGCAGGCGCAGCGCCGCCGCCATCAGGGCGCCGGCGTCGGGCACGCGCAGGGCCGCGCCGCTTGCTACCGCTTCCTCGGTCGCCTGGGCGAAATTGAAGGTGTGCTCGCCCACCAGCACCGGCTTGCCGAGCGCGCAGGCCTCGATCAGGTTCTGGCCGCCCAGCGGCATCAGGCTGCCGCCGATGAAGGCGCAGTCGCAGGCGGCGTAATAGGCGAACATCTCGCCCATCGAATCTCCCAGCAGGACGTCGGCATTGCCGATGCCATGCTCGAGCCGCGAACGGCGCTGCACCGCCAGGCCGCGCGCCGCGGCCAGCTTCTCGACCTCGTCGAAACGCTGCGGGTGGCGCGGCACGATGGCCAGCAAGGCCGCGGGCGGCTTGTCGGCCTCGCGCTGCCAGGCGTCCAGGATCAGCGCCTCTTCGCCTTCGCGCGTGCTGGCGCACAGGAATACGGGACGCCCACCGAACTGCCCACGCAGCCAGGCGCCCTTCTCCAGCGCGGCCTGCGGCGGCACCACGTCGAACTTGATGCTGCCGGTGACCTCGACCCGCGGCGCGCCGAGCGAGCGGATGCGCGCGGCGTCCGCCTCGGTCTGGGCCGCCACCAGGCCGATGGCGCCTGCCGCGTCGCGCATCAGGGCGCCCATCTTGCGACCGCGCCGCAAGGAGCGTTCCGACAGGCGCGCGTTCACCAGCGCCACCGGCACCCCGGCCGACGCGCAGCCGGCGATCAGGTTCGGCCACACCTCGGTCTCCATCAGGATGCACACGCGCGGCTGGAACCGGCGCAGGAAGCGCCCCACCATGAAGCCGGTGTCGTACGGCAGGTAGGACTGCACCAGGCGCTCGCCATGGTGGCCGAACAGCGACTTGCCGGTGGCGCGGCCGGTCGGCGTCATGTGGGTGAGCAGGATGCGGGAATCGGGATAGGCCGCGAGCAGCGCCTCGACCAGCGGTTCGCTAGCGCGGGTCTCGCCGACCGACACCGCATGCACCCACAGGGTCGGGCGCGCCGACGCGGCGGCGCCGGGAAAGCCGAGCCGCTCGGCCCAGTGGGCGCGGTAGCCGGGCTCCTTGCGGCCGCGCCACCACAGGCGTGCGAGCACCAGCGGCAGCGCCAGCCACCAGGCCAGCGAATACGGCCAACGATTCACGCGGCCTCCAGCAGGCGGCGCGCGGCGGCGATGACCTCGGGCGCGGACGGCGGCGTGCCCAGGTCGCCGAGATTGACGATCTTGTCCGACCAGTTGCCCTCGGTCTTCCACTTCGGCGAATCGCAATAGATCTCGACCGTGGGGCGGACGAAGGCGGCGGCGATGTGGGTCAGGCCGGTGTCCACGCCCACGGCCAGGCGCGCATGCCGGGCCAGGGCGACGGCGTCCATCATCGACAGTTTCGGCAGCACGCGCGCGTTCGGCAGGCCGGCGGCGAGCTGCTCCGCTTCCTGCAGTTCGCCCGGCGAGCCCCAGGGCAGCAGCACCGGCATCGGCGCCAGCGCCCGTCCAAGTTCGATCCAGTTCGCGCGCGACCACTTCTTGGCTTCGCGCGCGGTGCCGTGGAAGAACACGGCGTAGTCTTCAGGCGGCAGGAAAGCCGGGCGCGAATCCGCTTGCGGCGCCGGCAGGCCGAAATCGGGCGGATAGTCGACCGCATAGCCGAGCGCCGCCCCGGCCACCATGCGGCCCCGCGCCACCGCATGGGTACGTGGGTTCAGGGGAATGCTGTCGGTATGGAAGATGCGCGAGATGCCTTCGTAGCCGGAGCCCTCGCTGCCGTTGGCCAGGCCGACCTTCCTGCCGCCCTTGCGCACGCGCGCGGCGCCCATGATGATGCCGGTCTTGAGCAGGCCCTGGGTGTCGAACACATAGTCGTACGCTTCCTCGCGCAAGGTAGAGAAGAAGGCCTTGATCTCGGCCCGGGTCTCGGGCTTGCCGAGGCTCTTGCGCCAGCGCCGCAGCGCCCACGGGATGATCTTGCGTACGTGCGGGTTCAGGCGCACCAGGCTGGTGTAGCCCTCTTCGACCACCCAGTCGATGGTCGCATCCGGATGGTGGCGCAGGATGTCGGCCACCATCGGCAGGTTGTGCAGCACGTCGCCCAGCGACGACACGCGCACCAGCAGGATCTTCAAGCGCAGGTCCTCAGAACGGCAGTTCGGCGTCCGGCTTGGCGGCCAGGATCACCTGCTTGAACTCGGCCTGGATGCGCGCCAGGGCTTCCGGGTTCTCGCCCTCGAAACGCAGCACCACCACCGGGGTCGTGTTCGAGGAACGGGCCAGGCCGAAACCGTCCGGGTATTCCACGCGCAGGCCGTCGATGCCGTTGATCTTCTCGGAAGTCGGGAAGGTGGCGTTGGCGCGCAGGCTGTCGATCAGGGTGAAGTTCTCGCCTTCCTTCAGGTGCAGGTGCAGCTCCGGGGTGCTGCTGGCGATCGGCAGGCTGTTCAGCAGTTTCGACGGATCGGCTTCCTTGGTCAGGATCTCGAGCATGCGCGCGCCGGCGTACAGGCCGTCGTCGAAGCCGTACCAGCGGTCCTTGAAGAAGATGTGGCCGCTCATTTCGCCGCCCAGCGGGGCGCCGGTTTCCTTCAGCTTGGCCTTGACCAGCGAGTGGCCGGTCTTCCACATCAGCGGCTTGCCGCCGGCCTTCTCGATCCAGGGCGCGAGGTGGCGGGTGCACTTGACGTCGTACAGGATCTCGGCGCCCGGGTTGCGCGACAGGACGTCGCTGGCGAACAGCATCATCTGGCGGTCCGGGAAAATGATCTGGCCGTCCTTGGTGACGATGCCGAGGCGGTCGCCGTCGCCGTCGAAGGCCAGGCCGATCTCGGCGTCGGTGTCCTGCAGTGCCTTGATGAGGTCCTGCAGGTTTTCCGGGTGCGCCGGGTCCGGGTGGTGATTCGGGAAGTGGCCGTCCACCTCGCAGAACAGTTCGACCACTTCGCAACCCATGCCGCGATACAGGTCGCCGGCGAAGGCGCCGGCCACGCCGTTGCCGCAGTCGACCGCGATCTTGATCGGGCGCGCGATCTTGACGTCGCCGACGATGCGCTCGACGTAGGCGGCGCGGATGTCATGGGTGGCGTAGCCGCCGCGCTGTTCGGCGACCTTGCCGTCATACGCTGCGATGCTGTCGTGCAGGGCCAGGATGGCGTCGCCGTAAATGGCCTCGCCCGCCATCACCATCTTGAAACCGTTGTAGTCCGGCGGATTGTGGCTGCCGGTGACCATGATGCCCGAACGGGTATCGAGCACGTTGGTGGCGAAGTAGACCATCGGGGTGGCGACCATGCCGAGGTCGATCACGTCCACGCCGGCGTCGCGCAGGCCTTCGCCCAGCGCCGCGGTCAGGCCCGGGCCCGACAGGCGGCCGTCGCGGCCGATCACGACCTTGCGCTCTCCCTTCGCCAGGGCGGCGGCGCCGAATGCGCGGCCGATGTGGCGAGCGATGCCTTCGTCCAGCGTCTTGTCGATGACGCCGCGAATGTCATAAGCCTTGAAGATCGTTTTCGAGAGAGCAACCATGGTGTCCTTGGAAAGCTGGGGCGCGGGCATGCGGAAGCAGCCGGGAGGACGCGGCCAAGCAGAGCCGGGCGTCGGCGCCGAATTATCGGGATAACAATTAAGGAAGCACGTAAAACGTGCCTACTTAGAGGAATGACAAATGCGAGTATTGTAGCGGCAAGCGGCGTCCTGTGGGAATCGGACGGACCGCTTGCGCAGGTGCACTGATTGCTTCAGCCCGGCTCAGCCGGCCGGGAAAGGGCTCAGACGCGCAGCTTGTCGAGCGACTTGCCGCCCTCGACCCATTCCTTGACCCATTTCGGTTGGCGGCCACGGCCGGTCCACTGCTGCGAAGCATTGTCCGGATGGCGATAACGCACGGCCACGGTATTGCCCTTGGTCGCATTGCCTTTGGACGCGGCGCCGCGGCCACCGGTTGCCAGCAGATCCTTGAGGGGCACGCCCACGCTTTGCGCGATCGCCAGAATCTGTTCGCGCGCCTTTTGCACTTCTTGTGCTTCGCGCGCTTTCATTTCCTGCTTGATTTGTTCTTGCAGGTTGCGCAAATCGCCTACGGACATATTAGACAGGTCCATCTTATTCCCTCGTGAATGAAAGGTTGAAACCAGAGCGCCCAACAAAACGCTCAGTGCAGACTTGTATCGTGTTGCCATGGCAGTGTACTGCTGCGGCGATACTCCTGCGCTGAACGCTTTGTCAGACGCTCTAATGTTTGAAACAGCAAGGCGAGATACTCACCAAATGTCGCAATATACTAACATTAATATCTTAATTTCGCTTTTTCTTCTGAAGAAAAAGCCAGCGTGGCGACTTAAATCGAACAATACGCGCATATAACCAGAGGTAACTGATTATAAACAACAAACTGAAGAAGATGAGCACACCCGTGTTTTTCCAGAACACGGTCGCGGGAATGACGGCCATCAGGGAAAACAGCCATAAATAAGGCGAGGTGCGCGCGTTCCGTTTCATCAGCGCGCGCGCTTCGCGTGGCCCCACCGTCCATTGCACGATACGCCGGAATATCAAACTGTGCAGATGAATTCCGTCGGGCAGTGCCGGTGATTTACCGCGCACGAACATGCGGCGGTAAGCGGAGAATATGGTTTCGAATGCGGGGTATATCAGCAGCAGCGCGGCATACCAGGTGGACACGCCGGGATTGCGCATCACCAGCAGCAGCGCGAGCTCGCCCAGCATGAAGCCGATGAAGTAGGCGCCGCCGTCGCCGAGGAAGATCAGGCCCACCGGATAATTCCAGATCAGGAAACCGGCGGCGGCCCCGGCCACCATCAGCGCGGTCACCAGCACGAACATGTCGTTCACCTGCAGCGCCACGTAGGACAGCGACAGCAGCATGCAAATGCTGACCATGCTGGCCAGGCCATTGAAGCCGTCGATGATATTCACCGCATTCGCGATGCCCGCCACCGCCAGCACGGTGAGCGGCAGCACGATCCAGTTCAATTGCAGCGGCAGCACGCCCCAGGGCATGTCGAGGCGCACCAGTTTCGCGCCGAGCAGGTAATACGCGAATAAGGCGGCGAGCATCGTGAGCAGCAGCCGGCGCGCCGGTGAAACGCGGCCGGTATAGTCTTCGACGATACCGCCCGCCATGGCAATGCATGCGCATCCGAGCAAATGCGCGAGCCACGGCCCGAGCGATGGTTCGCGCATTGTCGAAATGGCGGCGGTGATGACGACCGCGAGATAGATCGGCACACCGCCGATGCGCGCGACAAGATGGGTATGGAACTTTTGCACCCCGCCATAATCGGCGTCGAGCGCAGTGCCATTGCGCTTCGCATACTTAATCACGAGCAGGGTCAGCAGCGCGCAGCATACGAAACTGACGAAAAAGGAGAACATTAATTATTCTTTCGGTGCACAGTGTGAGTCGTTTCCGCAGGCGACTCCGCGGAAAAACCACGGCACTCTTATCGTTGGAATGGTGGCCCATTGTACCGGAATAGATGAGGCGTCCCGGCCCCAAAATGCGATTCTGCAGGGCGTCGTTCGACTGGATCAAATGGGTGCAAGTTCCATTGTTCGGTCTCCCGCTTTGCTGCGATCCCGGGTGCTCTTAATGCGAGCCCTGCGTCGCTGCGCAAAATCATTTAGTATCCGCAAATGCACGCGGTCCTCCAGCCGTCCACCCGCACCACTTCGATAAGAACAACATGAGAACCTACGCCATCGGCGACCTGCAGGGCTGCGCCCACGAAGCCCGACTCCTCATCGAGCGCATCAACGACGATGCGCGACAACACGGACCGGCGCAGCCGCGCATCCTGTTCGTCGGCGACCTGATCAACCGCGGTCCGGATTCGCTCACCGCGCTGCGCCGCATGAAGGCGCTCACCGAGGTGAATCCCGGCCGCGTCGAAGCGCTGCTCGGCAACCACGACCTGCACCTGATCGCGGTGGCCGTGGGCGCGCAGCGCGCCAGCCGCTCCGACACGCTCGACGAGATCCTGGCCGCGTCCGACCGCGACGACTTGATCCAGTGGCTGCGCCGGCGCCCGCTGGCGATGTTCGTCGACGCGCACCTGCTGGTGCACGCCGGCGTCGCCCCCCAGTGGGACGCGGCGCAGACGATGGCGCTGGCGCACGAGGTCGAAAGCGTCCTGCGCGGCGAGGGCTGGATCGATTTCCTCGGCCAGATGTACGGGAACGAGCCGAACCAGTGGGACGACAGCCTGACGGGCATCGCGCGCCTGCGCTGCATCGTCAACGCGCTTACCCGCATGCGCCTGTGCGCGCCGGACGGCAGCATGGATTTCCAGCACAAGGAAAGCGAAAGCGGACCGGAAGGGTCCGGCCTGGTGCCGTGGTTCGACCTGCCGCAGCGGCGTACCTGCGACGTGACCGTGGTGTTCGGACACTGGTCGGCGCTGGGCCTGGTGCTGCGCCCCAACCTGGTGGGGCTCGACAGCGGCTGCGTGTGGGGCGGAAAGCTGACCGCGGTGTGCCTGGACGACCGCTCGCTGCTGCAGGTGGATTGTCCCGAGTACCGGGAGCACAGCGGTAAAAAGTAATCCGGCCGCGTTTCGGTTTTCGTAGGGTGGGCAGGTTCCCTGCCCACGCGTTCAACCAAGGGTTGAGCAGCCGTCTCGTTTTCTCAACATCCGGTTGAACGCGTGGGCGGGAGACCCGCCCACCCTACCGGTTCGTAGCCAAATGAACCTCAGCGTTTCAGCTGACTGAGATCGCGCACCGCGCCCCGGTCCGCCGAGGTCGTCAGCGCCGCGTAGGCCTGCAGCGCCTGCGACACATAGCGCTCGCGCGCCACCGGCTTCCACGCGTCAACGCCGCGCTCCTCCATCTTCCCGCGCCGGTGCGCCAGCTCTTCGAAGCTCACCCGCAGGTTGATGGTGCGCGCCGGGATGTCGATGTCGATCATGTCGCCCTCTTCCACCAGGCCGATCGCCCCGCCTTCGGCCGCTTCCGGCGAGGCATGGCCGATCACCAGGCCCGATGAGCCGCCCGAGAAGCGCCCGTCGGTGAACAGCGCGCAGGCTTTTCCCAAGCCCTTGGACTTGATGTACGAGGTCGGGTACAGCATTTCCTGCATGCCCGGCCCGCCCTTCGGGCCTTCGTAGCGGATGATGACGACGTCGCCGGCGTGGACCGTGTCGCCGAGGATGCCTTCCACCGCCGCGTCCTGGCTCTCGAACACGCGCGCCTTGCCCGAGAACTTCAGGATGCTCTCGTCCACGCCCGCGGTTTTCACGATGCAGCCCTTCTCGGCGATGTTCCCGTACAGGACCGCCAGGCCGCCGTCCTGCGAATAGGCGTGTTCGCGGTCGCGGATGCAGCCATTGCTGCGGTCCAGGTCGTTCGCATCGAAGCGCTCGGCCTGCGAGAACGCCACCTGGGTCGGCACGCCGCCCGGCGCCGCGCGGAACAGCTGGTGCACTGCCGGGTCGTCGCTGCGCTTGATGTCGTACTTCTCGATCGCTGCTCCCATGCTCGGGCTATGCACGGTGGCTTGCTCCGTATCGAGCAGGCCGGCGCGCGCCAGTTCGCCCAGGATCGACACGATGCCGCCGGCGCGGTGCACGTCCTCGATGTGGTACTTGTCGGTCATCGGCGCCACCTTGCACAGGCAGGGCACCTTGCGCGAGATGCGGTCGATGTCGGCCATGGTGAAGTCCACGCCGGCCTCGTGCGCCGCCGCCAACAGGTGCAGCACGGTGTTGGTCGAGCCGCCCATCGAGACGTCCAGCGCCATCGCGTTTTCGAATGCCGCCTTGGTGGCGATCGAGCGCGGCAGCACCGAGTAGTCGTCCTGCTCGTAGTGGCGCTTGGCGACTTCCACGATCAGGCGGCCGGCGCGCAGGAACAGTTCCTTGCGGTCGGCATGGGTGGCGACGATGGTGCCGTTGCCCGGCAGGGACAGGCCCAGCGCCTCGGTCAGGCAGTTCATCGAGTTCGCCGTGAACATGCCCGAGCACGAGCCGCAGGTCGGGCAGGCCGAGCGCTCGATCTCGGCCACGTCGGCGTCCGACACCGTGCTGTCGCCGGCCTTGATCATGGCGTCGACCAGGTCCAGCTTGATGACCTTGCGATCATTATTGACGACCTTGACCACCTTGCCCGCCTCCATCGGGCCGCCCGAGACGAACACCACCGGAATGTTCAGGCGCATCGCGGCCATCAGCATGCCCGGGGTGATCTTGTCGCAGTTCGAGATGCACACCATGGCGTCGGCGCAGTGGGCGTTGACCATGTACTCGACCGAGTCGGCGATCAGGTCGCGCGAAGGCAGCGAGTACAGCATGCCGCCGTGGCCCATGGCGATGCCGTCGTCCACCGCGATGGTGTTGAATTCCTTGGCGACGCCGCCGGCCGCTTCGATCGCGCGCGCGACCAGCTGGCCCAAATCCTTCAGGTGCACGTGGCCGGGCACGAACTGGGTGAAGGAGTTGACCACCGCGATGATCGGCTTCTCGAAGTCGCCGTCCTTCATGCCGGTGGCGCGCCACAGGGCACGGGCGCCGGCCATATTGCGGCCCTGGGTGGTGGTGCGGGAACGGTAAGTCGGCATGGTGGTCTCCTCGAGCGGCCAAACAGGCAAAGCACCAGCCTGCCCTGCCGGCTGTGAGTTGTCCAATATATGATTCATTACCCTGTGATACTTTTTAGGTATCACGGCGGAGCGCGGCGCCGACCGCGTCCTGCGCGGCTTGCGCCAGCTCGCGGCGGTGCGCGCCCAGCGCCTCGATCGGCGCCAGGGGCAGCAAGCGCGCAATCACCGGCTCGCCCTCGAGGATGGCGAACAGGCTGTCCACGAAGGTGGTGTCGCCGGTGTAGTCCACCGAGCGATGGAAGTTGCCGCGCGCGTCGACGTAGGACAGCGCATAGGGCTGCACCGCCACTTTGGCGTCGATGGCGGCCTCGAACAGGTTGGCGTGGAAGGGCAGCACCTCCCCCTGCATGGAGGTGGTGCCTTCCGGGAAGAAGGCGACGCGCTGGCCCTCCTGCAAGACCGTGACCAGGCCCTTGAAGATGTGGCGCAGCTCGCGCCGGTTGCCGCGCGCGATGAATACCGTGCCGGCGGCGGCCGCCAGCCAGCCGAGCACCGGCCAGGCGCGGATCTCGGCCTTGGCCACGAAGCGGCAAGGGTGGAGCGCATTGATGACGAAGATGTCGAGCCAGGACACGTGGTTGGCGACGATTAGCGCGTGCGCGAGCGCCGGGGCGCCGTCGACCTGCTCGACGCTCACGCGGCACAGGCCGAGCAGCTTGCGCGACCAGCGCCGCGTCAGGCGCTCGCGGGTGGCGCCGGAGGCCAGCGGAAACACCAGCGCGCAGGTCGCCAGGCCCGCCAGCAGGTGGACCATGACGCGCGCCAGGCGCAGGGATCGCATCAAACGCGGCCGGATCTTCACAGGGCGAAGAAATCGATGCGGGCGCGCGGCGCGCCCGCCCCCATTACCGCTGGAACGCCACGCGGCCGCGCACGACGGTCGCGCGCACCTGCCCGGCCAGCTCGTAGCCGAGGAAAGGCGTGTGCTTGCCCTGGCTGGCCAGGGCCTTGCGCTCGACCTTCCAGCGCGCGTCCGGATCGAACACCACCACGTCGGCCGCGGCGCCGACCGACAGGGTGCCGGCCGGCAGGCCGGCGATGCGCGCCGGGTCGGCCGTCACCTTGGCCAGCGCCAGCGCCAGCGCGTCCTTGCTGCGCTGCTCTTCGGCCCACTTCAGGCTCAGGGACAGCAGCAGTTCCAGGCCGGTCGCGCCCGGGGTGGCTTCGGCGAAAGGCAGTAGCTTCTCGTCCTCGTCCACCGGGGTGTGGTCCGAGCAAATCGCATCCACCGTGCCGTCCAGCAGCGCGTTGCGGATCGCATCGCGGTCGCGCTGGCCGCGCAGCGGCGGGTTGAAGCGCGCGTTGGGGTCGAAGAAGCCGATGTCGGCGTCGATCATGTGCAGGTGGTGGGCGCCGACGTCGCAGCTGACCGGCAGGCCTCCCTTCTTGGCCTCGGCCACCAGCGCCAGGCCGGCTGCCGAGGACATGCGGCACAGGTGCACGCGCGCGCCGGTGGCGCGCACCAGTTCGAAGATGGTGTGCAGGGCGATGGTCTCGGACATGACCGGCACGCCGGACAGGCCCAGGCGCGATGCCAGCGGGCCGCTGTGGGCCACGCCGCCGCGGCCGATGTGGGCGTCCTGCGGACGCAGCCACACGGTGTAGCCGAAAGTCTTGGCGTACTGCATGGCGCGCAGCAGCACGGTGGTGTCCAGCACGGGCACCTCGGCCTGCGAGAAGCCGATGCAGCCGGCTTCGGTCAGCTCGGCCATTTCGGTCAGCGCCTGGCCCTTCAGGCCCATGGTCAGCGCGCCCAGCGGATGCACGTTGGCCTGGTTCAGGATGCGCGCGCGGTGCTTGAGCATTTCCACCAGGCCCGGCTCGTCCAGCACCGGGTCGGTGTCCGGCGGGCACACCAGGGTGGTCACCCCGCCCTGCATCGCCGCCTGCATTTCCGATTCCAGCGTCGCCTTGTATTCGTAGCCCGGCTCGCGCAGGCGCGCGGACAGGTCGACCAGGCCCGGCGCGACCACCAGGCCGGCGGCGTCGATGGTCTGGTCGGCGCTGAAGCCGTCCGGGGCGCTGCCGAGGGCGGCGATGACGCCGTCGGCGATGTACAGGTCCGCTACCTGGTCGATGCCGTTTGCCGGGTCGATCACTCGCCCGTTCTTGATATGTAAGTTCATCCGTGCGAAGTTCACGCCCTGCCTCCCGCCAAAATACTCATCACTGCCATGCGTACCGCAATGCCGAAGGTCACCTGCGGCAGGATCACCGCCTGGCTGCCGTCGGCCACCGCCGAATCGATCTCGACGCCGCGGTTCATCGGACCCGGGTGCATCACGATCGCGTCCGGCTTGGCCAGCGCGAGACGCTCCGGGGTCAGTCCGTAGCTCTTGAAGTATTCCTGCGCCGACGGCAGCAGCGCGCCGCTCATGCGTTCGTTCTGCAGGCGCAGCATGATGATGACGTCGACGTCCTTCAGGCCCTCGTCCATGTTGGTGAAGGTGCGCACGCCCATCTCGGCCAGGCCGCCCGGCAGCAGGGTGTGCGGGCCGATGGCGCGCACTTCCGGCACGCCCAGCGTGGTCAGCGCGTGGATGTCCGAACGCGCCACGCGGCTGTGCAGGATGTCGCCGACGATCGCCACCCGCAGGTTGGTGAAGTCTTTCTTGTAGTGGCGGATCGTGTACATGTCGAGCAGGCCCTGGGTCGGGTGCGCGTGGCGGCCGTCGCCGGCGTTCACCACGTGGACGTGCGACTGCCCGGTCTCGATCAGGTGCTTGGCGATCAGGTAGGGCGCGCCCGACTGCGCGTGGCGCACCACGAACATGTCGGCGTGCATGGCCGACAGGTTGTCGATGGTGTCCAGCAGCGACTCGCCCTTGCTGGCCGAGGATGCCTGGATGTTCAGGTTGATCACGTCGGCCGACAGGCGCTTGGCCGCGATCTCGAAGGTGGTGCGGGTGCGGGTGCTGTTTTCGAAGAACAGGTTGAACACGCTCTTGCCGCGCATTAGCGGCACCTTCTTGACCTCGCGGTCGGAGATGCCCACGAAGCTCGACGCGGTGTCGAGGATGTGGTTGATGATCGACTTGGGCAGGCCTTCGATGGTGAGCAGGTGCTGCAGCTCGCCGTTCTTGTTCAGTTGCGGGTTGGTAAACAGTTTCGGCATAATCAATGGGACGCGGCAGGGTCGGCGGAGTCTTCTTCAATGGTCAGCGACAGCTGGCCGGCGTCGTCGCGCTGCAGGCACAGCGACTGGTTCGGCGCCAGCTCGGCGCGGGTGCCGACATAGTCGGGCGCCACCGGCAGTTCGCGTCCGCCGCGGTCGGCCAGGGCCGCTAGGCGGATGCAGCTCGGACGGCCGTAGTCGAACAGCACGTTGATCGCCGCGCGCACGGTGCGGCCGGTCTGCAGCACGTCGTCCACCAGCACGACCGTGGCGCCGTCCACCGGGAAGCGGATGTGAGTCGGCTTCACGTCCGGGTGCAGGCCCTTCCTGGCATAGTCGTCGCGGTAGAACGAGACGTCGATGGTGCCGAAGCGGCCAGTCAGGTCGAGGTCGCGCGCGAGGCGCTCGGCCAGCCAGGCGCCGCCCGAATGGATGCCGACGATGGCGGCGTCGCGCACCCCGTCGAGGCCGGCACGGACCTGGCCCAGCAGTTCGCGGTACAGCGCCTCCGCGTCATACGCTTGATTAGATGTTGGCATGTGAGTCAATGAGCGTCAAAGTATTGTTGCAAAATGATGGCGGCCGCCTTGGCGTCGATGATCTCGCCGCGCTTTTGCGGAATGACGGCGGAGGAATAGCGCTCGTCGACGAGTTCGACGGGCAGATTGAAGCGGCCGTGGAGCTGGTTGGCGAAGCGCCGGCTGCGCAGGGTCATGTCGTGCTCGGCGCCGTCGGGATGGCGCGGCTCGCCCACGACGAGGCGGGCCGGCTTCCATTCATTGATGAGGTCGCTGATGACCTGGAAACGGGTGGCGTTGTCGACGGCCTTGATGACCGTCAACGGTTGGGCTTGCCCGGTGAGGGTGTTGCCCATGGCAATGCCGATGCGTTTGACACCGAAGTCAAAACCAAAAACGATGTCGACCATCAGGGTTCGAAGCCCCCCTTATGCATGGCCGGCTTCAGTCGCTAACATCAAAGGATCGATCCCCAGCAGTTTGATGGCGGCGGTATGGCGTTCTTCGATCGGCAGGTCGAACAGCACGCGCGGGTCGGCGGCCACGGTGAGCCAGCCGTTGCGCGACAGTTCTTCCTCGAGCTGTCCCGGGCTCCAGCCGGCATAGCCGATCGACACCAGCATGCGGGCCGGACCGGCGCCGCTGGCGACGGCTTCGAGCACGTCGATCGAGGTGGTGAAGGCGACGTCGTCGGTGACGGTAAGCGAGGACGAGTAGCGTCCGCCCGGCGAGTGCAGCACGAAGCCGCGGTCGTCCTGCACCGGGCCGCCGAACATGATCGGCTGCTCCACCACCGAGGAGCGCAGCCCCGGCGCCAGTTTCAGGTCGACGCGGTCGAACAGCACTTCCATCGTCATGTCGGTCGGCTTGTTGATGACCACGCCGAGCACGCCCTTTTCGTTGTGCTCGCAGACGTAGACGACGGTGCCGCCGAAGATCGGGTCCTGGATCGAGGGCATCGCGATCAGGAAATGGTTGGCAAGGTTGAGCCCGGAGGCTACGGGGCCGATCTTACCGAGCGTTTCGTCGTGTTCCGGTGGCATGCCGGGCATCGGTAGAGTGCTGCCAACTTTGCTTTTTTTCATACGCTTACTCTCACTTGGGCTCACTCTGGTGAAGGACCGTAACCGGCCGCGAAGTGTCCACAAAACAACATTACGCTTTTCGATAGTTTACACCGAATCGGCGTGGAACCCACGAAAGCGCCCCGGTTCAGACTTTCCGACTCCCTGTTCCGACCCGGCTCTGTCCCGCCCGAAGCGACACGGGAACCGTTAGGAAGAATCCTACCCAGTAAAATCGGCCGCCATCTTGACCCTGCACACAATGATGAATATGAGCAATTCTTTGGTCTGGTTCCGGCGCGACTTGCGGGCATTCGACCATGCGGCCCTGCACCAGGCTTTGACGTCGTCCAATTGTGTGTACTGCGTTTTCGTGTATGACAGCGAGATTCTCGACCCGCTGCCGCGCGACGACCGCCGTGTGCGGTTCATCCACGCCTGCCTGGCCAGCCTCGACGCCGAGCTACGCCGGCTCGGCGGGTATCTGATCGTGCGGCAGGGCCGCCCTCTTGAAGTGGTCCCGGCACTCGCCACCGAATTGGGTGTCGACGCGGTGCTCGTATGTGCCGATTATGAACCCGACGCGACGGAACGCGACGCACGGATGAAAGCCCGGCTTGCCGCACAGGGTCAGAAATTTCTGAGCTTCAAGGATCAGGTCATCTTCGAGCAGGACGAGGTGCGGACGCTGGCCGGCGGCGCGTTCTCGGTGTTCACGCCCTACAAGAATGCCTGGCTCAAGCGCCTGGCCAGCATGCCGGAAACGCTGGCGGCCTGGCCGGTCGATCCGTATGCGCAGGCCTTCGCACCGCCGCCGGGGCCGCCGGCCCTTCCCTCGCTCGCGGAGATCGGCTTCGACGCGGGCGAGCCGCCGCTGCCGGCCGGGATGGAGGGCGCGCAGGCGCTGTTCGAGGACTTCATCGAGCGCATGGCGGATTACGGCCGGGCGCGCGATTTCCCGGCCGAAGACGGCAGCTCGCGCCTGTCGGCCCACCTGCGCTTCGGCACCACCTCGATCCGCCACCTGGTGCGCACGGCGCGCCAGATGATGGAAACCGGCGCCGGCGGCGCGGGCGCCGCCGTGTGGCTGTCGGAACTCATCTGGCGCGATTTCTATTCGATGATCCTGGCGTGCAATCCGCAGGTCGTCACGCAATCGTTCAAGCCGGCCTTCGATGCCCTGGCCTGGGAGAGCGGCGCGCAGGCCGACGCGCTGTTCGACGCCTGGTGCGAGGGCCGCACCGGCTACCCGCTGGTGGACGCGGCCATGGCCCAGCTGAACCGCACCGGCTTCATGCACAACCGGCTGCGCATGGTGAGCGCGAGCTTCCTCACCAAGGACCTCGGCATCGACTGGCGCCGCGGGGAACGCTATTTCGCGCTCAAGCTCAACGACTACGACCTGGCCTCGAACAACGGCGGCTGGCAGTGGGCGGCTTCGACCGGCTGCGATGCCCAGCCGTGGTTCAGGATCTTCAATCCGGTGGCGCAGTCGCGGCGTTTCGATGCGCAGGGCGAGTTCATCCGGGAGTGGCTGCCGGTGCTGGGGCGCTTGAGTGCCAGGGAGATCCATGCGCCCTGGCTGGTGGATGCCCGGGTGCTGGCGGAGAAAGGCGTGGTGCTGGGGCGGGATTATCCGCTGCCGGTGGTCGAGCACGACGTGGCGCGCAAACGGACGCTCGAGCGGTTTGCGGTGGTGAAGAAGGCCAGCGGCTAAGTATGCAAGTGGGTTCCGGCCTGCGCCGGGACCCAGCTTGATTCCGCCGCCCTCAGCACGCCCCCTTCTCCAGCAGGCTCCCGATCGCCGCCAGCAACACCGGCTCCTGGTAGGGCTTGCCGAAATAGGCATTCACCCCCAGTCCCAGCGCGACGTTGCGGTGCTTGTCCGCCGTGCGCGAGGTGATCATGATGATCGGAATCGCCCTGGTCGCTTCGCTGCTGCGCAGTTCGCGCGTCAGGTCGAAGCCGTCCATGCGCGGCATCTCGATATCGACCAGCATCAGGTCCGGCTTGACGGCCTCGATCTGCTCGAGCGCGTCGACGCCGTCCTTGGCCAGCATCACCTGGTAGCCCTCGCGCTCCAGCAGGCGCTGGGTCACGCGGCGCACGGTGATCGAATCGTCGACCACCATGATGGTCGGGCGCGGCGCCTGCTCCGACGGCGGCTCCGAAGCCTGGGCCGCGCCGGCAGCCGCGGGACGCTGCGCCAGCACCACCGGATCGAGGATCAGCACGATCTCGCCCGTGCCCAGCACCGTCGCCCCGGCAATGCCCGGCACGCGGGCAAGCTGCGGGCCGATGTTCTTGACCACCACTTCGCGGTTGCCCAGCACCTCGTCCACGCGCAGCGCGATGCGTCCGCTGGCGCCGTGCACGACCAATACCGGATTCAGGCGCTGCATGGCGGCGCCGCCGGCGCCGGTCCTGGCTTCGCCCAGCAGCACATCCAGCGCGTGCAGCGCATGCGGCTGCCCGGCCACGTCCAGGGAGCCGGCGGCCTGCGCCGCGGCCAGCTCGGCATCGCGCACCTGCAGCACCTGCTCGACCAGGGTCGAGGGCAGCGCATAGGTACGGCCGCCGCTGGCGACCAGCACCACCTGCGCCACCGCCAGCGTCAGCGGCAGGTGGATCGCGAAGCGGGTGCCCTTGCCCGGCTCGGTCGAGACCAGCACGCGTCCGCCCAGCGCCTGCGCTTCGGAGCGCACCACGTCCATGCCCACGCCGCGGCCGGCCAGTTCGGTCAAGGTGTCGGCGGTCGAGAAACCGGGCTCGAAAATCAGCTCGGCCGCCTCGCGGTCGGACACCACGGCGTCCGGCCCGATGAGGCCGAGCGCGCGCGCCTTGGCCCGGATGCGGTCGAGATCGAGCCCGGCGCCGTCGTCGCCGAACACGATCGCCACCTCGTTGCCGTGCTGGCTCACCTGCACCAGCACTTCGCCGGTCTCGGGCTTGCCGGCATCGACCCGCGCGGCGCGCGCCTCGATGCCGTGCACGATCGCATTGCGCAGCAGGTGCTCGAAGGGCGCGGCCATCTGTTCCAGCACGCTGCGGTCGATCTCCACCGTGCCGCCGCGGATGTCGAGGTTGACCCGTTTGTCGGTTTCTTTCGCGGTCTGGCGCGCCACCCGGAACAGGCGCTCGGACAGGCTCGCAAAGGGCACCATGCGCACCCGCATCAGGTCGCGCTGCAGGTCGCGCGTCATGCGCGACTGCGCCGCCAGGTCTTCCTGCGCGCTGTCCACCGTGCGCGACAGGCTTTCGTGGAAGGCTTCGACGTCGTTCACGCTCTCGGCCATCATGCGCGTCAGTTCCTGCAGGCGCGTGAAGCGGTCGAATTCGAGCGGGTCGAATTCGCGTTCGCCGGCGATCGACAAACGCGAGGCGATCTGCGACTCGGCCTGCATCTCGATCTCGCGCATCTGGCGGCGCAGGCGGTCGAGGTTTTCCGAGAAGTCCGACAGCGCGCCCTTGAGCGAACCCACCTGGTTCTCCAGGCGCGAGCGGCTGATCGACACCTCGCCGGCCTGGTTGACGACGCGGTCGAGGATGTCGGCGCGCACCCGCACCAGCGGCGCGCGGCCGCCTGCCGGCTCGGCCGGCGGCGCAAGCGCCGGAGCTGCCGCCGCGGCGCCTCCCTGCGGGGCGGCCGGTTGCTGCAGCTGCTCGAACAGCAGCAGGGCCTGGTCGTAGTTGGCCAGCAGCTCGTCGAAGGCCGAAGGCGTGGTCGTCCCCGCGTGCACCATGTTCTCGACCTGGGTTTCCAGCTCGTGGGTGTGCTGGCCGAGGCGCATCGCGCCGGCCATGCGGGCACTGCCCTTGACGGTGTGCAGCGCGCGCTGCAGGCCCTGGGCGATCGCCTGGTCTTGCGGGTTCTGCTGCCACTGGCGCAGGCCGTTGCCGATCTGCGGGAACAGGTCGGCGCCCTCTTCCAGGAATACCGGCAGCAGGTCCGGGTCGAGTTCGTCGGTGAAGACCGGCGCGCCGGCCAGCACGCGGTCGGCCGGCGCCGGCGCGGCGTCGAGCTCGGCCTGGAGTGCGGGCCCCGCCGCGGGGCTCGCCTGCGGCAGTTGTGCGGCCGCGGGCGCTTCTTCCAGCACCGCTTCGTCCGGCGTCACCGGCACAAAGGCCGGCTCCGGCTCCGGCTGCGCTTGCGCCGGTGCCGCCTGGTCGAGCGCCGGGGCGGCGAAGGAGTCGTCGAGGAAGCTGTCGAACAGGGCATCGGTCTCGTCGACCGCGCCGCGTTGCTCCTGCTGCTCCTGCTCCTGCTCCTGCTCCTGCTCCGGCTCGTGCTGCTCCTCGCGTGCGGCCGGCGGCGCGGCCAGCAGCTCACCGTAGGCGTGGGCGAACAGGGTGTCGAGCTGCTGGGCCAGGGCCGGGTCGACTTCGCCGTACACGGCGGCCGCCTGCTGGCTGGCCAGGCGTTCCAGCAGGCCGCCCAGCTGGGCGATCAGGTCCGGCTGGGCCGGCGCCAGTTCGCCCAGGGCGAACACCTGCAGCATCGTGCGCACCCGCGACAGCGTGGCGTCCAGCAGCTCGCGGCCGTTGTCGTCGAGCGTCGGGCCCGGCGTCGCCAGCTTCTCCAGCACCAGTTCGAGCACATGGGCGACGTCGCGCAGCGCCAGGTAGCCGACCGTGGACGAGGTGCCGGCCAGCGTGTGCGCGGCCTTCAGCGCCTCCGGCGAGGCACGGCGCTGCCCGTCGAGGCGCCAGTCCTCGAAATCGGCGGCCAGCGTCTGAACCAGGGCCTCGGTTTCGTCGAGGTAGATCGTGTACAGGGCGAGCGGAATGTCCAGGCCGCCGACGCGCCTGGTGTCGGGCTGCGGCGCCGGCGCTGCGGATGCCGGCGCTTCCGCGGGTGCGCCGGCTTGCTCGGGCGCCGGCTGGATGACTTCCTCGAGCGTCGGCACCGGGATTTCTTCGGCCTCGGGCGCAGCGCCCTCCTGCACGCGCGCGGCCAGCGCCACGATGGCCGCGCTGTCGCGGCCGGAAGCGCCGCCGGCGGCCAGCTCGGCCACCCAGCCGGACAGCTCGGCATGCGCCTGGCGCAGCAGCGCCAGCAGCGCCGGCGTGGCGCTGCGCGCCTCGGCCAGCCACAGGTTCATCACGCGCTCGACCGCGGCCGCGGCCTCGGCGAAACGCTCCAGGTTCACCATGCGGCTGCTGCCCTTGAGCGTATGGAAGCTGCGGCGCAGCAGCGTCAGGGTTTCCTGGCTGGCCGGATTGTTCTCGGCCTGCGACAAGGCCTCCGCCACGAAGCCCAGCACTTCCTGCGCTTCCATGATGAAGATATCGAGCAGTTCGGTTTCGATCGTCGCATCCTGCGCCGGCGCCGTTTCGTGCACGACGGCCGGCCCGGGCGGGGCCTCGACGAATTCGAAGGGAAGCTCCAGCAGCAGGCGTTTCTGCTGGTCGAAGCTGAAGCGGCTGCCGGCCGCCTCGCTGTCCTGGGCCAGCAGGTCGGCGAAGAAGCCGAGCGCGCCGATGTTCTGGGCGATGTTGTGCAGCGCGCCCGACTGCGCCGTCAGGTCGCCGCCGCTGGCTGCCAGCGCCTGCACTTCGGCGGCGACGTGGCGCACCGCCTGCACCGCCTGCTCCTGGTCCAGGATCGCCAGAGCACCCTGCAGCTGGTGCAGCACCGGCTCGGCCTGTGCCAGCACCTCGCCCCTGGCCGGGTTGTCGTAGTAATCGTCGAGCAGCTTCTCGACCTGGCGCAGGCCGGCCTTGATCTCGCCGGCCAGCACCGCCACGGTCTGGCCCTGCTGGATCTGGCGCGCCAGCTCGCCCTGCCACTGCGGCGCATCCGGCGGGGTTTCGCCGGCGGCCAGGGCAAGCAGGCGCGCGCCCACCGCTTCCGCGTTCTCGGCAAAGTCCTCGGGCAGCTGGCGCAGCTGGTCCAGGCCGTTCTCGACGAACAGCATGGCGGTCGCCATCTCCAGCCCGAACTCCTGGCTGCGACCGGCCTGCATGGCGTCCGTCGCGGCACGCCCGAGTTCGCGCATCAGCTGGGCCAGGGCCGGCGCACCCAGCTTCTCGCTGGCGCCGGCCAGGCGCGACAGCTGCTGGTTGAAATCTTCCCTGACCCCGAGCTCGCCCTCGGTGGCGATGCGGTCCCAGTCCGACTTGGTGCGCGCCAGCGCCTCGCGCGCTTCCTGCAGCGTGGCCTGGTCGATGCGGCCGTAGCGGCGCGCGGCGTAGTCGTGCGGCACCAGGCCGTCGAGGCCGCAAGCCTGGCGCAGGCGCTGCGCATCGGCGTTCGGCGCGCTTGTCGCCCCTTCCGCGGCGGCGACGAAGAACAGCGCGTCGCGCAGCATCGCATCCGGCGTGCCGCCCTGCCCCTGCGACAGGCGGCGCAGCTGCAGGTTGACCTGGCCAAGCAGCTGTTTCACATACAGGTCGCTGTCGACCTGGCCATCCGCGACCACGCCGGCAAAGGCGTGCAGCGCCTGCCAGAACAGGCGCGCGCGCGGCTCCTGCTGGCTGGCCGCGACCGGCGCCAGGGCGTCGCGCATGCCGGCGGCGTACTGCGCATCCCCGCTCTTGAGGTAAGGCAGCAGCGCCTTTTCGAAGCGCGCGCGGCAGGCGGCGATGTCCGGCGCCGTGCCCTCTTCGCGGGCAGGCAGCTCCACGCCCTTGCCCAGATCGGGCGGCAGCAGGTCGGACGGGTGGATGCGTTCCACGCCCAGCCGTTCCTGCAGGTCGCGGTAATAGGGGAACAGGCGCGCCGGCTGCTGCGGGCTGCCGGCCAGCAGTTCGTCGAGGTACTCGACCAGGGCCTGGTAGGCGTCCTGCACCGGCTTGACCGCATCGAGGGTGCAGGCAAGCTGCCCATCCTTGAAGCGGTCGATCATGCGTTCGGCCGCGCCGGCCAGCACGCCGACGCCGTCGATGTCCACCATCTGCAGGGCGCCGCCGGCCTGGTGCAGGTGGGTCTTGGCATGCAGCAGCAGGGTCGGCTGCGCCTCCGGGCTGCGGTTGGCGGCGTCGCGCAGGGCCGTGCCCGAGCGTCCCAGCGCATCGCGGATCTCGCCGATCACCCAGGACAAGGGACCGGTATCGAAGGCCGGTACCCGGATCGAAGAAGCGCGCGCGGAGGATGGGTTGGTCATGGGCTCGATATGGTTTTACTCAGGCTGCCACGCGGAAGCGCGACACGGAATCCTTCAGCTCCTGCGCCAGCAGCGCCAGCTCGCGGATCGACTGCGCCGTCTGGCGCGTGCCGCCCTGGGTATGCTCGGTAACCGAGAGGATGTGCTGCATATTATGGGCCACGCCGTTGGCGGAGGTCGCCTGCTGCTCGGCCGCGCCGGAAATGTCCTGGATCAGCTCCGCCAGGCGGTTCGACACGCGTGAAATGTCGATGAGCGCCGCGCCGGCCGCATCGGACAGGCGCGCGCCCTCGACCACGCCCTGGGTCGATTTTTCCATCGCGGCGACGGCGTCGTGGGTGTCGGCCTGGATGGTGCGCACCAGCGCGCCGATCCCCTTGGCCGCTTCGGCCGAGCGTTCCGCCAGGCGCTGCACCTCTTCCGCCACCACCGAGAAGCCGCGCCCCGCCTCGCCGGCCGAGGCGGCCTGGATCGCGGCGTTCAGCGCCAACACGTTGGTCTGCTCGGTGATGTCCGAGATCAGGTCGGTGATCTCGCCGATCTCCTGCGAGGATTCGCCCAGGCGCTTGATGCGCTTCGAGGTTTCCTGGATCTGCTCGCGGATCTCGTTCATGCCCAGGATCGCGTTCTGCACCGCCAGCGCGCCCTGCTCGGCCGCCGCCACCGACTGGCGCGCCACGTCGGCCGATTCGGTCGCCGAGCGCGACACGTCGGCGATCTGGGTCGCCATCTGCAGCACCGTGGACGAGGCTTCCTGGATCTCGCGCGACTGCGCTTCGGCGGCGCCCAGCAGTTCGGTCGACACCGCCTGTGCGCTGCTCGACGCGCGCGTGACCTGCTCGGTGGTCTTGATCACGCGCAGCACCAGGCCGCGCAATTCCTCGACCGTGTAGTTGACCGAGTCGGCGATCGCCCCGGTGATGTCTTCCGACACGGTGGCGTGCACGGTCAGGTCGCCGTCCGCCACTTCCTGCAGTTCGTTCATCAGGCGCAGGATCGCCGCCTGGTTCTGGTCGTTGGTGGCCTTGGCTTCTTCTTCCTTGGCCTGGGCCAGCTGGCGCATCGCCTCGGCCTCGCGGCGGCGCGCGTCGGCGCCGCGGGTGCGGTTGCGCGAGTCGAGCAGCATCACGCGGCTGATGCTGCCGCCCATGGCGAGCGTGAACACCGAGGCGCCCACCAGCAGCCAGAACCAGCCGCTCCTGTTGCCCAGTTCGGCGCGGTAGTCGAGCTGCACCCGCGCCAGCGTCGAGCGCAGGCCTTCGTTGTCGCGTGCGATGACGCTCTCGGCGCCGTGCGCGGCGCTGAAGTTGTGCTGGTTGGTCGACAGCGGCGCCAGGCCCTCCTGCCAGGTCTTGAAGGCGGTGCGCGCGTCCAGCAGGCGCTCGCGCAGGCCGGGATCGAGCGGGCCGCCATCGGCCAGGCTGTCCAGCAGCGCGCCCAGCTCTGCGCTGTCGCGCGCGACCGCGCGCGCGGCGTCGCGGAAGGCCGCGCCCGGGCTCATGAAGGCATGGATCGACACCGCCAGGCGTTCGGTCAGCGCCGCCAGGCGGCCCAGTGCGGCGTTGCCGGGCTGCTTCTCGGCGATCGACTGCAGCTCGCCGGCGAGCGGTTCGAACCTGGCCGCGCTGGCGCCGAAGCCGACCAGGTGGCGCTTGTTGCTGACGATGGTGGCGGCGGCGGCGTTCGAGGCCGACCAGGCCGAGCGCGCCTTGGCCAGCAGCGCCGCGACGTCGCCCGACGAGGCCGGGATCGCCTGGCCGCTGGCCTGGCCGCCGCGCGCCAGCAGCTGCAGCAGGCGGCCGACTTCGGCGCGGCTGTCGTCGAGTTCGTTGAACGCGCCCATGTCGCCGCGCAGGGCGTTCGGCGCCGCCTTGGCCACGCGCTGCGAATGCATCAGGGCATCCGCCGCGATCTGGCCCTGGGTCGACACCGCATCAAGGCGCGCGGCGTTCTGCCACATCGACAGCACGGTCAGGAGGATGCCGGCGACGAAGGCGGCCATCACCAGGCGCAGCTGGCGCGACAGCGACAGGTGGCCGATCAGCGGCAGGCGCAGGTCCTCGCCTTCGTCGGGGGCGTGCAGGGGCTTCCTGGGGCGGGTGTTGCCGAGCCGGCGGGCGGCGGCGTCGGCCGAGCCATGCAGCGGCGGTGCGCTGTCGTCGAATGCCTGCTGCGGCAGCACGCCCACGCCGAACTGGGTGTCGGGCGAGGCCAGCACGGTATCGTCGTCCGCGTTGTCCTTCGAGAATACGTTCATGCTGAGTTTCGAGGCGAATCCCATACCGGCTCCTGGTCCTGCGATGTTATTGGCTGCGTTTGTCTGCTGGTTGCGCGACCTGCAGGAAGCGCTCTTCCCGCACCAGCGCCGCGAGCGAGAGCGGCGTCCACGCATTGTCGTCGGCGTCGCGCAGGACCTCGCCCTCGCGCCGCATGCCGGCCGCCTGGCGCAGCCCGTACACGCGGTCGGCCAGCAGCGCGCAATTGAAACCGAGCGCGGGCGCGAACGTAACCAGGCGGACGGCCGGCCCCGAAGGCGGCGCGCCATCCTCGCCGAGGTAGCGCGCCAGGTCGATCACGCCGACCAGGCTGCCGCGCACGTTGGCCAGGCCCAGGTACCAGGGCACGGTCAGGGGCACGCGCGCCAGCGGCACCGGGGACACGATCTCGCCGGCTTCCAGCAGGTCGAGCAGGTAGCGCGTGCCGCCCACCTGCATGCCGAGCTGCTGGATCGGCGCGCCGCCGCCGCCCTTGGCCGCCTGCATGCGCTCGAGGAGCTGCTCCTGGTATTCGCGCAGGCGGGTGCGGCGGCTGGCCGGGTCCGGCCGCGCCTCGTCCGCGCCGGTCATGCCGCCGCGGCCGCGGGTCCGGCGTCGAGCGAAGCGATGCTGGCCAGCAGCAGCCCCGGGTCGACCGGCTTGACCAGGTAATCCCTGGCGCCCTGGCGCATGCCCCAGATGCGGTCGGTTTCCTGGTTCTTGCTGCTGCAGATGATGATGGGGATCGCCGCCAGTTCCGGGTCGCGCGCGATCGAGCGCGTCACCTGGAAGCCGTTCGCGCCCGGCATGACCACGTCCATGAGGATCAGTTGCGGGCGCTCGGCGCGGATCTTGTCGATCGCCTCTTCGCCGTTGACGGCGGTGCTCACGGCATAGCCGGCGCGCGTCAGGATGTCGGTCAGGTAAAAGCGTTCGGTCGGGGAATCGTCGACGATCAGGATGCGTTGAATGGCCACCTTGGGCTCCGGGGTCGGTTAAGCAGGTTCAGGTTCCAGCCTTGCCGGCCGTGTGTTCGCGCACGGCGGCCAGCAGGCTGTCCTTGGAAAAGGGTTTGGTGAGGTAGGCGCTGGCGCCGACCATCGCGCCGCGCGCGCGGTCGAACAGCCCGTCCTTGGACGACAGCATCAGCACCGGGGTCGCGTGGAAGCGCGCGCTCTTCTTGATCAGGGCGCAGGTCTGGTAGCCATCGAGGCGCGGCATCAGGATGTCGCAGAACACCAGTGCGGGATGGTGGTCGTTGATCTTGGCCAGCGCGTCGAAGCCGTCGTCGGCCAGTACCACCCGGTAGCCGGCCTGGGTCAGGAAGATTTCGGCGGAGCGGCGGATCGTGCTGCTGTCGTCGATCACCATGATGGTCAGGCCGGTTGCTTGCGGCGATGTCGTCATTTTCGTTTCACTTCGGCATGAAGCGCCACGATAGCACAGGGATTTCGCCTTGTGCGTGGAAGTGTTGCAGTACGTCAACTACCGCGTTCACATTCCCATGACATCCTTGAAACAACCGGTGTTGGATGGACAATATTAGATGGTGGTCATCTCGAAATCGTCCTTGCGGGCGCCGCATTCCGGGCAGGTCCAGTTCATCGGCACGTCGGCCCAACGGGTGCCCGGCGCGATGCCGTCGTCCGGCGCGCCTGCGGCCTCGTCATACACCCAGCCGCAGATCAGGCACATCCAGGTCTGGAAAGGGGCCGTCGAATCGTTACTCACAATATGCTTCCTTAAGTGTCAATGTTTCGGAACCTCGAACCAGCGTAGCGAGCGGCAGTGCAATGCGCAGTAGGTTGTTCGAGATTCGTCTAGTAAAATGGAGAGTCAGGTATCTTAATCTAGGCGTCGTGCAAAACCAACCGTTACCCCTCATCCTGACATTTGGCGTGTCCGATCCGGTCGGCGCCCTCGGCGTCCAGGCCGACCTGGCCGCCTTCGCCGCGCACGGATGCCACGGTCTGTCGGTCGTGGCCGGGCTGCTGGTCGCCGACAGCGCCAAGGTCGAAAACCTGCATGAAGTCGACAGCGACTGGATGGCCGACCAGGCCCGGGTCCTGCTCGAGGACATGCCGGTGGCGGCCTTCAAGGTCGGCGCCGTCGCCACCGTGCTGCAGCTGGCGGCAATCGCCGAAATCGTGTCCGACTACCCGGACGCGCCCCTGATCCTCGATCCCTTCCTTTCGGCCCTGCCCGATTCCGGCCTGGCCGACGAAGAGATGCTGTCGGCGATCCGCTCGATCCTGGCGCCCCAGACCACCGTGCTGATGCTGTCGCAGTCGGAGCTGGGCCGCATGGCCGAGACCTGGCGCGACGTGCCGGACGAGGGCGACGAAAGCCAGGACGCCCTGCTCGCCGACGTTGCCGAACTGACCAATGCCGGCTGCCAGTACGTGCTCGTCACCGGCACCCGCGACGAGAACGGCACCTGCTCGAATACCCTGTTCGATGCCGACGGCGTGGTCGCCAAGGTGGAGTACCAGCACCTGCCCGGGCCTTTTGTGGGCGCCGGCAATACCTATTCGGCCGCCTTCACCGCCCTGATGGCCGGCGGCATGGAAGCGCCGCAGGCGCTGTTCGCCGCCCAGGAGTACACCACCGGCACGCTCGAACACGCCCAGCGCTTCGGCATGGGCAAATTCATTCCCAATAAATTCTACCGAGGCTGACCCGGACACATCATGACCGACACCACTTCCAAGAACGACCAACTGTTCGCCCGCGCCCAGCAAACCACGCCGGGCGGCGTGAATTCGCCGGTGCGCGCCTTCCGCTCGGTGGGCGGCACGCCGCGCTTCATCACCCGCGCCGAAGGCCCGTATTTCTGGGACGCCGACGGCAAGCGCTACATCGACTACATCGGCTCCTGGGGCCCGGCGATCGTCGGCCACGCCCATCCGCAGGTGATCAAGGCGGTGCAGGAAGCGGCAAGCCGCGGCCTCTCGTTCGGCGCCCCGACCGAGGGCGAGATCGAGATCGCCGAAGAGATCTGCCGCCTGGTGCCCTCGATCGAGCAGGTGCGCCTGGTCTCGTCGGGCACCGAGGCGACCATGAGCGCGCTGCGCCTGGCGCGCGGCGCCACCGGCCGCGACAAGATCGTCAAGTTCGAAGGCTGCTACCACGGCCACGCCGACTCGCTGCTGGTGAAGGCCGGCTCCGGCCTGCTCACCTTCGGCAACCCGACCAGCGCCGGCGTGCCGGAAGACTTCGTCAAGCACACCCTGGTCCTCGACTACAACAACGTCCCGCAGCTGGAAGACGCCTTCGCCTCGATGGGCGACACCATCGCCTGCGTGATCGTGGAGCCGGTGGCCGGCAACATGAACCTGATCCGCGCCACGCCGGAATTCCTGCAGCGCATGCGCGAGCTGTGCACCGAGCACGGCGCCGTGCTGATCTTCGACGAAGTGATGTGCGGCTTCCGCGTGGGCCTGGGCGGCGCCCAGGAAATGTACGGCATCGTGCCGGACCTGACCGCGCTCGGCAAGGTGATCGGCGGCGGCCTGCCGGTGGCGGCCTTCGGCGGCCGTGCGGAGCTGATGCAGAAGATGGCGCCGCTCGGCCCGGTGTACCAGGCCGGCACCCTGTCGGGCAACCCGGTCGCGGTGGCGGCCGGCATGACCACCCTGAAGCTGGTGCAGGAACCGGGCTTCTACGAGAAGCTGGGCGCAGCCAGCGCACGCCTGGTGCAAGGCCTGACCGAGGCGGCGCAGGAATACGACATCCCGTTCTGCGGCGACGCGGTGGGCGGCATGTTCGGCTTCTATTTCAGTAACAACGTCCCGTCCACCTATGGCCAGATGATGGCAGGCGACAAGGAGCGCTTCAACCGCTTCTTCCACGGCATGCTGGACGAAGGCGTGTACTTCGCCCCGGCCATGTTCGAGGCGGGCTTCGTCTCCGCCCAGCACACCGACGCCGTGATCGACGAGACGGTCGAGGCGGCGCGCCGGGTGTTCAAGCGCATCGGCTGATCCGGCGCCGGATGAAAAAACGCCCGGTGAAACATTCTTTCACCGGGCGTTTCTTTTTGAAATTTTATTTCACTCAGCGCAGCCAGCCGCGGCGGTGGAAATACACGAGCGGCGCCGCCATGGCCGCGACCATGAGCCCGATCGCGAGCGGATAGCCGAAACTCCAGTTCAGCTCCGGGAAGACCTTGAAGTTCATGCCGTAGATACTGGCGATCAGGGTCGGCGGCAGGAAGGCCACCGAAGCCACCGAGAAGATCTTGATAATCTTGTTCTGGTTGATGTTGATGAAACCGACGGTGGCGTCCATCAGGAAGTTCACCTTGTCGAACAGGAAAGAGGTATGGCCGTCCAGCGATTCGATGTCGCGCAGGATCTGGCGCGCTTCCTCGAACTGGTCGGCATTCAGCAGGCGGCCGCGCATCAGGAAGCTGACCGCGCGCCGCGTATCCATCATGTTGCGGCGGATCCGGCCGTTCAAGTCTTCCTCGTGGGCGATCGCGTTCAGCGCGGCGGCCGCGTCCTGGTCGGTGAATTCCTTCTGCAGCACGCGCGTGGAGACTTCTTCCAGCGCCTCGTAGATGCCCTCGAGGGCGTCCGCCGAGTACTCGGCGTCGGTCGCGTACAGGTCGAGCAGCACGTCCATGTAGTCTTCGATCGAGCCGGGGCGCGAGCGCGCGCGCAGGCGCACCAGGCGGAACACCGGCAGGTCGTCGTTGTGCACCGAGAACAGGATTTTGCCGGACAGAATGAACGCAACGGTGATCACGCGCGACGGGCCGTCTTCTTCCTCGAGCAGGAAGTCGGTACGCAGGTGCAGGTCGCCGTTCTCCGCTTCGTAGTAGCGGGCCGAGGCCTCGATGTCCGACACTTCGTCCTCGCCCGGCAAGGTCACGCCATAGGTCGTCTTGACCAGGATGCGTTCCTCGTCGGTGGGTTCGTTCAGGTCGACCCAGACCGGCGTCACGTTTTCCAGGTCTTCGCGCGAGTCGACGCTGACCTGGTTCAGGCGGCCATTTTGTAGGACAAATACGTTGATCATGCGCTTTTTCTCGGCCGGATACGAAAACTGCCGCAAGTGTAACCGAGAGGCCCCGAGTGCGGCCACCCCGTCACGACAATTTCCTCATCCGGGGCCGGATGGCCGCGCTACGGCAGGTCGGCGAAGCGCATGCGGCGCTGGATCAGGGCGGTGCGGCGCACCAGGTAATTGGTGGAGCGGTGCTTGTCGTAGTAACGCGGATTGGGCAGCATTACCGCCAGGCGCGCGGCCTGCTGGGCATTCAGGTTGGCGGCCGAGGTGCGGTAGTAGTAGCGGGCCGCCGCCTCGGCGCCGAACACGCCGCGGCCGTATTCCACCACGTTCAGGTAGACCTCGAGGATGCGCTTTTTACTCATGACGGTTTCGAGCATGAAGGCGATGATCATCTCCTGCCCCTTGCGCAGGTAGCTGCGCGAGCCGGACAGGAACAGGTTCTTGGCCAGCTGCTGGGTGATGGTCGAACCGCCGCCCACCACCTTGCTGCGCTTGTTGTTGCGCTCATACGCTTTTTCCAGCGCCTCCCAGTCCACCCCGCCGTGCTCGGCGAAGCGCGAATCCTCCGAGGCGATCACCGCCCTCTTCAGGTTCACCGAGATGCGCTCGTAGGGCACCCACTCGTGCTTGAGCTGCGCGTTCGGGTTCTTCTCGCGCAGCTCGGACAGCTGCTGGCGCATGAAGCTGGTCGAGCCGGGATTGAACACCGCGTACCAGCAGACCATCACGAAAAAGTAGAGCTGCACCAGCAACACCAGCAGCACCGGGCCGAGGACCAGCCACTTGAGCCAGCGGCGCGAACCCTTCGCGGCCGCCTTTTTCGTCTTCCCCATCGCCATGGTGCTTGTGTTCATGGCCGCAGCATCCCGAACACCTCGGCCGTGTCGGGCCGCTCGCCGCGCCAGATGGCGAAGGCTTCGGCCGCCTGCTCCACCAGCATGCCCAGGCCGTCGCGCACGACGGCGCCGTGACGCGCGGCGAATTCCATGAACACGGTAGGCTGGCTGCCGTACATCATGTCCAGCGCCAGGCTGCCCGGGCCGAACACGGCCGCCGGCACCGGCGGCAGCTCGCCGGCCAGGCTGCCGGAAGTCGCGTTGATCACGATGTCGAAGCCGCCATCGACCTCGGCGAAGCCGCTGGCGCGGATCGGGACGCCATGGCGGCCGAAGTCGCGCGCCAGTGCGTCGGCGGTAGCCACGGTGCGGTTGGCGATGACGATCTCGCACGGTTCCTGCTGGATGATCGGCAGCAGCGCACCGCGCGCCGCGCCGCCGGCGCCCAGCAGCAGGACGCGCTTGCCGCGGATCTCCCTGCCCGCGTTGCGGGTGATGTCGGCCACCAGGCCGGGACCGTCGGTGTTGTCGCCGACGATCTCGCCCCGGTCGAAGCTGAGCGTATTCACGGCGCCGGCGGCACGGGCGCGCTCCTCCAGCCGGGTGCACACGCCTGCCGCCTCGATCTTGAACGGCAGCGTGACGTTGGCGCCGCGGTAGCCCTCGGCCACCAGGCGCTGCACGGTGGCGGCGAAGCCGTCGAGCGGCGCGAGGCAGCGTTCGTAGACCAGGTCCTGGCCGGTCTGGCGGGCGTAGACGGGATGGATGTCGGGAGATTTGCTGTGGGCGATCGGGTTGCCGATCACGCAGTATTTATCTGTCATGCATCATCCTTCGTTGCCGCGCAGTTCGGTCTGCATTTTTTCTTCCCGGGTGAAGCGGAAGCGCGTGATCACTTCCCACAAGTCGTCCTTGCCCTGCGTGCGCATGTTCGCCGGGAAGTTCCCGAAGGGCGCGGCGCGGCGCACGATCTGCAGGGCGGCCGCGTCCAGCGCGCGGTTGCCCGAGCTTTGCTCGACGCGCGGGCCGCCGTCTTTCGTATAAATGGTCCCGTCCTGGAACACCGGGATATAGACCACCAGCTCGCCGTACAGCTTCTTGCCGTTCTGCTCAGGGAAGTTGAGCGTGCCGACTTCCTCGATCCGCTTCTGCATCTCCTTGTAATAGAGCGCATAGCCGACCTGGCGCGTGCTGGGCGTGATCTGGGTGCGCTTGGGGCGCTTGTTCTGGTCTTCGATGCGTTCGATGACCTCGGCCGCGGTACGCGAGATGGCGCGGCTGGTGTCGAACGCGTCGCTGCCGGTCCGGGTGGGATCGGGCTTGTCCTGCTCGGTCTTGGGCGGGGCCGCGAAGTTCGAGGCGCGCACGCGGGTCAGGACGTTCTGCTGTTGCTGTTCCAGTTCGGCGATGCGGCGCTGCAGGGCCTTGATGCTCTCGCCGTTCTCGGTCTTGCGCAGGTCGGGCAGCGGGGAACGCGCACGCCCCGCGTCGGCGGTGCCGCCGCCTTCCAGGTTGGCCTGGGCCAGCGCATCGGCCTTGCCTGGGGCATTGGCGTGCTTGGCGTTGACCAGGATGACTTCCAGCCCGGGGTCGGCCGGCCGCTGCCGGAACGCATCCGGCGCGGCGAAACGCACCGCCAGCAGCGCCGCGTGCGCCAGCACGGAGACGCCGAGGGCGATCATCAGGGGACGGTTATTCTGCAAATACTTCACTGCGCGTGCCCGGGCGGGCTGTTGGATCAGGGATGGGGCATTCTAACCTGCAACTGCAGCGTGTGGTGGGCTTCGTACGGTGGTCGGCAAAGCCGACCACCGTACGATATTCAGGCCGTGCCGGCGTTGGCGGGAACGTCCACGCCTTCTTCGGTCGTGACCGCAGCCACCAGGCCCTCGGCTTCCACCACCTCGGCCAGCGCCGCCTCGCCGGTATCGCCCTCTTCCTCTTCCTCGAGTTCGAGCGACGCATCCGGCGCCGCCGCCGCCACCTCGAGCAGGCGCGCCTCGAGCGACAGGTCGACCTCGTCCCAGCGCACGATGTCGAGCCTGACCTGGGCGCCGCGCGCCAGTTGCGGCAGGCCGCCCAGGCGTGCCACCAGTGGGATCTCGACCAGGCGCACCACGTCGTCCTTCAGCACCACGGCGTCGACCTGCTTGGCGTTCTCCTGGCCCAGCCAGCGCAGGCACCAGTAGCGTTCCATGTTCTGCTGGAAGTCGTTGTAGGCCGCGTAGGCGGCGTCGAAGGCCGAGACGATCGAGAACAGGGTCGCGTCGCGGTGCTTGAACGGCGCCACCAGGGGCGCGGTCACGCCATGCGAGGCGCAGGCCAGGATCTGCCACTGGTTCACCAGGTCGGTGTAGCGGCGCAGCGGCGAGGTGCTCCACGCGTACTGGTCCACGCCCAGGCCCTGGTGCGGAGCCGCGTGCGTCACCATGCGCACCTGGATCTTGGCGTTCCAGCCGCCCG
This sequence comes from Massilia sp. X63, assembly GCF_041023745.1. Classification (NCBI taxonomy): domain Bacteria; kingdom Pseudomonadati; phylum Pseudomonadota; class Betaproteobacteria; order Burkholderiales; family Oxalobacteraceae; genus Massilia; species Massilia sp. X63. The sequence continues at coordinate 198,295 of NZ_JBFTEF010000002.1, forward strand.
CGCCCGGCCCTTGCGAGCGGTAGATGCCGGGCACGCCCGAGTCGTGCAGCAGCTTGCCCCAGGTGCTGTTGGCGAAGATCATCAGCTCGGCCACGATCTTGTCGAGCGGCGCGCCGCGCTTGCGGCGCACGATGCTGACCACGTCGTCGTCGACGTAGAAGTTGAAGTCCACGCGGTTGGCCTGCTCCGGCTTGAGGCCGAAGGCTTCGCGCTTCTTCATGCGGCCCGCTTCCAGCTGCAGTGCCCATTGCCACAGCAGACCCAGCTCTTTCTTGTGCTCGTAATCACCGCTGCCCTCGTTCAGCGCGGCTTCGGTCACGACGGCGTCGAGTTCGTTGAGGCGCAGGTTGCGCTTGATCGGCACGCGCTCGGCGCGGGTGGTGGTCGAGAGCACGGTCCAGTCGGCGGGATTCAGCACCGCGTACAGCGACAGCGCCGGGCAGTCCTTGCCTTCGGCGAGGGTGAAGGCGTCCACGATCTCGTCCGGCAGCATGGTGATCTTATCGCCCGGCATATAGACGGTGGACATGCGCGCGCGCGCGATCTTGTCGAGCGCATCGTCGGGGCGGATGCCCAGGCCCGGGGCCGCGATGTGGATACCCACGCGCACCGTGCCGTCTTCCAGCCAGGCCACCGACAGGGCGTCGTCGATCTCGGTGGTGGTGACGTCGTCGATCGAGAAGGCCGCGACGTCGGCCAGCGGCAGGTCGGCGGGCGCCTGCGGCACTTCGACCTGGGGGAAGCCGGCGCCGCGCGGGAAGTGCTCGAACAGGAAGCGCGACATGTGCAGCTCCTTGGGCGAGGCCAGGCCGCCGGTCGCCAGCATCAGGCGCGGCGCGGTGGTCTGCAGCTCGTTGGCGGCGGCTTCGAGCGCCTTGTATTCGATGGTGTTCTTGTCCGGCTTGAACAGCAGCTGGTGGACGATCGGCTGCATGGTCTGCGGCAGCTTGCCGGCCTTGAGCTCTTCCACGTAGCCGGCCTGCACGATGGCCTGCTGCTTCTTCTTCTCGATGCCGGCCAGCGCCGCCTTCAGGGTCTGCTCCGGCGCGGCCTTGTAGCGCCCGCGCCCCTTTTTATGGAAGTAGATCGGCGCGGCATGCAGCGCCAGCACCAGGCCGGCGGCCTCGCCCGGCAGCGGCGCATGGCCGAAGTATTCGGCACCGAGTTCGGCGAAGCCGAATTCTTCCTGGCCCGCGACTTCCCACAGGAAGTCGAGGTCGACGTCGGCGGCGATGCCCTTGGCGGCCGCGAGCAGCGCTTCCGGCTCCGGCTGCTCGAACTGGATCAGCACGTCCTTGGCCTTGACCTTGGTGCGCTTGCCGCTGGCCAGCTCGACCTGGTAAGCCTCGCCGGCCTGCGACAGTACGGTGCCGACCTTGAAGTCGCCCGACTCTTCAAAAAAAAGATTCATGTTATTTCGTGTTCTGCTTGTTGCGTTGCGTTCCGGCCGGCGTCAAGGTGAGTACCGAGGGCAAGAATACCTCGGTGACCAGGAGCAGGCCTTGATGGCGGCGGTAGACGCAGCGCCGCGCATAATAAAGTGTGTCGTCGCTTCCGCCGATGGCCGCGCGCACGCGCCCCATCAGCGGATGGCCCGCGCGGATGCGCGCGTATTCCAGCTGGCCCCGGCGCACCAGCGGATCGTAGAACAGCGTGGTGCCGAGCGAACGCTCGCCCAGCGCCGAGAACAGCGGCCAGTCGCTTGCCGTGCAGACGGCCGGGACCACCGTGTGGCCGAATACCCGCGGGATGCCGTCGCATTCCAGCAGCACTTCGCGTTCCCACACCCGACCCGGGCGCGGCAGGCCGATCGCCCGCGCCTCGTCCGCCAGGCAGGTGGCGGCGTGCTGGTGCAGCCGGCGCACCCGGAAACGCTCGCTGTGCGCCATCAGGCGCGCCGTCAGCGAGCCTTCGGTCGTCAGCCAGTCGCGCATCGGCGCGCAGGCGCCCACGGCCCGGGCATGCGGCTGCCATGCCGCCTGGCGCAGCGAAGCGCTTCGGGCGCCGAGCTTCACCCCGGCCTTCACTGCGCCATGCCTGCCGGCCGGGTGCAGAAGGCCAGCACCTCGTCCACGTACTGCGGGAATTCCGAGATCGCATGGTCGCTGCCTTCGATCACGTGCTGCCGGGCCCCGGCGTAGTGCGCCACCATGTCGCGGTAGTCGAGCACTTCGTCGCCGGTCGCGGCGATCAGGAAATAGCGTTCTGGCCGGGTGATCTTCTCGACCTTCAGCGCGGCCAGCTCGTCGATGTACTCGCGGCGGAACTCGAAGGGTTCGTCCGAATGCCAGGCGGTGGTGACGCCGACGTGGTGTTCCAGGTTCTTCAGGGGATTCACGGACGGGTTGAGCAGCACCGCGGGCACGCCCAGGCGCTCGGCCAGCCAGGTGGCGTAGAAGCCGCCCAGCGAGGAGCCGATGATGCTCAGCTTGTCCGGGGCGAAGCGCTCGGCCAGCAGCAGGCAAAGCGCCATCGCCTCTTTCGGCGAAGCCGGCAGCTGCGGGCAAATCAGTTCGTTTGCGCGCCCGGCGTCGGTCAGCGCCTGCTGCACCACGCGCGCCTTGAAGGACTTCGGCGAGGAGCGGAATCCGTGGAGGTACAGAATCATGGCGCCAGCGCGTCCAGCAGTTTCTGGTGCACGCCGCCGAAGCCGCCGTTGCTCATCACGAGGATATGGTCGCCCGGCTGGGCCGCCTGGACGATGGCCTGCACCATGTAGTCGAGCTGGTCGAAGCTGTGCGCGATGCCGCCCAGCGGTTTCAGGGCGTCGGCCAGCGACCAGCCCAGCGCCTGCTGGCTGCCGAAGCCGAACACCAGGTCGGCATCCTTCAGGCTGCCCGGCAGCGCATCCTTCATGGCGCCCAGCCTCATGGTGTTGGAGCGCGGCTCGAGCACGGCCAGAATTCTTCCAGTCGTACCGATCTTCTGGCGCAGGCCGCCCACGGTGGTGGCGACCGCCGTCGGGTGGTGGGCGAAATCGTCGTACACGGTGATGCCGTTCACGGTGCCGCGCACTTCCATGCGCCGCTTGACGCTCTGGAAACGCGACAGCGAGGCGATCGCCTGCGAGGTCGGCACGCCGACGTGGCGCGCGGCGGCGATCGCGGCCAGCGCGTTCGAGCGGTTGTGGTGGCCGGTCAGCTCCCAGTGCACGGTGCCCTGGACGTCGCCGTTGAACAGCACGTCGAAGCTGGCGCCGCCCGGATGCTCGACCAGGGTCCAGTTCACGCCTTCGGCCGCGCCGAAGGTCTCTTTCTCGCTCCAGCAGCCGCGCTTGAGCACGCGGGCGAGCGAGGCTTCGTCGCCGTTGACGACCAGCCGGCCCACGCCCGGCACGGTGCGCACCAGGTGGTGGAACTGGGTCTCGATGGCGCCGATGTCCGGGAAGATGTCGGCGTGGTCGTATTCCAGGTTGTTCAGCACCGCGGTCTTGGCGTGGTAGTGCACGAACTTGCTGCGCTTGTCGAAGAAGGCGGTGTCGTATTCGTCCGCCTCGATCACGAAGAAGTCGCTCGGCTTGTCGCCATGCAGGCGCGCCGAGATGCCGAAGTTCATCGGCACGCCGCCGATCAGGAAGCCCGGCGCATAGCCCGCATCTTCTAGGATCCAGGCCAGCATCGAGGTGGTCGTAGTCTTGCCGTGCGTGCCGGCCACCGCCAGCACCCACTTGTCGCGCAGGATGTGCTCGCCGATCCACTGGGGGCCGGAGACGTAGGGCAGGCCGCGGTTCAGGATCTCTTCGATCAGCGGATTACCGCGCGTCATGACGTTACCGATCACATACAGGTCGGGCTTGAGCGACACCTGTTCCGGGCCGTAGCCCTGGATCAGCTCGATGCCCTGGGCTTCCAGCTGGGTGCTCATCGGCGGATAGACGTTGGCGTCGCAACCGGTGACGCGGTGGCCGGCTTCCTTGGCCAGGACCGCCAGGCCGCCCATGAAGGTGCCGCAAATACCGAGAATGTGAATGTGCATGGTCGTGGAAAAAAGCTGCGGTGAATTAACTCGAAAGCGCGATTCTACCCGACCCGCTGCCATTTTCCGCTTAAGAGTATGATTCGGACATCATGCCGACACCGAACTACGATGTACTCCAGCTGCGCGCCGAAATCGCTGCCATTGCGGCGCGCATGATCGCCCAGGATGGCGCCGATTACGACACCGCACGCCGCAAGGCGGCCCGCCAGGTGCTCGGGGGGGACCGCCCCAGCCCCAACCTGATGCCCGACAATCTGCAGATCGAGGAACAGGTGCGTCAATACCAGGCCCTGTTCGGCGGCCCCGGCCAGGCCGAGCGCCTCAATGCCATGCGCGCGACCGCCCTGCAGGTGATGGACCAGCTGGCCGACTTCCGGCCCTACCTCACCGGCGCCGTGCTCAACGGCACGGCGGGCGAGCACGACGACATTCACCTGCAGCTGTTCGCCGACAGCGCCAAGGAAGTCGAGATCTACCTGCTCAACCGCAACGTCAATATAGAGATCTCCGAGACGCCCCACTTCAAGGGCGGGCGGCACGATCCGGTTGAAACGGTCAGCTTTATGTGGCATAAGGAAACAATTCATGCCGAGTTATACGACTTTCATGATTTGCGCGGCGCCTTGAAGCCGCGCGCCGATGGCCGGCTGCAGCGGGTCGACGCGGCTGGACTGCGGGCGCTGATGGCCAATGACGAAGAGTGCCTCGATAAACCGTAGCGAGCGGCCGCAGTTCGGCCCGAGAAGCGCAGCCGTACTTGAGTACGGCGAGCATCGCAGGGCCGAAATGCAACGCGCAGTAGGTTTTCGAGGTGCTCGAAACTGTGGAACAGGACTAATGAACAAGAAACACGTGGCCGCGTATGCGGCCGTTGCCGCCATGTTCGGCATCATGGGGGCCCTGGTAGCCGTCAACAAGAAGGAAGTCCCACCCTATACCACGGCGATCGCGCCGACCGGCGGCAAGCCGCATACGGTCGTCGAGAAGCTGTTCGACCAGTCGCTCAACGACCTGCAGGGCACGCCGCAGCCGCTGTCCAAGTGGCGCGGCAAGCCGCTGCTGGTGAATTTCTGGGCAACCTGGTGCGCTCCCTGCGTGCAGGAGATGCCGGAGCTGTCACACCTGGCCAGTGAAAACGGCGGCAAGACCTTCAATGTGATCGGCATCGGCATCGATTCGCCCTCGAACATGAACGAATTCGCAGCCAAGCTGAAGATCGCCTACCCGCTGTACGTGGCCGGGATGGGCGGCACCGAGCTGTCGCGCGAGTTCGGCAACAGTGCGGGCGGCCTGCCGTATACAGTATTGATCGGCGCCGATGGGCAGGTGCGCAAGACCTACCTGGGCAAGCTGAAATTCGACGAGTTGCGCGCCGATCTCGCGAAGTTGTAATGCGCACCGGCCGATTCGCAGGGTGGCCGGCGCAGCCGGCCACCCCAATAAAAGCCGTTCAGCGAACGATCGTTCTTTTCCGAATTCCGGCGAACATGCCTGCATCAACTGGCAATTTTACTGCTTGCCAATAGTCGAGCTTGGCGGCACAATGCCTTCCTTTCGGGCGTTCAGACTCTTCAACATGGCGAAAAAGCTACTGCTGCTTAACGGCCCCAACCTCAATTTACTGGGGACCCGGGAGCCTGCGGTGTACGGCGCGACGACGCTGGCCGACATCGAACAGGCAGCACAGGCACAGGCTCAGGCAGCGGGCGCAAGCCTCGATTGCTTCCAGAGCAACCATGAAGGAGCCCTGATCGACCGCATCCACGCCGCGCGCGGCGAAGGCGTGGACGCGATCGTCATCAATCCGGGTGGCCTGACCCATACCAGCGTGGCCCTGCGCGATGCGCTTGCTGCGGTGGCAATCCCGTTCGTGGAGGTGCATATCTCGAATGTCCATGCCCGCGAATCCTTCCGGCACCACTCGTACCTGTCCGCCATCGCACAAGGTGTGATCTGCGGCTTGGGTCCGGACGGATACCGGTTTGCCATCGACTTTGCGCTTAAATCGCGTTAATCTACGTCAACTTCATGTATCAGCGGTCACGCGGCCACCCACCCTCGCGTTGCCTGCTCTCTTAAAAACGAATAAAACATTCCAAGGGGTTTCACATGGATCTCAGAAAACTCAAGACTTTGATCGACCTGGTCGCCGAATCGGACATCGCTGAACTCGAAGTGACCGAAGGCGAAAGCAAGGTCCGCATCGTCAAGTCGTCCGCAATCCCGCAGAATCAGATGATGGTCATGCCGCAGCAGGCCGTGCAGCACTACGCCGCCCCTGCCCAGCAGGCCGTCGCAGCCCCGGCCGCAGCCCCGGCCGCCCCGGCCGCCGCCGAGCAGACCGGCCACGTGGTCAAGTCGCCGATGGTCGGCACCTTCTACCGCTCCTCGGCCCCGGGCGCCCCGGCCTTCGTCGAAGTCGGCCAGAGCATCAAGCAGGGCGATACCCTGTGCATCATCGAAGCGATGAAGCTCCTGAACGAAATCGATGCCGATGTCGCCGGCACGATCACCAAGATCCTCGTGGAAAATGGCCAGCCGGTCGAATTCGGCCAGCCGCTGTTCGTGATCGGCTAAGATCGTCCCACAACTCCCCAGGGCGGCCTCGATCGCCTTGCCCGGGGCTTGTTGGACGATCTGATTCCTCCGGCCCGGCGGCGTCCTGCCGCCAGCCCATTCATGTCGTGTCCGGCGCGTGCTTTACCAGGCTGCGCCGGTTTTCACTGAAACACCGAACCTACCATGTTTGAAAAAATCCTCATCGCCAACCGTGGTGAAATCGCGCTGCGTATCCAGCGCGCCTGCCGCGAACTGGGCATCAAGACGGTCGTCGTTCACTCCGAGGCCGACAAGGACGCCAAGTACGTGAAGCTGGCGGACGAATCCGTCTGCATCGGCCCGGCGCAGTCGGCGCTCAGCTACCTGAACATGCCGGCGATCATCAGCGCCGCCGAAGTGACGGACGCCGAAGCGATCCACCCGGGCTACGGCTTCCTGTCGGAGAACGCCGACTTCGCCGAACGCGTCGAGAAATCGGGCTTCGTCTTCATCGGCCCGCGCTCGGATTCGATCCGCCTGATGGGCGACAAGGTCTCGGCCAAGCAGGCGATGATCAAGGCCGGCGTGCCCTGCGTGCCGGGTTCGGACGGCGCCCTGCCGGACGATCCGAAGGAAATCGTGCAGACCGCGCGCCGCGTCGGCTACCCGGTCATCATCAAGGCCGCCGGCGGCGGCGGCGGTCGCGGCATGCGCGTGGTGCATACCGAAGCCGCCCTGCTGAACGCCGTGCAGATGACCAAGACCGAAGCCGGCACCGCCTTCGGCAATCCGGAAGTCTATATGGAGAAGTTCCTGGAAAATCCACGCCACGTGGAGATCCAGGTGCTGGCCGACGAACACAAGCAGGCCGTCTGGCTGGGCGAGCGCGACTGCTCGATGCAGCGCCGCCACCAGAAGGTGATCGAAGAAGCACCGGCGCCGGGCATCCCGCGCAAGCTGATCGAGAAGATCGGCGACCGCTGCGCCGAAGCCTGCCGCAAGATCGGCTACCGCGGCGCCGGCACCTTCGAATTCCTGTACGAGAACGGCGAGTTCTACTTCATCGAGATGAACACCCGCGTGCAGGTGGAGCACCCGGTCACCGAGATGATCACCGGGATCGACATCGTGCAGGAACAGATCCGCATCGCCTGCGGCGAGAAGCTGCGCTTCAAGCAGCGCGACATCATGCTGTCGGGCCACGCGATCGAGTGCCGCATCAATGCCGAAGACCCGTTCAAGTTCACGCCGTCGCCAGGCCGCATCACCGGCTGGCACCCGCCGGGCGGCCCCGGCATCCGTGTCGATTCGCACTCGTATGCAGGATATTATGTTCCACCTCATTACGACTCGATGATTGGCAAGGTAATTTCCTACGGTGCGACACGCGAGCAGGCAATTCGCCGCATGCAAATCGCGCTCTCGGAAATGGTGGTTGAAGGTATTCTCACCAATATCCCGCTGCACCGTGAGCTGATGGTCGACGCCCGCTTCATCGAGGGCGGCACCAACATCCACTACCTGGAGCACAAGCTGGCTTCCAAGCCGGACCTGCCGAAGGAAACGGGCATCGGCGCCAAATCGGAAACCAAGGTAGCGGACCTTAAGGCTGATCTATGAGCTGGACCGAAGTCGTCATCGAAGTAGCCCGCGATCACGCGGAGGCCCTGTCGGACGCCCTGATGGAAGCGGGCGCGCTGTCGGTCTCCGTGGAAGACGCGGACGAAGGCACCGACGCGGAAAAGCCGCTGTTCGGCGAGCCGGGCATGGAACCCACCGAGACCGCGTGGGATCACTCGCGCGTGGTCGCGCTCACCGACACCGGCGCCGACCAGTTCGCGATCGTGCAGGAAGCCGCCAACGCCATCAAGCTGCCGGTGGTACCTTCGTTCACCACCCGCGCGGTGGCGGACGCCGACTGGGTGCGCCTGACCCAGTCGCAGTTCGAGCCCATCCACATCGGCAAGAACATCTGGGTCGTGCCGAGCTGGCACGAAGCGCCGGACCCGAACGGTCTCATCCTGGAACTCGATCCGGGCCTGGCCTTCGGCACCGGCAGCCACCCGACCACCCGCCTGTGCATGGAGTGGCTGGAAGCGCATCCGGCGCCCGGCAAATCGGTGCTGGACTACGGCTGCGGCTCGGGCATCCTGGCGATGGTCGCCAAGAAGCTCGGCGCGGACGACGTGGCCGGCGTCGACATCGACCCGCAGGCGATCGAATCGGCACGCAGCAACGCCGAACGCAACAAGGTCAGCATCGACTTCTACCTGCCGGACGACTTCGCGCAAGCGCCGAACGCGCGCCACGCGCAGGGCCAGTTCGACATCGTCGTGGCCAACATCCTGTCGAGCCCATTGAAGCTGATGGCGCCGATGCTGTCCGGCCGCGTGGCGCCGGGCGGTTCGCTGATCCTGTCGGGCGTGCTGGCGCGCCAGGCCGAGGAAGTGGCCGCCGCCTACGCACCTTTCATCAAGCTGGGCGTCTGGGCCGAGCAGGACGGCTGGGTCGCCCTTCACGGGACGCTCGGCCAGGACACCGCACCCGCGCCGCGTTCCGCCACTGCCGCTTAAGGGACAGCCAGGCATGGCGCTCGCCACCCAATGCCCCCACTGCGGCACGATGTTCCGTGTCGCCGCAGACCAGCTCAAGCTGCGCGGGGGCATTGTGCGTTGCGGCGCCTGCACCCAGATTTTCGACGGTAACGCCGCGCTGGTCGACCTGGCCGCTTCTTCCGCTTCAGCACCGCGGCGGCGCCGTTCGACCGATGCCGCGGCGGCCCCGGCTGCGGCGCCTGCCGCCCCGCCCGCAGTTGCCGCAGTTGCTCCTGCAGTGCCCGCACCGGAAGCACCCGCCGCCGATGCCGCTGCCGAGGAATCGGCCGACGCCCCCATCTACACCCTCGAGTTCGACCGCACCTTCGCGCCCTTCGGCATCCTGCCGCAGGTCAGCAGCGAGGATGCCAGGGATACCGCCGCGCCCCAGGAGCCCGGACGGGACGCCGTGATGGTGGCCGAGCTTCCCCAGGACCTGGCCGCGGCGGAAGCGGCGCAGCCGCAGCCCGAACCGGCGCCGGAAGCTGAGCCGGAACCTGAGCCGGAACCTGCACCTGAGCCGGAACCCGAACCGGCGCCCGCTCCCGGCAGCGCGCCCGCGCCCGAACCCGAGCAGCCGGCCGCGCCTGCAGCCGAACTGCAGGTGGACGAGGAGCTGGTCGCTGCGCCGGCGCCCCGGCATTACTACGAACCCGAGGAACCGGCTACCGCCCCGGCCGCCGCATCCGCGCCGTCCGCCAGGGCTGCGGCCTCGGCCCCGCCGCTGCTGCTACGTGAATCCGGACCGGCCACGGTCACCATCCCGGTGGCGCCGAGCGCGCCGCCGGTCGCGCCTAGGCCGCCGCGCACCAAGGCTGCCGAAGCGCGCGCCGCACGCCGCTCCAAGCTCACCCCGACCAAAATCGAACCGCCCAAGCTGCGCGTGCCGGAACCGGACGAGCCGGAATTCGTGCGGCGCGGCCGCCAGCGCGAACGCTCGGGCAAGGCGATGCGCATCGCGATGATTGCCGGCAGCCTGCTGCTGCTGCTCGTTCTGGCGGCGCAGCTCGTCCGGACCTTCGGCAGCGCGCTGGCGGCGCGCTACCCGGACATGCGGCCCTCCCTGGTCACCGTCTGCGCGACGCTGGGCTGCCGCATCGAGCTGCCGGCCCAGATCGACAAGCTGGTGATCGACACCGGCGAACTGACCACGCTCGGCGGCAATGCTTACACCTTCAGCACCCAGCTGCGCAACCAGGGCGACGCCGTCCAGTCCTGGCCGAGCATCGAACTGACCCTGCTCGATGCCGACGACAAGCCGCTGGTGCGGCGTGTGTTCGGTCCGCGCGACTATCTGCCGGCCGGCACCCTGCTGGCATCCGGCTTCCCCGCGCATGCCGAGCAAGCCGTCAAGCTGCACTTCCGCGTCGAGGAACCGGCGCCGTCCGGCTACCATGTCGCGGTGTTCTATCCATAATCTCCTGAAAGCATCCCCATGACCAAAACCGCCCTGATCTGCGGATCGATCGCCTTCGACAAGATCATGCAGTACCACGGCCGCTTCGCCGAGACCCTGCTGGCCGACCAGCTGCATCGCGTTAACGTCTCGTTCCTGGTGCCCACCATGCGCCTCGAGTACGGCGGCTGCGCGGTGAACATCGCCTACAACCTCAGGATGCTGGGCGGCGAGCCGCTGGTGATGGGCACCATTGGCCAGGATGGCGGCGACTACCTCGAACGCATGAAGAAACAGGGCATCGAGACCCGCGCGATCCGTACCATTCCCGACGCCTACACCGCGCAGTGCTTCGTCACCGCGGACCAGGACAACAACCAGATCAACGCCTTCCACCCGGGCGCGATGCAGTACTCGCACGAAAACAACGTGGCCGACCAGGGCGCGCTGCGCGTGGCGATCATTTCGCCGGACGGCCGCGACGGCATGATCAAGCACGCCGCCGACTGCGCCGCGTCGGGCATCCCGTTCATGTTCGATCCGGGCCAGCAACTGCCGATGTTCTCGGGCGAAGAACTGATCCGTTTCGTGAACCAGGCCAGCTACCTGGCCTGCAACGACTATGAATTCGAAGTGGTGATGGACCGCACCGGCCTGAGCCTGGCGGATATCGCGGCGCGCCTGGACGCCCTGGTCGTCACGCGCGGCGGCGAAGGGTCCGACATCTACGCCGGCGGCGAGCACTATCGCATCCCGGCGGTAAAGGCCGAGAACATCGTCGACCCGACCGGCTGCGGCGACGCCTACCGCGCCGGCCTGCTGTTCGGGATCACCAATGGTCTCGACTGGCCGACCACCGGACGCATTGCCAGCCTGCTGGGCGCCATCAAGATCGGCAGCACCGGTGGCCAGAACCACACGTTCACGCCGGAACAGATCGAGCAGCAGTTTGAGGCGGCATTCGGGTACAAGTTCCGCTGAACGGCGACACCAGGCGCTGCTGCGCCGCATGAAAAATGGGTCCCGCGGGACCCATTTTTATCAGGACATCGGGCTTGCGCCATTAGCCGTAAAACACCTGCCTCAACACAAACTGAATAATCTGGATCAGCACCAGGGCGACCAGCACCGACAAATCGATGCCGCCGATCGGCGGCACCACGCGCCGGATCGGCCGCAGGATGGGGGTATTCAGCGCGTGCACGAAAGGCGCCAGCGGCGCATGCGGATTCACCCAGCTGAAGATCGCCTCGATGATCAGGAGCGCCATGAAGCCGTACAGGATCCAGTTCAGGAAGCGGTGCAGCGCATGCAGCAGCACCATCTCTCCCGTGGCCCCGGCCAGCAGCAGCAGCGAGCTGGCCAGCAGCACCACCAGGAAGGCGCCGATCAGGCTCGCCCAGTCATAGCCGCCCATGCCGGGCACCAGGCGCCGTAGCGGCAGCACCAGCCAGTCGGTCAGGGTGAAGGTGAACTGGCCGATCTGCTGCGGAGGACGCACGCGGATCGCCTGCATCCAGAAGCGCAGCAGGAGCAGGCCGCCCAGCAGGCTGGCAGCGGTATCGACGATAAACTGGAGAATGGACAGCACGTAGGCTCCTCAAAAAAAAACCGCTGTGTGAACGATCACACAGCGGTATTTTGCCTGAACCAGGCAAGACTCGCTATCGAGCCGGAATTACGGGCGGCTGCTGGTCGGGAACGGCCAGGCGGCTGCCGGCGACAGCGTGGTTTTTGCGGCGGCGGCAGGTGCTGCTGCCTTGCTGTCGGCCTTGCTGTCCGATTTCGAATCGGATTTGGCTTCCGGCTTGGCTTCGGCCTTCGATTCCGATTTGGTATCGGTTTTCGATTCCGGTTTGGCTTCGGCTTTCACTTCCGGTTTGGCTTCGGCTTTGGCTTCCGGTTTTGCTTCGGCCTTCATTTCCGGCTTGGCTTCGGCTTTTGCGGCCGGCTTTGCAGCAGGCTTGGCGGCCGATTTGGCAGCGGTCGATTTGGTCGCGGCAGTTTTGGCCGGAGCAGCCGATTTAGCCGGGGTTGCCGATTTAGCCGGGGTTGCCGATTTAGCCGGGGTTGCCGATTTAGCCGGGGTTGCCGATTTAGCCGGAGCAGCGGCCTTGGCCGGTGCGGCAGCTTTCTTTGCAGCCGGCTTGGCAGCGGCTTTAGCCGGTGCAGCAGCTTTCTTTGCAGCCGGTTTAGCGGCGGCCTTGGCTGGAGCAGCAGCTTTCTTTGCAGCAGGTTTAGCCGCGGCTTTAGCCGGAGCGGCAGCTTTCTTTGCAGCAGGTTTAGCAGCGGCTTTAGCCGGTGCTGCGGCTTTCTTTGCAGCCGGTTTAGCGGCGGCTTTAGCCGGTGCAACAGCTTTCTTTGCAGCCGGTTTAGCGGCGGCCTTGGCCGGAGCAGCGGCTTTCTTTGCTGCCGGTTTAGCTGCTGCTTTCTTTGCTGCAGGTTTAGCTGCGGCTTTTTTCGCTGCCGGCTTGGCGGCCGATTTGCTTGCAGCGGCTTTGGCTGCTGGTTTAGCTGCGGCTTTCTTTGCTGCCGGTTTAGCTGCTGCCTTCTTTGCTGCCGGTTTAGCTGCGGCTTTCTTTGCTGCCGGTTTAGCTGCAGCTTTCTTTGCTGCCGGCTTGGCTGCCGATTTCGCGGCCGACTTGGTAGCAGCGGCCTTGGCTGCCGGTTTAGCTGCGGTTTTCTTTGCTGCCGGCTTGGCTGCCGATTTGCTTGCAGCGGCTTTTGCTGCTGGCTTGGCTGCCGCTTTCTTTGCTGCCGGCTTCGCGGCCGACTTGGTGGCGGCGGCCTTGGCTGCGGGTTTTGCTGCAGCTTTCTTCGCTGCCGGCTTCGCTGCTGCCTTGGTAGCGGTGGTCTTGGTGGCGGCGGTCTTGGTGGCTGCAGTTTTCTTTGCTGCCGGCTTCGCTGCTGCTTTGGTAGCGGTGGTCTTGGTCGCAGCGGTCTTGCTTGCTGCAGCTTTCTTTGCAGCAGGTTTTGCTGCAGTTTTCGCTGCCGGCTTGGCGGCTGCCTTGGTCGCGGTGGCCTTGGCGGCCGGTTTTGCCGCGGCTTTTGCTGCCGGTTTCTCGGCTGCGGCCTTGGCTGCCGGTTTGGTGGCCTTCGTCACGGACGAAGGCGCGCTTTTTGCTGCTGCCTTTGCTGCTGGTTTCTTAGCGGTTGCCATTTTTGATTCTCCTTCATCTACGATGAGAAATACGCTCAAGGTTTAAAACCCGCCCACCCTGACGTGGCGGGCGAATTATTCATCGGACCAAACCGCCGTGCGATTTGGGCCAATGAATCCGGCACCGGCTGAACTGCTGCAACTCCTCACAATTGCAGCGCTTCAGCCAACGTCGTCAGGCAACCGACTCAATGCGTTTTCACATCGCTACCCTTGCGGGCGCGAAAAGAAAAAGCCGCCTTGCCTGAACACGGTCAGGCAGTGCGGCTTGTTCTTTTCGCTTCGCTTACGTGCATACTGATTGAATCAGTGTCCTATTATTCGATCGATTACTGCCCGGATGGACGCGACAATATCACATGTTCACGTTTTGACAAATTCAAACACGTAAAGTACACGAAAACTTTGTGAGCGCGCAACCCAAGCACCGCAAAACAAATCGTCTTTTCACACCAAACATGCGATTGCGCATTCGTTCGCGCATCGGTCCCGCTTTGTTCTGTTATCTGTCACACGGAATCGCATTTCAAACGGTCGGCAAACCATCTTCCGATCGGCCTTGGCGGCTGGTGTTTCAAGCAGATCGCGTGCATCGAAAATGCCGTACCCAGCAATCGATGCGCAGGAACGCGTGCTTGGCGCCGAGATCGGCGAGGCGCTACACCTGCGACGCCATCAGGCCGCACTTTCGGCCCGCGGTCAGCGACGCACGGTCGGAGAGCGCCGCTGCACATGCTTGGACAGCGGCGCACGCGAAACGGTGCCCTTGATTTTTGCGAGCGCACGGTCAGGCGCGGCGACGAGCGCCGAGGAGATCGCGGTCAGGTGGTCGGATGCGCAGCCCGGCGGGATAGCGGGCAAGGCTCCCATCACGGCATTCGGCGCGATGACCGGTGGTCCGGATCGCCGCATGCCTCATTCGACGACCCGCAACAGGTCCATCTTGCACAGCCAGGCGAGCCCACGCAGCAAGGTCGGGCGGTCGCAGGGGCCGAGCGTGTCGACCAGCTCCTCCACTTCCACCGGCTGCGGTCCGATGGCCCCGAACAGGCGGCCGAAGTCCTCGAGCGTCGGCAGCGAGGCCGACGCGAAACGGTTGATCGCCAGGTCGCGGTACTGGTTCACCAGCGCCAGCGAGGCCTCCGGCGCCAGCTCCACCAGCGAGGCCGCCGTCAGCGGACGCGTCGCATAGCTCGCGAACAACCGGAACGGATCGGGGCGGTCCGGGGCGCGCGCGGGCAGCGGCGGCGCCAGGCGGGAATCGGCGCGGCGCCGTTCGGCCAGCTCTTCCCACAGCGCGCGGTAACGCCCCAGGATCACGCGCCAGTCGAACACCGTCTCCGCCCTGTTGCGCGCCTGCTCGCCCAGCCTGCGCCGCAAGTCGGCGTCGCACACCAGCCGCTCGTAGGCCTGCGCCAGCAAGGCGCCGTCCAGCGCCACCGCCTGGCTGGCGTGGCCGCAGTACATGTCGAAGCTGTCGACGCCGTCGTCGTAGCGCAAGGCCAGGTCGAGCCCCGCGCCCGGACCGGGCATCACCGTCGGGATCCGGTAGCCGTCGACGCCGTCGCGCACCGTGTCGCGGTAGCCGTTCCAGTCCGAGATCACGCAGGGCAGCCCGGCCGCCATCGCCTCCAGCGGGGCCAGGCCGAAGGTCTCCTGCACGTTGTCGGCCAGCGAGGTGAAGACGTCGGCCGCGGCCCAGGCGTCGAGCTGCTTGTCCGGCTCGCGCCCATCGAGTCCGACCAGGCGCACCGAAGGACAGAGCAGCGCGGCCGCCTCGTGGAACGCGGCCTCGGTGGCTTCGCCCGCGTACCAGCCCGCGATAATCAGGTGCACCCGCCGTCCGCCCTTGTCCGCGCGCTCCAGCGCGCTGAACATCTGCTGCGGATGCGACTTGGCATGCAGCGACAGCCGGCCCAGGTACAGGAAGGCGACGTCGTCGGCCCCGATGCCGAGCCGCGCCCGCGCCTCGTGGCGGCGCGGCGCATCCGGCCGCAGGCCGGCGCAATGCACCCCGAGCGGAATCAGGGGCAGCTGCGGCAGCTCGAAGCGCTGCGCGCCCAGCCGCGTGCGCAGGTAGTCGGCCTGCTCTTCGACCAGCACGCGCAGGCTGTCGCGCACCACGCGCGAGGTGCAGATGATGGCGTCCCAGCTGCGCACCGGCGCAGTCAGCAGGCCGGTGACCAGGCTCATCATCTCGTGCGAGGCGATGCCGTGCGTGATGCCGCACAGGCTGTAGCGCTGCTCGCCCGCCGCCAGCCTGCGCCAGGCGAGCCGTTCGATGCCGGGGCCGGGATGCAGCAGGCAGCCGAAGCGTTCCAGGCGCTGCGGCGCCGCCGGCGGCACCCAGTCCACCGCGCCGCCGAAACCCGCTTCGCGCAGGGCGGCTTCGCACGCGTCGGCGTGGCTGCGCTCGGCGGCGAAGCAGCCGACTTCGCGCACCACCTCATCGCGCGCGATCGCGCCCAGCAGGCCGACACCGGCCGACTGCCGGCCCATCAGCTTTTGGCCGGCAATGGAATAGGACTCGGGGAGGTAGTGCAGGGCAAAGCTCTCGAGCATGCGGTCTCCTGTGGCCACGCCACCCGCGCCGGCGCGGGTCGGGCTGACCGGTCGGGCCATCATAGCCGCGCTACCGGCGGCACGGCGCAAGCATGGCGTTGGCGAACCGACGGCACACACCGTCGACGCGGCCGAGCCGGAGCGCGCCCGGCAGCTTGGCCCCGCCTCATCAATTGTGCGCGGCCCTTTTGCCGGTACGGCTAGTATTTTCGGCTTATGTCCGAAAATATCCTGCTCATCGAAGACCGTCCCCTGGACGCGGAGCTGACTGTCCACGCGCTGCGGCGCTGCGGCATTCACAACCCCGTGGTCCATGTGCATGACGGCGAGGAGGCGCTGGTGCTGCTGCGCCGCGCCGAGGCGACCGGCACGGCGGGCCAGATCGGACTGATCCTGCTGGATGTGCGCATGCCGACGGTCGACGGCTTCGGCGTCCTCAAGCACATCCGCAGCTCTCCCGGCCTGCAGGCCATCCCGGCGGTGGTGCTCACCGCGCTGCCGGTCGAGTCGGACCGGATCCGCGCCTCGCTGCTGGGCGCGTCGAACTACCTCGCCAAGGCGATGGACCTCGACGAGTTCGCGATCCTGCTGAAGATTTCGCTGCGGCCCTTCATCTAGCTGTCGCCGCCGCAGCAGCAGCCGCTGCCGCAGGAACTGCCGCCGCTGTCGCCATCGCCGCACACGCTGTCGCCCTCCTCGCGCCCGCCCTCGCCCTCCAGCAAGCCCATGAAGCCGATCATGCCGCCGGCGCCGTCCGCGCGCGCGGAGGGGCTTTCCATGGTGGCCTGCTCGTACTCGGCCTTGCTGACCAGGCCCGCCAGGTACAGGGCGTAGGGCGTCAACGCGTCCGGGAAGTGCGGCTTGCCGTCCGGATTGCCGAACTCGTCCAGGACCGAACAGGCGACCAGGCCGCCGATCCTGCGGTAGCCGAAGCCGCCCGGCATGCCCACGTGCAGGTCGAGCGCGAACAGCCGTGGAAGGTGGCTGCCGGCGGCCGGCTGCGAGGCGCGCCGGCGCGCCTGCACCAGGCACACCGCCAGCGCCCGCCCCATCTCCCCTTGCTTCATGCGGGTCCGCTCCACATGCGGGATGGCGCGGCCGAAGTGGCGCAGGCAAAAAGCGTCGAGGCCGGCCGCATCCAGGCGCGCCCAGGCATGCCAGACCGAGTCGGCCGCGCGCGAAGGCAGCGCGCAGGGGCTGGCGGCGGCGGCCGCGCAATCGAAGAACATCATCAGGCCTTCGGCCGCCTGGGCATAGAACGCGGCGTCGCGCGGGATGCCGGGGAACTCCCGGTGCGCAGTCTGCGCCCAGCAGGGGAACAGCGCGGCGGGCACGTCGGCCAGCACCGGCGCATAGGTCGACTGGGTGAATTCCCATTCCACCGTGCGTGCCACCGCACGCGGGGTTTCCCTGACATTCATCGCATCCTCCATGATGGGCATCCGCTCACCTTAGTGCAGCGAAACCCGACGGGTGATGACCAAGCTCAACAATGAAAAAACCCGTCTTGCGACGGGTTTGGAGGGTGCTTCAGCGCTGCGGTGCGATGCGCCAGACGGTGCCGCCGGCATCGTCGACCACCAGCAGGGCGCCATCGGCCGCCACCGCCACGCCGGCAGGACGCCCCCAGACCTCGCGGTCGCTCAGCACCATGCCGCTCATGAAGTCCTGGTACTGCCCGGTCGGCACGCCGTTCTTCATGAACACACGCACCACCTTGTAGCCGGTACGCACGCCGCGGTTCCAGGAACCGTGCAGGGCCACGAACACGTCGCCCTCGTATTCCTTCGGGAAGGCGTGCTTCGCGCCCTTCGGCGCCTGGTAGACCGCCATGCCGAGCGGCGCCGAGTGCGACTGGATCAGCACGTCCGGCACGATCGCCTTGCCCTTCAGGTCGGGACGCTGGCCCTTCAGGCGCGGGTCCTCGTTGTCGCCGATGTAGTACCACGGCCAGCCATAGAAGCCGCCCTGCTTCACGCGCGTCAGGTAGTCCGGCGGCAGGTTGTCGCCGAGCGCGTCGCGCTCGTTCACGGTGCACATCACGTCGCCGGTGCCCGGATGGACCAGCATGCCGACGCAGTTGCGCAGGCCGGTGGCATAGGTGCGGCGGTTCTTGCCGTCCGGGTCGAAGGCCATGACGGTGGCGCGGTCGGTCTCCACGCCCCAGGCGCCGCCCACCCCGTGCTTCGCTTCCCACTGCGCGATCGGTTCCGGCGGCGTGGCGCCGATCTCGGTGGCGACGTTGGTGGCCGAACCGATCGACAGCAGCAGGGTCTTGTCGTCTTTTGAAAACGCCAGCGTGCGGGTGGTGTGGCCGCCGCTGGTCTCCGACAGCTGCGCCACCACGGTCTCGGGCGCGCCGCGCGCCTTCAGGTCGCCGTTGCGGTAGGGGATGCGCACGATCGCATTGACGTTGGCGACGTACAGGTATTGCGGATTGGCGCCGGATGGCCAGAAGGCCATGCCGTAGGGGCGGCTCAAGCCGGTGGCAAAGACTTCAGGCGTGGCGCTGGCCTGCCCGTCCTTCGCGCGCAGCACCTTGATCTCGCCCTTGGCGGTGGCGGCCAGGAAGATGTCGCCATTCGGCGCGCGCAGCGGCAGGCGCGGCTTGTCGCCATCGACGGCATACACGCTGACCGCGAAGCCCTGCGGCACGGTCGGCATGCTGCCGTTCGGGCGCGCCTCGACGCGCGGGCCGTTGCCGGCGCTGCTGGTGGCAAACGGCGGCGGCAGGTCGGTCACTTTGATGTGGTGGATGCGGCCGGGCTGGTTGTCGTCCCAGGAACCGCTGCGTTCTGCCGAAACTTGCGCCTTGGCCGGCGCCGCGGCGGTGACCGGGCCTTGCAGGCCGGCCAGGTAGTCGACCAGCGCGGCGCGGGTCTGCTTGTCCGGCACGCCGACCGGCATCGTGGTGCCGGGCACGTTCCTGGCCGGGTCGGCCAGGAACAGGTCCAGGTCTTCGCGGGTCCAGGTCTTGCCGGCGGCGCCGGCTTTTATCAGGGCTTGCGAGTAGTGATAGCCGGGGACGCCTGCCGCCTTGCGGCCGAGGACGCCGAACAGGCCCGGGCCGGCGCGCGAGGACAGGTTCGAATCGACGCTGTGGCAGTTGGCGCAGTTGTTCTGGAAGGTGGTCTGGCCGGCGATGGACGCAGCATCGGCGTCGAACGACGCTGCCAGACTTGCGAGCAGCGCGGCATGCAGCGTCATGGTCTTAACTTGCAAAGAAGTTCTCCTTTTGGGGCGGAATAATCCTTGATCATAAGCTAACTCGTCCTCGTATGTTGACCAGCTACACATCTCGTCAGCTAACCTACTCAGCCCCAGAAACCCAAACTACCACGCGACCGCACCATACTAAATCACCAAGACACAAATCAACTTAAACCCAACTAAAAATAGAATACGGTTGGAGTCGTCCAAAAGGTACGCTGCACTCTTGCCTTCATCTTTGGGAAAAAACTTGAAAGAAGAACTGGCTTTCATTTTAAGATGTGCAAAAGAACCAAGCCGAAAACTTACGGAGAACCAAATATCTTCAATTCAGCGTCTAGATCAGCCGCTGCAGAAATCCACCCTTGAAGCAACTGATACGCTTGAAGTGATTCTGGCCTTGCCTTAGCGCCTAACGCCATTTGATTTTCGAAG
Source organism: Massilia sp. X63 (assembly GCF_041023745.1). NCBI lineage: Bacteria > Pseudomonadati > Pseudomonadota > Betaproteobacteria > Burkholderiales > Oxalobacteraceae > Massilia > Massilia sp. X63. The sequence goes on from NZ_JBFTEF010000002.1 coordinate 218,168, forward strand.
TCAGAAACTGAAAAACTGTTCGCCGCAACGATCCATATTTCCTTACGGACGCCAATATTTCTTCGCCGCATAGCCAAAATGCTCCACAATCGCTCTAGGGCCGGTTCAACTGGAGTTATTGAACTGTCGAATCTCGCTTTATCAAAAAGTCTTATTCGGTTAGGCAACTTGTTGGGTGAGTTCGCCGTAGGCCACTCAGATAAAAGCTGAGACCAATTTCCCGCTTTCAGATTCATATCTCTAGTAATCAACATCTCAAGATTTTTGGTGGCTTGAGAACCGACCTCTGCAAGCGCGCCGGCCGATGATTGAGGTCTCTGCGATGATTCACCGCATTTAACGTGTACGTAAATTACCTTCTCCGGCGACATTAATATGAAGTCAGCCGGCTCCGTCCCCATGTCGGCGCAAAGAATGTAATCCACTGCGCCAGCATACGGGTAAAATGGACCAAGATCCGTTACTGTCGAACTTGGATTTGAGCAGTTTTTAAGTTTGTCGATCAGATAGAACACAGAGTCAGAAGAAAATTCATCGTTAGATGTTTTAATGACCCCATCTCGATCACCTTTTTCCGTCAAGCCCGGCTTAAGCAATTCTGAGAAAGGAATGACTACCCCAGCAAGTTCAGAATTTGCTATGGAGAAGCCGTTCTGAGTTGGAAGAGTTGTCTCAAAAAACCTTCCACCTGAGTAAGCCACACCATTTTGGAATAAAATTTTATGTAAACGGCTAGTTAGAAATTTACAGAAATCGGCCTCATGATCGGACGAAGGAAAATCAATCGAATATGCAGAATGAAGTTCCACGTATGGTGCTTCAACCTTGAGACTGATCGTAATTTTTGATTCTGGAATTTTTGAGCTCAACAAAAATCCGGATTTATAGTTATAAAATATAAAGTCATTGTCTATTGTGAAGGCGTGGCCATTCACACTTACCTCTATGGGAGATTGCTCACTGGTCAAATCCAGAATGAGTGAATCTGCTACCATAGACGTATCGACAGCAATAGGCTTAGCAAACGCCCGCATTACCCTGCTATCAACTTCCGCATTTGAGTTAAGACATTCCTGGATTATTTCGAACCACTCATCCAAGTCAGCCAAGCTAAAATTCCTATCTTTTTGATCTGAAATTCGCCCCGCATCGACACCAACATAATAACTTCCGGATTTCTCCCCTAAGCTGTCGAGCGTATCGCATTTAATCGTAGACATGCGGTAAGAGGAAAATTGCTGCTGCCCACCTAAGTTATCTAGATTTTTACCCTTTATATGCATTGACTCTGGTCGTTTGTAAGCAGAGCTTATCGAGCGAGTGCTAGCCTCTTTAGGCCTAACAGCTGCACCTAACGTCATCACCTTGAGCAACTGCTCTTGCTTTAATGGTGAATCGATATGGAGCTCAGAATCAAATGCAAACGAGCGGCCTCGACTATCGAAGACAGCGACAACAGAATTCTCTAATTGTCGAACAAGCGTAAGCTCAAGCGATGGCTCGAAGAACAACTCATTCACCAAAAATCGTGATTTACGGAACGATATCGATAAAACCAAAATTATTTTGGTTGAATTAGATTTATAAACTTTACTAAGCTCACCCTGATTTGCCGCGCGCCAATACAGCGTATCAGCAGCCTTTTCAATTACAAATTCAGACTTGAAATTAAAAAAGCATACTGACGCAGTTGGAATGCTAAGTACAGCGTCTGGATCAAAATCGTTCAGATCAAATTTCTCAACAAATCGATTTTCATGGTAACTATGTGACGGGAATGCATCCAAGTAGAGCTCGATGAGTCTTGCCGTGTTCAAGGATGCCAAGAATTTCTCGACTCCCTGCTGGGATCTTAACGACAAATCAAACGCTCGATAGCTCGACCACATCGAGAAATTTGAACTGGTAGCTACTTCTAAAACCAGAGGCGTGAACTCCTGATACCTTCTTACAACTCTCCCAACAGTTTGCACAAGTTCGCGACCGCTTCCGACTGGATACGTCAATAATAACAATTTAGCGTCAGGAATATCTATACCTTCATCAAGCTTATGTTGATGAACCAATACTTTATAATTCTCTTTCGAAATATTTTTTGGTACAGATGTTTTCACATCGTGGCGCGGATCATTTACAAATCTTTCATGTATAGCAAGCGTAGGCACATAAGCAGAAAACTTGGTGAAGTATCGATCCACATCTTCAAAAGTCTTACACTTTACGATGCACTTTAAATCTGGGTTTGATTGAAGGAAATCGAGGGTTTTTTGCACACAATCCTGCTCGCTGCCGGACTCCCAACTGGGCTCCGACAATATGTGATCCTCCAGTGCCTGAGCAAATGTGTATACATAGCTAGACGTTGGAGACACATCAAATTGAAATAGATCGTTTCGATAGGGCGTCGCTGTTATGACAATTTTATGAGCTAACGAACCTCTAACGAGAGTACGCCAAACAGGAGATGGCTCGGAATGCCCCTCATCAACGATAATTAAATCGAAGCTAGTTTTCAGCAATATGAGCGATGCCGCATCAAGAGACATTAGCATTTGGAAAGTTGTCACATATATTCCGTCCGCAGCTATCGAATTAACATCTGAATAAACATTCTTTCGAGGAATAGATGTTCCTGATCGATCTAAGAATTTTCCTGCAATGTCACTCTTCAGTTGGTTGCATACCGCTCTTCTATGACAGAGGACCAAAACCTTTTTTTGCTTGACAAGGTGAGAAAGGACAGTAATAACACCCGATTTTCCGGCCCCGGTTGGCAGACTTATCAAGCAGGATTGAACAGGTGACGCAGAACTTGGAGTTTGAGAGTACAGGATTGCCGACTTAACGCTCTCTCGCTGACAGGTGCGCAGAAAATTCCATAGTTTCTCATCGAATCCAAGCGCTGCGCCGTCTGTGCTGATTGCAACTCCGTCGTTACTCATTCTCGTTCCTTTTAATCAGTGAGCAATATACTGCAGTCTTTAGTTAGGGCCTAAATTCTCGCACTCTTCATATTGCCTTACAGCCAATTCTGTGGATTTAAGTCTGTACCTATAGCTGCGATGCTCTATGCGAACAGCATAAAAAAAGCCTGATGATGAACATCAGGCTTCAGTATTGCACTAACGGTTTAAGAATATTTTTTATATTAATCCCAGCTCAGCGCACCACCGGTCTGGTACTCGGTCACGCGCGTCTCGAAGAAGTTACGCTCCTTCTTCAGGTCGATCATCTCGCTCATCCACGGGAACGGGTTCTCTTCGTTCGGGAACAGCGGCTCCAGGCCGATCTGCACGGCGCGGCGGTTGGCGATGAAGCGCAGGTAGCCCTTGAACATCGGGGCGTTCAGGCCCAGCACGCCGCGCGGCATGGTGTCTTCGGCGTAGCGGTACTCGAGTTCGACGGCCTGCAGGAACAGGGCCTTCAGCTCTTCGCGGAAGGCCGGGGTCCACAGCTGCGGGTTTTCCATCTTGATCGTGTTGATCAGGTCGATGCCGAAGTTCACGTGCATCGACTCGTCGCGCAGGATGTACTGGTACTGCTCGGCGGCGCCGGTCATCTTGTTCTGGCGGCCCAGCGCCAGGATCTGGGTGAAGCCGACGTAGAAGAACAGGCCTTCCATCAGGCAGGCGAACACGATGATCGACTTCAGCAGCTGCTGGTCGGCTTCCAGGGTGCCGGTCTTGAATTCCGGGTCGGTCAGCACGTTGATGAACGGGATCAGGAACTGGTCCTTGTCGTGGATCGATTCGATCTCGTTGTAGGCGTTGAAGATTTCCTTCTCGTCCAGGCCCAGCGACTCGACGATGTACTGGTAGGCGTGGGTGTGGATCGCTTCTTCGAAAGCCTGGCGCAGCAGGTACTGGCGGCATTCCGGTGCGGTGATGTGGCGGTAGGTGCCCAGCACGATGTTGTTGGCGGCCAGCGAGTCGGCGGTGGTGAAGAAGCCGAGGTTGCGCTTGACCAGGCGGCGCTCGTCTTCCGACAGGCCGTTCGGGCTCTTCCACAGCTCGATGTCGCGCTGCATGTTGACTTCCTGCGGCATCCAGTGGTTCGCGCAGCCGGCCAGGTACTTGTCCCACGCCCACTTGTACTTGAACGGCACCAGCTGGTTGACGTCGGTCTGGCCGTTGATGATGCGCTTGTCGTCGGCGTTGACGCGCTTGGCGACTTCGGCGGCCGGAGCTGCTGCTTCGCCGGTGGCTTGTGGTGCGCGCGGGGCGGATGCGGTGTTTGGTTCGTCGTCCCAGGAGAGCATGGTGTGTTCCTTCTTTCGTGACTGCGTCCGCGCGAGGCGGACAGTCGGATTTGTTCGGTTGTTCGTCGTCATCTTGCAGGACCCAGGCGCCGGCGGTGTGCCGCGGACCTGGGTTCCGGCCTTCGCCGGAACGACGGTTGCGCTTGACGGTGAAAGCCGGCGATCGGGCCGGCTTTCACCTCATTGGATTACTGGCAAGCCTCGCACTCGTCGAAGCCGGCGTCGCCCGGACGCAGGTAGCAGGCGGCGCCGTCCACCACTTCCGGTGCTGAGGCAGGCGCCGCAGCTGCTGGAGCCGCTGCCGCCGGCGCCGCGTGGCCGGCCGACAGGCCGCCCGAGACCGGGACCGCGTTCAGGGCGCCGGTGCGGGTGGTCGACTTCTCCATGTGCGTCGCCGCGATGGTGCGCAGGTAGTAGGTGGTCTTCAGGCCGCGCAGCCAGGCCAGCTTGTAGGTCTCGTCCAGCTTCTTGCCCGAGGCGCCGGCCATGTAGATGTTCAGCGACTGGGCCTGGTCGATCCACTTCTGGCGGCGCGAAGCCTGTTCCACCAGCCACTTCGGCTCGACTTCGAACGCGGTGGCGTAGATGTCGCGCAGGTCTTGCGGCACACGGTCGATCTTGGACAGCGAACCGTCGAAGTACTTCAGGTCGGCGATCATCACTTCGTCCCACAGGTCGCGCGCCTTCAGGTCGCGCACCAGGTAGGCGTTGATCTCGGTGAATTCGCCCGACAGGTTCGACTTCACGTACAGGTTCTGGAAGGTCGGTTCGATGCAGGCCGACACGCCGATGATGTTCGAGATGGTCGCGGTCGGGGCGATCGCCACGCAGTTCGAGTTACGCATGCCGAACTGCTTGATGCGCTCGCGCACCACGCTCCAGTCCATCGATTCGCTGGTGTCCTGCTCCAGGTAGCCGCCGCGTTCCTCGGCCAGCAGCTTGATCGAGTCCTGCGGCAGGATGCCGCGGTCCCACAGCGAACCTTCGTAGGTCTCGTAGCGGCCGCGCTCTTCGGCCAGTTCGGTCGAGGCCAGGTAGGCGTAGTAGCAGACCGCTTCCATCGACTTGTCGGCGAATTCGACTGCCTTGCTTGATGCGAACGGCACGCGCATCATGTGCAGGCAGTCCTGGTGACCCATGATGCCCATGCCCACCGGACGGTGGCGCAGGTTCGAATTGCGCGCCTTGTCCACGGCGTAGTAGTTGATGTCGATGACGTTGTCGAGCATGCGCATCGCGGTGCGGATGGTCTTTTGCAGCTTGGCGTGGTCCAGCCCTTCGCCCTTCATGTGCTGCGGCAGGTTCACCGAGCCCAGGTTGCAGACGGCGATCTCGTCGGCGCTGGTGTTCAGGGTGATCTCGGTGCACAGGTTCGACGAGTGCACCACGCCGACGTGCTGCTGCGGCGAACGGATGTTGCACGGGTCCTTGAAGGTGATCCACGGGTGGCCGGTCTCGAACAGCATCGACAGCATCTTGCGCCACAGGTCGAGTGCTTCGACCTTCTTGTACACGGTCATTTCGCCGCGCGCGGCCTTGGCTTCATAGGCGACGTAGGCTTCTTCGAAGGCCTTGCCGACCTTGTCGTGCAGGTCCGGGGTCTCGCTCGGCGAGAACAGGCTCCAGTAGCCCTTTTCCATCACGCGCTTCATGAACAGGTCCGGAATCCAGTTCGCGGTGTTCATGTCGTGGGTGCGGCGGCGGTCGTCGCCGGTGTTCTTGCGCAGGTCGAGGAATTCCTCGATGTCCATGTGCCAGGTTTCCAGGTAGGCGCAGACCGCGCCCTTGCGCTTGCCGCCCTGGTTTACCGCCACGGCGGTGTCGTTGACCACTTTCAGGAACGGCACCACGCCCTGCGACTTGCCGTTGGTGCCCTTGATGCGCGAGCCCAGTGCACGGACCGGGGTCCAGTCGTTGCCCAGGCCGCCGGCAAACTTCGACAGCAGCGCGTTTTCCTTGATGGCGTCGTAGATGCCTTCCAGGTCGTCGCCGACGGTGGTCAGGTAGCACGAGGACAGCTGCGAGCGGCGGGTGCCCGAGTTGAACAGGGTCGGGGTCGAGCTCATGAAGTCGAACGACGACAGCAGGTTGTAGAACTCGATGGCGCGCGCTTCGCGGTCGGCTTCGCGCAGGGCCAGGCCCATCGCGACGCGCATGTAGAAGGCCTGCGGCATCTCGATGCGGGTTTCGCGCACGTGCAGGAAGTAGCGGTCGTACAGGGTCTGCAGGCCGATGTAGCCGAACTGCAGGTCGCGGTCGGCGACGATGGCCTTGGCCAGGCGCTCGAGGTCGTAGGTGCCCAGCGCTTCGTCCAGCAGCTCGTTCTGGATGCCCTTGGCGACGTACTGCGGGAAGTAGGTGATGTATTCGGCGGCGGCGCCGGCTTGCGGCACCTCTTTGCCGAACACTTCCTTGCGGATGGTGTGCAGCAGGATGCGCGCGGTGACCTGGCTGTAGGCCGGGTCTTTTTCCATCAGGGCGCGGGCGGCCAGGATGGCCGACTTGTGCAGCTCCTCGACCGGCACGCCGTCGTACAGGTTCTTCAGGGTCTCGGCGACGATGGCGTCGGCGTCGACGTGCTTTTCCAGGCCCGAGCAGGCGGCGTTGACCAGGGCGTAGACGTCGTTCACGTCGAGCGCGCGGCGCTGGCCGCCGTCGACCACATTGATCTGCGGTGCGGCCACGGCGGCGCCACCAAGCGCTTCCTTGGCGGCCTTGCGCTCTTCCATGCGCTTGGCGCGGTACAGCACGTATTCGCGCGCGACGTCATGCTCGCCCGAGCGCATCAGCGACAGTTCGACCTGGTCCTGCACGTCCTCGATGTGGAAGGTGCCGCCGTTCGGCTGGCGGCGCACCAGCGCGGCCACCACGTTGTTGGTCAGCTGTTCCACCAGCTCGCGGATGCGGGCCGAGGCGGCGCCCTGCCCGCCGGCGACGGCGAGGAAGGCCTTGGTCATCGCGACCGAGATCTTGTGCGGCTCGAAAGCGACCACGGCGCCGTTGCGGCGGATGACACGGTAGTCACCGCGCGCAGCGATCTCCGCCGGAGTGGCAGTGGCCGACGCGCCGGGTGCGACGTGCGGATTGATCGAAATGTCTTGTGCTGTTTGCATTGAGCCTCCAGTGGGCAGCCGAACCTGCCGTGGTTTGTCTTAGCCGGACTTGTCAAGCCGACAAAATTTTAAGCAAAGCGATACCCCGCCAGATGGAACTTCTTACTGGCAACCAAGCAAGAGCGCAATGCGGCAGGGTAGAAATCGCTGTTGAATCAGTGGCTTGCGGAGCAAGCTTCAAGTCGAACCTGAACGGCGGTCAAACTCTAGTTGCTTCCGGTTCAGTACCACTACATCTAGTGTTCGATCTTGAGATGAGACTAATTGTAGTACCTGACCTAGGTCAGGGCAAGTGAATACCTTCTCAATTTTTTTTGTTTTTTTTGGTGCATGGGCTTGACAACCCAGCTTCAGCCAAACGACGGGCAGTATGCGGTGAGTGAGCGCTAACCTTGTTCGGGAAGCCTGCACAAGACTTCATCAGCGCCATGCGCGCCGCATTGAAGCGCTGCATTTTGCACTGGCGAAAAGACAACATGATGACATGGCCGGTCTTGCTTTTGCAGGGCAAACCTCAGGCGTTGTCGTCCGGCGCGCAGATGTCCAGCTTCTGCATCTGGTAGCGCAGCTGGCGCACGCTGATGCCGAGCAGGCTCGCCGCCTGGGTGCGGTTGAACTGGGTCTGCTGCAGGGCGCGCCCGATGATGTCGCGCTCGACCTGTATCAGGTATTCGGGCAGGTTGCCGGGCAGGCCGTTCGGGCCGAGCAGCGACAGGGCCTGCGGCGCCGGCGCCGCGGCCGCCTGCGCGGCGGGCGCCGGTTCCCGCCCGGACTCGGGCGTCGCGGCTTGCGCCGGCGCCGATGGCGCCGCGGTGCGCGCCTGGCCCTCGCCCGGCCGCGCCGCCTTCAGCGACAGGTCGCCCACCTGGATCACGCCGTCGTTGGCGAAGGCCAGCGCCCGCTCCAGCACGTTTTCCAGCTCGCGGATATTGCCCGGGAAGGAATATGCGCGCAGCGCCTCGAGCACGCCCGGCCCCAGCGCCGCCTGTCCCGGCCCGGCCAGGCGCGCCAGGATCGCGTCGGCCAGCGGGGCCAGGTCGTCGATGCGTTCGCGCAGCGGCGGCAGCGACAGCTCGATCACGTTCAGGCGATAGAACAAATCCTGCCTGAACCTGCCCTGCTCCACGCACCTGGCCAGGTCCTGGTGGGTGGCGCTGATGATGCGCACGTCCACCGGCTCCTCGCTGGTGGCGCCGATCTTGCGCACGCGCCGCTCCTGGATGACGCGCAGCAGCTTGACCTGCATCGGCAGCGGCAGGTCGGCCACTTCGTCCAGCATCAGGGTGCCGCCGTCGGCCGCCTGGAAGAAACCGTCGCGCTCCTCGGCGGCGCCGGTGAAGGCGCCCTTGCGGTAGCCGAAGAACTCGGCCTCCATCAGGGTCTCGGGAATGGCGCCGCAGTTCACCGCCACGAAGGGCTTGCCGGCGCGCGAACTCTGGGCGTGGATCTCGCGCGCGGCGAGTTCCTTGCCGCTGCCCGATTCGCCGGTGATCGAGATCGGCGCGTTCGAGCGCGCCAGCCGGCCGATCTGGGCGCGCAGCGCCGCCATCGCCGGCGAGTCGCCGATCATGCGCGAGCCGGGCGCGGCGCCGTCCGGCCGGGCCGCCGGAGCATCGAGCAGCTTCAGGGCCGAGCGCACCATCAGGCGCAGCGCGTCCAGCGCCACCGGCTTGGAGATGTAGTCGAAGGCGCCCGCCTTGAGCGCCACCACGGCGTTCTCGGCGCTGCCGTAGGCCGTGATGACGGCGATCGGCGTGCCCTTGTGCGAGGCGCTCACTTCGCGCACCAGCTCCAGCCCGAGGCCGTCGGGCAGGCGCATGTCGGTCAGGATCAGGGCGTAGTCGTGTTCCTCGACCAGGCCGCGCGCCTGGCGCAGCGTGGCGGCGCTGTCGACGTCCAGCCCCATCTTGAGCAGGGTGATCTCGAGCAGTTCGCGCAGGTCGGCTTCGTCGTCGACCACCAGGATGCGGGGTGCGGTCATGGTTCTCTCTGTCTGTCAGGCAGCCTGGCCTTCGCGGGCCGGCTGCGAAAAGCTGATCACGAAGCGTCCGCTGGCGCGGCGCGGCCCCATGGCGGCGTCGAAGCGGTATTCGTAGTCGAGCTTCGCGTCGTTGTTCAGGCACAGCTCGCGCGCCAGGTACAGGCCCAGCCCGGTGCCCTTGCTCGAGGTCGTATAAAACGGCTCGAACAGGTGGGCGCGCACTTCGGGTGTGATGCCGGGGCCGTCGTCCTGCACGTGCAGCTCGATGCGGCCGGCGGCGTCGCGCGCCGGAAAGATGCGGATGCTGGCGGGCGCCCGGCTGGCATAGCGGATCGCGTTGCCCAGCAGGTTGAGCAGCACTTCGTGCAGGTGCAGCGGATCGAAGCGCACCGTGTTGTCGCCGGCGTCGCCGACATGGACTATATCATCGGCCAGGTCATGGGTTTCGCAGAATTCGGCCTTCAGCTCGGCGAGGAAAGCCGCCAGCCGCAGCGGCTCGCCGTTCGGCTGCACCTTGCGCGACAGCTGCAGGATGTCCTCGACCATGCGGTTCACGCGCGCCACGTTGTCGCCCATGATCTTCAGCAGGCGCACCTCGGCCGGGCCGTGCAGGTCTTCGGCCAGCAGCGCGGTGGCGTGGCCGATCGCCGACAGCGGATTGCGCACCTCGTGCGCGATGCTGGCGGTGAGGCGCCCCATCGAGGCCAGCTTGAGCTGCTGCGCCTGGTTTTCGATGGCGCTGACGTCCTGCATGAACACCACGCTGCGCCCCAGCGCCACGTCGAGCGTATCGACGCGCGCGAAGCGCAGCTTCAGGTGCACCGGCTGGTCGCGCCGGCCGCGCAGCGGGCCGGCCTCTTCGTGATAGGGCTTGACGGTGACGAAGGCGGCGCCTTCGGCAGGCGCGCCTAGCCAGTCGGCGAAGGCCTGGTCAAGCGGCTCCAGTCCCGGCGCCTCGCCGAGCCGGAAGGCCGCCACCTCGCCCTCCAGGCCAAGCATGCGGCGCGCCGCCGGGTTGCCGGTAAAGACCGTGCTGTCGTCGCCCACCACCAGGATGCCGTCGCCGACGTCGGCGATCACGATGCCGTTGATCGCCTGCTGGACCCGCAGGTCGGCGCCGCGCTGCGCCGCCAGCTCTTCCTGCTTGATCAGGCGCGCCGCCAGGCGGTTCACCAGCAGCGTGCCGGCGAAGAAGGCGGCGCCGTACAGGCCGGCCTGCATCAGCGGCGGCTGGCGCTCCTGCATGAACACCTGCCAGGTGCTTTCCGCCAGCAGGAACAGCGTGGCGACGGCGCTCGCGAACAGCGCCAGCGTCAGCGGCGCCAGGATGGCGGCGCCGGCCAGCGGGAACAGGTACAGGATCGCCAGGCCGCTGCGCATGCCGCCGGTTTCCAGGTAGAGCAGCGAGATCACGGCCAGGTCGACCGCGATCTGGCAGCCCAGCTGCAGGGCGAAGCGGCGCCGCCACCAGGTGCCGAGCGCGCCGAACACCAGCGCCGCCGCCAGGTAGGCCAGGCAGGTGCGGGTATTGACGCCATCCAGGCGCAGGCCGCCGCCGCTGAAGCTCACGCCCAGGTAGAGCAGCAGCACCAGCGCGATGACGACGCGGGTGATGGTGAAGGTCTGGAGCGAGCGCCACAGGGTCGTGCGCGCTTCGCGCGACAGCGCCGCCTTGGGCGGAACCGGGGACGTCATCGGCCGCCTTACTGCGGCGGCAGGCGCACGTGGCCCGGCGAGCAGTAGTCGTGGCCGTCGGCGTGGATCGCTTCGGATGCCGGGAAGTGGATGCCGCAGTGCGCGCACTGGGTCATGGTTTCGATCGCGGGCACGGAGGTCTCGCGCCGCTGCTGCTGTGGCGGCTGCCGGTCGAGCGGCGGCTGCCGGCGCGCCCCCAGGCCCTTGAGCTTGGCGCGCACGGCCATGACGACCAGCCCGATCAGCAGGAGCCAGAACAGGATGCGGCTCATGCGATCCCCCGGTGCAGGACGACTTCGAGCACGAAGCGGCTGCCGACGTAGGCCAGCGCCAGCGTGGCGAAGCCTGCCAGGGTGAAGCGCAGCGCGGTCTTGCCGCGCCAGCCCTGCCAGCGGCGCCCCGCCAGCAGCGCCGCGAACAGCAGCCAGGACAGCAGCGCGAACACGCTCTTGTGGTCGAGGCGCAGGGCGCTGCCGAACAGCTGTTCGGAGAACACCACACCCGACAGCACGGTCAGGCTGAGCAGGATGAAACCGATCCAGATGACGCGGAACAGCAGCTTTTCCATGGTCAGGAGGGCCGGCAACTGGTCCAGCGCGCTGCCGAGCCAGCCGCCGCCGGCGCCGCGGGTGTGCAGCCGCGCCTCCTGCAGCGCCATCAGCACGGCGTGGAAGGCGGCAATGGTGAGCGTGCTGTAGGCCAGCACCGCGACCGCGACGTGCCAGCCGAAGGCGGGCGACTGGCCGTGCAGCGCCAGCAGGCTGCCCGGGAACAGCACCGGCAGCAGCGCGGCGACGCAGGCGAAGGGCATCACCAGGCGGCGCATGCCGTCCAGGGCGAAGTTGCGGTTTTCCAGCCAGTAGGCGGCCACCGACACCCACAGTGCGCTGGACAGCATGATGGCGAAGCCGACGCGCAGCCGGCCGGGTTCGGACACGTCGAGCCCGAGCGCGGCGCCATGCACCGCCCAGGCCGCGGCGGTGACGCCAGAGATGAGGGCGCCCCGGCGCGACGGCAGCAGGGCGCACACCGCGTACAGCAGGGCCGCGGCGAGGAAGAGGGAGTTCTGCATAATAAGAGTCTACACCATCGGGAAATGGTGGGGGCGGGCTCCTCCCCTGCCCCTAAGCCTTATTCAAGAGCGCGCGAGGCTAGTCCACCGCCGCCAGCCGCAACTCGTCGGTATGGTGGCGCTGCTGCTCTTCCATCACCATCACCCCCAGTTCCCGCTTGAGCGCATTGAATACCGGCGCGGCCGGGTCGCGCATGCGCGGGATCTCGACCAGCAGGTCGCGCTTGATGGTGCCCGGCCGGTAGGTCATCACGACGATGCGGTCGGCCAGGAAGATCGCTTCCTCGATGCTGTGGGTAACGAAGATGATGGTCTTGTTCAGCCCGGACCAGATGCGCAGCAGCTCTTCCTGCAGGTTGCGGCGGGTGAGCGCGTCCAGGGCGCCGAAGGGCTCGTCCATCAGCATGATGGGCGAATCCAGCGCCAGCACGCGCGCGATCGCCACCCGCTGGCGCATGCCGCCCGACAGGTCCTTGGGAAAGCGCTGGCGGAAGTCGCCCAGCGACAGCATGGACAGCAGCTCGCCCACCCGGTCGCGGATCGCGCTCTTGCTCATGCCCTTGATGTGCAGGCCGAAGGCGATGTTGTCCTCCACCGTCATCCAGGGGAACAGCGCGTATTCCTGGAACACCATGCCGCGCTCCGGCCCCGGCGCGGTGACCGGCTTGCCGTCGACCGCGATGGTGCCGCTGCTGGGCAGCGAAAAGCCCGCCACGGCGTTGAGCAGGGTCGACTTGCCGCAGCCCGAGGGGCCCAGCAGGCAGGTGAACTGGCCGCGCGGGATGTCCAGGTGGATGTCCTGCAGCGCGGTCACCGTCCTGTCTCCGGTGGCGAAGACCTTGTTGACGCCCTCGACCCGGATATGCGGCTCCGGGACCTGCGCTTGGAATGCATGCGGTGCGTTCATGTCATTGCTCCAGGCCGCGGTGCCAGCGCAGCAGGTGGTTGTTGAGGCGGTTCATGGCGATGTCGATGGCCAGGCCGAGCATGCCGATGGTGATCATCCCGGCGATGATCTTGTCCGACCAGAAGTACTCGCGCGCTTCCAGGATGCGGAAACCCAGTCCGTTGTTCACGGCGATCATCTCGGAGACGATCACCAAGATGAAGGCGGTGCCGATCCCGATCCGCACGCCCGACAGGATGTAGGGCACGGCGGCCGGCAGGATCACGCGCAGGAACATGGTGGCCCCGCCGGCGCCCAGGTTGCGCGCCGCGCGCAGGTAGATGCCGTCCACGTGGCGCACCCCGGCGATGGTATTCATCAGCACCGGGAAGAAGGCGCCCAGCGCGATCAGGAACACCGCCGGCGGGTTGCCGAGCCCGAACCACAGGATGGCCAGCGGGATGTAGGCGATCGGCGGGATCGGGCGCAGGATCTGCACCAGCGGGTTCATCCAGGCATACACGAGGCGGCTCGCGCCCATCGCCAGCCCGAGCGGCAGCGCCAGCCCGGCCCCGATGGCGAAGCCCACCACCACCCGCACCATGCTGGTGTAGATGTCGATCGGCAGCTCGCCCGACAGCGCCCACTTCCACCAGCCGCCCTCGGTATAGGCCTCGAAGGGCACCAGCGGCAGCAGGTAGGCCACCCACTTGCGCCCGACGTCGAGCGGCGCCGGCAGCACCTGCGGATTGACCCAGCCGTTCATCGCGACCCACTGCCACAGCAGGAGGGCCGCCACCGGCACCACCGCGCCCAGGGCCATCTCGCTCCAGCGTTCACGGGAAAGGGCGCGCCGGTTCCTGGTCGTCGTCGTCGTCATCGTCGTCTCCTCGCTCATTTCACGTCCAGGCTCTTCTTGGCGGCCGCCAGCAGGTCGGTGCGCACCCAGTCCCGCGCCAGCGGCGGCCGCGCCATGCGCCCGACCCCGGTGCTGGCCATGATGTCGGTGGTGACCTGGATGTGCTCGGGCGTGATGTCGAAGGAATACGGCGAATTGCGGATCGCGTCCTGGAAGTCCTCGCTCGTGATCTGGTTCTTGAACACCACCTCGCGCACGTACTTCTCGGCCACGGCCGGCTGGTCGATGAAGGTCCTGGTGGCCTCGACGAAGCAGCGCATGAACTTTTCCGCCACCGGACGTCGCTCGCGATAGAACTTCTCGGTCATGACCATGGTGCGCACCGGCTCGCCGACCGGCGTGTCGTAGGGCTTCAGGACCTCGGCGCCGAAACCCTTGTTGATGGCCTGCGAAGACTGCGGCTCGGACTGCATCATGGCGTCGATCTGCTTGCCGAGCAGCGCCCCGTTCAGGTCGGCATACGGCAGGAACACCAGCTGCACGTCCTTGCCGGGCGCAGCGTCGGCCTTCAGGCCGTGCTTGGCCAGCTGCGCCATCAGCAGCACTTCCTGGATCGCGCCGCGGGTCACTCCCACGCGCCGGCCCTTGAGCCCCGCCACGCTGCGGATCTGCAGTTCGGGCCGCGCCACCAGCCGGGCGCCTCCCTTGGCGAAGCCGGCCACCACGACGATCGGCGCCCCGCCGGCGCGGCCGGAGATCGCAGCTTCCGAGGCGGTGGCGCCCACGTCCAGCTCGCCGGCGATGATGGCCTGCATCACGTCCAGGCCCTTCGGAAACACCTTTTCCTCGACCCGGATGCCGCACTTGGGCGCGATCTCCTTGATGTACGATACCGCGCCGAAGTGCGCGAACTTCAAATTGCCGAGCCGGACCACGTCCTGGGCCCCGGCGCCGCCTGCTGCCAGCAGGGCGGTCGCGGCGAGGATGCTGCCGAATACCTTGATCATGCGTCGTTCTCCCTTATGCAAGACAGATAGTGTCATCCGTGTCTGCCACGATGAAACATACGCGGCACAGTGGTCGATGCTGAGGGGAAACGGCCTAGAGGTACGTGAGTTATGTCAAAAACGGCAAGGTTTCCAACTGATCGGGAACATCGCCCTTGAGGAAAAACTGCGCTAGATCGCTGCCCTGGTCGAACTCGGCGGCCTGTGCAAGGTAAAATGGCGGATGATCGAATGCGCCCGTATTCGAATGCCGTCGTATATATAGTCAGGTAAAACATGTTAGATAACCTTACCCAACGCCTAGCCAAGGTCGTCAAGACGATGCGCGGCGAGGCGCGCCTTACCGAGGCGAACACCGCCGAGATGCTGCGCGAAGTGCGCATGGCCCTGCTCGAGGCCGACGTGGCGCTGCCGGCGGTGCGCGAATTCATCGCCAAAGTGAAGGAAAAAGCGCTGGGCGAAGAAGTCATCGGCTCGCTCAGCCCGGGCCAGGCCCTGGTCGGCGTGGTGCAGCGCGAGCTGGCCGCCCTGATGGGCGCCGACCTCGGCCCCGAAGCCACCCAGCTGTCCTTCGCCCAGCAGCCGCCGGCGATCATCCTGATGGCCGGCCTGCAGGGCGTGGGCAAGACCACCACCACCGGCAAGCTGGCCAAGTATTTAAAAGAGCAGAAGAAAAAGAAGGTCCTGACCGTCTCCGCCGACGTCTACCGCCCCGCCGCGATCGCGCAGCTGGAATCCGTCACCAAGCAGGTCGGCGCCGACTTCTTCCCGAGCAGCGCCACCGACAAGCCGGTCGACATCGCGAAGAATGCGCTGGACTGGGCCAGGAAGCACTACCACGACGTCCTGATCATCGACACCGCCGGCCGCCTGGGCATCGACGAAGCGATGATGCAGGAGATCGCCGCGGTGCACGCCGCCGTCAATCCGGTCGAGACCCTGTTCGTGGTCGACGCCATGCTGGGCCAGGACGCGATCAACACCGCCAAGGCCTTCAACGACGCCCTGCCGCTCACCGGCGTGGTGCTGACCAAGCTCGATGGCGATTCGCGCGGCGGCGCGGCCCTGTCGGTGCGCCACGTGACCGGCAAGCCGATCAAGTTTGCCGGCGTGTCCGAGAAGCTGGACGGCCTGGAAGCCTTCGATCCGAGCCGCATGGCCAACCGCGTGCTGGGCATGGGCGACATCCTGGCGCTGGTCGAAGAAGCGCGCAAGGGCGTGGACGCCGAAGCGGCGACCGAGCTGGCGAACAAGATCAAAAGCGGCGGCAAGTTCGACATGAACGACTTCAAGGCGCAGCTGACCCAGATGAAGAAGATGGGCGGCATGTCGGGCCTGCTGGATAAACTGCCGGCGCAGTTCCAGCAGGCGGCAAGCGGCGCCAACATGGACCAGGCCGAGAAGCAGGTGCGCCGCATGGTCGGCATCATCGACTCGATGACGCCGCTCGAACGCGCCAAGCCGGACCTGATCAAGGCCAACCGCAAGCGCCGCATCGCGGCCGGCGCCGGCGTGCAGGTGCAGGAAGTGAACCGCATGCTGAACCAGTACGACCAGATGCAGACCATGATGAAGAAGCTCAAAGGCGGCGGCCTGATGAAAATGATGCGCGGGATGAAGGGCATGATGCCCGGCCTGCGCTGATCTTCCTGCACTCCCCGAAAACCGCGCGGGCACTGGCCTGGCGCGGTTTTTTACATTCGGAAGCGCGGTTTTTTCAATTGGAGCGCTCCCAGTGTGCGATAGCGCGCATTTCGGGGCTTATCAGAGTGAAAAAATTTCGAAAAAGACTTGCATGAACAGTAAAAGGCCACCAATATAAGCCGGTGCGTCGATAACGCAACTTTCCCTGTGATCGTTTTAGGAGGCTCGAAGATGGCAACAGCCAAAAAATCCACCGCAGCGCCGGCCAAGAAAGCAGCTGCCAAGCCAGCCGCAGCGGCCAAGCCTGCAGCAAAAAAAGCAGCTCCAGCAAAAGCAGCAGCGAAGCCGGCAGCGGCACGCAAGCCGAACGCCGCTTTCATGAAAGAGATGACGCCGTCGGGCGAACTGGCAGCAGTGGTCGGCAACAAGCCGCTGCCACGCACCGAAGTCACCAAGAAGGTCTGGGACTACATCAAGAAAGAAAACCTGCAAGACGCAGCGAACCGCCGCATGATCAACGCCGACGACAAGCTGAAGGCTGTCTTCGGCGGCAAGGCCCAGGTGTCGATGTTCGAAATGACCAAGCTCATTTCGGACCACCTGAAGTAAGCACTGGCCGGCTGTCCAGTAGCCTTGCAAACGAAAAGCCCCGGGAGACCGGGGCTTTTTGTTTTTGCTTCAGCTTTGTAGGGTGGCCGGCTTCGCCGACCACCCTACGGTCAACGCGCATCCTGCTCTACAATCCCGCCGCCGCCTTCATCAGGTGGAAGACCTGGGTATTCTCCATCGTCCCCTTGAACGGCGCCGAGCCCGCGCCGGTCGCATACAGCTTCACGTCGCCGCCGCCGTGCGACTCGTACACGGTGCGCACGCCTGCTTCCTGCTGGTAGCCGTCGGCCTGCGCCTGCGCGCTGTCGACGTCGGCGCGCAGGTCGGGGCGCAGCTTGCCGTTGCCGAAGACCAGGGCGGTGAAGGTCTTGCCGTCGGCGTCCTTCTTCGGCTCGCCGGTGGCGTAGTCGTGCACGATGTCGAGCACCTTGCTGCCGCGCTTCGGGTAGCCGTTCAGGACCATCGTGTGGTCATGGTCGGCCGTCACCACGATCAGGGTGTTTTCCAGCCCCGGGTCGATTTGCCGCATGCGCTCGATCGCGGCCTGGATCGCCTCGTCGAAGGCCACGGTGTCGGCCAGCGCGTTTTTCGCGTTGTTGTCGTGCAGGGCGTGGTCGATCTTGCCGCCCTCGACCATCAGGAAGAAGCCGTCCGGATCGTTGGAGAGCAGTTCGATCGCCTTGAGCGCCATCTCGCTCAGGGTCGGCTGCTCCGGGCGGCGTGCCAGGGAATAGTCCATGTGGGTGTCGGCGCTGTAGAGGCCGACGAACTTGCGGCCCGGGCGCGCCGACATCATGTCGGCGCGGCTGCGGCCGACGGCGTAGCCCTGGGCCGCGAATTCGGCCACCAGGTCGCGCCCGTCCGCACGGCCCTTCGGATTGCTCGCCTTGTCGTAGGGGGTGAAGTGGTGGCGGCCGCCGCCCATCAGCACGTCCACGCCGTCTTTCAATGCGGTGTTGTAGCCCTGCCCGCCCGGCACGATCTGGCGCGCGATGCTGTAGGCCGCGTCACGGTGGCACACGTGCGAGAAGGTCGAGGCCGGGGTGGCGTGGGTCAGCTCGGTGGTGGTGACGGCGCCGACGGCACGGCCGGCAGCCTTGGCCAGTTCCAGGATGGTCGGCACGATCACGCCGTCGTTCGGCGCGCACTTGTCGATCGTGCGGTTGCCGTTGGCGTCGCGCTCGGGGTCGATGGCGCGCGCATCCTTGATCGAGATGCCGTCCTGGTTGATCTTCACGCCGGTCATGTAGGCGCCCATCGAGGGCGCGCTGTCGGTGGTCTGGAAGTCGTTCGAATAGGTCTTGATGCGCGCGGTGCGCTCCAGCCGTTCGAAGTTCAACAGGCCCGCTTCGCCGTGCCCGAAGATGCGGGCGGCGGTGATCGCGGTCGGACCCATGCCGTCGCCGAGGAAGAAGATGATGTTCTTGGCCTGCGGGGCGGCGGCCACGTTGGCCGCGCCCACGCTGAAGACGCCGGCGGCCAGCAGGAGGGAAAGTCGTTTGTGCATGGTGGTCTCCTTACAGGCCGGCTGCGGTCTTGATCAGGCCGAAGACGCGGGTGTTGTCGATGGTGCCGCGGAACAGTTCCGCGCCGGCGCCGGCGGCGCCCAGGTAGACGTCGGTGCCGCCGTGCGTCTCGGCGCCGGTGCGGGTGCGCACCACCGCTTCCTGGTGGTAGTCGTCGCGCGTCACGATCTCGTCGGTGAGGGCCGGCTTGGTCGCGCGGCTGCCATTGGTGCGGTTCTCGCCGTTGCCGAAGCCGATGATGGTGAAGGGACGGCCCTCGCGGTCCAGCTTCGGGCTGCCGTCGCCGTTGCGCACCAGGCCCAGCACGCCCGGATTGGTCGGGGTGGTCTTGCCGGTGCGGACCGTGTAGCCGTTCAGGAGCAGCGTGTGGTCGTGGTCGGCGGTGGCGACCACCAGGGTGTTCTTCAGGCCCGGATCCAGCGCTTCCATCTTGTCCAGCGCGGCCTGCATGGCGTCGTTGTAGGACACGGTTTCCTGCAGCGCGCGCTTCGCCAACGTGGCGTGCAGCGCGTGGTCGATCAGGCCGCCCTCCACCACCAGGAAGAAGCCTTTGCCCTGGGCGCCGGCATGCGGCGCCAGCAGGTCGATGGCTTTGCGCGTCATCTCGCTCAGGCTGGGCTGCTTCGCCTGGTCGCGCACGGCGTCGTAATCCATGTGGTTCTGGGCGAACAGGCCGATGGCCGGCTGCTGCGGGTTGGCGCCGAGCGCATTGAACTGCGCCGTATCCGACACCACGCGGAAACCCTGCTGTCCCAGTTCGGCCAGCAGGTCGCGGTTGTCGGCACGCTTGCCGCCGCGGGCGAAGGGCGTGAAGAACTGGGCGCCGCCGCCGAACAGGACGTCCAGGCCGCGGCTTCCCAATGCATTGTTGTAGCCGGCGCCGCCCGGCACCAGCATGGCCGCGAAGTCGGTCTCGAGCTTGCGGTGGCAGCCATGGCCGTAGGCGGATGCGGGGGTCGCGTCGGTGACGCTGGTATTGGTCACCACGCCCAGCGCCATGCCGCGGCGGCGCGCCAGTTCCAGCAAGGTGGTCGCGGGCGAACCGTTCTCGCACTTGCTGACCAGGGCATTGCCGTTGGCGTCCTTGCCCGGCGCGATCGAGCGGGTGCCGGCGGACATCGAGATCACGCCGTTGTTCTGCTTCACGCCGGTCATGTAGGCAGCCATGCCGGCGGCGCTGTCGGTGACCATGGCGTCGTTCGAGAAGGTCTTCACGAAGGCCGATTCGGGCAGGCGGTCGATGGTGAGCTCGCCCTCTTCGCCGGCGTGGAAGATGCGCGCGGCGGTCAGCGTGTTCAGGCCCATGCCGTCGCCCAGGAAGAAGATCACGTTCTTCGCACGCTGCTCCTGGTAGGCCTGGGTGGGCGCCTGGGACGGCGCCTGTGAAGCGGGCGGCACGGCGGCGCAGCCGGCCAGGGCGGCGGCCAGGACAGTCAGGGCCGCTGCGGCGAGGGGGGACAATCGCATGGGAACCTCTACGTCGGGAAATCGCAGAGTTTACACCTTGCCAAGTGCATATGGCGGGGGGAATTGTTGCGGGATTGTTGGCGCCGCGTCAGGCCTTCGGCCCGAACTCCCACTTCTTCCAGGCCGCCAGCACCGCGTTCGGATACTGCGGCTTGCCGCGGCTGCCGTTGTAGCGGCCGAGGGCCAGGTAGAGGTTGCCGCGCTCCATGTCGATGTACATGCGCAGGATCGAGCAGCCATAGCGCAGGTTGGTCTGCATGTGGAACAGCATGCGGCGGTCGCTGTCGCCGATCACCTTGGTCCAGAAGGGCATCACCTGCATGTAGCCGCGCGCGCCGGCGATCGAGATCGCGTACTTGCGGTAGGCCGACTCCACCTGGATCAGGCCCAGCACCAGCCCCGGATCGAGGCCGGCGCGGGTGGCTTCGTACCAGACCGCTTCGAGGAACTCGGTGCGCGACAAGGCGTCGGGGATGCGCTTGACGAGCCGGCGCGACATCTCGTCGAACCAGGCCTGGTAGCGCGCCCGCGCCTGCGCGTCGCGCAGCACCGGTTTCGGCGGCCGGCTGTCGTGGATGGCGTTGGCCAGGGCCAGGCGCACCGCGTCGGCCAGCTGCTCCTCTTTCTGGTTGCCGGCCTGCGCGGGATTACCCAACAGTGCGCCGAGCAGCAAGGCGCCGGCGAGCAGCGCGCTCGCCGCCGAAGGGAACAGCGTCACTGCGCTCACTTGCCCAGCTTGGCCTTGATGAAGGCGAGCATGCCGTCGACCGGCACGCTGGTGGCGGCTTCGTCGCGGCGGCCCTGGTATTCCAGGTTGCCTTCCTTGAGGCCGCGCTCGCCGATCACGATGCGGTGCGGCACGCCGATCAGTTCCCAGTCGGCGAACATGGCGCCCGGACGCAGGCCGCGGTCATCCAGGATGACGTCGATGCCGGCGGCGCTGAGTTCCGCGTACAGCTGCTCGGTTCTCTCCTTGACCATCTCGCTGCGGTCCAGGCCCATCGGGCACAGCACCAGCTCGAAGGGGGCGATGGCGTCCGGCCAGATGATGCCCTTGTCGTCGTAATTCTGCTCGATGGCGGCGCCCAGGATGCGGGTCACGCCGATGCCGTAGCAGCCCATCTGCAGCGGGGCCGGCTTGCCGGCTTCGTCCAGGAAGGTGGCGCCCATCGCTTCCGAGTAGGCGGTGCCGAGCTGGAACACGTGGCCCACCTCGATGCCGCGCTCGATCGCCAGCACGCCCTTGCCGTCCGGCGAAGCGTCGCCCTCGACCACGTTACGCAGGTCGGCCACGATCGGCTCGGCCACGTCGCGGCCCCAGTTGGCGCCGGTGTAGTGGTAATCGAGCTCGTTGGCGCCGCAGACGAAGTCGGCCATGTTGGCGACGGTGCGGTCGGCAACCACGGTGACCGGCAGCTTGGTACCGATCGGGCCGAGGTAGCCCGGCACGGTGCCGTAGGCTTCCTGGATTTCGGCTTCGGTCGAGAAGCGGAAGTCCTTCAGGCCCGCGACCTTGCTGACCTTGATCTCGTTCAATTCGTGGTCGGCGCGCAGCAGCAGCAGGAAGTAGTTCTTCTTGCCTTCGTTCTCGACGGTCAGGGCGATGCTCTTGACGTGCTGCTGCAGCGGGATGTTCAGCAGCTCGGCCACGGCTTCGCACTTGGTCTTGCCGGGGGTCGAGGTCTTGGTGAGCGGCTGGGTGGCCGCGCCACGCTCGCCGCCGGCCAGCGCTTCGGCGGCTTCGATGTTGGCGGCGTAGTCCGAGCTCGGGCAGTACACCAGCGCGTCTTCGCCGGTGCTGGCGATGACGTGGAATTCATGCGAGCCGGTGCCGCCGATGGCGCCGTTGTCGGCCGCCACCGCGCGGAACTTCAGGCCGAAACGGTTGAAAATGCGCGTGTACGCCTCGAACATATTCTCGTAGGACTTCTGCATGCCCTCGACGTCGCGGTCGAACGAGTATGCATCCTTCATCGTGAATTCGCGGCCGCGCATCAGGCCGAAGCGCGGGCGGCGCTCGTCGCGGAACTTGGTCTGGATGTGGTAGAAGTTGATCGGCAGCTGGCGGTAGGACTTGATCTCGCTGCGCACGACGTCGGTCACGACTTCTTCCGAGGTCGGCTGGATGGCGAATTCGCGGCCGTGGCGGTCCTTGACGCGCATGAGCTCGGGGCCCATCTTGTCCCAGCGGCCGGTCTCCTGCCACAGTTCGGCCGGCTGCACGAGCGGCATCAGGAGCTCGATGGCGCCTGCCTTGTTCATTTCTTCGCGGATGATGTTTTCGACCTTACGGATGATGCGCAGGCCGGTCGGCATGTAGGTGTAGATGCCCGAACCGAGCCGCTTGATCATCCCGGCACGCATCATCAGCTGGTGGCTGACGATTTCGGCGTCGGAAGGCGCTTCTTTGAGAGTTGAAATAAAAAATCGTGAGGCACGCATATCCGTGAATTCTTTTTAAAAAGAGAGGGTTATAATCGACCTAATTTTAAAGGATTAGCTGGCTGATGCGTCCAATCTTTCTACAAATGGGTCCGGAACAAGCATCACTCCTCCCGTCGGCAAGCAGCCGACCGGGTCGGCAAGGCACTTTGTGGGTAAAAATATAAGAGAGTCGGACAATACCCCAGGAGCAAGGCGCAGCGTCGAAGACAGTACTTTGGTACGGCGAGACGATGCAACGCAGCTATTGGGGGAATTGTCAGGCGCTCGAAGGATCGTACGGCCGGCAGAAAGTTTCGAGGTGCACTTATGCTCGATCGTGAAGGGTTCCGCCCCAACGTCGGCATCATCCTGCTGAACGCCAACAACGAGGTGTGGTGGGGCAAGCGGGTGCGCGAGCACTCGTGGCAATTTCCGCAAGGGGGTATCAAATACGGCGAGACGCCGGAACAGGCGATGTACCGCGAGCTCGAGGAAGAAATCGGCTTGCGCCAGGAGCACGTCAAGATCGTGGGCCGCACCCGCGACTGGCTGCGCTATGAGGTGCCCGACCACTTCATCAAGCGCGAGATCCGCGGCCACTACCGTGGCCAGAAGCAGATCTGGTTCCTGTTGCGCATGATGGCGCGCGACAACGACGTCAACCTGCGCCTGACGGATCACCCCGAGTTCGACGCCTGGCGCTGGCACGACTATTGGGTGCCGCTGGACGTGGTCATCGAGTTCAAGCGCGATGTCTACCAGCGTGCGCTGCAGGAATTGTCGCGTTTCATCACCTGGCCGGCCAGGGGCCCGCATGGCGAGCGCCGCCATAGCGCACGCTACCTGCGCCAGCCGCACGGCCGCGGGCAGGGCGCCGGCAAGGGGCCGCAGCAGCCGGCAATGGCTGCGGCAGCCGCCACGGCCTCGGCCGCGGCGCCAAGCCTGCCGGACGCGCTGGTCCTGACGCAGGAAAAATAGGCAAGCCGCGTGGACGGGTGAAGCGGGCAACATGCTTCACCCGGCTCCCCCGGTTCGCGCGAAGCGCCGGGCGCCCGCGCCCATCGGGGCCGGCCGGCAAGGCAGGCGGCATCGCGCTACAATGCCGCCTCCGTTTCTTTTTCTTCCCTTCCCCATGTTTACTCCGTCCTCGCACGACGTACGCCGCTTTTTCTGCGAAGCCCTGCGCAAGCAGCGCAACGGCGAGATCCTGAGCCCGATGGACGCCATCGCGGCCGACTGGATCGTCCAGCATCCCGAATACCACGCCGAACTCGAAGACGTGGAAGCGGCCATTGCGCGCGACTATTCGGTCGAAGGCGGCAAGCCGAACCCTTTCCTGCACCTGTCGATGCACCTATCGATCGCCGAGCAGGTGTCGATCGACCAACCGCGCGGCATCAAGGCGGCGCACGACCTCCTGGTCAGCCGCATCGGCGAGCACGAGGCGCACCACCAGATCATGGAATGCCTGGGCGAGATGATCTGGACCTCGCAGCGCAATGGCTTGCCGCCGGATACCGAAGCGTATATCGAATGCGTGCGCCAGCGCGCCACCCGCTAGCGGCTGCATTGCGGTAAAACGATTCAAAAATGCGGCAGATGCCGCATTTTTTGTATCATGTTCCGAGTTGCAACGTTTTCAGCGCTTTATGCATACGTCATTGCTTGAAGGGAAATATTCCCCGTAGTATTGACGCATGAACCCACTCTTCCGCCGCGCCTCCGTGCGCCTGGGCCTTGGCCTCGCCTGCGCCCTCGTCCCCCTCGCCCACGCCAGCGCCGAAGCGGCCAAGTGCGCCTATACCCCGATCGGCAAGCTGCCGCTGCGCTATACCGGTCCGGGCCTGGAGATCACCACCGAGGGCAGCATCAACGGCACCCCGGCCGAGCTGCTGGTCGACACCGGCGCCTATGCGACCGTCCTGACCCGCACCGGCACCGAGCGGCGCGGCATCCGGCTGTATCCCACCGGCCGCCGCGCCAGCGGCTTCGGCGGCACCTCGCCCGTGTACGCCTCGATCGCCAACGAATTCATCGTCGGGCCGGTGCGCGCGGGCCGCAGCAACATGCCGGTGCTGGGCAGCTTCGGCGATACGCCCTCCTACGACGGCATCCTCGGCGCGCCCTTCCTGTTCCAGACCGACGTGGAAATCTCGCTGGCGGGCAAGCAGCTGACCTTCTTCGTCCCCGAAAAGTGCGGTGGCGCCTGGCTCGGCTATTGGGCCCAGGACGTGCAGGAGGTCCCGCTGCGGCGCCACGACCAGAACCACATGAACCCCAAGTTCTTTGTGCGCATCAACGGCAAGGAACTGGAGGCGATGATCGACACCGGGGCCGCCTTCAGCGTGATGACCGCCGACGCGGCCAAACGCGCCGGCATCTCGCTCGACGGACCCGGCGTCACGCGCGGCACCGACATCGGCGGCGTCGGCGACTACGCGGCCTCGCGCTGGCATGTGGCGACCACTTTCCAGATCGGCGAGGAAATCGTCAAGAACGCCGACATCGGCATCGAGGACTCCGGCCTGAACATGGCCGACGTGGTGCTGGGCGCCGACTTCCTGCGCGCCCACCGGGTGCTGTTCGCCCTCAGCCAGAACAAGCTGTACTTCTCCTACGTGGGCGGCGAACCCTTCGGCCAGCGGCGCAAGCTCGAGCCCTGGGTGATGGCCGAAGCGCAAGCCGGCAATGCCGACGCCCAGTACGTGGTGGCGGCGGCCTACCGCAACGGCAAGCTGGCGCCGCAGGACAACACCCTTGCCGCCGAATGGCTGGACAAGGCCGCCAAGGGCGGCAGCCCCTACGCCAACCTGTACAGCGGCCGCAAGCTGCTGGCCGGGCGCGACTATGCCGGCGCCGCCGCCCGCCTGCGCAGCGCGCTCGACAAGCTGCCGGCCGAACGCCACGGCGCCCTGTGGCTATACGTCGCCCGCATGCGCGCCGGCCAGCCCGAACTGGCGAAGTCGGAACTGGCCACCATCTTCACGCGCACCCAGAACGACGAATGGCCGAAACCGATCGGCGAGTTCTACCTCGGCAATCTCTCCGCCGACAAGCTGCTGGCGCAGGCGGGCGACGCCAACAGCGAAGGCAAGGAACGCCGCTGCGAAGCGCTGGCGGCGATGGGCGACTGGTACCGGGCACACGCCCAGCCGGAACAGGTAAAAGGCATCGACGCCCAGATCGCGGCCAGCTGCACCACGCCCGAGCTGACCTATACCAGGCTGGGCGACTGAGCCGGGGGAGCGCTCGTAGAGCGCCTGACAAAACCCCAAGAGCAAGGCGCAGCGCCGCAGTGGCGGACCACGAAGACAGTACGCTAGTACGGCGAGACGATGCAACGCAGCTGTTGGGGGAATTGTTAGGCGCTCGTAGAGCGCCTAACAAAACCCCAAGAGCAAGGCGCAGCGTCGACGACAGTACGCTAGTACGGCGAGACGATGCAACGCAGCTGTTGGGGGAATTGTTAGGCGCTCTTAGCCGAGCTTGTCGTCGGCGACGTGATAGCGCGGATCTTCCAGCACATTCACTTCGATCATGTCGCGGGCCTTGCCGAGCAGTTCGCGGCAGTCCGGGCTCAGGTGGCGCAGGTGCAGGCGCTTGCCCAGCGCGCGGTAGCGCTCGGCCAGGGCGTCGATGGCCTGGATCGCCGAATGGTCGACCACCCGCGCGCGCCGGAATTCGATCACCACGTCCTGCGGGTCGTCCTTGGGCGCGAACAGCTCGTTGAAATTGGCGACCGCGGCGAAGAACAGCGTGCCTTCGAGCTCGTAGACCTTCCATCCCTGCGCGTCCACGCCCGTTTGCACGCCGATCTGCCTGGCGTGCTGCCAGGCGAACACCAGCGCCGAGACGATCACGCCGGCCAGCACCGCCACCGCCAGGTCGAAGGCCAGCGTGATGCCCGCAACCAGCACGATCACCAGCGCGTCGGCGCGCGGCACCTTGCCGAACAGGCGGAAGGTGCCCCACTCGAAGGTCTTCTCGCACACGAAGAACATCACGCCGATCAATGCCGCCAGCGGGATCTGTTCGATCCAGTGCGAACCGACCAGGATGAACGCGAGCAGGAACAGCGCGGCCACGATGCCCGACAGGCGCCCGGTGCCGCCGCTGTTCACGTTGATCATGCTCTGGCCGATCAGGGCGCAGCCGCCCATGCCGCCGAACAGGCCGGTGATGACGTTGGAGGCGCCCAGCGCCAGGCACTCGCGGTTCGGCTGGCCGCGGGTGTCGGTGATCTCGTCGACCAGGGTCAGGGTCAGCAGCGACTCGATCAGGCCGACCCCGGCCAGCACCAGCGCATAGGGGAAGACGATGCGCAGGGTCTCCAGGTTCCAGGGCACCGCGGGCAGCGCGAAGCTGGGCAGGCCGCCGGCGATCGATCCGAGGTCGCCCACGGTCTTGGTGTCGACGCCCAGCAGCGCGCAGCCCGCGGTGGCCGCCAGGATCCCGACCAGCGTGCTTGGCACCGCCCTGGTCAAGCGCGGGGTGAGGTAGATGACCGCCATGGTCGCGGCGACGATGCCCAGCATGGTGGCCAGCGCGGCGCCGCCCATCCACTGCGGCGTGCCGTCCGGGCCGGGCGTCTTGAAGTGGCCGAACTGGGCCACGAAGATCACCAGCGCCAGCCCGTTGACGAAGCCGAGCATGACCGGGTGCGGCACCATGCGGATGAATTTACCCAGGCGCGCGGCCGCGAACAGCAGCTGCAGCACACCCATCAGCACCACCGCGGCGAACAGGTATTGCGGCCCGTGCTGCACCACCAGCGCGGTCATCACCACCGCCAGCGAGCCGGCCGCGGCCGAGATCATGCCGGGACGCCCGCCGAAGCTCGAGGTGATGAAGCACACCAGCACCGCGGCATACAGGCCGGTGAGGGGCGAAACCTGGGCGACCAGGGCGAAGGCGATCGCTTCGGGGACGAGCGCGAGGGCGACGGTCAGGCCGCTGAGCAGGTTGGTCTTGATGTGGGAGGGAGATAGAGGCGGCATGGTGAGGAGAGCGTCGGCCAAAAACAAAATCCCCCCGCCGGCTGCCCGGTCGGGGGGATCGACAGTTTACCAGCTCGACGCCGGCAACGCTGCAGGAATGCTTATTTGCTGACCACCAGCTGCGACGGCAGGCTGGCCAGGTAGGCGCCGATGTCCGCCATGTCCTGGTTCGACAGCGGCTGCACCTGCCCCGCCATGATCGGATTGGTGCGGCCGTTGGCGCCGGCGCCGCGCTTGTAGGCGCGCAGGGCGTGGGTGATGTAGTCCGGATGCTGGCCGGCCAGCTTCGGGTAGCTCGGGTCGATCGGCTTGTTGAAGTCGGCGCCGTGGCAGGAGGCGCAGTTGTACTTCTTGGCCAGCGCCTCGCCCTTCTGGACGTCGGCGGCTGCGGCATTCAGGCAAAAAGCGCCGACGACCAGCGCGGAGAACAGTTTTTTCATTGGCTGGTCCTTAGCGTTTGGCGTTGGCGGGGGTCTGCAGCGCATAGTAGGCGGCGACGTCGGCGATGTCCTGGTCGCTCAGCGACTTGGCGATGCCGACCATCGACGGATGCTTGCGCTCGCCCTTGCGGTAGGCTTTCAGCGCGCTCTCGATGTACTTGGCCGACTGGCCGCCGATCATGGGAACCTGGTAGACCTCGGGGAAGCCGGTCTTGTAATGCGGGATGCCGTGGCAGCCGATACACATCTCGATCTTGGCCGGTGCTGCTTTCGGATTGCCGACGACTTCCGCCGCGGCGGCCGCGCCGGTCGTGATGGCGGTGGCGGCAAATCCTGCCAATGCCAGTACTGCTAAAGATTTTTTCATGGGTGTGGCTCGTTAGTTGTAATTCGAATACCGCAAACGCACAAAAAGTTAGCAAATGGACTACCAACCTGTCGATTCTATCTGAAGAGTTGTCCCCAGTCTACAAACGCACACAGCCCTGTCCCCGTGCATGTTCTGGAATATACTCGCCTTCATTTCACTCCCATCCGACCACGCCCATGCACGCTTCCCCACGCTTCGAAGGCAGCGACAACTACGTCGCCACCGCCGACCTCAAACTGGCCGTCAACGCCGCGCTGACCCTGGGCCGCCCGCTGCTGATCAAGGGCGAGCCGGGCACCGGCAAGACCATGCTGGCCGAGGAAGTGGCGGCCGCACTCGACATGCCGCTGCTGCAGTGGCACGTGAAGTCCACCACCAAGGCCCAGCAGGGCCTGTACGAATACGACGCGGTGTCGCGCCTGCGCGACTCGCAGCTGGGCGACGAGCGGGTGCGCGACATCCACAACTACATCGTCAAGGGCGTGCTGTGGCAGGCTTTTACCGCGCCGGAGCCGGTGGTGCTGCTGATCGACGAGATCGACAAGGCCGACATCGAGTTCCCGAACGACCTGCTGCGCGAACTGGACCGCATGGAGTTCTACGTCTACGAGACCCGCGAAATGGTGGTGGCCAGGCACCGCCCGCTGGTGATCATCACCTCGAACAACGAAAAGGAACTGCCGGACGCCTTCCTGCGCCGCTGCTTCTTCCACTACATTAAATTCCCGGACCGCGAGACGATGGCCGACATCGTCAAGGTCCACTTCCCGACCCTGAAACAGGACCTGCTCGCCGCCGCCCTGCAGAGCTTCTACGAGCTGCGCGAGGTCGCCGGCATCAAGAAGAAGCCCTCGACCTCGGAATTCCTCGACTGGCTCAAGCTCCTGCTGGCCGAGGACATCCCGGCCGAGGCCTTGCGCAGCCAAGATAGCAAGGCCATCGTGCCGCCGCTGCACGGCGCCCTGCTGAAGAACGAGCAGGACGTGCACCTGTTCGAGCGCCTGATCAGCATGTCGAGGATGAACCGATGAGCAGGCCGATCCGGGTGGAGCCGGTCACGCTCGAATTCAACGGCCTGCGCCTGGAACCGCTCGCGCCCCACCACGAGGACGGCCTGCGCGCGGCGGCCGGCGACGGCGAGCTGTGGAAGCTGCGCGTCACCAGCGTGCCCGAGCCGCACGACGCCGCGCAGTACATCGGCAGCGCGCTCGACACCCGCGACCGGGTCGCCTTCGCCGTCATCGATACGCGCAGCGGCGCCCTGCTCGGCACGACCAGCTACCACGACATCGTCGCCGCCGCCGCCCGCGTCGAGATCGGCTACACCTGGTACGCGAAAAGCGCGCAGCGCACCCACGTGAACACCAGCTGCAAGCTGCTGCTGCTGTCGCACGCCTTCGATACCCTGGGCTGTGGCGTGGTCGGCCTGCGGACGGACTGCGAGAACCTGGCCTCGCAGGCCGCCATCGAGCGCCTGGGCGCGCACAAGGACGGGACCATCCGCCACCACGCCCTGCGCCGCGACGGCACCGTGCGCGACACGGTCATGTACAGCATCCTGCGCAGCGAATGGCCGGCGGTGAAAAGCGCGCTGCACGCGCGGCTGGAGCGGCACGCAAGGAACTAGCATGCTGATCGATTTCTTCTACACGCTGCGCGACGCCAAGGTGCCGGTCACGATCAAGGAATTCCTGACCCTGCTGGAAGCCCTGCAGCAGGGCGTGACCGCGCCCTCGCTCGACGAGTTCTATTACCTGGCGCGCCTGACCCTGGTGAAGGACGAGGCCCATTTCGACAAGTTCGACCGCGCCTTCGGCGCCTACTTCAGGGGCGTGGAAGCGGTGTTCGACGAGAAGGCCGACATTCCGCTCGACTGGCTGCTCAAGCGCTTCGAGCGCGAGCTCACGCCCGAGCAGCGCGCCGCGCTGGAAAAGCTCGGCTACGACAAGCTGCAGCAGCGCCTGGAAGAACTGCTGAAGGAGCAGAAAGGGCGCCACGAAGGCGGCAACAAGTGGATCGGCACCGGCGGCACCTCGCCCTTCGGCAACGGCGGCACCAACCCGGAAGGCATCCGCATCGGCGGCCAAAGCCGCAACCGGACGGCGGCCAAGGTGTGGGAGCAGCGCAGCTACCGCGACTACGACGACGAGCGCGAACTGGGCACCCGCAACATCAAGGTGGCGCTGCGCCGCCTGCGCCGCTTCGCCCGCCTGGGTGCAGCCGAGGAACTGGCGCTGGACGACACCATCCGCGCCACCGCCAGCAATGCCGGCTACCTCGACATCCGCATGCAGCCCGAGCGCAAGAACCGGATCAAGGTGGTGATGCTGCTGGACGTGGGCGGCTCGATGGACGACCACATCGAGCGGGTCGAGGAACTGTTCTCGGCCGCCAGGAGCGAATTCAAGAACATGGAGTTCTATTACTTCCACAACTGCGTCTACGACTACCTCTGGAAGAACAACCGGCGCCGCCACAGCGAGCGCTTCCCGACCTGGGACGTGCTGCGCACCTACCCGAACGACACCCGCGTGCTGTTCGTCGGCGACGCCACCATGAGCCCCTACGAGGTGCTGGCGCCGGGCGGCTCGGTCGAGTACAACAACGAGGAAGCCGGCGCCGCCTGGCTGGCGCGCTTCACCAGCGCCTTCCCCAAGTTCGCCTGGCTCAATCCCGAGCCGGAACACCTGTGGGAATACCGGCAATCGATCGCCGTCATCAAGCAGATCATGAACCACCGCATGTTCCCGATCACGCTCGAGGGGCTGGAACGGGCGATGCGGCTGCTGTCGAAGTAGACACCCGGCGCCTCAATCGTGCGCGCAGGTCCCTCTTGTAGAATTAACAAAAAGATCACATGTAGGGTGGGCAGGTATCCTGCCCACGCGTTCAGCCAGAGCATGCGACGCGACAAGGCATCCGTAAGTTGAACGCGTGGGCGGCAAAGCCGCCCACCCTACGACAACCAAGAGGAGCGCTATGCCCGACCTGCTGCCCATCCTGACCAGCCTCGCGTGGCCGATCGCGCTCGCCGTCGCCTGGCTGGCCGGCGAATTCGGGCAGCGCTACACCAAGCTGCCGCGCATCAGCTTCTACGGCCTGGTCGGCTTCGCGCTGGGCAGCTCGCAGATCGGCGTGCTGCCGGCGCCCGACGCGGGGCCGGTGGCGCTGCTGGCCGACGTCGCCTTCGGCCTGATCCTGTTCGAGCTGGGCTACCGCATCAACCTGCGCTGGCTGCGCCACAATCCCTGGATCGGCGTGGCCGGGCTGGCGGAAAGCCTGCTCACCTTCGCGCTGGTCTACCTGGTCGCCCTGGCCTTCGGCACCTCGCAGCTGATCGCGCTGATGATGGCCGCGCTGTCGATGGGCACCTCGCCCGCCACCATCGTCCGCGTCATCAACGAGCAGCGCAGTTCGGGCCAGGTCACCGAGCGCGTGCTGCACCTGACCGCGCAGAACTGCGTGCTCGCGGTGTTCGCCTTCAACGCCATCGTCGGCTTCTGGATCTTCCGCACCTTCGACGCGATGGGCGAAGCCCTGTGGCACAGCCTGCTGGGCCTGGCCGGCTCGGCCCTGGTCGGCGCCGTGTTCGGGGTCGCGGTGCCGGCCCTGCTGCGCGCCATCCACAATCCCCGCCAGGACGCCACCGTCGCCTTTGCGCTGGCCGTCGTGCTGCTGGTGGCGATCTGCGACGCCGGCACGCTGTCGCCGTATATCGCCACGCTGGCCTTCGGCCTGACCGCGCGCTACCGGCGCATCGCCTTCAGCCAGGCGCAGCGCAACTTCGGCACGCTGGGCGAAGTGCTGACCGTGTTGTTGTTCCTATACGCCGCCTCGACGCTCGACTGGCGCCAGGTCGCCGGCGGCAGCGCGCTGGCGCTCGTCGTGGTGCTGGTGCGCCAGCTGGCCAAGACCGCCGGCGTGACCGCCTTCGCCCACCTGTCCGGCGTGTCCTGGCGCAAGGGCGCGCTCACCGGCCTGGGCCTGGCGCCGCTGTCGGTGTTCGTGATCCTCCTGATCGAACATGCGCGCCACGCCGGCGTGCACGTGGTCGAGGAATTGCGTGCGATGGCGGCGGTGACCATGCTGCTCGAGGTGTTCGGCCCCGTCATCATCCAGCGCGCGCTGGTCTGGGCGCGCGAATCGTCCACCGAGGCCCCGGAGCAAAGCCATGCCGCTTGAAGCCTTCTCCCCCTCGCAGCCGCTCACCTTCGGGGTCGAGCTGGAACTGCAGCTGGTCAGCCTGTCGGATTTCGACCTGACCGCGGCCGCGCCCGACCTGCTGCACCTGCTGAAGCGCAAGCCCTTCCCCGGCAACGTGACGCCCGAGATCACCGAGAGCATGATCGAGATTAACTCGAGCGTGCACTCGAGCTACGGCCCGCTGCTGGACGAGCTGCGCGAGATCCGCGACACCCTGGTGGCGGCCGGCGACATGCTCAACATCGGCATCGCCGGCGGCGGCACCCATCCCTTCCAGCACTGGTCGGAACAGAAAATCTCGAGCAAGCCGCGCTACGAATACCTGTCGCAACTGTACGGCTACCTGGCCAAGCAGTTCACGGTGTTCGGCCAGCACGTGCACATCGGCTGCGCCAGCGGCGACGACGCCCTGTACCTGCTGCACGCACTGAACCGCTACCTGCCGCACTTCATCGCCTTGTCCAGCTCCTCGCCCTTCGTGCAGGGCGTCGATTCCGGCTTCGATTCGGCGCGCCTGAATTCCGTGTTCGCCTTCCCGATGAGCGGACGCGCGCCCTTCGTGCTCGGCTGGCAGGAGTTCACCGAGGTGTACTTCGCCAAGATGGAGCGCACCAACATCATCAAGAGCATGAAGGATTTTTACTGGGACCTGCGCCCCAAGCCGGAATACGGCACCATCGAACTGCGCGTGTGCGACACGCCGCTCACGGTGGAGCGCGCGGCGGCGCTGGCGGCC
The DNA here is from genome assembly GCF_041023745.1 of Massilia sp. X63. NCBI lineage: Bacteria > Pseudomonadati > Pseudomonadota > Betaproteobacteria > Burkholderiales > Oxalobacteraceae > Massilia > Massilia sp. X63. The sequence continues at coordinate 251,455 of NZ_JBFTEF010000002.1, forward strand.
TACCTGCAGGCGCTGTGCCGCCACCTGCTCCAGCGCAGCGAAGAGCCGCCGGTCGAGGACGACTACCTGGTCTACACCTACAACCGCTTCCAGGCCTGCCGCTTCGGGCTGGAGGGCGCGATCACGCATCCCAAGACCTACGCCAACCTGCCGCTGCGCGAGGACATCCTGGCCACGCTCGAGAAGATGATGCCGCATGCCGAGGCGCTGGGCAGCGTGGAGGCCCTGCAGCACCTGGCCGAGGCGGCCCGCGACGGCAGCGATGCGGCGCGCCTGCGCCGCCACTACGAGCGCGACGGCAGCGTCGCGGGCATGGTCAACGCCGCCATCCAGCAGTTCCGCGGCGAGCGGCGCATGCGTCCGGTGCGCTAACCGGGCGTCGAGCATGACGCAGGCCCGGCGGATCGCCTGAAGCACAAGCAGGCGACGGCAGGATCTACAACCTGGTTTCGCGCGCCGCCCGCAGGAATTCGTCGAGCACCGGCGTGCAGTCGAGCAGTTCGGTGCCGCCGGCACGGTGGAATTCGGGGTGCCATTGCAGGCCCATGACGAAATCGGCGCGCTCGTAGCGGATCGCCTCGACGATGCCGTCCGGATCCGAATACGCCTCGACCCGGATGTCGCGCCCCAGTTCCTTGACCGCCTGGTGGTGGATCGAGTTCACGATCGGGCGCTCCAGGTGCCCGAACATCTTGCCCAGCGACGAGCCGGCCGGGAAGCGGATCGCATGGCGGTGGGCGTCGTAGATGTCGTGCACGTGGGCCAGCGCGTCGGGCACGTTGGTGAGCACGTCCTGGTGGAGCGTGCCGCCGAAGGCGACGTTGATCAGCTGGCAGCCGCGGCACACGCCCAGCACCGGCTTGCCGGCATCGACGAATTCGTGCAGCAGCTCGAGTTCGTAGACGTCGCGCGCGCGGTCGCCGCTCCATTCGGGGCGGGTGGGCACCTCGGAATAGGTCTGGGGCGCGACGTCCGCCCCACCCTGCAGCACCAGTCCGTCCAGGTGGCGCGCATAGTGGCGCAGCGTGATGTTGCTGGGATGGAGCAGGCCGTTCGTGTTCACGGTCGGGATCATGAACACCAGCACGTCGCGCGACATCACCCACTGGGCGATCGATTCTTCGAGGTACTGCAGGTTCTTGCTGAGCAGGCCCCTGGCGCCCGGCTCCGGATGGAAGATGCGCGCCGACACCCCGATGTGCAGGGTGCGGTGCATGAAGTCGCGGTTGAAGCGCTCACGCAGGGCGCGCCAGCGCGAGCTGATCACCCGGCCGGCCAGCGCCAGCGGGGTATCGCCGTCGCGCTGGTACTTGGCATGCCCGCGCATGGTCTGGCCCTGGGTCGCGCGCCGGTCGGGCACCCGTACCGGAGCTTCGGGATGCTTCTCGATCGGCGGGCCGGGCACTTCCTGGGGTGGTGTTGGTTGGTCTTGCGCCATGACTAGCAATATAGCCGGGCTATGGCCGCGCACGATTTGAAGTTGTTACAAAAACCCCGTCGCAGCGCTGCACGACCTTGTAAAACCGGCAGCTTGCGGGAATTCCCGTTTCGGTTGATACTGTATGCAATTACAGTAGTTTTTTGGTAAGAGGGCCTAGGACGGCAGTGCCAGCAACTTCTGGAAGGTGGCCAGCAGGTGACGGTCGGCGATCGGTTTGTCGAGCAATCCACGCACACCCGCATCGCGGGCGCGCAGGCTGTCGTACTTAAACGACCGGCCGATCAGGAAGACCACGGCGGTACGCCCTGCCCCTTCCTGCGACTTGATGGCGCTGCTCAGGCTGTACGGCTCGATGCCGGGCGCGCAGGTGTTGATCATCACCAGCGACACCGGCGTCTCGTCGCACAGGCGCACGGCGGCGCGGCTGCTGTCGGTCCACTCGACCGACAGCACGGTCGAACCGGGCGCGCTGGCGGCGGATGCCGCGGCGGCGGCATCGCCGAGGGTGCTGACGGTATTGGCAAACGTGTTGGCAAAGCTGCTGGCCACGACGCGCGCCACATGGTCGCGGAAGGCGCCGCCCTTGTCGATGATGAGCACGGCGCCGTCGGGCGGTCCCTGGCGCAGGCGGGCATAGTAGGCTGGAGGCTCGGTATCCGGCTCCAGCCGCGGCCTTCGTCGGCGCTCGGGCAGGCAGCGTTCGCCGCGCGCGGCCAGGGCTGCCAGCGCCTGCACGCGGGTGTCGAGCAGCTCGGCCAGGGTCTCGTACAGGCTGGCGGGGTCGACGGGACGCGGCAGGGTGCGGCGGCTGCTCGCCCCCTCGCCGCCGATCAGGAGAATCGGCTGCAGGGCTCCGGGATGCAGGCATGACAGCCGCGCCAGCGCGGCCGGGTTGCCGCCGTCGGCAAGATACAGGTCGGGTTCTTGCAAACTGTCGTCGTGCAGGCAAAAATACGACGGCCCCGTACGCGGGGCTTGCGCCAGCAGGCTCTCCAGCTGGGCGCATTCAGCAGGCGTGAAACCGACCAGGCGGACGGTAAATGGATATCTGGTTGCGGGCATCGCTTTTCCAGCCTTTCCTTGGGGACTGCTCGAAAAACCCCGCGGCGTCCCGCACTGGCGGTCTCATCGGTTTTCGAGTTGCCGTGAGCATCTCATGGGCCACATGATTTTAATCTAGCACAATGGTGCAGACTAACAAGCACGTTTGGCATCGTAAAAAGGCCAAAGTTTTCCGCGCGACAAGATAGAATGCGCAAGCATTGAATACCACAAACATCAGTATGGCTTCCAAGAAACCCGCATCCGACTACAGCGAATCATCCATCCGCGTCCTCAAGGGACTCGAGCCCGTGAAACAGCGTCCGGGCATGTATACCCGGACCGAAAACCCGCTGCACATCATCCAGGAAGTGATCGACAACGCCTCCGACGAGGCGCTGGGCGGACACTGCAAGAACATCGCCGTGACCCTCAACACGGACGGCTCGGTCACGGTCGAAGACGACGGCCGCGGCATCCCGGTTGGACTGCATCCGGAAGAAAACGTGCCGACCGTCGAAATCGTGTTCACCCGCCTGCACGCGGGCGGCAAGTTCGACAAGGGCTCGGGCGGCGCCTATGCCTTCTCGGGCGGCCTGCACGGCGTCGGCGTGTCGGTGACCAATGCGCTGTCGACGCGCCTGGAGATCACCGTCTGGCGCAAGGACGAGAACGGCAACGGCGTGCATGACCTGGCCTTCGAGAACGGCGACCTGGTCGAGCCCCTGAGCTCGCGTCCGGCGGAGCGCGGCGGCAAGAAGAACGGCACCCGCGTCACCGCCCGTCCCGATCCCAAGTACTTCGACTCCCCGGTCATTCCGCTGGCCGACATGCAGCGCCTGCTGCGCTCGAAGGCCGTGCTGCTGCCGGGCGTGACCGTCACGCTCACCAACGCCAAGACCGGCGACGTCCAGACCTGGCGCTACGACGAAGGCCTGCGGGGCTACCTGACCGAGGCGCTGGCGCAGGCCTCCAACGGCCAGACCGTGATCCCGCTGTTCGAAGGCGCGCAGTACGCGGCCGCCGGCGACGAAGGCTTCGCCGAGGGCGAAGGCGCGGCCTGGGTGGTGGCCTGGACCGAGGAAGGCAGCGTGGTGCGCGAATCCTACGTCAACCTGATCCCGACCGTCAGCGGCGGCACCCACGAATCCGGCCTGCGCGACGGCCTGTTCGGCGCGGTGAAGAACTTCGTCGAGATGCACTCGCTGCTGCCGAAGGGCGTCAAGCTGCTGGCCGAAGACGTATTCGCACGCGTCTCCTTCGTGCTGTCCGCAAAAGTGCTGGACCCGCAGTTCCAGGGCCAGACCAAGGAACGCCTGAACTCGCGCGATGCGGTCAAGCTGGTGTCCACCTTCACCAAGCCGCCGCTCGAGCTGTGGCTGAACCAGCACGTCGAATACGGCAAGAAGCTGGCCGAACTGGTCATCAAGCAGGCCCAGTCGCGCCTGCGTTCGCTGCAGAAGGTCGAGAAGAAGAAATCCTCGGGCGTGGCCGTATTGCCGGGCAAGCTGACCGACTGCGAATCGACCGACATCACCCGCAACGAGCTGTTCCTGGTCGAGGGCGACTCGGCGGGCGGCTCGGCCAAGATGGGCCGCGACAAGGAATTCCAGGCCATCCTGCCGCTGCGCGGCAAGGTGCTCAACTCCTGGGAGACCGAGCGCGACCGCCTGTTCGCGAACAACGAGATCCACGACATCGCGGTGGCGATCGGCGTCGACCCGCACGGCGCGGACGACAATCCGGACCTGACCGGCCTGCGCTACGGGAAGATCTGCATCCTGTCCGATGCCGACGTGGACGGCTCGCACATCCAGGTCCTGCTGCTCACCTTGTTCTTCAAGCACTTCCCTGCCCTGTTCCGCAATGGCCACATCTGCGTTGCCCGTCCGCCGCTGTACCGCGTCGACGTGCCGGCGCGCGGCAAGAAGCCGCTGCAGAAGCTGTACGCGCTGGACGACGGCGAACTGCTGGCCATCGAGGACAAGCTCAAGAAGGAAGGCCTGAAGGAAGGCGTGTGGAGCATCTCGCGCTTCAAGGGCCTGGGCGAGATGAATGCGGAACAGCTGTGGGAAACCACCATGAACCCGGACACCCGCCGCCTGCTGCCGGTCGCTTTTGGCCAGTACAGCCTGGCCGAATCGGGATCGCGCTTCAACATGCTGATGGGGAAAGGCGAAGCCGCCGCCCGTCGTGCATGGCTGGAAGAACACGGCAACGAAACGGAAGCCGACATCTGACGTCGCGCCCGCCGAACAGAACGAATAGATCATGACGCAAGCAAGCCTCTTCGAACAACAACAAGCGCCTTCGGACGATTCCGAAACGCTCACCCTTTCCACCTTCGCCGAACGCGCCTACCTCGACTACGCCGTCTCGGTGGTCAAGGGCCGCGCGCTGCCGGACGTCTCGGACGGCCAGAAGCCGGTCCAGCGCCGCATCCTGTACTCGATGCACGAACTGGGCCTGGGCCATACCGCCAAGCCGCGCAAGTCGGCCACCGTGGTCGGCGACGTGCTGGGTAAACTGCACCCGCACGGCGACCAGTCGGTGTACGACGCGCTGGTGCGCATGGCCCAGGACTTCTCGCTGCGCTACCCGCTGATCGACGGCCAGGGCAACTTCGGCTCGCGCGACGGCGACGGCGCCGCGGCGATGCGTTACACCGAAGCGCGCCTGACGCCGGTGTCGCGCCTGCTGCTCGACGAACTCGACATGGGCACGGTGGACTTCCAGCCGAACTACGACGGTTCCACCACCGAACCGCGCCAGCTGCCGGCGCGCCTGCCGATGGTGCTGCTCAACGGCGCTTCGGGTATCGCGGTCGGCATGGCCACCGAGATCCCTTCGCACAACCTGCGCGAAGTGGCGTCCGCCGCCGTGGCCCTGATCCGCAACCCGAAGATCACCCACGCCGAGCTGATGACCCTGATCACCGGTCCGGACTTCCCGGGCGGCGGCCAGATCATCACCCCGGCCTCGAACCTGGCCGACATGTACGCCACCGGCCGCGGCTCGATGAAGGTGCGCGCGCGCTGGAAGATCGAGGAACTGGCGCGCGGCCAGTGGCAGGCGGTGGTCACCGAACTGCCGCCGGGCTGCTCGGCCCAGCGCGTGCTGGAAGAAATCGAGGAACTCACCAACCCGAAGATCAAGGCCGGCAAGAAGACCCTGCTGCCGGAACAGCTGGCGCTGAAGCAGACCATCCTCGGCGCGCTGGACACCGTGCGCGACGAATCGGGCCGCGAAGCGGCGGTGCGCATCGTGTTCGAGCCGAAGTCGAAGAACCAGGACCAGAACGAGTTCATGCTGATGCTGCTCGCGCACACCTCGCTCGAGACCTCCAGCCCGATGAACCTGGTGATGATCGGCGGCGACGGCCGTCCGCGCCAGAAAGGCCTGACGGACATCCTGCAGGAGTGGGTCGATTTCCGCTTCGTCACGGTGCGCCGCCGCACCGAGTTCAGGCTGGGCAAGGTCAACGACCGCATCCACATCCTGGAAGGCCGCGAGACGGTCCTGCTGAACATCGACGAAGTCATCGCCATCATCCGTAATTCGGACGAGCCGAAGGCGGCGCTGATCGAGCGCTTCCGCCTGTCGGAGCGCCAGGCCGAGGACATCCTCGAGATCCGCCTGCGCCAGCTGGCGCGCCTGGAAGCGATCAAGATCCAGCAGGAGCTGGCCGAACTGCGCGGCGAGAAGGAAAAGCTCGAGGACATCCTCAATAATCCATCCAGCATGAAGCGCCTGATCATCCGCGAGATCGAGCAGGACGCCAAGCAGTACGGCGACGAGCGCCGCACCCTGATCGAGGAAGCCGAGCGCGCCGTGGCCGAGCAGAAGGTCATCGACGAGCCGGTGACCGTGATCGTGTCGGAGAAAGGCTGGGTGCGCGCGCGCACCGGCATCGGCCACGACCCGGCGCAGTTCACCTTCAAGGCCGGCGACTCGCTGTACCAGGCCTTCGAATGCCGCACCGTCGATTCCCTGATCGGCATCGGCAGCAACGGCAAGACCTTCTCGGTGCCGGTAGTGGCGCTGCCGGGTGCGCGCGGCGACGGCATGCCGATCACCACCCTGGTCGACCTGTCCGGCGGCGTGCGCATCCTGCACTACTTCGCCGGCAACCCGGACACGCGCCTGCTGCTGGCCTCGTCGAACGGCTTCGGTTTCATCGCCAAGGCGGGCGACATGATCAGCCGCCTGAAGGGCGGCAAGTCCTTCATCACCCTGGACGACGGCGCCGTGCCGCTGCCGCCGCGGATCGTGAGCGACACCGCCGGCGCGATCGCCTGCCTGTCCGAAAAAGGCCGCGTGCTGGTGTTCGGCATCGACGAAATGAAGGTGCTGACCAACGGCGGCCGCGGCGTGACGCTGATGGAACTGGAACCGAAGGAAACCCTGCTGGCGGCGCAGCCGATCAACCAGAAGGGCGTGAACGTGATCGGCACCTGGGCCGGCTCCAAGCCGCGCACGGTGGAGCTCTTCGCTTCCGGCCTGGAGCCGCACTTCGGCAAGCGCGCGCGCAAGGGCAAGCCGCTGTCGGCCAAGCTCAAGGCGCAAGACCTGGCGATGCGTTCGACCGACGCCTGATGACCGTGATCGCCTGATCGACAACGCCGGCTTTCATGCCGGCGTTTTTATTCGTAGGATGGCCGGCTTGCCGACCGCGCGTTCGATTGGACGATGCGCCGCCACAATGCATCCGCAGCTTGAGCGCGCGGTCGACGGAGCCGACCACCCTACAAGAAACGCCGGTTGAAGCCGGCGTTTTTTGTGGTCAGGGCAAGCTGCTTAGTGCTTCGCAGCCGCCTTGTGCACATCGGCAGTCGCTTCCGCACGCGCCTGCTCGGTCTTGGCCGCCGCGGTCGCCTTGTCGGCGGCCGCATCGACCTGGGTCTTGAGCAGCTTTTCGTCCGCCTTGATCATCTTCTTGTCCGCCTTCAGGTTGGCATCGGCGACCTTCTCTTCCGCCTTGGCGATGGCCTTGGCGCGGTCTTCCGGATCGGCCTTGGCGACCTTCTCGGCGGCCTTGGCGTGGGCCTGGACCGCATCGGCATGGGCCTCGGCGCGCTGCTCGTTGGCCTTGGACACGGCCTTGCTGACTTTCTCGTCGGCCTTGGCCGCGGTCTTCACTTCCTTCGCCTCGGCCTTGGCGATCTCCTTCTCGGCCTTGGCTTCGGCTTTCACGACTTCCTTGCTGGCGGCCGGGGTAGCGGTGGTCTGGGCGTTGGCGGCGGTAGCCAGCAGGCCGGCGATGAGGGTGGCGATCAGTTTGTTCATGATGTTTCCTTTCCGGTGAGTGGTCGTGCGCTCGACTGCCTGCGCAAATAGTTTTTGTCTTGCTACGAGTCCAGAATACGGACTCCCCACTCGCCGGGTCTGTTAGCCACCCCACTTAGACCCCCGGCACTTTGTAAGCAAACTTTACTGTCGAGCTTTCCCCGCATACAGGTCGATGATGTCGCCGATCCCATCCTGGCAGACCGGGCAGAAGGCTTCGCTGCGGTCGAACATCAGGCACTGCATCATCGGCCGGTAATAGCCGCTGGCTTCATAGTTGGCGCCTTCGAAGGCGCCGACCTCGTGCTGGTGCGGTTTGCCTGCGAACAGCGCCCGGGTGGCCTTCAGGTCTTCGCGGAACAAGGCGTTCATTTCCGCTTCCGGCCGCTTGGCGGCGCGCAGCGCCGCCCGCTTCTTCTGGTAGGCGCGCGAGGCTTCCTCGTACTCCGCCTTGGGCCATGGCGTCGGCAGCGGCGTGCCGGCCTTCACGTGGCGCTTCCACTTGATGCTGGCCGGGTCGCGCAGCGCGGTGACGTTGGGCTCCCACGGTTCCATGCGGGCGCCGGATGCCGCATAGGCGACCGGCGAGGTGTAGTACTCGTCGGCCAGTCCGGCGAAGTGGTGGCCGAATTCGTGCACGAACAGGTAGTTGGCCCACTCGTTGCCGGCCGCCGCGGTGCTGAACTGGCCGAAGATGCCGCCGCCGCCATAGGTCTCGTTGTTCACCAGGATCTCGATGAACTCGTAGGGCGCGTGCTGGGCGATGTCGCGCAGGGCGCGGTTGTCGAGCGTGAGCACGTAGCGCTCGCTGCCGAAGATGTCGTAGCGGGTGCCCAGCTGCGAGGCGTGGTGCACGCCGGTGGACGGGCGGCTGATGCCGGATTCGCCGGTCGGCACCGCCAGCGCCCACACGTTGAAGTCCCTGGCGCGCTCGCGGAAGGGCGAGACCGTGAACAGGTGCCGGGTCAGGCGGCGCGCGTCAGCCTCGAATTTCTTGCGTTCGGCGGCGGTGTAGCCGTCGCCCAGGATCAGCAGGTCGACCTTGTCGGGCGAGGGGCCGCTCACGTGGATCGGGATCGGCGTGGCCGGCGCCGGCGGCTGCCTCTTCACCACGTCTTGCGCGTCGGTGTCGACCTCGACGCTCCAGGCCACCGAGAACTGGTTGCGCTCGTCGCGCTTGAGGATGCGCACGCGCACCGGGCGGTCCGGCTTGGGAAAGCGCACCGATTCCTGGAAGCTGCGGCTGATCTTGCCCGCCTCCTCCGTCGTGCGCCATTCGCCGAAGATGGTCGAGAAGTCGCGCGAATACAGCAGGTCGCCGGTCTTGGAGTCCGCCACCTCGACCCGGTTCTGGCCGCGGTTGGTGTCGTCGAAATTGCGCGCCGTGTTGCCGGGCCAGGGCAGCGGTTCGATGACGACGCGCTCGAGGGCGTACTGGTCCTGCAGCGCATTGCCGCTGTGGGCGTAGTCGACGCGGACGGTGGCCGGCTGGGCCGCGCTGGTACTGGCACTGGCCGCGCCAAGCATGAGCAAAGGAAGGAACAGCTGAAGAAAGGAAGCTCGCATCGCAACTCCTGGGTGGATAGGATGGCGATATTGTATGTCCAGGGCAGGCCCCGGCCGTTGCGACACCAGGTGGTGCATCCGCAAACGCCAGGGCTACATCAGGTTCTTACTGCCCGGAATAACGCGCCAGCAGCGCGTGGAAGCGGACATCGTCGCGTAATCCATCGAACTCGGCACGCGAGTGCACCTCAGAAATGCGGGCGCTGCCGTCCTGAAAAGCACGGTGCAACATGCGCACGGCCGTGTCATCGTCGCCGCGCCGCGCGGCATCGAGCGCGACCGCATAGCTGTCTGCCTGTGTTACCGCCGGAACTGCGCTGGCTGCTGGCGCTTGCCGCGCCGGGTGGGCCTGCGCTGCTGGCCCAGGAACAGACGGATGGACGGGGAGTGCCGCCGCTTGCGCTGCAGGACCGTCGACGCGCCGATAGTAGATGCGGTCGACCAAGGGCAGATCGACATACATGCGGTTGTCGTCCACGAACTGGAAGGACAAGCCGACATGCATCGGCAGGTTGAGCGTGATCGCGTCACCGTCCTGCTCGATGGCGTCGATCGGCACTGCCAGTTCGCTTCCAGCTACCAGTTTATCGCGCGAGATGGTGAGCTCGGGGCCGATCGGCAACCTGAGGCTCATCACCTCGAACCGCTCGGCGCGCCAACGACCGATGATCTTGCCGCCGTCCTCGCGTGCGCAACCCGCAGTGACCAGCACCAGGCCAGCCACCCACAGCCTCATCCATGGTGATGGCGCGGAACGCATCTCATGCGCCCGCAGGACGGTATTGCTTGACCAGCTTGTCGAAGCGCGGATCCTTGCGCAACTGATCCAGGTCGGTGTCGGCATCCATCTCGCGGAAATGGCTGAAGCCTGCCAGGAAAGCGCCTTCAAACTCTTTCAGGGCGTCATCGGTACGTGCCTGCTTCAGGCGCAGCACCGCCATGTTGTAGTACACGAGCGGTTGCTTCGGTGCGCGCAAACGCGCGGCAAGCAACTCTTTTTCCGCTTCGTCCAACTTACCTTGTGCCATCTTCGCGATTGCGACCTTCAGCATTTCGTTGGCGGCGGCCTGGCTGCCGGCGGATTCCGCTTCGCTCGCCTTTCCGGCCACCAGGGCCTGCTCGCTCTGGCGGCGTTGCGCGGCGGTTTCGGCATCGGACGGTGCAATTCCGGTACGCGCCTCCTGCGGCGCCACTGCCTCGGTTTGCACAGGGGCGGCGGCGGGTGCCTCGGCCTGCGCGACCGCTTCCGCCGCCATTTCCGGCTGCGGCTTCAGGAACAGATAGGCGCCGGCGCCGATGACGACCACCGCGGCAGCGACCAGCGGCACCAGTAGTTTCGGCTTGCCGCCGGTTGGGTTCGGGCCCGCCTGCGCTTCCAGCAGGGTCGAGCATCCCGGGCACTTCAGGTCTTCGCCCGGTGCGCGTTCAAACACTTCGCCCGCGTTTGCGCGGTCACAGTCGCCCAGGGTGGGGCATTTGTATTTCGCCATGGTCTTACCTTCTTTTCAGTTCTGCTCAGTTGTGGGATCCGGGCCGGCACGCCTGCCGGGCCCGTGTGGAATCAATGCGTCAAGCGGCGATGCCGATGATGCCGCGTACAGGCGCCATCATGCTCTGCAGTTGCTGGTAGCCGGGATCCTGGTCGTCCTGACCGGCTTCTTCAAAGCACGAGCGGGCCAGTGCACGGTAAGCCTGGAACAGCTCATCCTTCTTCTCGACATGCTTGAACTCACGGTCGATGCGCTGTGTTACCTCGCGCTCGATCAACTTGCGCACATCGTCCGCATGCTCGGCATCGAACACTGCTTCCCAGTTACGGCCTTCCAGCACCTTCGAAGCCGGCAGCCCGTCGACATCGTGGATGAAAACCCATTCCTGCAGGCCCGTAGTGCGGTTCTGGCGCTCCTTGATCATGCCCATCAGGCGAGCGACCAGCAGCATCGGCTTGCGGCGCGCCTGGAGCTGCAGCTCGGCCGACGATTTCGCATACAAGGGCGGCAGGCGGCGCCCATCCTCCACGCTGTGCAACAGGATCGCTTCGTTGCGGTCCTGCTGCAAGCCGTCGTAGTGGCGCTTGAGTTCCGCGAGCGACTCGATGAAGCGCACCGGCATCATCGAGGCGATCTTCATGATCACGATCTGGTTCGGCAGGTTGCCGACTGCGACCTTCGTGTCCGGCGCGGTCGGATCCTTCTGGTCGTCGAACAGCTTGGCCAGGGCGGTCCGGAAACCGTTCTGGTGGGGGCATTCGGGAACGAATACGCCGACCGTCTGCGTGCGGCCCTGGCTGCCGCCCGCGTTGTTGGCCACGGTTCGGTCGACCTCCGTCTTGTTAAAGGTCAGCAGCGAGCCGGCTTCGTCATACAGGTCGCGGACAAAGTCGCGCAGGCCGTCCGGGTTCGCATCGTATTTCTTCTGGAGGCGCTCGACGATATTGACGCGCAGTACCGGTGGCAGCGTGGTGGCGATCTCGGCATGCGCCAGCTCGACGATCTGGGCCGACTCCTGCGACAGGCAACTGATGATGCCCCCCAGGCTCAGGCTCTGGAGCAGCTGGTCGAAGGAATTTACCTCCGTCCCCCCCAGATCGATGATCGCCTGGCGCACGCGCTGGGTGCGCGCCGCCTGCGCCGCTTCGTCGACCGTGATGGCGCGCATGACCGCGCCGATCGCGTCCTGGTCGAAGACACGTTTCTGGTAGGCGGCATCAGCGGCGCCGAGACGGTTCGCGCGTTCGTTACCGAAGCGTTTGGTGGCTTCAGCAAGGCTCTGGTGCAACTCGTCGACACGGGCGCGCAGCTGGGTCAGCTGCTCCTTGATGAAGGGCAGCAGCGCGGCACCGAACTTCAGGCCTTCCAGATGGGTACGCAGCACATAGAGTTCCTGATACTGGGTGGCGATGTCCGAGAACAGGGCGCTGCGCTTGTCGGTCAGGTGCTTGCCGAAGAAGCCGACCTTGTTGAACTGCTCGTTCAGTTCCTGGCTGCGCTGCTGCACCGCCTGCAAGGCGGCAGGCATTTTCGCGATGCGGTCGGCGTAGACGCCCATGCGTTCGTCGACCAGCGCGATCAGGGCATCGGTCAGCTGGCGCAACTGGATCAGGGACGCGTTGCCCGCCCTCCAGCGTCCGAAGAATTCCTTCTCGACGTGGCGGCCAATGTGGCGCGCCATCTCGGCGCGGGCATTGCCCTTGACTTCATAGAACTTGCGCACGCCGCCCAGGGTGCGGTAGGTATCGTCGAATACCTTGGCCAGGCGCGTGTTCAGTGCTGCCACCCAGGTGGTCTGCTCGAGCGTGGTGTCGGCCTTGATCTCGGGCGCCAGGCGGTTGACGATCTGCTTCCAGTATTCGGCGGCAGGCTTCCAGTTGGCGTTGCGTGCGTCGTCCTCGAGAATGCCGGTTTCCAGCATCAGGTGCGCATCGGTCAGGAGCAGCGCCTGGGCCGTTTCGGGCTTGCGCGCTTCGGCGCCCCAGTCCTTCTCCACCGGCTCGTCGGCATAGCCTTCGCCCTGGCGGAAATTATTGAACATCAGCTGGCGCGCCGCCTGCTCAGCAAAACCATAGGCCAGGTATTCCTTGATTTCCTGTTCGGGCACGACCACCCGCTTGATGCCGAACGACAAGAACAGCTTGGCGCGCGCCTTGCCGATGTCCTCGTCGCTCTCGAAGTTCTTGATGTCGTTCTCGCCCTTTTCGGCGCGTCCCAGGCCTTCCCACTCCTTGTTCAGGGTCTTCTGGTAGATAAACTCGGCCACGATCTTCGGCACTTCCGATTCGATCTCGAACTGGATATTGTGCTCGTTGATGTTGTTGACCAGGTAGCAGCCGTTGAAATAGGTGTCGTGCTGCATCGGCTGGCCGTCGAGCAGGTTGACAGGATGGTATTTACCGACCGCCATCGCGTTGAGTTCGGCCAGGGCCGCATAACCGTTCGCGTAGTAGTTGGAAAAGCCTGCCACGTCCTTGACGCGCTTGGAGTTCTTTTCCGGCAGCAGCGCGTACACGAGGATGCGGTACTGGTCGTAGTTCGGGTACTTATGCCTGATCTGCGCAACCGCGTCCACCACCGAGCCGCTGCCAGTGCCGCCGGCCAGGCCGCAGACGACGTGAATTGTCGCGCCGACCTTGCCCGGGCTGGACTCGAGCTCGCTGATGCGCCCCTCCAGCGCCTTGACGAAGCTGGACGCATTCTGCGCGAACACCAGGCGACCGAGCTTGCGACGCTGCGCAGCGCCAGCAATACCCGGCTTGACGAAATCGAACACGGCGCGTGGCTCGACCCACGACCGCAGGCCCGGGAAGGAATCCGGATCGTCCAGCACCGGCCGCACATTGCTGGCCGTATTGATCAGGTACTCGCTGCGGTTCAGGCCAACGTCCTTGCCGAGCACCTTCCACTCTTCCTTCTTGTCCAGCTCGTCGGTCGACGTGTCGATGTACAGATAGGCGAAGCGCGCGGGCGAGCGGGTTGGCTCATGCGCGTCCTTGTTACGTTCAATCGTCTTGCGGATCTGGCGAATGATCTTTCCGCCGCTGCCACCTAAGCCAATGATCAAATGATTATGAGACATGATGTTGTTTCGCTGTTCTGGTGGGGTTGCTTATTGGTGCGCGAGCTTGATCTTGAGGAACAACTTGCTGTCGGTCTTGTTACTAGCCTTCTTGACCACGTAAGAAGCGACCTGGCCACCCTCGCCCGGCATCGGATCGTCGGTAAAGGTGATCGCCTTGGAGGCGAATGCGGGCGCCGTGCAGGCTTCCTCGTCCTTGAACGTGATCGCCTTCGCGGCATAGGCGGGCGCACCTGCATCGGCCACCCGCGGGGCGCCGGCCAGGTCCAGGCGGGATGCACAGCTGCCGCCACCGGCCGCCCCGGCATCGGCGACAAGGTCGGGCTGGGCCTTCCCCAACAGTTCGTCCACGCCGCCGCGCAGCGGGGTCGGCGACAGGAACACCAGCAGATGCTCGGCGCCCGGCTTGGCATCGAACTCGAAGGCGCCGCGCGACGGCAGGAACACTGTGCCCATGGCGTTGACGTAGTTGTCCTGGCCGGCCACCGGGAAAATCTGCGACAGCTGGCCATCCGGATCCTGATTCAGGACGTAGACGTACGACGGACGGTTGACCTTCACGCCGAGCTGAAAACGGTCGCCGCTCTTGAACGTACGGCTGGCGAGCACGTCCCGCGTGGTCCCGTCGGCCTGCTTCAGCCTGATGAAATAGCTGGCGCCAATCTGGTGTGTGGCAAGGGTCTTCTTGACCTTGGTAGCTTGCTTGGATGCCAACGCCGGCTTGGTCTCGGCGGTAGGCTTTTGCGTGGTCGAGGCTGCGACGACCTTGCCGTCCTCACCGAAGAACAGCGACTTGGCGGAATAGGCCTCCTGGGCGCTCGATGCGCCGGACAGGAGCAGGATAACGGTAGCGGCGATGGCATGTTTCATATCGGTTCCTATGGTTGGGAAGGCTGCGTCAGAACGCGTTGCGGTCTGCGGTCTGTGTGGCGAAATGGAGCGGGACCTGGGTCAGAGTATTGCGGCTGACTTCGCGCGCCTTGGCGCTCGTGAACTCACGCGCGGCGGCGAACGCGGGTTCGACGTGGCCCTGGTGTTGCTCAAGGAAGGCGAAGAATGCCTGCGTGAAGAACGAGCCTTTCAGGACACGCTCGTTGAGGCTGAACACGTTGTCGCCGCCCGGTGCCAGCGATTTCTCATCGGCGCTGGTGGCGGTGATGATCGTGTACGCGCGATCGGTCGGCGGGGCTTCCACGCTTGCCTGTGCCTGCCGCGCGCCGTTACGCGGCGCCGGCTTGTCGTTCACGAAGCGGATGCCCTTGGTCGTGTATTCGGGCCCAGTCCAGGCTGCCATTGAGATACCGGCGCGCTCGGCCGCCCCACCGTTGGCCCGGCGGATATAGCCGCCGCTCGGATCCGGGAAGCCGCGCAGCATGTCGCCGCTGTAGCAGGTATCGATGAGAATACGGGTGTTGCGCGTTGGACGCATGGCAAGGCGTTGCACCAGCGCGTCCGACACCGACGTCTTCTGCAACTGCACCTGACCGTCCGTGCCATCCACGCCGTGCGAGGCGCTGGTGTCCCAGGCGACGATCGACATCCGGCGCTGGTCGCCGCCGCGGCTTGTCGGGAGCGGCGCCGCACCATGGCTAGAAATGTAGACAAACAGACTATCTTGGGGACGCAAGTCCTCTTCGATGCGGTGCAGGGTGGACTCGATCGCCACCTTGGTGGCCGCCTTGCCCAGCAGCGAGGTCACGACATACCCGGCGCCCTTGGCGGCGCGGGCCGCGACGATCGCATCGTCTTCGCCCGGTACCGGTGAAATCTTCGGATCGCGGAATTCGTTGATGCCGATGACCAGCGCGATGCGGCGGGGCGGCGCATTGTTCACGGCGCTGCTCAAGGCTGCACTCAGGCCGGCGCGGGCCTCGCGCTCGGCGCGCCGTTCACGAATCTCGGTCGGGTAGAAAGGCGAGGTCGACTTCAGGCCGACAATCGATTGCACGATGACGAAGGCAGTATCGACCTCGTCCTCGTTACGATAGGTGCCGGCCAGCTGGACACGGCCCACCAGGTCGCGCGTGATGCGCGCTCCGGCCAGACCATGCTGGCGGAACTTGGCCTCGATCGACTGCAGCAGCGGCTGTGGAATCGCATAGCCCTGGTAAGTGTTCTGGTAACCGTGCAGCTGGTTTGCCGCGCATCCGGACAGCAACACGACAAGCGCCATGGCGGCGCTGCGCAGGAAAGTAGAAATAATCATGGAAGTGGGTCACCCTGCCGGCCGGCCTGGAGCGCCGTCGGCACGATGCGCAGTGATCAGATGACGGTGATGGACTTCGAGACGGTGACAGGGGCTTTTCCACCCGCGGCCGCGCTCATCGTGACGCGGTAGATCGTGCCCGGCTTGGCATCGGCCAGGGTCGGCAGCACCAGGGGTTCGCGCGAACGGCCTGCCTCGACCTTGCGTTCGAAATGACCAGTCTGCGGGAACGGCACCTCGGCCTCCTGCCCGTCCACGGTCACGAACAGCTTTCGCTCGAATGCCACCAGCGCTTCGGCATCGTCGGGCGTCATCACGTCGTAGTAGGTGTTGATCGACAGCGGCTCGCCCGCCTTGATCGTGGCGGTCGATTCGATCTCCTTCAACGCGACCATGACGCCATCGCGGCGCGGCTGATAACCGTGCTCGGACTTGACCTGCTTGAGGGACCTCGACGGATCACGCACGAGGCTGGCTTCGGTGATCCATTGCGGATTCTGCTTTTTGCACGTGTCGATCGCGGTGTAGTAAGCGGTCGCGAACCCGGCTGCCGCGCCACCGGCCATGCCCAGCAGGGCCGCCTTCTTCGTGTTTTCCTTTTTCCCGGAAAGGATAGCGCCCGCAAAACCGGCCACCATACCGGCCACTGCGCCTTTTGCCGTCAACTTCATTTGCTCACCGCGCGTGCAGGCATCCAGATCGGCATAAGCGGATTCCTGGGCGAGCGCCGGCAGCGCAAGGGCTTGGGCGGCAACGGCGAATACGATACAAGCTGTGATTTTGGTCGATTTCATGATTTCCCCGAGGTTATTAGGGCTCGGTACACGCCGTCGCACGGGCAGCACCAGCCGCATGTTATGTACGGAGTATTACAGAAGCTTCCCCCCAGGAAACTATTCAATAATCACAGAATCATCAATTCGATCTAGTTTTTAAAGCGGTCCAGGACACAATTCCTGCCGGATGAGCGCAGCCACCAGCGCGCGGCGTGCTGGCGACAGGGTGCAGCAGAGCAAATCGGGAACAATTGGATGGGAGATCGGCTACTTGTATAGATACAAGGGCCGCTGCACCACGATCGGCCGGATGTCGAGCCGCAGGTTGTACACCGAGTACTGCTCGGTAAGCGGGGACAGGTAGCCGACGCTGTCGGCCGTGCGGGTGAGCTTGAACTCGAAGCCGAGGTCGGGCTGCACGCCGTTCGGGCTGTCGAGCGAGAGTCCGATGGCGTCGAGCTGGTCGCTGTCGATCAGCTTGGCCATCAGGTCGACCACGGTGCTGTTGCCGAGGATGTCGGCCGAGAACAGCGGCTCGCGGTAGTAGGGCCGGGCCGGGTCGACCAGGTTGTCGCGCTTGTCGGGCGAGGGCGTGAAGGTCTGGGTGGCCAGGTTGAAGCGGTCGCCGTTGTCCAGGTAGCTCAGGCGCACGTTGCCGACGCTGAGCGGGCCGCCCTGCGGGCCGTCGTGCGGTTCGGCGCGCGACAGGTCGACCAGCAGCGCGCCGCGGTAGCCGACCACCTCGACGTCGCGGCTCGGTCCCACGATCAGGGCCGTGTTCTCGTCGATGCCCAGGCCGAGCCGGTAACCCTTCTTGAGCATGGCGGGCACCATGCGCGCGAAGCGGCCGCGCACCAGGAGGTGCTGGTCGATGAAGACATCGTCGCCGATGAAGCCGAGGCCGGGCGCGATCTCCTTGCCGTCGTCGAGGCCGTGCTTGAGGGTGGCCAGCACGGTCTTGGGATGGCCGAACATGGTGCTGCTCATGATGGCGGCGCCGGCGCTGGAGCCGGCCAGCATGCCGCCGCGCCGGTACATGTCCCACAGGGCGTCGAGCATGCGGGTATTGCTGCCGTCCTGGCGCCGCAGGGCGCGCGTGATGCGGCCCTGGTCGCCGCCGGCAAAGAAGGCGCCGCCGGCGGCGCGCACCTGGGCGGCCAGCGCCGGATCGTCGGCGGCGGCCTGGTAGTCGATGCCGGACAGGCGCACCGCGACCGGCACGAAGAAGGCCCGGGCGCCGTACTGGTTGAAGCGCTCGACCAGGAACTTGCCGGCCTTTTCGGGACTGGCCGAGGCCGAGGCGAACACGGCGATGCGCGCGCCCTTGCCGCCTGCGAGCTGGACCATGCGCTCCCACACCGCCGCGTTATCGGCGCGCAAGGCACCGCCGATGATGACCAGCGAGCCCTTGGGCCGGGCCGGCTCGGCGGCCGTCAGCGACTGACTGGCCAGCAAGGCCAGCGCAAACAGGGCGTGCTTGAAAAGGTGGACGACGCGCAGCATACGACTCCCTCTCGATTGGGACTATCGTAAGCCTGATTCCAGAAGCCCGTCGCCGTGTTGCGTCTGCTCAGGACAAATAAATGTTCGGGAAGTAACGCTCCATCACCGTGCCCGGCTGCTGCGGCGCCGTGAAACCGAAGCGTTCGTACAGGCCGTGGGCGTCGCTCGTGTAGAGCGTGAAGCGGCGCAGTTTTTGCAGGCTGGGGTGGCGCAGCACCACCCCGATCAGCTGCTTGCCGTAGCCGCGTCTGCGGAATTCAGGCACCACGAACACGTCCACCAGGTTGGCGAAGGTGGCGAAGTCGGTGATCACGCGTGCGAAGGCGATCTGGCGCCCGTCGAGGTAGCCGCCGAAACACAGCGAGTTCTCGATGGCGCGCTCGACCGTGGGCCGCGCAATGCCGACCGCCCAGGTGGACTGCTCGCTCAGGAAGCGGTAGATCATCGGGATGTCCAGCCGCGACTGGTCGGTGCTGACCTGGAAGCTTGAATCGTTGGTAATCATGGAAGGGGTGAATCTGGCTTAAAAATCAATTCTAGCGCCGTTTCCGCGATGCTTAGGTTTCAATTGGACGGCATTCCCGTGCGGCTCAACCGTTGCGCAGGTAGCGTTCCGGCAGCGCCAGCTTGGCATCCTCGGCGCGCCAGATCAGGCTCAGCACGTACCAGCGCTTGCCGTCGTGGATGAGCTGGATGCTGTTGATGCCGCGCATGAAAGGCGTGGCATCTTCCTTGGCGTGGCGCGCCTCGTAGGTGCTGAACACGTGGGCAATCTGGCCGAAGGCCTCGGTGGTGCGCGCCTTCTCGGTTTCGAAGAAACCCATGGTGGCGAAGGCCTTGGTATTGCGCGAAATATAGTCGTCCGGCGTCATCGCGCGGAACACGAAGCTGCCGTCCGGGCGCGCGCCGACCGCACCCATGCGGCCTTCGGGGGCGAACAGCGAGCGCATGCGGTCCCAGTCGCGCGGTGCGCCGGCCGGACCCGAGATCACCTCGTACAGCGCGGCGACGATGGCGTCGATCGAGGCGACGTCGGCGGCGCGGGCCGCCGGCATGCCGGCCGCGGCCGGTGCGGCCGGTGCGGCGATTGCGGTGGGTGTGGCAGGCGCTGCCTGCTGCGCCTGCGCCGCCGGTGCGGCAAGGGCCAGTACCAGGCCGAGTTGGGCCAAACGCTTCATGTGTCCCCCATCTTGTTGTCATTTGATGAATAGTGCTCACATCATCGAGCATTTCGAAGTGCTTGTCATCCACCACGGATGGGGTGGCGGCGGAGGCTTTATAATCGTACGATCCCCAATCTGGATTTCACCATGACCGATCAATTCTCCAAGAAAGCCGAAGCCTGGTCTGCGCGCTTCACCGAACCCGTCTCCGACCTCGTCAAGCGCTACACCGCCTCGGTGTTCTTCGACAAGCGCCTGGCGCCCTTCGACATCCAGGGCTCGCTGGCCCACGCCGAGATGCTGGCGGCCCAGGGCATCATCAGCGAACAGGACCGCGCCGAGATCGAGCGCGGCATGGCCCAGATCAAGGGCGAGATCGAGGCCGGCAGCTTCGAATGGCTGCTCGACCTGGAAGACGTACACCTGAACATCGAGAAGCGCCTGACCGAACTGGTGGGCGACGCCGGCAAGCGTTTGCATACCGGACGCTCCAGGAACGACCAGGTGGCGACCGACATCCGCCTGTATGTGCGCGCGGCGATCGACGACATCCTCGCCCTGCTCGCCAGCCTGCGCGGCGCCCTGCTCGACCTGGCCGAGCGCCATGCGGACACCATCATGCCGGGCTTTACCCACCTGCAGGTGGCGCAGCCGATCACCTTCGGACACCACATGCTGGCCTACGTCGAGATGTTCGGCCGCGACGCCGAACGCATGCAGGATGCGCGCCGCCGCGTGAACCGCCTGCCGCTGGGCGCGGCCGCGCTGGCCGGCACCACCTTCCCGATCGACCGCCTGCGCGTGGCCAAGACCCTGGGCTTCGAGGACGTGTGCCACAACTCGCTGGACGCCGTGTCGGACCGCGATTTCGCGATCGAATTCACGGCCGCCGCCGCCCTGATCATGATGCACGTCTCGCGTTTCTCTGAAGAACTGGTCATGTGGATGAGCCCGCGCATCGGCTTCATCGACATCGCCGACCGCTTCTGCACCGGCTCGTCGATCATGCCGCAAAAGAAGAACCCGGACGTGCCGGAACTGGCGCGCGGCAAGACCGGCCGCGTGTACGGCCACCTGAACGGCCTGCTGACCCTGATGAAAGGCCAGCCGCTGGCCTACAACAAGGACAACCAGGAAGACAAGGAACCGCTGTTCGACACCATCGACACCGTGACCGACACCCTGCGCATCTTCGCCGACATGGCGGGCGGCATCACGGTCAAGGCCGAGAACATGCGCGCCGCGGCCCTGCAGGGCTACGCCACCGCCACCGACCTGGCCGACTACCTGGTCAAGAAGGGCCTGCCTTTCCGCGACGCGCACGAAGCCGTGGCGCATGCGGTGCGCGCCTGCGACGTCGCCCGGTGCGACCTGTCGGAGATGTCGCTCGAGCAGCTGCGCGAGTTCTCGCCGCTGATCGAGCAGGACGTGTTTGCCGTGCTGACGCTGGAAGGCTCGGTGGCGGCGCGCGACCACGTGGGCGGCACCGCGCCGGATCAGGTGCGCAAGGCGATCGAGCGGGTGCGCAAGCAGCTCGCAGCGTGATGTTGTAGGGTGGGCAGGTTTCCTGCCCACGCGTTCAACCAGCACAAAAACAGACGCAACATCTGTTCATGCGGAATCTGGACGCGTGGGCGGCAAAGCCGCCCACCCTACGGAAAGCGCTATCCTCCCCGCTTGTTCTGGCCGCGCTGTTTCGCGGCCTTCATCAAGACCTTCCACTTCCCGCGCTCGGCAATCCGCTCCAGCGCCGTCTGCTCGGCCCTGCGCACCTCGCGCAGCAGCTTGCGGTAATTCTGCAGGCGATCGGCATCCACCACATCCCGCACCGCACATCCCGGCTCGCTCGCATGGCGGCAGTCGCGGAACTGGCATTGCTGCGCCAGCGCCGCGATGTCCTCGAAGGACAGCGCCAGCCCGTCCTCGTCGGTATCCGGCTGCCAGGCGCGCAGGCCAGGCGTGTCGATGATGCAGGCGCCGCCAGGACAACGGTGCAGCGAGCGCGCCGTGGTCGTGTGACGGCCGCGGTCGTCGCCGTGGCGCGTGCCGCCGGTGGCCTGGGCGCTGCCGCTCAGGGCATTGGTCAGCGTGGATTTGCCCACGCCGGATGAGCCGAGCAGCACCAGGGTCTGCCCTGCCCCCAGCCACGGCGCCAGCACGCCGGTGTCGCCCTGCTGCGCGGGAATCAGGTGCAGCAGGGGCAGCTCATCCGGAATGCGTCGGCGCAACTGTGCGATCCTGCTCTCCACCTCGGTACCGGTATCCGGCTTGGTGAGGACCATCACCGGTTCCACGCCACAGGCGCGCACCAGCGCGATGTAGCGCTCCATCCGGCGCGGATTGAAGTCCTGGTCCAGGCCCATCAGGAGCAGCGCGGTGTCGACGTTGCTGGCAAGCACCTGGCTGCCCGACGGGGTGCGCCGCGACAGGCGGCTGAAGGCATCGAGCGTGTCGCCGATCCACCAGTCGCCCAGGCTGTGCGTGGCCACCACCCAGTCGCCGACGACGGGCTGGCCGCGCGCGTCGAAACGCGGGCTGCGGGCCGGGAACGCCGCGCGGCCGTCGTCGAGCGTGAGCGCGTCACGCTGGACGGAAGTGACGCGCGCCAGGCGCCCATGCGGCGCCGCAGCCGCGAGTTGTGAGACGAAATGCTGCTTGAAGCCGATCCCTTGCAGGGTCGGGAAATCGATGTCGATCATGACGATGTGTTGTTCCGATTCAGAGGCGCACAGGCGTGCGCAGGCCGCCGCACCAGCGGCGCGGCAGGGTCAGGGAATGGAAGGTCGGGCGCGCTGGCGCGCTCAGGACATCGTCGGGATGGACGAGCGGATCAGGCGGCCGACCGGAGGGCGGTATCAGGCTGGTTCATGCGATGTCTCCTCGGATCGGTGAATGGAAGGGCCAGTCTGGCAGCACGGGCGCCCAGCGTCAAGGGGGGCGAAGCGCCCGCGCCTTTTGCGCTATGCTGGACGCCCTTTCCGACAACGACAACGCATCCGTGACACCGACCAATCCTTCCGTCCTGCCCTCGCGCGAATACGCCGCCTTCCTGTTCGACATGGACGGCACCATCCTCACCTCGATCAAGTCCGCCGAGCGGGTCTGGACGGCCTGGGCGATCCGGCACGGGCTCGATCCGGTCAGCTTCGTGCCGACCATCCACGGCAAGCGCACCGAAGACACCATCCGCAATCTCGGCCTGCCCGGCGTCGACCCGGTGGCCGAGGCGATGGGCATTGCGCTGGCCGAGATCGAGGACGTGGCCGACATCGAAGAGATCGCCGGCGTGGGGCGTTTCCTGGCCAGCCTGCCGAGCGAGCGCTGGGCCATCGTCACCTCGGCCTCGCGCGCACTGGCGACGGCGCGCATCGCCGCCGCCGGCCTGCCGCTGCCGCCGCTGCTGGTATCGGCCGACGACGTCAAGCGCGGCAAGCCGCACCCCGACCCTTTCCTGCTGGGCGCGCAGAAGCTGGGCGTGGCGCCCCAGGATTGCCTGGTGTTCGAGGACACGACGATCGGCCTGGCGGCGGCGGAAAGCGCGGGCATGGACAGCATCGTCGTCACCGCCACCCACGCGCACCCGGTCGAGACGCGCTCGGCGCCGGTGCCGGACTATGCCGACTTGATTGCCGTACGGACGGAAAGTGGACTGCTGAAAGTGCAGCGCAAGATCGGCCACTGAGCACGGCCGCCTTGTGTTGCGGCGATCGGCACCCACATGCGGGATATCGACGTAGCCACTGGAGATGCACATGCACCGCTATCGCAATACGAGCGGCGAATCCGGCGTGGTCGCCTACGAGATAGGCAAAGGCAGCGACGGCAAGGGCAGCGACACCGACTCGATCACGATCCAGTTTACGGGCGGCGAGCGCTACCTGTACACCGCGCGCAGCGCCGGGGCGGAAAACATTGCCAAGATGCAGGAGCTGGCCCGCGAAGGCCGGGGATTATCGACCTTCGTCAGCCAGCACATCCGCTCGCGCTATGCAAAAAAGCTGAACTGATTCAGCCGCGCGGCGGATAGGGTGTGCCGTCCTTGTGCGAATAGGAATCGGTGGCGCCGTCATAGTGCAGGTCGATGTCGGGATAGCTTGCCGTATCTTCCTTGATGCGCGAACCGACGCACAGGAACACGCCCGGACCCCAGCTGCGGTTGAGCAGGTGGTGCCCGTTTGGCTTTCCGCCCGGAAAAGCCGCGCAGTCGCCTGCGCGCATGATGGTCTCGCCTTCGTCGGTGACCAGCACCAGTTCGCCCGACACCACCATCACGAACTCGTCTTCGTGCGAGTGCCAGTGGCGCTGCGAGGAGGCGGCGCCCGGCTGCAGCTCGACCAGGTTGACGCCGAACTGGCTCAGGCCGCCGGCGTCGCCGAGGGCCTGCTTGCTGCGTCCGTCCACCAGCTCGGCGAAAGGTTCGGGATAGCCCGTGCCTTTCAGTACGGGAATACTGCTCAGGTCCAGTCTCGACATGCGGTAGGTCTCCTCGGTTAGCTGCAAAGGCGCTGGACGGCGCCCTTGCCCGTCCTAGCCGCGTTTTTGTACCAGCGTCAGGATATCGTAACTCGCCACCAGTTCGTCGTGTTGATTCGTTACCTGGACATCCCACGCCACCACGCCCTGGCCGCGGCCCTGCTCGTCGGTACGGTTGCGGTCGACCTTGCGCTTGCAGGTGAGCCGTGCGCGGATGGTGTCGCCGATCGCCACCGGGGCCACGAAGCGCAGGTTGTCCAGGCCGTAGTTGGCCAGCACCGGACCCGGCGCCGGCGACACGAACAGGCCCGCCGCCGCCGACAGCACGAAGTAGCCGTGGGCGATGCGCTTGCCGAACTGGGTGTCCTTGGCCGCGATCTCGTCGAAGTGCATGTAGAAGTAGTCGCCCGAGACGCCGCCGAAGTTGACGATGTCGGCTTCGCTCACGGTGCGGCGGTGGGTCAGCAGCGAGTGGCCGACTTCCAGGTCTTCGAACCAGCGGCGGAACGGGTGGACTTCCGTTTCCTTGACGGCGCCGCCGCGCACGTATTCGCCGGTGACGGCCGTGAGCATGGTCGGCGAGCCCTGCACCGCGGCGCGCTGCAGGAAGTGTTTCACCGCGCGGATGCCGCCCAGTTCTTCGCCGCCGCCGGCGCGGCCCGGGCCGCCGTGCTTGAGCTGCGGGAGCGGCGAGCCGTGGCCGGTGGAATCCACCGCCGATTCGCGTTCGAGGATGTGCACGCGGCCGTGCGAAGCGGCGGCCACCGGCACCGCATGGGCGGCGATCAGAGGGTCCCGGGTCACCAGGGTGGTCACCAGGCTGCCCTTGCCGCGTGCGGCCAGCGCCAGGGCTTCGTCGATGTCGCGGTAGGTCATCAGCGTGCTGACCGGGCCGAAGGCTTCGATGTCGTGCACGGCGTCGTTGACCATCGCATTGCGGCACAGCAGCAGGGTCGGCGCGAAGAAGGCGCCGTTGGCGCAACCGTCTCCCACCGGATTGAAACCGTCGCGCGCGCTGAACAGGACTTCGTTGCCGCGCGCCAGCATCTCGACGCGCTCGGACACGTCGCGGTGCTGGTCCATCGAGGCCAGCGCGCCCATGCGCACGCCCTCGACCTTCGGGTTGCCGACCGTGATCTTGGCCAGGCGCTCGCGCAGGCGCTGGCCGACGGCCTCGGCATGCTGCTCGGGCACGATCACGCGCCGGATCGCGGTGCATTTCTGGCCGGCCTTGCCGGTCATCTCGCGCGCCACTTCCTTCACGAACAGGTCGAATTCCGGATCGTCCGGGTTGACGTCCGGCGCCAGGATGGCGCCGTTCAGCGAGTCGGCTTCGGCGGTGAACGGGACCGATTCGCGGATCAGGTTCTGGTTGGCCTTCAGCTTGGCCGCGGTGTCGGCCGAGCCGGTGAAGGTGACGGCGTCGAAGCCGCCCAGGCGGTCCAGCAGGTCGCCGGTCGAGCCGATGACCAGCTGCAGCGCGCCTTCCGGCAGCAGGCTTGACTCCATCATCATCTTGACGGTGGCGTGGGTCAGGTAGCTGGTGGCGGTGGCCGGCTTGACGATGCAGGGCATCGCGGCCAGGAAGCTCGGCGCGAATTTTTCCAGCATGCCCCAGATCGGGAAGTTGAAGGCGTTGATGTGCACCGCCAGGCCGCCGCGCGGCACCAGGATGTGGGTGCCGGCGAAGCCGCCGCGCTTGCCCAGGGCCATCGCCGGGCCTTCGTGCAGCACGTTCGACGAGGGCAGTTCGCGCGAACCCATGCTGGCATAGGCGAACAGGGTGCCGATGCCGCCTTCGACGTCGACCCAGCTGTCCGGGCGGGTGGCGCCGGTCAGGTGCGAGATCTCGTACAGCTCTTCCTTGCGCTCCATCATGTACAGCGCCAGGGCCTTCAGGCGCTGGGCACGCTGCTGGAAGTCGAGCGACATCAAGGAAGGGATGCCGGTCTTGCGGCCGTAGTTCACGGCCTCGTCGAAGTCGATTTTCTCGGCGTGGGTGTGGTAGATCAGTTCGTTGTTCAGCGCGCTGTGCAGCGGGGTAGCCGCTTCAGTGCCGTGCCAGCGGCCGGCGATCAGGCTTTGCAGGGTTGCGATGTTGCCCATTTGTTTGGCTCCGTTCTTGTCTCTTCAGGTTTTCGGTTTGTGCATGCCGTCTGGCGCGAATTCGATGGCCTTGCGATCCGGCTCGACCTCGGTGAACGCCTCGACCTCGCGCATCGTCTGCAGCGCGCGCACATTCAGTTCGTGGTACTGGCGCGTCCCGAAGCTCTTCCACCTCACGTCCTCATCGGTCAGCGCGCGCATGACCTTGGCGGGCGTACCCATCACCATGCTGCGCGGCGGGATGATCATCCCGGCTTTCACGAAGCTCATCGCGGCCACGATCGACTCTTCGCCCACCACCGCCTTGTCCATCACCACCGCGTTCATGCCGACCATGGCGTTGCGCTTGATGCGGCAGCCGTGCAGCACCGCGCCATGCCCGATGTGGCCGTCGACCTCGACCACCGTGTCCTCGCCCGGGAAGCCGTGCATCACGCAGGTGTCCTGCAGGTTGGCGCCCTCTTCCAGGATCAGGCGGCCGAAGTCGCCGCGCATCGAGGCCAGCGGGCCGATGTAGCAGCGCGGGCCGACGATCACGTCGCCGATCAGCACGGCGCTCGGGTGCACGTAGGCGGTGGGATGCACCACCGGCCGCACGCCGTCGATTTCGTACACCTTGACCATGCTCATACCCGCTCGACGATGAGCGCGATGCCCTGGCCGACGCCGATGCACATGGTGCACAGGGCGTAGCGGCCCTTGGTGCGGTGCAGCTGGTTCACGGCGGTGGTCACCAGGCGCGCGCCGGAGGCGCCCAGCGGGTGGCCGAGCGCGATCGCGCCGCCGTTCGGGTTGACGTGGGCCGCGTCGTCGGCCAGGCCGAGGTCGCGCATCACGGCCAGGCCCTGGGCGGCGAAGGCTTCGTTCAGTTCGATGACGTCCATCTGGTCGAGGCGCAGGCCGGTTTGCGCCAGCAGCTTCTTGACGGCCGGCGACGGGCCGAAGCCCATGATGCGCGGCGCCAGGCCGGCGGTGGCCATGCCGACCACGCGGGCGCGCGGCGTCAGGCCATGGCGTGCGGCGGTGGTTTCCGCGGCCAGCAGCAGCGCGCAGGCGCCGTCATTCAGGCTCGAGGCGTTGCCGGCGCTGACCGTCCCGTCGGGCATGACCACGCCCTTCAGCTTGGCCAGCGCTTCCATGCTGGTCTCGCGCGGCTGCTCGTCGGTGTCGAACACGCGCGACTCGCCTTTCTTTCCATGGATCGTGACCGGCACGATCTCGTCCCTGAAGACGCCCTCGGCATGGGCGCGCGCCCAGCGCTGCTGGCTGCGCAGCGCAAACGCATCCTGGTCCACACGGTTGATGTTGAATTCGAGCGCCACGTTCTCGGCGGTCTCGGGCATCGAGTCGATGCCGTACTTCGCTTTCATGAGCGGATTGACGAAGCGCCAGCCGAGGGTGGTGTCTTCGATCCTGGCCGCGCGCGAGAAAGCGCTGTCGGCCTTGCCCATCACGAAAGGCGCACGGGTCATGCTCTCGACGCCGCCGGCGATGATCAGCTTCGCTTCGCCGGCGCGGATCGCGCGGGCGGCGGTGCCGACCGCGTCCATGCCGGAACCGCACAGGCGGTTGATGGTGTTGGCCGACACCACCGGGGGCAGCCCGGCCAGCAGCGCGGCCATGCGGCCCACGTTGCGGTTGTCTTCGCCGGCCTGGTTGGCGCAGCCATAGAACAGGTCATCCACCGCCTCCCAGTCGACGTCCTTGTTGCGTGCGATGAGGGCGGCGATGGGCAGCGCGCCCAGGTCGTCGGCGCGCACGCTCGACAGCGAGCCGCCGTAGCGGCCGAAGGGGGTGCGGATGGCGTCGCAGATGAATGCGTGGGTCATGGTGTCTCCTCGGTGTTCTTGGATTTTCTTCAGTTCTTCGGGCGCTTGTCGACCACGCGCCGGGCCTTGCCGGTCAGCGTGCGCTCGATTCCGCCCGGCGGATTGAGGGTCACGCGCGTGGTCACGCCCACATGGGTCTTGATGCGGTGCTGGAGTTCGCGGCAGAGCAGCTCGACGTCGCCGGACGACAGCGCGCCGTCGCGCAGTTCGCCCAGCACCTCCAGGGTGTCGAGATGGCCGTCGCGCGCCACCACCAGCTGGTATTGCGGCGCCAGCGCCGGCATCTTGAGGATGATCTCTTCGATCTGGCTCGGGAACACGTTCACGCCGCGGATGATCAGCATGTCGTCCGAGCGGCCGGTGATGCGGCCCATGCGGCGCATCGAGCGCGCGGTCGGCGGCAGCAGGCGCGTCAGGTCGCGCGTGCGGTAGCGGATGATCGGCAGCGCTTCCTTGGAAAGTGACGTGAACACCAGCTCGCCCTCCGCGCCGTCCGGCAGCACCTCGCCGGTGTCTGGGTCGATGATCTCGGGGTAGAAATGGTCTTCCCAGATCACCGGGCCGTCCTTGCTCTCGATGCACTCGCTGGCCACGCCCGGGCCCATCACTTCCGACAGGCCGTAGATGTCGACCGCGTCGATGCCGGCGCGCGCTTCGATCTCGCGGCGCATGGCGTCGGTCCAGGGTTCGGCCCCGAAAATGCCGACCTTCAGCGAGGAGGTGGCCGGATCGATGCCCTGGCGCGCGAATTCCTCGACGATGTTCAGCATGTACGAGGGCGTGACCATGATGATCGAGGGCTTGAAGTCCTGGATCAGCTGCACCTGCTTCTCGGTCTGGCCGCCCGACATCGGGATCACGGTGCAGCCGAGCCGTTCGGCGCCGTAGTGCGCGCCCAGGCCGCCCGTGAACAGGCCGTAGCCGTAGGAGATGTGCACCATGTCGCCGGCACGGCCGCCGGCGGCGCGGATCGAGCGCGCCACCACGCCGGCCCAGGTGTCGATGTCCTTCTGGGTGTAGCCGACCACGGTGGCCTTGCCGGTGGTGCCGCTCGAGGCGTGGATGCGCACCACCTGCTCGCGCGGCACGGCGAACAGGCCGAAGGGGTAGTTGTCGCGCAGGGTCTTCTTGTCGGTGAAGGGGAACTTCGCCAGGTCGGCCAGCGACTTCAGGTCTGCGGGATGCACGCCGGCGGCGTCGAACGCGGCGCGGTAGTGCGGCACGTTCTCGTAGGCGTGGTGGAGCGACCACTTCAGGCGCTCGAGCTGCAGGGCCTGCAGCTCGTCGCGGCTGGCGCGTTCGATCGGTTCCAGTTCGCCGGGGGCCGGGGTGGAAGAAAATGCGCGTTGTACCATCTCGACCTCCTAGTCGTCTTGCAAGAAAGCTTAAACCTGAACCTCTGCGACCATGCCGCTGACCCGGTGCGACTTGCCCCGGAACAGCGCTATCGTGCGCCCTTCCTGGTTGCTCACCTTGATGTCGTACACGCCGGTCTTGCCCTGCAGGGCCTGTTCCACGGCTTCGGCCACCAGCACGTCGCCCTCGCGGCCGGGCGCCAGGTAGTCGATCGTGCAGCCGGCGCCCACGGTATTGACATTGTGCGAGTTGCAGGCGAAGGCGAAGGCGCTGTCGGCCAGCATGAAGATGTAGCCGCCGTGGCAGGTGGCGTGCCCGTTGAGCATGTCGGGGCGCACGCGCATCGACATGCGCGCGTAACCCGGGCGGATCGCGTCGAGCGTCATGCCCAGCGCCTGGCTGGCCGGATCGCGCTCGTACATGGTCTTGCCGGCCAGTTCGGCCAGGGCCTGCAGTTCGCCGTGCCGTTCGCTATGCATGGAAGCTTGCTCCGTGCTGGTTGGCCGCCAGCTTGCGGCGCAGCAGCG
The DNA here is from genome assembly GCF_041023745.1 of Massilia sp. X63. Classification (NCBI taxonomy): domain Bacteria; kingdom Pseudomonadati; phylum Pseudomonadota; class Betaproteobacteria; order Burkholderiales; family Oxalobacteraceae; genus Massilia; species Massilia sp. X63. The sequence continues at coordinate 281,300 of NZ_JBFTEF010000002.1, forward strand.
GCGAGACGCGATAGCGGTCTTCGCCGTAGGTGGTGGCAAGGTTGGCCAGCACGGCGCCGATGTGCTGCAGGCCGATGCTGTCGGCCCAGGCCAGCGGCCCGCGCGGATAGTTCACGCCTTTTTGCATCGCGATGTCGACGGCAGCGGCGCTGCACACGCCCTGGTTGACGGCGTCGGCCGCTTCGTTGGCCAGCATGGCGACGGTACGCATCACGGCCATGCCGGGCACGTCGTCCAGGCGCGTGACGGCAAAGCCGGCGGCCTGGAACATGCCGACCACGGCGTTATAGGCTTCGACGCTGCACTGGTCGGCCCGGGCCAGCGCGATACGGGTGGCGCCGGCCGGGTCCAGCAGCAGGTCGTAGACGACGGTGTCGTCGTGCCAGCTCTCGGCGGCGCGCTCGGTGGCGCTGCGGCCGTCGGTAAGGTACACGGCGGCGCCCTGGCACACGAAGCCGGGCGTGCTGTCGAGGGTCTCTTCGTGCGGCAGTCCGTAGCCGGCGGCGGCGAGGCGCGCGGCCAGCGGCGCGATCGCGCTCGCATCGCCGCCGACGATCGACACCGCTGCGGGCCGCGCCTGCGGCGCCTCGGTCTGCACGGCGGGCTTGTCGGCGCCGTCGCCATAGCGGTAGAAACCGCGCCCGGTCTTGCGGCCCAGGAAGCCGGCGTTGACCAGTTCCTGCTGCAGGATCGAGGGCGTGAAGCGCGGGTCGCCGAAGTAGGCGTTGTAGACCGAATTCGTCACCGAGAAGTTGACGTCGTGGCCGATCAGGTCCATCAGCTCGAAGGGGCCCATGCGGAAACCGCCGCAGTCGCGCAGCACGGCGTCGATGGTCGCGGGTTCGCCGGCCTGTTCCAGCAGCAGGCGCAGCGCCTCGGCGTAGTACGGGCGGGCCACGCGGTTGACGATGAAGCCGGGCGTCGACTTCGCCTGCACCGGGCTCTTGCCCCAGGCTTCGGCGGTGGCGTAGACCGTGTCGGCCACGCCCGGGTCGGTGGCGATGCCGCTGATGACCTCCACCAGCGCCATCAGGGGCACCGGATTGAAGAAGTGCATGCCGACCAGGCGCTCCGGACGGCGCAGCGGCGCGGCGATCGCGGTGACCGAGATCGACGAGGTGTTGGTGGCCAGGATGCAGTCGTCCGCCACGATGCCTTCCAGCTCGCGGAACAGGGCGCGCTTGGCGTCCAGGTTCTCGACGATGGCCTCGACCACCAGCGCGGCGCCGGCGGCCTCCTGCAGGGTGCCGATGCGCTGGAGGCGGGCCTGCGCCTGCTCGGCTGCCACGCTGTCCATGCGGCCCTTCTCGACCAGCCTGGCGTAGGTCTTGCCGATGTCGGCGATGGCCTTGTCGGCGGCGCCGTCGCGGGTGTCGAACAGCAGCACCTGGTGGCCCGCGCCGGCGGCCACCTGCGCAATGCCGGAACCCATGGCGCCGCTGCCGACCACGGCGACGATGCTGTTGTTGGGGAGTGCCTGCATGTCTTATTCTCCCTTGAAGTGCGCCGGGCGCTTGGCGATGAAGGCGGCGACGCCTTCGCGGTAGTCGTGGCTGTAGCCCAGCTCGCGCATCATCTCGCCCTCCAGCTTCAGCTGCTCCGGCAGGGTGTTGGCCCAGCTGGCTTGCAAGGCTTGCTTGGTGAAGGCCAGGCCCTTGGTCGGCGCGCTGGCGAAGTGCTCGGCCATGGCCATGGCCTGGTCCATCAGGGCTTCGTCGGGCACGCAGGCCCAGATCAGGCCCCACTGCTCGGCCTTTTCGGCGCTGAGCTTCTCGCCCAGCATGGCCAGGCCCGTGGCGCGCGCCGGGCCGATCAGGCGCGGCAGGTGCCAGGTGCCGCCGGTGTCGGGGATCAGGCCCAGCTTGCAGAAGGCTTCGATGAAGCTGGCCGATTTCGCGGCCAGCACGATGTCGCAGGCCAGGGCCAGGTTGGCGCCGGCGCCGGCCGCCACGCCGTTGACGGCGCAGATGACCGGCATCGGCAGCGACTTCAGCGTGAGCACCAGGGGGGCGTAGAACTTCTCGACCGATTCGCCGAGGTCGACGCCGGGCGCGCCCGGCGCGACGGCGCGGTCCTGCAGGTCCTGGCCGGCGCAGAAGCCGCGGCCGGCGCCGGTCAGCACCAGCACCCGTGCCGATTTGTCGGCCTGGAGTTGTTCGAGGGCGTCGCGCACTTCGAGGTGCATGGCCTGGGTGAAGCTGTTCAGGCGATCGGGGCGGTTCAGGGTGAGGACGGCGATGCCGTTGTCGATCTTGAACTGGATGGATTCGTAGCTCATGGATGTCTCCAAGTCTTATTGTTGTCCGTTGAGTCGTCGTCCCGGCGCAGGCCGGGACCCAGGTTCGCTGCTATGCCACGAATGTCAATTGGACCCCGGCCTGCGCCGGGAGCCGGGCTCGCCAATGGCGAGAACGACGGTGTCTCTGCTGGCAGGCCTATTCGGCGATGTCGAAGTCGACCACGACCTTGTCGGTGATCGGAAAACTCTGGCAGCTCAGCACGAAGCCGCGCGCGACTTCGTAGTCTTCCAGCGCGTAGTTCACGTCCATCTCCACCTGCCCGTCAAGCACCTTGCAGCGGCAGGTCGAGCACACGCCGCCCTTGCAGGAGTAGCGCATGTCGATGCCCGCGCGCAGGCCGGCGTCCAGCAAGGACTCCTTGTCCTTGTCCATCGTGAAGCTGGCCGCGTTGCCGTCCATGATGACGGTGACTTCGGTCTGGTGCTGCTGCCCTGCTTCGACCTTGCGCGGCTTGTGCTCGTGCTTGGGAATGCTGGCGGCGAACAGCTCGATGCGTATCTTTTCCTTGGCCAGCCCGGCCGCCTGCAGCGAACGCGACACGCCGTGCATCATGTCTTCGGGGCCGCAGATGAAGGCCACGTCGATGTCCCGGATGTCGATCCAGTGGCGCAGGAACAGGCCGCACTTTTCTTCGGTGATGCGGCCGTTGAACAATTCGATGTCCTGCTGCTCGCGGCTCATCACATACACCAGCTTGAGCCGGTCCATGTAGGTGTCCTTGAGGTCGGTCAGCTCGTCGCGGAAGATCACGCTCGACGAGGCGCGGTTGCCGTACACGATGGTGAAGCGGCTCTTCGGCTCGGCCTGCAGGGTGGTCTTCACGATCGACAGGATCGGCGTGATGCCGCTGCCGGCCGCGAAGGCCAGGTAGTGGCGCTCGCTCTGCGGATCGAGCGGCACGTTGAAGTGGCCCATCGGCGGCATCACTTCCAGGGTGGCGCCCGGCTGCAGGTGCTCGTTGGCCCAGCTCGAGAACTGGCCGCCGGCGACCCGCTTGATGGCCACGCGCAGGGTGTCGTCCTGCACCGCCGAGCAGATCGAATAGGAACGGCGCACGTCCTCGCCGTCGATCATCGCGCGCAGGGTCAGGTGCTGGCCCTGCTGGTAGGCGAACTGGTTTTTCAGCTCGGCCGGGACGTCGAAGGTGACGGCGATGGCGTCGCGGGTCTCGTGCTTCACCTTGGCCACGGTCAATGGATAGAATTTGCTCATCGGTCTCGTTGTGCTCTCAGTGGCACTTGAAGTAATCGAATGGCTCGCGGCAGTCGAGGCACTTGTACAGGGCCTTGCACGGCGTCGAGCCGAACTCGCTGGTCAGCTGGGTGTGCGGCGAGCCGCAGTGCGGGCAGGCCACCTCGGGCGCGGCGCGGCGGCGGATGCCGGCATGCAGGCCGCTGATGTCGATCGCCTGCTGCACCGGGGGCGCGATGCCGTAGCCCTTGAGGGCGGCCTTGCCGGCTTCGCTCATCCAGTCGGTGGTCCAGGCCGGCGCCAGGCGGCTGACGATGCGCACCTGCTCCAGGCCGTGCGCCTGCAGGGCCTCTTTCACGGCGTCGGCGATCACCTGCATCGCCGGGCAGCCGGAGTAGGTGGGCGTAATCGTCACCACGCAAGCGTCGCCGTCGAAGGCGACCTCGCGCACGATGCCGAGGTCCACCACCGAGATGACCGGGATCTCCGGATCGGCGACGTCGCCGAGCCAGCGCCAGACCTGCTCGGGGGTGATGCCGACTGCGTTCATTACCACTGCGCTCCCGGATAGGCGCGCTGCAGGAACTGCATCTCGGCCAGGATGTAGCCCAGGCGCTCGGTGTGCCGGCCCTGCTTGCCGCCGCGCTGCATGTATGCGTCGGGAGAAGGCATGGCCAGCGTGGCTTCCGCGAACACCTCGGCCATGTGGTCGAGGCAGTGCCGGCGCAGCGAATCGACCGCCGGGGCCACGCCCTGCTCCACCATCGCATCGTCCACGGCGTCGTAGAGGAACATCTCGCCGCTGTACATCCACAGCTCGTCCAGCGCGGCCTGCATCTTGGCGTGGCTGAGCTCGGTGCCGTCGCCCAGGCGCACCACCAGGTCGCCGGAGCGGCGCAGGTGGTAGGTGACTTCCTTGATCGACTTCTGCGCGATCTCGGCGATGCGCGCATCGCTGGAGCGGGTCAGCCCGTCCACCAGGAAGTAGTGCCAGGTATCGAACAGGAACTGGCGCATCATGACCTCGGCGTAGCTGCCGTTCGGTTGCTCCACCAGCAGGCAGTTGCGGTAGTCGTGCGCGTCGCGCAGGAAGGCCAGGCGGTCTTCGTCGCGGCCCTTGCCTTCGAGTTCGCCGGCATAGCTCAGCCACATGCGGGTCTGGCCCAGCAGGTCGAGCGCCACGTTCGACAGCGCCATGTCTTCTTCCAGCGCCGGGCCCTTGCCGCACAGCTGGCACAGCTGCTGCGACAGGATCAGCGCGTTGTCGCCCTGGCGCAGCAGGTACTCGATCTTTGCATCCACAGTGTTCGCCTCCAACTGCGCACTCACAGGTTCTTGACTTCTTCCGGCATCAGGAAGAAGGTCGGGTGGCGGTAGACCTTGCTGTTGGCCGGCTCGAACAGGGCTTCCTTGTCGTTCGGGCTGCTGGCCACGATGTCCTGGGCGCGCACGACCCAGATGCTGACGCCTTCGTTGCGGCGGGTGTAGACGTCGCGCGCGTTGTTGATCGCCATCTCGGCGTCAGGTGCGTGCAGGCTGCCCACGTGCTTGTGGGCCAGGCCGTGCTGGCTGCGGATGAAGACTTCCCACAGCGGCCATTCTTTGCTCATCTTGTATCTCCGTAATTCTTGTGCGGTCATGCGTAAGCTGGTTGAACGCGGGGGCGTTTGTAATTCCGGCCATTGGCCGAAATTACCCCGCCCACCCTACGAAAGGCGATTATGCGGCGGCCTTGGCGGCGGCTTTTTTCTCGGCGTGGGCGACCAGCGCGTCGCGGAACCATTCGCCGTCTTCATAGGCCTTCACACGGGTGCGCAGGCGCTCGCGGTTGCAGGGGCCGTTGCCCTTCAGGACGTTGTGGAACTCGCTCCAGTCGATCTCGCCGAAATCGTAGTGGCCGCGTTCCTCGTTCCATGCCAGGTCGGGGTCGGGAATGGTCAGGCCCAGGTATTCGGCCTGCGGCACGGTCTGGTCGACCATGCGCTGGCGCAGCTCGTCGTTCGAGAACAGCTTGATGCGCCAGGCGGTCGACTGCGCGCTGTTGACCGACTCGGCGTCCGAGGGGCCGAACATCATCAGCGAAGGCCACCACCAGCGGTTCAGCGCCTCCTGGGCCATCGCCTTCTGCTCGGGCGTGCCGCGGCACAGCGCCATCATGATGTCGTAGCCCTGGCGCGCGTGGAAGGACTCTTCCTTGCAGACGCGGATCATGGCGCGCGCATACGGCCCGTAGGAGCAGCGGCACAGCGGGATCTGGTTGATGATGGCCGAGCCGTCCACCAGCCAGCCGATGGCGCCCATGTCGGCCCAGCTCAGGGTCGGGTAGTTGAAGATGCTCGAGTATTTCGCCTTGCCCGCGTGCAGGGCCTGCAGCAGCTCGTCGCGCGACACGCCCAGCGTTTCGGCGGCACTGTACAGGTAGAGGCCATGGCCGGCCTCGTCCTGGATCTTGGCCAGCAGCACCGACTTGCGCTGCAGCGTGGGGGCGCGCGTGACCCAGTTACCCTCCGGCAACTGACCGACGATCTCGCTGTGCGCGTGCTGCGAGATCTGGCGGATCAGGGTCTTGCGGTAGGCCTCGGGCATCCAGTCCTTCGGCTCGATCTTGATGCCGGCGTCGATGCGGGCCTGGAACGCCGCTTCATCAAGGCCCATGTCTTCTTCGGACCTGACTTTCGTGAGTCCGGTCTCCACCATTTGTGCGTACATGCTGGTCTCCGTTGCGAACTTCTTCAAACCATAATACGATACAAAAAATCGGATGTACACCAAAATTTTGAATCATATTGCGCCAGTCTGCTACCATTACCAACATGCCAAGACTTACCAGCGGCGAGTGGATCGACCACTTCCTCAGCACCGACCCGCCACGCCATAAATCGCTGGTGATGACCGTGTGCGGCGACGCCATCGCCCCGCACGGCGGCGCCTTCTGGCTGGGCAGCATGATTGAGCTGCTGGGCCCGCTCGGCGTGTCCGACCGGCTGGTGCGCACCAGCGTGTTCCGCTTGGTGCAGGAAGGCTGGCTGGTCGCCAGCCGCGAGGGCCGGCGCAGCCGCTACGCGCTGGAGCCCAGGACCGTGCCGCGCTTCGAGCGCGCCAACCGCCGCATCTATTCGCCGCCGGCCCTGCACTGGGACGGCCGCTGGACCTTCGTGCTGGCGCCCACTAGCAGCATCGACGGCGAACTGCGCGCGCTGCTGCGCAAGGAAATGGAATGGGAAGGCTTCGCGATGCTGGCCACCGGCGTGATGGCCCATCCGGCGCCCGACCGCGACACCCTGCGCGAACTGCTGGCGCGCGCCGGCGGCGCGGACAAGGTCTTCGTGTGCGATGCCGCCGAGCTGCCCGGGGTGGGTTCGCGCCCGCTGCCCGAACTGGTGGGCGATGCCTGGGACCTGTCCAGCGTGGCCGCCGCCTACCGCCAGTTCATCGCCGGCTTCGCGCCGGTGGCGGCGCTGCTGGAAGACAAGCCCGACGTCGACGCCCAGGACGCCTTTGCCATCCGCAGCCTGCTGATCCACGCCTACCGCCGGGTGCAGCTGCACGATCCGATGCTGCCGGTCGGGCTGCTGCCCGACCCGTGGCCGGGCTCGGACGCCTACGAACTGGCGCGCCGCATCTACCGCCTGACCTGGGCCCGGGCCGAGGAACACATCATGGCGATGCTGCGCAAGGAAGACGAATTGACGCCGCCGGCCGACGGCCATTTCCATGACCGGTTCGGCGGCCTGGCCTGAGCCTTACGGTATCATGAACGTTTTTACCCAACACCCATAATCGGGACACACCATGTCTATCAAGATCAGCAGCCAGTTCGACGCTGGCGCCATCGAGGTCGTGAACGCCACCAGCGCCAACGCCATCGACCTGAACATCCGCAAGGACTCGCACGCCGATATCATCCAGTGGTTCTACTTCCGCCTGCAGGGCGCGCAAGGCCAGGCCTGCACGATCCGCTTCCTGAACGCCGGCCAGGCCGCCTATCCGGCCGGCTGGGAAGGCTACCAGGCGATGGCGAGCTACGACCGCGTGAACTGGTTCCGCGTGCCGACCTCGTACGACGGCCAGGTGATGAGCATCGAGCACACCCCGGGCATGGACAGCGTCTACTACGCCTACTTCGAGCCCTATTCGTGGGAACGCCACCTGGAGCTGCTCGACCGCGCCCAGATGTCCGAGCACGTGCGCATGCTCGACCTCGGCTCCACCGTCGACGGCCGCGACCTGAACATGCTGGTCATCGGCGAACCGGAACCCGAAAAGAAAAAGGTCTGGGTGATCGCACGCCAGCACCCGGGCGAGACCATGGCCGAGTGGTTCGTCGAAGGCATGCTCGACGCCCTGCTCGACCCGGCGCACCCGTTCGGGCGCCAGCTGTTGAAGGAATCGGTGTTCTACGTGGTGCCGAACATGAACCCCGACGGCTCGGTGCGCGGCAACCTGCGCACCAACGCGGCCGGCGCCAACCTGAACCGCGAGTGGATGAACCCGAGCATGGAACGCAGCCCGGAAGTCTTCCTGGTGCTGCAGAAGATGCATGAAACCGGCGTCGACCTGTGCCTGGACGTGCACGGCGACGAGGGCCTGCCCTACGTGTTCGTGGCCGGCAGCGAATCGCTCCCGACCTGGACCGAGGCCCAGGCCGCGCAGCAGCAGCGCTTCATCGACGACTTCAAGATCGCCAGCCCGGACTTCCAGGACGTGCACGGCTACGGCAAGACCCCGTTCACCGACGAGACGCTCACCATGGGCTCCTCGCACATCACCCACGCCTTCGGCTGCCTGTCGCTGACGCTGGAACTGCCGTTCAAGGACAACGCCAACGACCCGGACCCGCAAGTGGGCTGGGACGGCGCCCGCAGCGCGCGCCTGGGCGGCGCGGTGCTGCAGCCGGTGCTGAACGCGGTGCGCGCGCTGGGCGCGAAGTAGGAGCAGGCCATGAGCGTCTTTTCCGCTTCCGTGTTCGACGCCAGCGTCGTGTATGAAGGCCAGGAGCTGTTCAAGGGCCGCGGCGCGGCCCAGACCTGGGCCGAGAAGGTGGCCAAGGAGCTGGAAACCGAGGTGACGGTCGAGAAGATCGGCACCGGCTGGGCCCTGAAGGCCACGGTGGATGGCGAGCCGGTCGCCTGGGGCATCTATGGGCAGCGGCTGAGCCGCATCGAGCGGGCCGGCTAAGTCCGGCAAGCTCGCACAGTCGGCAAGCGCCCCGGATCGGTTTCCGGGGCGTTATTCATTGTGGGGTAACTACAGTTCGACGCCCAGGTGCTTGCCGACCCAGTTGCCGGCATCCTCGAGCGAATCGAAATGCAGGGTGGCGATGGTGGTCTTGTCCGGCGCCAGGAAGGTGGCGTAGGCCTTGCGCGCCTCGTTGCCCGAGCTGAGCAGGTCGGAAGGCTGGGACAGCTCGACGGTGGCCACGAGGTCGAGGTTGAGCAGGACGCTCTTCTGGCTGTTTTCTTTGTCGATGCGAACGAACTTGCTCATGCTCTCTCCTCAGGAACCGGCAACGACCATCTTCTCGATCAGGATCGAGCCGGTCGATTTATTGCCACGGGTAAGGACATCGTTGCCGATTGCCACGATTTGCGTGAACATCTCGCGCATATTGCCGGCGATGGTGATCTCTTCCACCGGGTACTGGATCACGCCGTTCTCGACCCAGTAGCCGGAGGCGCCGCGCGAATAGTCGCCGGTGACGTAGTTGACGCCCTGGCCCATCAGCTCGGTGACCAGCAGGCCGGTGCCCATCTTGCGCAGCATGCCTTCGAAGTCGTCGGCGCGTTTCGTCTGCGTCGAGACGATGTCGAGGTTGTGCGAGCCGCCGGCGTTGCCGGTGGTCTGCATGCCCAGCTTGCGCGCCGAGTACGACGACAGGAAATAACCCTGCAGAACGCCATTGTCGACCACCTTGCGGCGCACGGTGCGTACCCCTTCCTCGTCGAACGGGGCGGAGCCGACCGCGCCGACCAGGTGCGGGTCTTCGACGATGTTGATGTGGTCCGGGAAGATCTGCTTGCCCAGCGTGTCGAGCAGGAAGCTCGACTTGCGGTACAGCGCGCCGCCCGAGACGGCTTGCACGAAGGCGCCGAGCAGGCCGGCGGCCAGCGGCGCCTCGAACAGCACCGGGCAGGTGCGGGTGTCGAGCTTGCGGGCGTTCAGGCGCGCCAGTGCGCGTTCGGCGGCGTAGCGGCCGACCGCTTCGGGCTTGGCCAGTTTCCTGGGGTCGCGCGCCGAGGTGTACCAGTCATCGCGCTGCATCCGGTTGCCCTTGCCGGCGATGGGGGCGACCGAAATCGTGTGGCGCGAGAACGGGTAGCCGCCGATGAAGCCGCGCGAATTGGCGCCGACGAAATGCGACTGCTGCACGTAGACGCTGGCGCCTTCGCTGTTGGTGATGCGCGGGTCGACGCCGAAGGCCGCGTTCTCGCAGCGCTGGGCCAGTTCGACGGCTTCCTCGGTGCTGATCTGCCAGGGGTAGAACAGGCGCAGGTCGCGCGGCTTCGTTTCCAGCAGCTCGGCGTCGGGCAGGCCGGCGCAGTCGTCTTCGGCGGTGAAGCGGGCGATGTTCCAGGCCGCTTCCACGGTGTCCTTCAGGGACTTGGTGGAGAAGTCGGAGGTATTGGCATTGCCGCGCCGCTGGCCGTAATACACGGTGACGCCGATGCCCTTGTCCTTGTTCTGCTCGATGGTCTCGATCTTGCCTTTACGCACGGAAACCGACAGGCCGCTGCCTTCGCTGATCTCGACCGAGGCATCGGTGGCGCCCTGCTCCTTCGCGAAGGCCAGTACGTCGCGGGCGAGCTGTTTCAGCTGGTCCTGGGTATGGGTAAACGCAGAGGTGATCGCGGAGTCGTTCATATCGTGTTTTTCGTAGCTCGCCCTAAAACAGTTATCATAGCAGCCGTTTACAGTTTTCACTGATCGGCCCAGTGCCAATCGGATCAATCACCATCATGCCTAATCCAAACCGCGGCTCCGTCGGCTTCCAGTCCAACGAATTCGACCAGGAGTACGAACGCCCGTCCAAGTCCGAAGCCAAGCGCCATTCGAACGAGCTGCAGAAGCTCGGCGAACAGCTCGTCGAGGCGCCGCGCGACCGCGTCAAGCGCGTCGAGATGCCGGAAGACGTCAAGGAAGCCATCCTTACCTGCCAGACCATCAGCAACCACGAGGGCCGCCGCCGCGCCCTGCAGTTCGTGGGCAAGAAGATGCGCACGCTGGACGAGGAAGAAGTCGCCGTCATCCAGCGCACCATCGACAGCTGGAAAGGCGCCTCGAAAGCCGAGACCGCCGCGCTGCACGCCCTCGAGCGCCGCCGCGAAAAGCTGCTGGCCGACGACAAGGCCCTGACCCAGCTGCTGGAAGAGAATCCGGAGCTCGACGCGCAGCACCTGCGCACCCTGATCCGCAACGCGCGCAAGGAACAGGCGGAGAACAAGCCGCCCAAGGCCTACCGCGAGATCTTCCAGATCCTGAAGGACCTGGGCAAGAAGTCGAAGCAGGCCGACGCCGACGACGAGGAAACGGGCGATGACGAGTCCGACGACGAGTGATCAAACTCTGGTGATCGGCCTGGTGTCGGTCTCGGACCGCGCCAGCGGCGGCGTCTACGAAGACAAGGGCATCCCGGCCCTGTCCGACTGGCTGGCGCAGGCGATCACCACGCCATACCGGATCGAAACCCGATTGATCCCGGACGAACGCGCCGGCATCGAACGCACCCTGGCCGAACTGGTCGACCAGGCGCGCTGCCACCTGGTCCTGACCACCGGCGGCACCGGCCCGGCGCGGCGCGACGTGACGCCCGAGGCGACACTGGCCGTGGCCACCAAGGAGATGCCGGGCTTCGGCGAGCAGATGCGCCAGATCAGCCTGCGCTTCGTGCCGACCGCGATCCTGTCGCGCCAGACCGCGGTGATCCGCGAGACGCCCGACCACGCGGCCCTGATCATGAACCTGCCGGGCCAGCCCAAGTCGATCAAGGAAACGCTGGAAGGCCTGAAGGACGATGCCGGCAATGTGCTTGTCGGCGGCATCTTCGCGGCGGTCCCCTACTGCATCGACCTGATCGGCGGCCCCTACATGGAAACCGATCCGCGCGTCAGCAAGACCTTCCGCCCGAAATCCGCGCTGCGGCCTCCCGCCGCCTGAGCGCAAGCAAAGGAATCCCATGGAACTGCTGCAAAACATCGAGATCGAAACCGCGCCGAACCCGCAAGTGGCGGTGATCTGGCTGCACGGCCTGGGCGCCGACGGCAACGACTTCGTCCCGCTGGTCAACGAACTGGACCTCTCCGGCCTGCCGGGCATCCGCTTCGTGTTCCCGCATGCCAAGACGATGCCGGTGACGATCAACGGCGGCTACGTGATGCGCGCCTGGTACGACATCACCGGCGCCGAGCTGACCCGCCGTGAGGACGAAGGCGGCCTGCGCGCCTCGCAGCGCGACGTCGAAGCCCTGATCGCGCGCGAGAAGTCGCGCGGCATCCCGGCCTCGCGCATCATCCTGGCCGGCTTCTCGCAGGGCTGCGCGATGACGCTGCAGACCGGCATGCGCCACCCGGAAAAGCTGGCGGGCATGCTGTGCCTGTCGGGCTACCTGCCGCTGGCCGCGTCGGTGGCCGCGGAGCGCACCGAAGAGAGCCTGGCCACCCCGATCTTCATGGCCCACGGCACCCACGACAACGTGGTGCCGTTCGCGCGCGCACGCGACTCGAAAGAGGCGCTGGTGTCGCTGGGTTACCAGGTCGAATGGCACGAGTACACCATGCAGCACTCGCTGTGCCTGGAAGAGGTGCAGGACATCTCGAAGTGGATTCGCAAGGTGCTGGCGTAAGACGGCACCAATACCGTAGGGTGGGCGGCTCCACCCGACAATATGACTGGCAGTACCGTCAATGCCGCCCACGCGTTCAGCCGGCAGGAGAATAGCCGTTTCGGCGGTTCGAAGGCGATCTGAACGCGTGGGCGGCGTTTGCATTACCGGTGCATCGTATTGCAGGGTGGAGCCGCCCACCCTACTGCTTCAGCGCCGCCTCCACCGCATCCGCCAGCCGCGACACGATCTCCGACAGGTCCGCCGCCGTCGCGATGAAGGGCGGCGCCAGCAGCACGTGGTCGCCGGACTGCCCGTCGATCGTCCCGCCCATCGGGTAGACCATCAGCCCGTTTTCCATCGCCCTGGCCTTGATCGCCGCGTGCAGCTTGCGTTCCGGCGCGAACGGGGCCTTGGTCGCGCGGTCCTGCACGAGTTCCAGCGCCATGAACATCCCGCGCCCGCGGATGTCGCCCACGTGCTCGTGGGTCCCGAACACGTCGCCCAGCATGCGCCGCAGGGTCGCGCCGCGGCTGCGCACGCGGCCCAGGAGGTCGTCGCGCTCGATCACCTTCTGCACCTCGAGCGCGGCGGCCGCCGCCACCGGATGCCCGATGTAGGTATGGCCGTGCTGGAACATGCCGCTGCCGCTGCGCAGGCAGTCGACGATGGTCCGGTGCGCCAGCACCGCGCCGATCGGCTGGTAGCCCGCGCCCAGGCCCTTGGCGATGGCGACGATGTCCGGCGCCACGCCGTCCTGCTCGATCGCGTACATGGTGCCGGTGCGGCCCATCCCGCACATCACCTCGTCGGCGATGAACAGGATGCGGTAGCGGTCGCAGATGTCGCGCACGCCCTGGAAGTAGCCCGGCGTCGGCGGGATCGCGCCGCCGGTAGCACCCACCACCGGTTCGGCGACGAAAGCGATGATGTTCTCCGGACCCGCCTCCAGGATCCGGGTTTCCAGCTCGTCCAGCAGGCCGGCCGTGTAGTCGTCCACGCTCAGGTAGCCTGGGCGGCCGCGGTATTCGTAGCAGGCTGACACGCGCACGGTGTCCATCAGGAGCGGCGCGAAGGCCTTGCGGCGCCATTCGTTGCCGCCCACCGCCAGCGCGCCCAGCGTGTTGCCGTGGTAGCTCTGGCGCCGCGCCATGAACAGGCGGCGCTGCGGCTCGCCCGCCTCCACCCAGTACTGGCGCGCCAGCTTGAGCGCCGTTTCCATCGCTTCCGAACCGCCCGAGACCAGGTAGACGCCTTCGAGGTCGCGCGGCGCGCCGGCAACCAGGCGGTCCGCCAGCTCCTCGGCCACGTCGGTGGTGAAGAAGGCCGTGTGGGCGTAGGCACAGCGGTCGATCTGGCGGTGCATGGCGGCGATGATGTCCGGATGTCCGTGGCCCAGCGAGGACACGGCCGCGCCGCCGCTGGCGTCGATATACACCCGGCCGGCCTTGTCGCGCATGCGGATGCCGTCGGCGGAGACCGCGGTCGGCGGTACCTGGCGCAGGTTGCGGTGAAGGATATGGCTCATTGCGGCTCCTTGGTCAGAACAAGGCTTTGACGATAAGCGTGCGGCGCGCCGGTTCTTTTGATTTTTAGAGAACGCTGTGCAATTATTTTCTAATTACAACATTCCACGCTTCTTATGGACGACCGACTCGGACCGATCGCGCTGGAGGACATGACCCCGGCCCAGCGCACCGCGGCGCAGGCCATCATCGACGGGCCGCGCGGGGCCGTGTACGGGCCTTTCGTGCCGCTGCTGCGCAGTCCGGAACTGATGGAGTACGCCCAGCGCATGGGCGAATACCTGCGCTACCGCAGCGCGATCGGGGTGCGGCTGTCGGAACTGGCGATCCTGGTCACGGCGCGCCAGTGGAACCAGCAGGTCGAATGGGCGATCCATGCGCCGATCGCGGCGCAGGTGGGCACTCCCGCCTCGGTGATCCACGCGGTCGCCGAGCGCCGCCGGCCGGACGACATGCTGGTGGACGAAGCGGTGGTGCACGACTTCTGCATCGCGCTGCACCAGGGGAAGTCGGTGCCGGACCGGCTGTATGCGGACGCGCTGGCGCTGTTCGGCGAGCACGGGGTGGTCGATCTCATGGGGATCAACGGGTATTACACCTTCCTGGCCATCGTGATGAACACGGCCAGGACGGCGGTGCCGGCATCGAGCGCGGCGCCGCTGCCGGACTAGCGGCTTACTTCGGGAAGGCCACCACTTCCTGCTGCTGCTCGCCGAGGCCGGCGATGCCGAGACGCAGCTTGTCGCCCTTCTTGAGGAAGCGCTGCGGCGAACGGCCCATGCCGACGCCCGGCGGGGTGCCGGTGGTGATGATGTCGCCCGGCTCCAGGGTCATGAAGCGCGACACGTAACTGACGATGTGCGCCACCGAGAAGATCATGTTCGACGTGTTCCCGGTCTGCATGCGCTTGCCGTTCAGTTCCAGGTACAGGTCGAGGTCCTGCACGTCATGGATCTCGTCGCGGGTCACCAGGAAGGGGCCGACCGGGCCGAAGGTGTCGCAGCCCTTGCCCTTGTCCCACTGCGAACCCATCTCGAACTGGAAGGCGCGCTCGGACACGTCGTTGACCACGCAGTAGCCCGCCACGTACTTGAGCGCCTCGTCTTCGTCCACGTACTGCGCGCGGGTGCCGATCACCACGCCCAGCTCGACCTCCCAGTCGGTCTTCTTCGAGCCTTTCGGCAGCTGGACCGGATCGTCCGGACCGGACAGGCTGCTGATCGCCTTGGTGAAGAAGATCGGCTCCTTCGGCACCTCGGCGCCAGTTTCACGGGCGTGGTCGGCGTAGTTCATGCCGATGCCGATGAACTTGCCGACGCCCTTGACCGGCACGCCCAGGCGTGGGTTGCCGCGCACCAGCGGCAGCGTTTTCCAGTCGGTCTTCGCCAGCTTGCGCAGCGCCTTGTCCGACAAGACCGACGCGTCGATGTCGTCGATGATGCCGGACAGGTCGCGCAGGCGGCCTTCTTCGTCGAACAGGCCCGGCTTTTCCTTGCCCGGACGGCCATAGCGTACCAATCTCATTCTTGTATTCCCCGTGTTGAACAGGCCCATGCATGGGCATGGCGGCGATGATACCAAGGATCGCGCGGGACAGTCCGGCGCTCAGCGCGTCAGCAGATAGGCGCTGATGTCCAGCGCATCGCGTTCGCTCACGCCCATGTTGGGCATGGCGGTAGCGGGATCGACCGATTGCGGGTCGCGGATCCAGCGCACCAGCCCGGCCTGGTCGTTCGGCACCGCGCCGGCCAGCACCTTGCGCCGGGCCATGTCTTCGAGCGGGCGGCCGACATACACCTTCGATCCCGGCACGCCGGGAATGATGTGGCAGGACTGGCAGGCGTACTGCGTCACCGCGATCTTGCCGCGCTCCGGGTCGCCCTGCACGCCCACCGGCGGACGCTTGGGAGAACAGCCGGCCAGGCAGGCCAGCGCCAGCGCCACGGCGATGATGTGCGGCGCCCTCATTGCGGCGCCTCCTGCATGGCGACCTGGGCCATCCTGGCCCGGTAATCCTGGGCGCTCATCGCCGGCAGCCTTGTGACGAAGGCGGCCACCGCCCAGATCTCGTCTTCGCGCAGGTGGTATTCCCAGGCCGGCATGCCGCTCATCTTGATGCCGTGCTTCGTGATCCAGTACAGCTCGCGGGCCTCCCAGCGCTGGCTCGCATCCACCAGCGGACCGGGAATCGGCTGCATGCTCATGCCGATGGTCGACTGCGCCACGCCGGGCGCGCCGTGGCACTGCACGCACTTGTCGCGGTAGACCTGCGCCCCAAGGCGCAGCTGTTGTTCGCCGCCGAGCCGCGGCACCCGGATGTCCTGGGCGTGATGGCGCACCGAGTACATCATGCCCTCTTCCAGCACCGTGTAGACGATGGGGAAGTGCTGGGCGGTGGCGCCGATGTTGTACCAGCCGCCATACAGCACGGCCAGCCCGGCCGCGCCCGCGGCGGCGCCGGCCGCCAGCAGCGTCAGTACAGCGGTCTTCACGATCAGCCGGCGGCGGTTGGAAAGCATGTCGGGGTGCGTCCGATTGGATTCGTTAAAAAAAATGCATCACGCTTTGTGTATTATAAAAGCCACTCCACAATTGTGATTTCCAAGCGTGCGCCCCCGTCCCTCCCGCGATATCGTCCGCAAAAACACACAGCGTCTCGGCATGATGCTGGCCTGCGCCGCACTGCTCGCCGGGTGCAAGGACGCGCCGCGCTCGATCGTCCCGGGCGGCGAGGTGCAGCAAGGCCTGCGCCTGGTGACGCAGTACCAGTGCGGCGCCTGCCACGCGATTCCCGGGGTGCAGGGGGCCGCCGGCGGCGACGGGCCGGCGCTGGACCACATCGGCCGGCTGAGCTACATCGCCGGCGGCATCCCCAACCAGCCCGCCAACATGGTGCGCTGGCTGCGCGTGCCGCATGCCGTCAAGCCCGGCACCGAGATGCCGCCGATGGGCCTCACCGACCAGGAGGCGCGCCACATGGCGGCCTTCCTGTACACCCTGAGGTGAGCCCATGAACCAACACCTGCAATCGGTCCTGCACCCGGCCGGCTGGGACGCCGCCGTCATCAGCCAGTTCGCCTGGGTACTGTTCGGGGCCGGCGCCCTGATCCTGGCCGCCGTGATGGCGCTGCTGTTCCTCAGCCTGCGGCGCCGCGAACGGCCGGCGCGCGCCCTGTTGTGGATCGGCGGCGGGGGCATCGCCTTCCCGGTCGTGGTCCTCACCGCGCTGCTGGGGTGGAGCACCTGGCGCAGCGCCCAGCTGGCGCCGCAAACCTCGCGCGACGCGCTCACCATTTCGGTGACCGCCAAGATGTGGTGGTGGGAAGTGCGCTACCACGATCCGGCGACCGGACGCGACATCGTCACCGCCAACGAGATCCACATCCCCACCGGGCGCGCGGTCTACCTCGGCCTGAATTCGGCCGACGTGATCCACAGCCTGTGGGTGCCGGCGCTGGCCGGCAAGCGCGACATGGTGCCGGGCCGCGTCACCGGCCTGAACCTGCGCGCCGACAAGCCCGGCATCTACCGCGGCCAGTGCGCCGAATTCTGCGGCGCCCAGCACGCGAAGATGGCGCTGCACGTGGTGGCCCATCTCCCGCAGGATTTCGATGCCTGGCTGGCGCGCCAGGCCCAGCCTGCCCTGGCTGCGGACAATACGATCCTCGAACGCGGCCGCAGCGCTTTCCTGGAACAGCGCTGCCAGGCCTGCCACACGATCCGCGGCGTGGCGGAAGGCGCGCGCCTCGGCCCCGACCTGACCCACGTCGGCAGCCGCATGCACATCGGCGCCGGCGTCCTGCGCACCCACCGCGAGAACCTGTCGGGCTGGATCGCCGACCCGCAGGCAAGCAAGCCCGGCGTCTTCATGCCCGGCTCGCCGGACCTCGACCGCGCCACGCTGGACGCGCTCGCCACTTACCTCGAGCACCTGAAATGACGCGCCAGCTTCCCAACTCCCTGCCACGTCCGGACGGCGAATTCGAGCGCCTGAAGGAAGTCTGGCGCACGCCCACCGGCTGGCGTTTCTTCACCTCGGTGAACAACACCAGCATCGGCTTGCTCTACATCGGCACCGCGCTGCTGTTCTTCATCCTGGCCGGTATCCTGGCGCTCGTGATGCGGGTGCAACTGGCCGTGCCCGACAACACCCTGCTCAGCCCCGGCACCTACAACCAGGTCTTCACCATGCACGGCACGGTGATGATGTTCCTGTTCGCGATTCCGATCGTCGAGGCGATCGCGGTTTACCTGCTGCCCAACATGCTGGGCGCGCGCGACCTGCCCTTTCCGCGCCTGTCGGCCTACGCCTTCTGGGCCTATGCGTTCGGCGGCCTGGCCTTCTTCTGCACCATTTTCGTCGGGCTGGCGCCGGACGGCGGCTGGTTCATGTACCCGCCCAATACCGGCAACACCTATTCGCCCGGCCTGAACGCCGACTTCTGGCTGCTGGGGATCGGCTTCATCGAGATCTCGGCCATCGCCGGCGCGATCGAGCTGATCGTCGGCATCCTGTTTACGCGCGCGCCGGGCATGACGCTGCGCCGCATGCCGGTGTACGCCTGGGCCATGCTGGTGGTGGCGGTGATGATCGTGTTCGCCTTCCCGGCCGTGATCGCCGGCACCGCCCTGCTGGAACTGGAGCGCGCCTTCGACTGGCCTTTCTTCATCGCCGAGCGCGGCGGCGACCCGATCCTGTGGCAGCACCTGTTCTGGTTCTTCGGCCACCCCGAGGTCTACATCATCTTCCTGCCGGCCGCCGGCATGGTCTCGACCATGATCCCGACCATCGCCGGCACCCCGCTGGTGGGACGGCGCGCCATCATCGTGGCCCTGGTCGGGGTGGGCTTCTTCAGCTTCGGCCTGTGGGCCCACCACATGTTCACGGCCGGCCTGGGCGTGCTGGAGATGAGCTTCATCTCGGCCGCCAGCATGGCGGTGGCGATCCCGACCGGCATCCAGGTGTTCGCCTGGATCGCCACGCTGTGGAACGGCCGCGTGCGCATGCACGCTCCGGCCCTGTTCCTGATGGGCTTCATGTTCATCTTCGTGCTGGGCGGGCTGACCGGCGTGATGGTGGCGGTGATTCCCTTCGACTGGCAGGTGCACGACACCTACTTCATCGTGGCCCACCTGCACTACGTCCTGATCGGCGGCATGGTGTTCCCGGTGTTCGCGGCGATGTACTACTGGCTCCCGCTGGTCAAGGGCCAGCGCCTGTCGGAGCGCATGGCGCGCTGGGTGTTCTGGCTGATGTTCGGCGGATTCAATCTGTCCTTCTTCCCGATGCACATCACGGGCCTGTACGGGATGCCGCGCCGGGTCTACACCTACGATGCGCAGATGGGCTGGGATTTCCTGAACATGCTGTCCACCGCGGGCGCCTTCGTGTTCGCCTTCGGCGTGCTGCTGTTCATCGTCGACGCCGTGCGCACCCTGCGCCGGCCCGAGAAAGAGGTCGGCAATCCCTGGAACGCGCCGACGCTCGAATGGCTCCCCTCCGAGTCCTACGGCAACCGCAGCATCCCGCGCATCAGCTCGGTCAATCCGCTGTGGGACCAGCCGACCCTGTCCGCGGAAGTCGAGCGCGGCCAGCACTACCTCCCGCAAACCGCCACCGGCCTGCGCGAAACCATCGCCACCAGTCCGGTGAGCGCCGAACCGCGCTACCTGATGGTGCTGCCCGGCGACAGCTGGCTGCCCGTGATCGCCGCTCTCGGCACCGCCGGCTTCTTCCTGCTGCTGACGGTGAAGGCGATGCTGCTGGCCTGGATCTTCGGCCTGATGGCGGTGGGCGGCACCATCGCCTGGCTGTGGCAGTCGGACCGCAAGCCGCCCATCAAGGAGGCGCGCGTGGCCGACGACCTGGTGCTGCCGGTGAATGCCAAGACCACGGCCTCGCAGTCGTGGTGGGGCACGATGGTGATGCTGGTCGTGGATGCCTGCATCTTCGCCTCCTTCGGCTACGCCTACATCCACGTGTCGATGCGCCTGCTGGTCTGCCCGCCGCCGGGCGCGGCATTGCCGGCCCTGCCCTGGCAGCTGGCGTCAAGCGGCCTGCTGCTGGCCAGCTCGGCATCGATGCTGCTGGCGGTGCGCGCGCTCGGCAAGCGGCGCCTGCCCTGGCTGGTGCTGCTGGCGCTGGGCTGCACCACGGCCGCCTTCCTGCTGGACCTGCGCGGCCACCAGTTCGCCGGCCTCGACCCGACGGCCAGCGCCTGGGCCGCCGCGATCGGCGCCCTGCTCAGCTACCAGGGCCTGCACGTGGTGGTGCTGGCGATCGCCGGTCCCTACCTGTGCCTGCGCGCCTGGCGCGGCCACCTGGGAGAGCACAGCCGCGCCACGCTCGACAATGTGGCCCTGCTGTGGCACTACACGACGCTGCAGGGCATCGCCGGCATGGCGCTGGTGCAGGTCCTGCCGCTGCTGATGGAGTAAATCATGCACGACCATTTCTTCCGGCAGCTCCTGCGCGGTACCCTGCCCTTGCTGGTCTGGGCAACCCACTTCACCTTCTGCTACCTGCTGGCGGCGGCGCAGTGCACGCCGGCCTCGATGCGCACGGAGGGGCCGGACCGCATGCTGCTCGGGGCAGCAACGGCGGCGGCGCTCGGGCTATGCCTGTGGCTGGCCTGGCGCGAGCGCGCGATCCTGCGCCCGGGCGCCGGCGCCGCAGCCGGCCTGCTCGATTGGGCGGCGGCCCTCTCGGCCCTGCTGGCGCTGGTGGGAATTACCTGGACCGGCTTGCCGCTCCTGCTGGCGGGCGGCTGCGCGTAAGCTATCGGCGTGCGTTCGGCGTCACGCGCAGGGCCGATCAGGAAGTGCGACGGCGGCGAGCGCCTGCCAAGCCGAGAACGCCCAGGCCAATCAGCGCGAGGGAGGCTGGTTCAGGTACAGCCGCCGCGACATCCGCGCGCCAGACGTAATTCACGAATTGGCTGCCGAGGCCATCCTGCACAAAAGCAGAGCGGGCGCTCTGAGCACCGCCAGGGGTGTTGTAGCCAGGCGCGCCGAGATCGAGCTTGTAGTTTTCGTCGAACTCCATTCCCCAGTGCTCGCCCCAGCCGTCATACCAACCGGTATGCGTGATCGTGGTATGGTCCCTGGAATTGACGATCGAAATGAAATAATCGGACGCCTTGCCACCGAAGATCAGTGCGGCGGCTTCCGTCGCGGAATACACTTCCGGATTGACCACCCAGGCCGGACCGTCGTTGACCTGGTATGCGCCGACGAAAGTTGGAACCGCCTGGGCGGCCAGCGAGAACGTAGCTAATGCGAGCGCGGCGAGTGCTTTTTTCATGATATCCCTAGTTTTATTGTCGAGTTGGCAGTGCAGAACGGGTTTAGCAAAAGCCATGCCACTACGCAAACGTTATAAAATTCAACTACTTGCAGCCCCCTCGTCAATACACCCTGCTCGACTGTAAAAGATCCCGACAGGGCAATTTGCTGCGTGGCGATCTCGGCCTTGACGAGGGCGGCCCGGGAACTACCGGCCGACCGGCGCCACCCGCCATACCACGTTGCCGACGTCGTCCGCCACCAGGATCGCTCCCCGCTTGTCGATGGCCACCCCGACCGGGCGCCCGAGCGCATCGCCATTCCCGTCCACGAAACCGGTCAGCAGCTCGACCGGTTTCCCGGCCGGCTTGCCCTCCCTGAACGGCACATAGACCACGTTATAGCCGGCCAGCGGCTTGCGGTTCCAGGAGCCGTGCTGGCCGATGATGGCGCCGTTCTCGAACTGCGGCAGCAGCGCACCCGTATAGAAGGCCAGGCCGAGCGCCGCCACGTGGGCGCCGAGCGCGTAATCCGGGACGATCGCCTGTTCCACCAGGTCGGGGCGCTGCGGCGTGACGCGCTCGTCGACATGCTTGCCGTAGTAGCTGTACGGCCAGCCGTAGAAGCCCCCCTCCTTCACGGAGCTCAGGTAGTCCGGCACCAGGTCGCTGCCCAGCTCGTCGCGTTCGTTCACCACGGTCCAGAGCACGCCGCTTTGCGGATGCCAGGCCATGCCGTTCGGGTTGCGCAGGCCCGATGCGAACACCCGCGTCCGGCCGGTGGCGATGTCCACTTCGAGGATGGCGGCGCGGCCGGCCTCCTTGTCGATGCCGTTCTCGGCGACGTTGCTGTTCGAGCCCACGGTGGCGTACAGCCGGCGGCCGTCCGGGCTGGCGACGATGTTCTTGGTCCAGTGATGGTTCAACGGACCGCCCGGCAGCGGCGCCACCGGCTGCGGCTGTGCGCCGATCGCGGTGTCGCCTTCGCGGTAGGGGAAGCGCACGATGCCGTCGGTGTTCGCCACGTACAGCATGTCGCCCACCAGGGCCATGCCGAAGGGCGAGTTCAGGCCCTTCAGGAAGACTGTCTTCAGCTCCGCCACGCCGTCGCCGTCGGCATCGCGCAGCAGCGTGATGCGGTTCGCGCTCGGCACCGCGGCGCCGGCCTTCGCCATCACCTTGCCCATGACGTAGCCGCGGATGCCCTTGCGGTCTTCGGGCCGCTCGGGCGCATTGGTTTCGGCCACCAGCACGTCGCCGTTGGGCAGCACGTACAGCCAGCGCGGGTGGTCGAGGCCGGACGCAAGGGCCTTCACCGCCAGGCCGGCGGCGGGGCGCGGGGCGCCGCCTGGCGGCCAGCCCCTGGCGGGTGCGATGTCGACGGTCGGGATCAGGCGCCTGACCGGCGCCTTGATGGTCGGCTGCGGGCCGACGTCGGCGCCGCTCGGCAAGATGGATTGTTCGGCACAGGCGGCAAGCAGCAGGAGCATGGCGCCCGCGGCCAGGCGGGGCAGGATGGGGTCTCGCATGGTGCTCTCCCGGGAACGACGGACGGCGTCCATTCTGGCACGATATTAGCCAGTCCGGGCACATCGCGCCGTCCGTTACCCGAGAAATACCCGGCCTTCAGGACGTTACCGCCATGCCCTCGTCGACCGTGGGAGCCGTGTCGGCCCTGCGTTGGCGCCGGCGCCGCATGACGAAGCCGGCCAGTCCGGGCAGCTGCACCAGCACCAGTACCGCAAAGGCCACGCGGTAGGCCATTGCGGGAGCGTGGCCTGCCGCGTCGGCCGTCCACAGCCCGATCATCAAGCCGAATCCCGCCTGCACCACGAAGGCGCCGATGAAGATCAGGAGGTTCAGGCAGGTCGCCGCGCGCCCGGTCAGCTCACGCGGCATCGACTGCGCGATGATCGCGTACTCGATGCCGGTGATCGTCCCGACCAGCGTAAACAGCACCGACAGCAGCTGGAAGCTCGGCGCGTAACTGACGACGAAGGCGGCCTGCACCAGCAGGAAGACGCCGATGCCGGCCGCGGCGACGTCGAGCGGGGCGATGCCGCGCTTGCCCGCCCATTCCGTGATCGTGCCCACGGCGATGGCGCCGAAGATCACCGAGGCCATGCCCATGTAGAGCAGGTAGGCCACCGCGTCGTCCGGGAAACGCGCGACGTCGGTCAGCCAGCGCCCGATCCACAGGCCCTGGATGCCGAAGAACACCGCATGCGGAATCAGCACCAGCGAGGCCGTGGTGCGGAACACCGGCGCGCGAAACACGTCGCGCAAGGCCTGGCCGAGCGGCCCGCGCGAAGTCTGCGTCCCCGTGTCGCGCGGGTACAGCAACGCGATCAGCAGGCCGGAACAGGCCGTGAGCCCGGCCAGGATGGCGAACAGCCCGCGCCAGTCGGTGTACTCGAGCGCCAGGCGCACCGGCATGGTGGCGGTGGCCGCGCCCAGGCCGCCGACCGCGATCAGGTAGCCGTGCACCGAAGGCAGCTTGCTTGGGGCGATCCAGGTGGAGACCGCCTTGACCGCCGCCATGAAGCAGCCGCCCAGGCCGAAGCCCATGATGGCGCGCGCCACCACCAGTTGCCCGAAACCGCTGCCGCGCGAGAACAGCAACGCGCCGATGGCGCCGACCAGCATCATCGCCAGCTGCACCCGGCGCGGTCCCCAGCGGTCGAGCGCGATCCCGATCGGCAGCTGGACCAGCGCGAAGGCAAAGAAGAAGGCGCTGGTCAGCAGGCCCAGCTCGCCCGGGGTGAGCGCGAGCGCGCCCACCAGGTGCGAAGCCAGCACCGCGTTCACGTTGCGCAGCAGCGTGGATAGATAGTGCCCCAGCGCGAACGGCAGGAACACGTAGAAAAAAACCGCCACCCCGGACAGGCGTGGCGTGGTGGCGGAGTCCTGCATGGGCCAGGTCTCGATCGGTTCCCGGGGAGCGTGTCCGGTCTGGTCTCAGGCCGCGTCCTGGGCGCAGTGATCGCCGGGCTTGCCGTCGCTGCCCTGCCCCGCCGGCACCAGAGGAATCACGCGCCCGCCCGGGCCGCGCAGGGGACCGCCGCTCTCCTGCTCGAAGAAGAATTTGTCGCGGCCGAAGGCCGGCTTGAGGTGGTCGAGCCAGGTGGCGTCCGGATCGTACTTGGCGAAGAAGGGGCGGCGCACCCATTCCGGATTGCGCGCCTGCAGGAACTGCAGCGCGAACAGCTTTTCGCCGTTGATCGTGACCACGCCGTCGATCACCACCTTGCCGGGGAAGGCGCTCATCGACGGACCGCGCACGGTGCGCGACAGGCCCGACACCATGGAATAGGCCTCCTGGAAGATCTCGTGCGCGCGCGCCAGCGGCAGCGCGAAGTAGTCGCGCGGGCCGGTGTCGCGCTCGACGAACATGTAGTACGGGATGGCGCCCAGGCGCACGCCGGTGGTCCACAGCTCGGCCCAGCTCTTCGGGTCTTCGTTGATGTGGCGGATCAGCGGGCCCTGCATGCGCAGCGTGGCGCCGGTGCCGACGATGCGCTTGACCGCCTGCTGGGCGATCGGATGGCGCAGCTCGACCGCATGGTTGTAGTGGCCCATGATCGCGAGGTTCTTGCCGGACCTGACCACCTTCTCGAACAGGCGCATCAGGTCGTCGCTGTCCTTGTCCGACACGAAGCGCTGCGGCCAGTAGGCTACCGACTTGGTGCCGATGCGGATGTTCTGGATGTGGGCCAGGTTGGGTTCGAGCAGCGGTTCGAGGAACTCGGCCAGCGAACGCGTGTTCATGATCATCGGGTCGCCGCCGGTGATCAAGACGTCGGTCACGTCGGGATGGGTCTCGAGGTAGGACACCAGCTCGCTGGACTCGCGCGCATCGAACTTCATGTCGTCCATGCCGACGAACTGGGGCCAGCGGAAGCAGAAGGTGCAGTAGGCGTGGCAGGTCTGGCCAGAGCTCGGAAAGAACAGCACGGTTTCCTTGTACTTGTGCTGCAGGCCCTTGAGCGGCGCATCGTTCACGCGCGGCACGTTGTGCGTCATCTGCCCGGCCGGGTGCGGGTTCATGCGCATGCGGATGCCATGCACCAGCCTGGCGATGGCCGCCTCGTCCTTCTTGTACAGCACCAGGTCGCGCAGCTGCGCGTATTCGTTCGACGGCAGCATGTCGCGGTGCGGGAAGGTGAGCCGGTAGATCGGATCGTCCGGCACCTTGTCCCAGTCGATCAGCTCCTCCAGCACGTAGGCGTTCACGCGGAACGGCAGTACGTGGGACACCACCTGCACCGCTTCCTGCAGCTCCGGCGTCAGCCATTGCCATTGGCGCGCCGTGTGGATCGTCTGCCGGGTATAGGGCTTGAACTTGGAGGGCGTCGATTCGGTCGTGGTCACGGGAATTCTCCAGGATACGTGGGGATGAAAGAACCGGCTGACAGCGAGCGCACAAGTGCAGCGTTGCCGGGAAGAATTCATCTTACGCGGTGGAAATCATGGAAAATTGCCGTCAATCAATCAGATTGTTCCTATAGCGGGAGCTAAAACAATGAAGACTCAGAACGGGTCAATGATTGGACAGCGCCCGTTGCCGCATCCACTCGGCGAAGTGCGAGCCCACCAGCAGGTCGCCCTCATAGCTCAGGTGATTGGCGTCGCGGTACATCAGGCGCCCGTCGATCATGGCCTGGCAGCGATGGTTGTCGCACAGCGCAGTGGACGAATCGAACCAGGCGATCTGCGGGAACTCCCGCGCGAATCCAGCCAGCACCTGGCGATGCTGGACGACCTGCTGTTCCCATTCGGCGCGCGTGATCGCGCAGGGCACCCGCGTGGCCGACGAAGCGACGCCGGCGCGCTTGATGCACGAGCGCGGGTCGAAGCCGATGATCGGCACGTCGTTCATGAAGATCACCTGCTTGCCGGCCGCGATGAAGCGGCGGAAGGTGTCGCGCGCGGCGTCCACCCAGACACGCTGGTCGGGATTGGTCCCGAACCGCAGGTGGGTCGAGAACACCACGGTCTTCACCGAGGGCATGCCGAGGGCCAGTTCCAGCATCGGCTGGGTTGCCTGCTGGTAGGGATCGGCCTCGGGATCGAGGCCCCAGTACGGGTGGCGGGTGCCCAGCATCAGCAGGTTCTCGCCCACGCTGCCGTAATACTTCGTCAGGCCGGCGACCACGTGGTAGGCATGGCTGTCGCCGAGCAGCACCACGGTCGGATCCTTCACCGCATCGGCCTGCAGGCAGTACTCGTACATCGAATCGAAGCCGTAGCGCTTCTTGCAGGCCGCGGCGTTGGCCTTGTCCTCGACCACCACCAGCGCCTTCTGGTTGGCCAGGTTGTCCTGCACCACCTTGCGGGTCGGCAGGCCTTCGTTCAGGTAGATGTAGCCGGCAACCGCGGCGCAGGCTGCCATCAGCACCGACAGCAGCGCGACCTTCCAGCGCGCGGCGCCGCCGCGCAGCGGGCGTTCCACCACACGGTAGGTCAGCCAGGCCAGCAGCAGCGCCAGCAGCACCGCCCCGGCGCGGATTGCGGGCGCCGGCTCGCGCGATTCGATGATCTGGGCGAAGGACAGCAGCGGCCAGTGCCACAGGTAGAGCGGGTAGCTGACCAGCCCGACCCATACCATGGGGCGGTTCGACAGCACCACGCGGTTGAACCAGGCCTGCGGCCCGGCGGCGATCAGCAGCAGCGCGCCCAGCGCCGGCAGCAGCGCATACCAGCCGGGGAACTGGCTGGCGCGCGTGATGGACGCCAGGCCCGCGGCCAGCAGCGCCACGCCCAGCCAGGACAGCAGGTTCGGACCGGGGACCGGCAGGCGCCGGCTTGCGGCGGAGGCACGCGCATGCAGGCAGGCCAGGCCTGCGCCCAGCAGCAGTTCCCAGGCGCGGCTGGCCGGGGAATAGAAGGTGGCGGTGGGATGGCCGGCGATGCCGCCGACGTTGAGTGCGAAGGACGCCAGCGCCAGTATGGCCGCCACCGCGAACAGGTTGGCGCGCAGGCGCCAGCCCAGCAGCAGGATCACCGGCCACAGGATATAGAACTGTTCCTCGATGCCGAGCGACCACAGGTGCAGCAGCGGCTTGGTGTCGGCCGCGGTGTCGAAGTAGCCAACCTGGGCCCAGTAGAAGAAATTGGCGGCGAAGCCGGCGCCGCCGACCACGTGCTTGCCGAGCTGCTGGTATTCGTCGGGGAACAGGGCCAGCCAGCCGAAGGCCAGGCAGGCCGCCAGCACCAGCACCAGGGCCGGGAAGATGCGGCGCACGCGGCGCGCATAGAAGCCGGCAAAGCTGAACGTTCCATGCTGGAGCTCGCGCAGCAGGATGCTCGAGATCAGGAAGCCCGAGATGACGAAGAAGATGTCGACGCCGATGAAGCCGCCGCGCAGGACGGTGGGGAAGGCGTGGAACAAGACCACCGCCAGCACGGCGATGGCGCGCAGGCCGTCGATGTCGCGCCGGTAGGCCAGGTGCGTGGGGCCAGCAGGCGCAGGCGAATCCCCGTAAGGAATCTGTTTCTCTAGCTTCATGCTAACTCGTCAACAAAACTATCGATTTTACATTAGTAAATTTCATAAGAACAACATTTGTACTGAAAACCAACACATCTTTCCAAGGGTGCCGAATGAGGAAAGGGTCGGCATTGACTGACACCAATGTGAAACCTTCCTACGACGCTGCGCAAGGCCATTGCGCCATCGCAATTACTACCAATCCCAGCCCGGTACATTTGCCAATGCACTTTAGCAATATTGGTCCCAGAACATTCCAACTGAGGAGTCAACATGAAACTGTTCGCCACTACCGCCGCTGCCCTGTGCCTGGCCATCGCCGCCGTCCCTGCCCTTGCCAACAGCCCGACCGAGAAGGACGCCATCGCGATGGTCGAGCGCGGCGTGGCCCTGGTCAAGGCCAAGGGCAAGGATGAGATGATGAAACGCATCAATGCCAAGGATGCGGAATACGTCCAGGGCGAGCTGTACATGGACATCCGCGACCTGAAGACCGGCATCGTGCTGGCCCACCCCTACAACCCCTCGATCGTCGGCAAGGACCTGACCGACGTGCCGGACGCGAACGGCAAGAAGTACCGCCGCGAGATCATCGAGCTGGCTGCCGCCAAGGGCAAGGGCTGGGTCGACTACCAGTACAAGAACCCGACCAGCGGCAAGATCGAGCCGAAGACCACCTTCATCCAGCGGGTCGACGACGTGGTGCTGGAAGTCGGCATCTACAAGAAATAATCCCGGTCACCACCCGTCCACGCCCGGAGTCAAAGCATGCTGAACAAACTGAGGATCGGCCCGAAACTCCTGCTGGCCCCGGGCCTGGTGCTGGTGCTGCTGACGATGCTGTCGGCGGGCGCCTATTACGGCATGGTGCGCCAGAACGCCTCGCTCGAGCACATGGTGCAGGTGCGCGCCGCGCGCCTACAGGCCGTGGCCGACGTGGCGGGTGAAGCGCGCTTCGCACATGCCAACATCTACCAGTTGCTGGCCTGGGTGAACGGCAGCTTTGCAAAAGAACGCCTGGACGCCCTGACCGCCGACATCTACAAGAAACATGCGGCGATCGGCACCAAGCTCGGCGAGCTGGCCAAGCTCGCCGAACCGTCCGAGCGCACGCCGATCGAGAATTCGCTGGCGGCGCTGGCCAGCTACCGCAAGCTGGTGGGCGAGACCATCGAGCTGGCCCAGGTCGACCAGTCGATCGCCACCAACTCGATGCAGAAGGCCGAGAAACAGTTCGTGGCGCTCGACAGCGGCCTGCAGAACCTGGCCGCCCTGGAAAAGAAGCTGAGCGTCGAGGCGCACGCCGCCGCCAATGCCGAATTCCACACGCTCGGGATCACCATGGCCGGCCTGGTGCTGCTGTCGATCGGGCTGTCGCTGACGGTGACGATGCTGGTGCGGCGCGCCATGCTGTCGGACATCCGCTCGATCGCCACCGTGGTGCACGACCTGGCCGAAGGCCGCCTGCACCCGTCCGGCACCCCGGGCAACGGACGCGACGAGATCGCCGACACCTCGCGCGCCCTCGACCACTCGATCGTGCGCCTGAACGGCGCGCTGCACAGTATCCTGAATTCGGTGCATTCGATCGACACCGCCTCGAAGGAAATCGCGAGCGGCAACCTGGACCTGTCGACCCGCACCGAAATGCAGGCCGGCTCGCTCGAGCAGACCGCCAGCACGATGGAAGAGCTGACCACCGCGGTGAAGGAAAACGCCAACAATGCGCGGCTGGCATCCGACCTGGCGGCCGAGGCGGCGCAGCTGGCCTCGAACGGCGGCCAGGCCGTCGGCCGTGCGGTGGCGACGATGGAATCGATCCAGGCCAGCTCGCGCAAGATCGTCGAGATCATCAGCGTCATCGACGGCATCTCGTTCCAGACCAATATCCTGGCGCTGAACGCCGCGGTGGAAGCGGCGCGCGCCGGCGAGCAGGGACGCGGCTTTGCGGTGGTGGCGGCCGAAGTGCGCACGCTGGCGCAGCGCTCGGCGGGGGCGGCCAAGGAAATCAAGACCCTGATCGCGGATTCGGTGAAGATCATCGAGGACGGCAGCGCCTCGGTGAGCCAGGCCGGCGCCAGCATGGGCGACATCGTCGCTTCGGTGCGGCAGGTAAACGACATCATCGGCCGCATCAGCGTCGCCAGCACCGAGCAGGCCGACGGTATCGCCGAGGTGAACAAGGCGGTCGGCCAGATGGACGGCATGACGCAGCAGAACGCGGCCCTGGTGGAACAGGCCGCGGCGGCGGCCGAAAGCCTGCACGAGCAGACCGTCAACCTGGCCAAGGCGGTCTCGATCTTCAAGATCGACGGCGAAGCCGCCCCCATCGAAGACGCCGGCGAGGGCCAAGCGGCCGGGGACGAAGACGGCGACGAAGGCTTCCACGGCCTGCAGGAGCGGCGCGCGACGGGCAGCCCGATGCGCTGCCGTCCGGTGGCGGCCCTGCCTGCTGCCATTAGCGCCAAGGCGCAGCGCCGGCGCCAGGCCTGACGGCCCGGCTCAGCGGAACGGCCGGCTGACGAAACGCGAGCCGGCCAGGCCGAAGCGCCAGGGCACGTCCATCGCCTTGGAAATCCCGATGCGCGGGCCGGTCACGATCTCCAGCCCCGGCGGCGCGGCTTCCAGCTGGAAGGGCGGCAGCGCGATCGAGCTGCCGTTGAACGCGCGCGTCACCCCGAGCGCCTGGCACAGCTTGCCGGGGCCGGAACACAGTAGCCACTC
Source organism: Massilia sp. X63 (assembly GCF_041023745.1). Taxonomy (NCBI): domain Bacteria; kingdom Pseudomonadati; phylum Pseudomonadota; class Betaproteobacteria; order Burkholderiales; family Oxalobacteraceae; genus Massilia; species Massilia sp. X63. The sequence continues at coordinate 311,632 of NZ_JBFTEF010000002.1, forward strand.
GTCCTGGGCGTCGCGCCGGCGCCGCATCTCGTCGAGCCCGGCGAGCGGTTCGAGCGCGCGGATCAGCACCCCGGCGCCATGGCCTTCCTCGCGGCAGACGAAGTTCAGGCACCAGTGGATGCCGTAGGAGCGATAAACGTAGGCATGGGCGGGCGGCCCGAACATCGCCGCATTGCGTTCGGTGGGGCCGGAAAAGGCGTGCGAGGCGGGGTCTTCGCGGTCGTAGGCTTCGGTCTCGACGATCCGTCCGCCGATCCCGTCCACCAGCACTGTCACGCCGATCAGCTGGCGTGCGACGATCTCCGCCGGCTGGAAAAAATCGATTCCCGCTATTGTCGAAATGGCCATGCGCCGATTCTAACCCGGCCCGTTTCCGGGCGTCGCTTTGGTGAAATTGACACAGAATATGGTTTCGACGACAAGGCTTTTACATTGCTTTGCTGCAATAAAATAAGGCCTGGGGTATAGTGGCACGGTAGTTCGTTTCACTCTCGCAACTCTCCCGCCTGCCCCCATGAATACCGTCGCCGATCCCGTTCCGCACCTCGACCAGGTCGATGCCCTGATCAAGTCGATCCGCATCCCGCCCCGGCCGAGCCTGCTCGCCGACATGCAGCGCGAACTGGCGTCCGACGATCCGTCGCCGGAAGCGATCGGCAAGATCGTGGCGAGCGACGTCGGCATGTCCGGCGCCCTGCTCAAGCTGGCCAATTCGGCGATCTACGGCGGCCGCCGCAAGGCCAAGTCGGTCGAGCAGGCGATCCTGTTCCTGGGTATCAACCAGGTGGCGGCCCTGATGACCGGCCTGCTGGCACGCCAGGCGATTCCGGCCAACAGCGCCGCGCTGGCCAGCTTCTGGGATATCAGTACCCGGCGCGCCCAGGCCATGGTGTTCCTGTCGCGCCGCCTGCGCATCGGCGAAGCGGACGTGGCCCATACCTTCGGCCTGTTCTGCGATACCGGCGTGCCGCTGCTGATGGAGCGCTTCGCCGACTATGCCGCGACCCATGCCGCCGCTTCCCTCGAGACGGCGCGCCCGTTCACCGCGCTGGAGGACGAACGCCATTCCACCTCCCATGCCGCGGTCGGCTGCCTGCTGGCGCGCAACTGGGGCCTGTCGGGCGACGTCGGCTGGGCCATCCTGCACCACCACGATGTCGCGGTCCTGGACGACGCCGCCACCGCGGGCACGGTGCGCTCGCTGGTGGCGCTGTCGCTGCTGGCCGAGAGCGCGATCTGCCGCTACCAGGGCCATGCCGAGTCGCTGGAATGGAACAAGGGCGGCGCCGCCGCCTGCGCCTACCTCGGCTTGTCGGACGAAGAAACGGCAGAGCTGCTGGACGAACTGGTCGAAGCCTTCCACGAAGAGTAAGAGCTCTCCTTTGACATGACTCCGGTACAGGCAGATACTTCAGCCTGTAATTACACCGCACCGGAGCAAGTCATGAAGTGCATCGCCATCCTGCTATCCCTGTCCCTGCTGGCGGGATGCGCCAGCGTGCAGCCGCCCGCCGTGCCCCTTCCCCCGCTCGCGGACGCACGTTTCGTGCCGCCGTCCGAAAAGGTCGGCGCCGACGACCTGTTCACCCTCAGCCCTGAGATGCGCTCTTACCTGACCAGCCAGGCCTTCACCCGGCATCTGCGCCAGAAGGGCCAGCGCCACGGCCTGGTCGAGGCACTGTACAGCAAGACCGACCTGAGGCTCGAATACGAATCCTCGCGCACCCGCACGGCGGCGCAGACCTATGCCGACCGCTCCGGCAACTGCCTGTCGCTGGTGATCATGACCGCGGCCTTCGCCAGGGAGCTGGGCATGCCGGTGCGCTTCCGCAGCGTCGACGCCGACAGCACCTGGAGCCGCAGCGCCGGCCTGTACCTGGGCAGCGCGCACGTCAACATCAGCCTGGGCGACCGCCCGGACGTCGGGACGCGCAGCACCGACCAGTACGACGCGCTGGTGGTCGATTTCATCCCGCAGGACGAAGCCGCGCGCCTGCGCGCGCGCGAACTGGACGAAGACGACATCAGTGCCCTGTACCTGAACAACCGCGCCGCCGAGATGCTGGTGCAGGACCGCATCGACGACGCCTACTGGTGGGCGCGCGCGGCGGTGGCCAAGCGCCCCGGCATGGTCGCGGCACTGAACACGCTGGCGGTGATCTACGACCGCCACGGCGACGCCGCGCTGGCCGAACAGACCTACCGCACGGCGCTCGAGCGCGAGCCCGAGAACGTGATGGTGATGCGCAACCTGCAGCCGGTGCTGGCCGCGCTGGGCAAGCACGGCGAGGCGCAGGCGCTGGGGCAGCGTATCGCCGGCATCGAGCCCTTCCCGCCCTACTACTTCTTCGAGCAGGGCACGCTGGCCCTGCGCGAGGGCGACTACGACAAGGCCAAACGCCTGTTCGAACGCGAGGTCAAGCGCGCGCCCTACAACGACGAGTTCCGCTTCTGGCTGGGCGTGGCCCACCTGCGCCTGGGCGACGTCAAGCACGCACGCGAGCAGATCGCCAAGGCGGTCGACACCAGCACGCGCCAGGAAAATCGCCAGGCGTATTCGGCCAAGCTGGCCTACCTGCGGCGGGTGAGCGCGGGGACGGGGACGCTGATCCGCTGAAGCAGCGAGAAGGCACGGGCCTTCCGGATGAGGAAAGGCCTGCGCTGCTATACTCGTGACACCGCCAACCGGGCTGCCTCATCCGCCCTTCCTCAGTCTGCTCGAGTACCCATCTTGTCCGGCCGAATTGTCGTCGAAAACTTCGCAAGCAGCGTCCTCTTCAACAACCCGCTGGGCGACCCGGCCCTGCGCCAGGTGCCGGTCTACCTGCCGCCCGGCTATGACGCCGACACGGACATGCGCTATCCCACCGTCTACCTGCTGGCCGGCTTCAACGGCCGCGGCACCGTCTTCCTGAACGATACGCCGGGGGACGAGACCATCGCCCAGCGCATGGACCGCCTGATCGCCGCCGGCACGATCCGCCCGATGATCCTCGTGATGCCCGACTGCCTCACGCGCCTGGGCGGCAGCCAGTACATCAACTCGAGCGCGACCGGCCGCTACGAGGATCACCTGGTGGGCGAACTGGTGCCCTGGATCGACGCCCGCTACCGCACCCGCGCGACGCGCGACGCACGCGCCATCGCCGGCAAGAGTTCCGGCGGCTACGGCGCGCTGATCCAGGCGATGCGCCATCCCGACGTGTTCGGCCTGGCGGCCTCGCACAGCGGCGACCTGTATTTCGAACTCTGCTACAAGCCGGCCTTCGTGAAGTATGCCGGCGCGATCGGCAAGCTGGGCGGGCTGGATGGCTTGCTGCGGAACCTGCACACGCTGCGGCCGCGCGATGCAGGCTATCGCGCCGCGGTGAACACGCTGGCGATGGCGAGCTGCTACTCGCCGAATCCGCAAGCGCCGCACGGCTTCGACCTGCCCTTCGAGCCGCACACGGCGGAAATCATCGATGCCGTGTGGGCGCGCTGGCTGGAATGGGACCCGGTGCACCTGGTCGGACGCCACGAAGACGCCTTACGTTCGTTGCGCCTGCTCTACCTGGACGCCGGCAGCATGGACGAATTCCATCTCCAGTACGGCGCCCGCATCTTCTGCAACAAGCTGGCTGAGCGCGGCATTCCCTTTGTCCACGAGGAATTCGAAGACAGCCACCTGAACATCCCCTACCGCTTCGACAGCTCGCTGGCGGCGATCTCCAGGGCGATGTCAGAATAAGGAGGACTGCGGCGGCGACGCCTGCCGCCCGCTGTCCGGTCCGGCGGCCAACTGGCGCCAGACCTCCTGTTTCTGTTCGAACGTCATCGCCATGTGCGCCGGAGAACTCGACGGCAGCACCACGGTGCGATACCCATGCGCCGCGAACTGCGGGGCGAACTTTCCCGATGCCTGGCCGTTGAAACCCACCGTTTCCAGCAACGGACACAAGACGCGCAGGCGCGCGAAATCGTTGGCGGCCGGCTTGCGGATGGCGGAATCGAGACTGCCTTCGCGCTCGCAGGCCGCCAGCACGTCCCACAGGCCGACGTGGTGGGCCAGCAGGCGCGGCAGGCGCTCGGCATAGGGCAGCGCGGCCAGGTCGTCGCCGATCACGGCGGAGATCAAGCGCCAGAACTGGTTGCGCGGATGGGCGTAGTACTGCGCTGCGGCGAGCGACGCCGCGCCGGGAAAGCTGCCCAGCACGAGGATGCGCACGCCGGCATCGATGACCGGCGCCAGGCCGGTCAGGGTGGAAGATGATGCGGTCGTCATGCCGGCATTGTAGCGGCGCCGGTACTGGCGCCGCGCCAGGGTGGCCGGCTGCCCGTTTCATCGAGACCGAAAAAAAGCGGCGGGCGCTCGCGCGCACCGCCGCAAAGGGCAACAGCTTGGCAGGTGAATCGATCAGTGGCTTGCCAGCGCCACCTGCGGGACGGCGGGGGCATCCCAGCCGCCGCCCAGCGCGCGGATCAGCGCCACCGTCGTGACGGCGCGGTTGCCGCGCAGTTGCACCGCCGTGCGCTCGACCGCCGCCAGGTTGCGCTGGGCGTCGAGCAGTTCGAGGTAGCTGGAGCGCCCGGCCTCGTACAGCTTCTGCGCCAGGTCCGCCGAACGGCGCGCCGACAGCAGCGCCGCGTCGATCTGCTCGGTCTGCCCCGACAGGATGCGCAGGCCGGCCAGGTTGTCCTCGACCTCGGCGAAGGCCGCGAGCACGCTCTGGCGATAGGCGCCCACCGTTTCTTCCAGCACCGCCTCGCTGCGTTCCACGTTGGCGCGATTGCGGCCGCCGTCGATGATCGGCATCGAGGTGAGCAGGCCCAGCACCCAGGAGCGGCTGCTCCACTTGAACACTTCGGAGAAGGCGCCGCCGACGCCGGCGCCCGCCGCACTGATGGTCAGGGCCGGGAACATCGCGCCGCGCGCCACGCCGATGCGGGCATTGGCCGCCTCCATCGTGCGCTGGGCGGCCACAATGTCGGGGCGGCGCTCCAGCAGCGAGGACGGCAGGCCGGCCGGAATGCCCGGCAGCGCCGCCGCATCCAGCAGCGGGCTCAGGCCGGCCACGTAGTGCGACGCCGGCTTGCCCAGCAGGACCGCCAGCGCATGCTCGGCGGTGGCGCGCTGGCGCTGCAGGCCGATCGCCTCGGCGCGGGCGGTGGCCAGCTCGGTACGGGCGCGCGACAAATCGAATTCGCCGATGTCGCCCAGGTCGAAGCGGCGCTGGGTCACCTTGACGCTTTCTTCGCGCAGGCGCACGGTCTGCGCCACGGTGTCCAGTTCGGCATCAAACGCGCGCAGGCGGAAGTAGGTCTGCGCCACGTCGGCCTGCAGCGCCAGCAGCACCGAGCGGTAGTTCGCCTCGGAGGTGGCCGCATCGCTGCGCGCCGCCCACACGCCCGCCGCGACGCGGCCGAACAGGTCGACCTCGTAGCTGGCGGTGAGGTTCGCGGTGTAGCTGGTGGCCGGCTGGGTCGGCGCGCCCTGCGGCAAGCCGCTTTCCAGGGCCGATGGACGGGCGCGCTGGGCGCCGATGCCGACGCCGACCTGCGGCGCGCGGTCCGCCGCTGCGATGCCGGCGATCGCCCTGGCCTGCTTGACGCGGGCGGCGGCCACCGCCAGGTTGGCGTTGTTGGCGCCGGCTGCCTCGACCAGGGCGGTGAGTGCCGGGTCCTTGAAAGCCAGCCACCACTGGCCGCGCGGCTGCGCTTCGGCCGGCTCGGCCTTCTTCCAGCGGGCACCGTCGATGCCTGCGACGTCGGCGGCTGCCGGCGCCTGCGATTCGCGGAAGGCGGCCGGGGTCTCGACGGCCGGCTGCCGGAATTCCGGGGTGGCGCAGGCGCTCAGCAGCAAGGCTGCCATCAGTGTGGACAATGCGGGGGCCACGCCCCTTGCGATCATGCCTGTCATCTCAATGCACTCCTTCCAGGTCCAGCACCGGCGCCTTGGCTGGCGGCGCCTTTTTCTCGAAACGTTTGCCCAGCGTGCGCAGCAGGACATAGAACAGCGGCGTCAGGAACAGGCCGAAGAAGGTCACGCCCAGCATGCCGGCGAACACCGCCACGCCCATCGCATGGCGCATCTCGGCGCCCGCACCGGTCGAGAACACCAGCGGCACCACACCCATGATGAAGGCGATCGAGGTCATCAGGATCGGACGCAGGCGCAGGCGCGACGCTTCCAGCGCGGCGTCGATGACGCTGCGGCCGTGGTCTTCCAGCTCGCGGGCGAATTCCACGATCAGGATCGCGTTCTTCGAGGCCAGCCCCACCAGCACGAACAGGGCGATCTGGGTGAAGATGTTGTTGTCGCCGCCGGTCAGCTTGACGCCCACCAGCGCGCACAGGATCGACATCGGCACGATCAGGATCACCGCCAGCGGCAGGGTCCAGCTTTCGTACTGGGCGGCCAGCACCAGGAACACCAGCAGCACGCACAGCGGGAACACATAGACCATGGTGTTACCGGCCAGGATCTCCTGGTAGGTCAGCTCGGTCCATTCGTAGGCGATCCCCTTGGGCAGCGTTTCCTTGGCCAGCTGCTCCATGATGGCCTGGGCCTGGCCCGAGGATACGCCCGGCGCCGCACCGCCGTTGATGTCGGCCGCCACGTAGTTGTTGTAGCGCTGGACGCGGTCCGGGCCATAGCTGTCCTTCACGGTCATCAGGCTGGACAGCGGGATCATCTCGCCCTTGTCGTTGCGCACCTTCAGCTGGGCGATCTGCTCTGGTTGCGAGCGGAACTGCGCATCGGCCTGCACCCGCACCTGGTAGGTACGTCCGAACTGATTAAAGTCGTTCACGTACAGCGAGCCCAGGTTCACCTGCAGGGTCTGGTAGATGGTGGCCAGCGGCACGCCCAGCTGCTTGGCTTTCACGCGATCGACATCCGCGAACAGCTGCGGCACGTTGATCTGGAAGCTCGAGAACACGCCCGCCAGTTCGGGGGTGCCCCAGGCCTTGGCCTGCAGCGCCTGCGTGGCCTTGAACAGTTCGTCGTAACCGAGGTTGCCCCGATCTTCCAGCATCAGCTTGAAACCGCCGGTGGTGCCCAGGCCGTTCACCGGGGGCGGCGACAGCACCATCACGAAGGCGTCCTTGACTTCGCCCATGCGCTTGTTTATCTCCGCGGCGATGGCGTCGGCCGACTGCTCCGGCTTGCCTTTGCGCTCGCTGAAAGGTTTCAGGCCGGTGAACACGATGCCGGCGTTCGGCGCATTGGTGAAGCCATTGATCGACAGGCCCGGGAAGGCGATCGAGGATTCCACACCCGGGATTTCCTTGGCGATGGCCGACATCTTGCGGATCACCTCATCGGTGCGGTCGAGCGAGGCGGCGTCCGGCAGCTGGGCGAAGCCGATCAGGTAGCCCTTGTCCTGGGCCGGCACGAAGCCCGGCGGCACCACCTTGAACATGAAGATCGCGGCCACGGCCAGCGCCAGGTAGACGCCCAGGGTCGCGGTCTTGCGGCGCAGGACCGTCTTCACGCCGCCTTCGTAGCTGTGCGACGAGCGGCCGAAGAAGCGGTTGAAGGCGGCGAAGAAGCGGCCGAAGACCTTGTCCATGGCGCGGGTCAGGGCGTCCTTCGGCGCGTCGTGGGCTTTCAGGAGCGCGGCCGACAGGGCCGGCGCCAGGGTCAGCGACACGAAGGCCGAGATCACGGTCGAGATGGCGATGGTCAGGGCGAACTGGCGGTAGAACTGGCCGGTGAGGCCCGACACGAAAGCGATCGGCACGAACACGGCGCACAGCACCAGCGCGATGGCGATGATCGGGCCGGATACTTCCTTCATGGCCTGGATGGTCGCGTCGTGCGGCGACAGGCCGTTGCCGATGTTGCGCTCGACGTTTTCGACCACCACGATGGCATCGTCGACCACGATGCCGATCGCCAGCACCAGGCCGAACAGCGACAGGGTGTTGATCGAGAAGCCGAACATCAGCATCACGGCAAAGGTGCCGACCACCGATACCGGCACCGCCAGCAACGGAATGATCGAGGCGCGCCAGGTCTGCAGGAAGACGATCACGACCAGGGCGACCAGCACCACCGCTTCCAGCAGGGTCTTGATCACCGAGTCGATCGACTCGCGCACGAACTGGGTCGGGTCGTACACGATGCTGTACTCGACGCCTTCCGGGAAGTCTTTCGACAGCTCTTCCATCTTGGCGCGCACGTCGCTCGATAACTGCAGCGCATTCGCATTCGGCGCTTCGAAAATAGGAATCGCCACCGCCGACTTGTTGTTCAGCAGCGAGCGCAGCGCATACGAGCTGGAACCCATCTCCAGGCGCGCCACGTCCTTCAGGCGCGTCACCGCGCCGTCTTCGCCGGCCTTGACCACGATGTCGCCGAATTCCTCGACGCTTGACAGGCGGCCCTGGGCGTTGACGGTCAGCTGGAACTCGGCGTCCTTGCTCGGCCCCTGGCCCACCACGCCGGCCGCGACCTGCACGTTCTGCTCGCGGATGCTGGCGACCACGTCGCCGGCGGTCAGGTTGCGCGCCGCCACCTTCTGCGGGTCGAGCCAGACGCGCATGGCATAGTCGCCCGAACCGAACAGCTGCACCTCGCCCATGCCGTCCAGGCGCGCCAGCTGGTCCTTGATGTTGAGCACCGCGTAGTTGCGCAGGTACAGGTCGTCGTAACGGCCGCTGGGGGAATTCAGGTGCACCACCATGGTCAGGTTGGGCGAGCTTTTCACCGTGGTGACGCCGATCTGGCGCACCTCTTCCGGCAGGCGCGGCAGCGCGCGCTGCACCCGGTTCTGCACCTGGCTCTCGGCGCGGTCGATATCGGTGCCGATCGCGAAGGTCAGGGTCAGGGCCAGGGCGCCGTCCGAAGTGTTCTGCGAGCTCATGTAGAGCATGTCCTCGATGCCGTTGATCTGCTCTTCCAGCGGCGCGGCCACGGTTTCGGCGATCACCTTCGGGTTCGCGCCCGGATACTGGGCGCGCACTACCACCGAGGGCGGCACGACTTCCGGATACTCGGAGATCGGCAGCTTGAAGATCGAGATCAGGCCGCCGACGAAGACGATCACCGACAGCACGACCGCGAAGATCGGCTTGTCGACGAAGAAGCGGGAGAAGTTCATGTGATTACTCCTTGCCCACGGTGTTCATGGCGACCTGCTCGCCCTTGGCTTTCGCCAGCGCTGCGGCAGTCGCCGACGCGTCGGCATCCATCGGCACCATCTGCGGCGCCACCGGTGCTCCCGGGCGCACGCGCTGCAGGCCGCCCACGACGATCTTCTCGCCCGCCTTCAGTCCCGAACGCACCACGCGCATGCCGTCCACCACCGGTCCCAGGGTGACGGGACGGTACTCGGCCTTGCCGTCGGCGCCCACCACCACCACGAACTTGCGGTTCTGGTCGGTGCCCACGGCGCGGTCGTTGATCACCACGGCCTTGCCGGCTTCGCCGCTGCCCACCTGCACGCGGGCGAACAGGCCCGGCGCCAGGGCGCGGTCCGGGTTGGCGAGCAGGGCGCGCATGCGCACGCTGCCGGTGCGGGCGTCGAGCCGGTTGTCGACGAATTCGAGCTTGCCGGTGTGCGGGAAGCCTTCTTCGTTGGCCAGGCCCACCTTCACCACGGCTTCCCTGGCGCGCTGGTCGCGGGCGCCGACGCGCAGGTAGGTCTGTTCGTCGCCGTTGAAGCTGGCGTAGATGCGGTCCATCGATACCACCGAGGTCAGTACGGCGCTGGCGTCGACCAGGTTGCCGAGCGTGATCTCGGCCTTCGAGACGCGGCCGTCGATCGGCGCGGCCACGCGGGTATAGGCCAGGTTCAGGCGCGCCGCTTCGTACTGCGCCTGGGCGGCGCGCGCATTGGCTTCGAGTTCCTTCTGGGCGGCGGCCTTTTCGTCGAACTCGCGCTGGGCGATGGCCTTATCCTGCAGCAGGCGCTCGGCGCGCTGCAGCTCCAGGCGCGCCAGGTCGGCGCGGGCACGCGCCGCGCCAGCGGCGGCGCCGGCGCGGTCGGCTTCGGCCTGGTAGGGGCGCGGATCGATCACGAACAACACCTCGCCCTTCTTCACTTCGGCGCCCGGCTTGAAATTGACGGCGGTGATGTAGCCGCTGACGCGCGGGCGGATCTCGACCACCTCGACCGCTTCCAGGCGGCCCGAGAATTCCTGGGTCTCGGCCACCGGCTTTTCGATGACGACCGCCGCGGAGACCGGCGGCGCGGCCGGCGCCGCCGCCGCGCCGTCCTGGCTGTTGGCGTCGGCGCAGCCGGCGAGCACCGCGCCGGCCAGGCCGGCGGCGGCCAGCAATCCCACGAGTGCCTTGACGCTGCCCATCCGGCGTAGTTGCTTATTCATGATCAACCTTTCTTATGCATGTTGCTAACTGAGGAGACAAAACGATCCCTGCCGTCGCCGGATTCGCGCCGGAGACGAGGAAAAAAGGGGCCTCTCCGCGCCGCAGGCGTGGATGGCCGGTTCGTTACTGGTAAGGAGGACGCGCGCTCAGCGCGTCCGGGGCGCGGGCGTCAACAGCGCCGCTGGAGTCGGTTTGCAGGTGCCTGGTGCATACTCACCTCTTTCGAAAGACGGTCCCTCACGTCGCCGTGGCGACGAATTTTGGGAAAAACGGGGCCTCCCCGTGCGCGCAGCACGGTGGTTTCAGGAGGCTTGACGGTTAGTGCCGGTGCTGGACGGTCAGCGGTCCAGTCCTGCAAGGAAGGTGGATATCTCGGCGAGCGCGTGCACCTTGCATGCACATTCGTTGCGCCCGTCGGGCTCCTGCAGGGGGGCTGGCGGCATGCGCCGCACGGTGGTGCGCACGCCGGCGTTGATCAGTTTGGCGCCGTATTGTTCGGCCTCGTCGCACAATGGGTCGTCCTCGGCCGACAGGATCAGGGCCGGCGGCAGGTTCTTGAGCCGGGTCGAGCGCAGCGGCGAGGCGTAGGGATGCGCGCGGTCGGCGGCGTGCGGCAGGTAGCCGCGGTAGGCGGCAGCGCAATCGCTGGTGACTTTTTCGCGGTCCGGGCACTCGTTCATCTGGCGCATCGAGCAGGTCGACAGGCCCGGATCGAGCATCGGCATGATCAGGATCTGGCCGGCCAGCTTGGGGGCGGCGCGGTCGCGCGCCATCAGGGCGCAGACGGCAGCCAGGTTGGCGCCGGCCTCGATGCCCATCACCACCAGCTTCTTGCCGGACCAGCCGAGCCTGGCCTTGTTCCTGGTGGTCCACAGCAAAACCGCGTGCGCATCCTCCACCGCGGCCGGAAAGGGGCTGACGGTGGCCAGCGTGTAGTTCGAGGCAAGCACCGCGCGCTCTTCGTTGCACTGGGCCAGGTGACGCAGGAATTCGTCCGCTTCCTGCAGGTCGCCCGAGACGAAGCCGCCGCCGTGGAAGAACACGATCAGGGTGTCGCGCTTGACGCTTGCGCCGGCGGTGTACAGGCGCGCAGCGAGCGCGCCCTGCGCCCCGGCGGTTTCCAGTTCGCGCACGTCCACCGCGGCGGCGGGGCGCTCCAGCTCCAGCACCGCGCTCATTGGCGATCTCCTTCAGGCGCCACCGCCAGGCGGCCGGCCGCTTCTTCCGCACACGCGTCGCAACGCATCTCGACCTGCATCGAGAGCGCCTTCAGGCCGCGCGCTTCGGCGCCGGCTGCCTGCGAATAGGCATCGGTCGCCAACAGGCCAGCGACCGCAACCCCGCTCAGGGCGACTGCTACCGTGGTGAAGATTCCGTCCCGCATGCTCATGACCAGCTCCGTGTGTGTTTACTTTTTGTTGCGATGCACACACTATAGTCGTCAAGTACAATCAGATAAAGATGGCAATAACGAATTGATTGTTCAGATTGTCGAACAATCGGCGAGAACAGGAAGCGGAGGCCCCACCATGAACAAGCTCCAGGCCATGGAAGTATTCATCCAGGTCGTCGATTGCGGCAGCTTCACCAAGGCTGCCGAAATGCTGAACATGCCCAAGGCAACCGTCTCGACGCTGGTGCAGACGCTCGAGGCCACGCTGGCGGTCAAGCTGCTGCACCGCACGACGCGCCAGGTGATGATCACCTCGGACGGCGCCGCGTACTACGAGCGCTGCGTGCAGATCCTGTCGGACGTGCGCGACGCCGAAGAATCGCTGTCGCGCCACCGCTTGAGCCCGAGCGGACGCCTGCGCATCGACACCCCCACCGGCCTGGCCTCGGAAATCCTGATCCCCGCCCTGCCCGCCTTCTTCGAGCGCTACCCGGACATCACGCTGGAACTGGGCAGCACCGACCGGCCGGTCGACCTGGTCGAGGAAGGGGTCGACTGCGCGGTGCGCGGCGGCGAGCTGGTCGACCCCAACCTGATCGCCCGCCGCATCGGCGTGATCAACTTCGTCACCGCCGCCGCCCCCGCCTACGTCGAGCGCTTCGGCATGCCGCAGCATCCGCGCGACCTGGAACGCCACCGCTGCGTCAACTACTTCTCGGCCAAGACCGGCAAGGTCTCCAAATGGGATTTCACGCGCGACGGCGAACGCATCGAAGTCGCCCTGCCCGGCCCGATCGCGCTGAACGATTCGAATGCCTACGTGCAGGCCGGCCTGGCAGGCCTGGGCGTGATCATGATGACAGACTACCTGCTGACCCAGCACATCGCGGCCGGGCGCATGCTGCAGGTGCTGCCCGAGTGGAGCAGCGACCCGCTGCCGGTGCACGTGGTGTACCCGCAGAACCGCCACCTGTCGGCCAAGGTGCGGGTGTTCGTCGAGTGGATCTCGGAGCTGTTCGCGGCGCACCCGCACCTGCGGCTGCAGGCGCCGCGGCCGGCCGTCCAGGCGGAGATCGAGACGGTGTAGAATCAGGCAAAACAACCGGGCACCGGGAGACGAACATGGACCACAGCTCACAGCCGCGCAGCATCGACATCCTGCTGGCGCGCTACGCCGAAAGCCACCGCAACCACATCAACGAGATCATCCACTTCGTGTGCATCCCGCTGATCGTCCTGAGCCTGCTCGGCATCCTGTGGGCGATCCACCCGGTGGTGGCCGTCGCCGCCACGCTCGCCTCGCTCTACTACTACACCAGGCTGTCGCCCCGGTTCGCCATCGGCATGGGCGCGATGAGCGCCGTCATGCTGGGCATCCTGGCCATGATGCCGGACATGACGGTGCTACCGGTGTCGATCGCGATCTTCGTGGTGGCCTGGATCGGCCAGTTCATCGGCCACAAGATCGAAGGCAAGAAGCCCTCGTTCTTCGAGGACCTGCGCTTCCTGCTCATCGGGCCGCTGTTCGTGCTGTCCTTCCTGTACCGCCGCCTGAATCTGGCTTATTAATTAATGCAGGGTGGGCAGGTTCCCTGCCCGCGCGTTCAACGAACAGCTTGGAACCACGGAGCGTCTTTGCCCATGTGATTTGAACGCGCGGACGTTTGTAGTTCAGGCCACTGGCCTGAACTACCCCGCCCACCCTACGAAACCCCATATCGCGGCGTGCGAGAAAACGGCGAAGCACGTATACTCGCGCGATGCCCTCTTCCGCCCTCTTTACCGTCGCCTCCCTGATCTGGGGTTCGACCTTCTTCGCCATCACCCTGCAGCTGGGCGAAGCGCCGCCCGCGGTGTCGGTGGCCTACCGCTTCTTCCTGGCCGCCGCCACGCTGTTTGCGATCTGCCTGTTCCGCCGCGACAGCCTGCGCCTGCCCTTGCGCACCCACGGCTGGATGGCGCTGCAGGGCGTGCTCACTTTCTGCATCTCCTACCTCTGCACCTATCAATCGGAACAGTACGTGGTCTCGGGCCTGGTGGCGGTGGTGTTCGCATTGATGGTGTTCTGGACGCCGCTCCTGAGCAGCCTGTTCTTCGGCACCGGGATCAGCCGCCGCACCGTCGCCTGCGGCGTGGTCGCGATCGCCGGCGTCGCCCTGCTGTTCTGGCATTCGATCGGCACCGCCTGGCGCGACTTCCAGGCGGGCGGCAGTCCGGCCTTCATCGCCGGCGTGGTGCTGGCGCTGGCCGCGACCATCGCCAGTTCGGCCGGCAGCATCGTGGTCACCAAGGTCAAGGAACAATGCGCCAACCTGCCGCTCACCATGGCCTGGTCGATGCTGTGGGGCGCTTCGCTGGTCACCGTCTGGTCGCTGGCGCACGGCGACCGCTTCGTGATCCCCAGCAGCCCGACCTACTGGGCCGGCCTGGTCTACCTGTCGATCTTCGGCTCGGTGATCGCCTTCTTCGCCTACTTCACCCTGATCGGGCGCATCGGCGCGCAAAAGACCGTGTATATCGGCGTCATCACGCCGGTGCTGTCGGTGCTGCTGTCGATCAAGCTCGAAGGCTATCGTCCCGGCCCGGTCGAATTCGCCGGCATGATCCTGTGCCTGGCCAGCGTGGCCTGGGCCCTGCGCGCACCCGCAGCCAACCCTGTGCAATCCGCAAACCTGAACAATCCACTCGAAACGCCATGACCACTTTCTCCATCCGTCCCGCCCAGCCTTCCGACGTCTCGCACATCCATTCCATGATCCTGGAACTGGCCGTGTTCGAAAAACTCGAACACATGGTGGTGGCCACCGAAGCGCTGCTGCACGAAGGCCTGTTCGGCGCGCATCCCTCGTGCGAAGCCATCATGGGCGAGGAAGACGGCGAAGTGGTTTGCTTCGCCCTGTTCTTCCATAATTTCTCGACCTTCCTCACCAAGAAGGGCCTCTACCTCGAAGACCTGTACGTGCGCCAGTCGCATCGCGGCAAGGGCTACGGCACCAAGATGCTGACCCGCCTCGCTAGAATCGCGGTGGAGCGCAACTGCGGCCGCTTCGAGTGGTCGGTGCTGGACTGGAACGAGCCGGCGATTCAGTTCTACAAGGCGATGGGCGCCGACATCCTGCCCGACTGGCGCATCTGCCGCCTCACCGGCGACACCCTCGACGCGCTGGCCGAACGCCGCATCTGACAAGGCGCGTAAGAAGGCGAATCAGGGCGCACAAAGAAAAACCCACGGGGCCGGAGGGCGCCGTGGGCGAACCCATTTTCGTCAAATGGGGAGGGGAGATGGTGAATCACACGTATGCAATATAGGTGTGGATTCTTAATGATCAATTAAGGCTTACATTTGCTTACCCTTGTTACGAAGCGTTTTGCTTGCCGTTGAAGTGATCATTCCCCGAGTTGGAATCCGGTGGTTTGACGCGGGTCAAGCCAAGTAGATTCTGCAGGCTGTGCGTTGTGGATGCGTAAGGGATGAGGGATCCCCGTCGCCAGAGCGTCACACCGCAGCCTGCGCAAGGCAGCCTTACACCGCGATGTGTGCCGCCCGGACGACGCCGTCCTTGACCACCGTGCGGCAGGGATTCGATCCCATGGCATAGGCCAGGTCGGCCGGCCGCGCGATATCCCACAGGGCCAGGTCGGCCCGCTTTCCCGTCTCCAGCGTACCGATCTCGCCGTGCAGGCCGAGTGCGCGCGCCGCGTGGATGCTTGCGCCCTGCAGCGCTTCCTGCGGCGTCAGGCGCCACAGGGTGCAGGCCATGTTCATGGCCAGCAGCAGGGAAGTCATCGGCGAGGTGCCGGGATTGCAGTCGGTGGCCACCGCCATCGGCACCCCGGCCTTGCGCAGCGCGTCGATCGGCGGCTCTACCTTCTCGCGCAGGAAGTAGTAGGCGCCCGGCAGCAGCACGGCCACGGTGCCGGCGCGCGCCATGGCGTCGATGCCGGCCTGGCTGAGGTGCTCGAGGTGGTCGGCCGACAGCCCGCCATGGCGCGCCACCAGTTCGGCGCCCTGCTGGTCCGACAGCTGTTCGGCATGCAGCTTGACCGGCAGGCCGAGCCGGCGCGCGGCAAGGAACATGCGCTCGGTCTGCGCGTTGGTAAAGCCGATCCGTTCGCAGAAGGCGTCCACCGCGTCGACCAGCCCTTCGCCCGCCAGCTGCGGCAGCATGCGTTCGCACAGTGCATCGACATAGTCGTCCGCGCGGCCGGCGAATTCCGGCGGCAGCGCATGCGCGCCCAGGAAGGTGGTGGCGACCCGCACCGGCAGGCGCCGGCCGACCTCGCGCGCGGCGCGCAGCATGCGCGCCTCGGCTTCCAGTTCCAGCCCGTAGCCGGACTTGATCTCGAGCGTGGTCACGCCCTCGGACAGGAGCCTGGCCACGCGCGGCAGGCTTTGCGCCAGCAGCGCGTCGACGTCGGCGGCGCGGGTGGCGCGCACGGTCGACATGATGCCGCCGCCCTGGCGCGCGATGTCCTCGTAGGTGGCGCCGTTCAGGCGCGCTTCCCATTCGTTGCTGCGGTTGCCGGCGTGGACGATGTGGGTGTGGCAGTCGATCAGCCCCGGCGTCATCCAGGCGCCGCCGCAGTCGTGTTCCGTGCGGGCCGGCGGCGCGTCGCGGCGCGCGCCCAGCCAGGCGATGCGGCCATCCTTCACCGCCAGCGCGGCATCCGGCAGCGCACCATAGCCGTCCGCGGCGCCGGGCGCCATGGTGGCAAGGTGCACGTTGGTGAACAGCAGGTCGGCCGCTTCACTCATAAGACGCTTCGTCCTGTTCGTCCTCGTGGTACCAGACGTCCACGATGAAGATCATGCCCTGCCCGGCTTCCAGCTTCCAGGTCGAGCCGGCTTCCAGCACCACCGCGTCGAAGCGCACCAGGCCGATGCGCTCCTTCTCGTTACGCAGCTCCAGGGAATCGCCCTCGGCCAGGAACAGCACGGTCACGTCGGCGCGCGCCACGAATGTGGAAGATGCGGTGGACGATGCGGTGGAGTCGCCCGACAGCCGGCGGCGGCCGAAGGTGTGGTAGCAGCGTTCGCTGCGCGTCATGACGTTGAAGTCGGTGCTGGCGCCGCGGCTGAGCTTTGCGATCACGTTTGAGGCGCCGTCGAAGGCCACCACCGGCTCGGTCTCGGTCACCAGGGTCGGCTCGCCGTCGATCTCGAGCGTCATGCCATGCCCTTCGACCAGGGCCAGCGTGCGGTCGACGCCGGGGAACAGCGAGAACGCACCATCCTTCTCGATGGTGGCCAGGCTGATGCGCCACTCGAAATCCTCGAAGCCGGCGTCATGCGGTCCGATGGCGATTTCGGTCGTGCTGCCGCCGCCGTTTTTCCACGGCACCGGCGACAGCCCTGCGAACGGGATCAGTACGGTCATTGGCCTACCTCGCTAGAGTCGCGCAATTCAATCATGGCCTGGCGGTAGCGCTGCGTGACCGCATCCTGCGCCACGTGGCGTCCGCCCTGCACCACCCAGCGCCCGCCGCACAGCACGTCGCGCACCAGATTGTCGTTACCGCAAAACAGGAAGCGGCCGAGGACATCCGCCTCCGCCACGCCGTCCAGGTTCGGATGGCTGCCGTCCAGCACCAGCAGGTCGGCGCGCAGGCCTTCCCGCAGGGCGCCGACCTTGCGGCCGGCCGCCTGGGCGCCGCCGCGCAGGGCGGCCTGCCACAGGTACTGGCCGACGTCGCGCTGCTCATTCGTGAAGGCGACGTTGCGGCGCTGGTGGACCAGGCGCTGGCCGTACTCCAGCCAGCGCAGCTCCTCGACCGGGCTTTGCGACACATGGCTGTCGCTGCCGATGCCGAAGCGCCCGCCGAGCGCGATGAAGCGCTGCAGCGGGAACAGGCCGTCGCCCAGGTTGGCCTCGGTGGTCGGGCACAGGCCGGCGACGGCGCCGCTGCGCGCGATCGCCTGAACTTCCGCGTCGTCCAGGTGGGTCGCGTGCACCAGGCACCAGCGCGCGTCGACCTCGACCTGCTCCATCAGGTTTTGCACCGGGCGGCGGCCCGAGAATGCGATGCTCTGCTCGACTTCGGCCTGCTGCTCGGCGATGTGGATGTGCAGCGGACGTCCGGCCGGCAGGCCGGAGGCCAGCTCGCGCACCTGCCCGATCGTCGCCGCGCGCAGCGAGTGCGGCGCGGCGCCGACCTCGAGCTGGCCGCCGCGCAGCGGCTGCAGCGCTTCGGCGATGCCGAGGATGTCGTCGACATTGGTGCGGAAACGCCGCTGTTCGGGACGCAGGGGCTGCTCGCCGAAGCCGGCATGGCTGTACAGCACCGGCAGCAGGGTCAGGCCCATGCCGGTGGCATGGCCGGCCGCGGCGACGCGCTCGGCGGTTTCAGCCGGCCGCGCATAGGCCTGGCCGTCGGGGCCGCGCTGCAGGTAATGGAACTCGCACAGCGAGGTATAGCCGTGGCGCAGGCACTCCACGAACAGCTGGGCCGCGATGGCCTCGATCTGTTCCGGCGTGATGCGCGCCGCGAAGCGGTACATCAGGTCGCGCCAGGTCCAGAAGCTGTCCGGACCTTCGCCCGCTCGCTCGGTCAGCCCGCCCAGCGCGCGCTGGAAGGCGTGCGAGTGCAGGTTGACCATCCCCGGCAGCACGTAATCGGCGCGCGCCACGCCGAGCGGCGCCGCCGCTTCCGCTTCGACGCGCGTCAGGTCGCCGTACGCATCCCATTCGAGCAGCACGTCGCGCCGCCACCCCTCGGGCAACAACGCATGGCGGACAAACAAGGCTCTCATGCGCGCGCCCCCTCGCCTGCCCACCCGGCCGCGGCGCCGATCATGTCCTTCAGCAGCGGCTGCACCCTTGCTGCCACCTCGGGACGGTATGCGAAGGGCGGCGCTTCGTCCATGTACAGGCACTGGCACATCTCGAGCTGGATCGCGTGCACTCCCTGCTGTGGCTGGCCATACCTGCGCGTGATGTGGCCGCCCTTGAAGCGCCCGTTGACGGCGATGCTGAAGCGGTCCTGGGCGCGCGCGACGCCCACCACCGCCCCCTCCAGTCCGGGATCGCAGGACTTGCCGTCCGCGGTGCCGAAGTTGAGGTCCGGCAGGCGGCCCTCGAAGAAGCGCGGCACGACCGAAGCAATGGAGTGCGCATCCCACAGCACCACCCTGCCGAACCGCCGCTTCAGGCGCTCGAGTTCGGTGCGCAGCTGTTCGTGGTAGGGCATCCAGTAGCGCTCCAGGCGGCGCCGCACTTCGGTTTCATCGGGCGTCTTGCCGGGCAGGTAGAGGCTTTCGCGGCCGAAGGTGTCGACCGGGCACAGCCCCGTGGTATCCATCCCGGGATACAGGTTGGTGTCCTCGGGCGGCCGGTTCAGGTCGATCAGGTAGCGCGACCAGCGCGCCGAGATGGTCGACACCCCCATCTCTTCCAGGAAGCCGTACAGTTCGGGCAGGTGCCAGTCGGTGTCGGCGCGCGCGGTGGCGCAGGACGCCATGGTGCTTGCGACTTCGTCCGGGATGTCGGTGCCCGCGTGGGGCATCGACACGAGCATGGGGAGCCTGCCTGCCTTGAACCGGAAATCCATTGCCTCTCCTGAATGCGTTGTTAGGGGTGCAGTACGCTGAACAATTCCTTGCACGAGGCCGACAGCTCGCCGTTCACGACCATCAGGCGCGCGGCCTCGATGTCGGGAGCGAAGAAGCGGTCGGCGTCGTAGGGCGCTACCCGCGCGCGCAGCTGGGCATGCACGTGCTCGAGGTGCGCGGAACTCTTCAGGGGACGGTGGAACTCGATACCCTGCGCCGCCGCCAGCAGCTCGATGCCCACGATCACGGACGTATTGTGCGCCATCTGGTCCAGACGGCGCGCCGCGAAGGTGGCCATGCTGACGTGGTCTTCCTGGTTGGCCGAGGTCGGCAGGCTGTCGACGCTGGCCGGGTGGGCCAGCGACTTGTTTTCCGAAGCCAGCGCGGCGGCCGTCACGTGGGCGATCATGAAGCCCGAATTCAGGCCAGGTTCCTTCACCAGGAAGGCCGGCAGGCCGGACAGGTTGGCGTCGATCAGCAGCGCGATGCGGCGCTCGGACAGCGCGCCGACTTCGGCGATGGCCAGGGCCAGCGTGTCGGCGGCGAAGGCCACCGGCTCGGCGTGGAAGTTACCGCCCGAGATGATCGCACCGTCCTCGGGGAACAGGAGCGGGTTGTCGGTCACGGCATTGGCTTCGATCAGCAGGGTGCGCCCGGCGTTGGCGATCAGGTCCATGGCCGCGCCCATCACCTGCGGCTGGCAGCGCAGGCTGTACGGGTCTTGCACGCGCTCGTCGCCGACCAGGTGCGAGGCGCGGATGGCGCTGCCCGCCACCAGCTCGCGGTAGATCGCGGCAGCCGCGATCTGGCCCGGCTGGCCGCGCACCGCGTGGATGCGCGGGTCGAACGGCGCGTCGCTGCCGCGCGCGGCATCCACCGACAAGGCGCCGGCCACCATGCCCGCTTCCAGCACGCGCTCGGCCATGAACAGGCCGTGCAGCGCCAGCGCGGTCGAGACCTGGGTGCCGTTGATCAGGGCCAGGCCCTCCTTGGCGGCCAGGGTCACCGGCTCGATGCCGGCCGCGCCCAGGGCCTGCTTCGCGTCCATCAGTTCGCCGCGATAGCGCACCGGTCCGACGCCCAGCATGGCCAGGGTCATGTGGGCCAGCGGCGCCAGGTCGCCCGAGGCGCCGACCGAGCCTTGCGACGGGATCGCCGGCATGATGCCCGCGTTGTACAGGGCGATCAGGGTCTCGATGATCAGGGGGCGCACGCCCGAGTAGCCGCGCGCCAGGCTGCCGATCTTGGTCAGCAGGATCAGGCGCACGATGTTGTCGGCGATGAGTTCGCCGGTGCCGACCGCATGCGACAGGATCAGGTTGCGCTGCAGCGTCGCCAGCTGGTCGTTCGGGATGTGGGCCTTGGCCAGGATGCCGAAGCCGGTATTGATGCCGTAGGCCGGGTCGCCCTTGGCGGTGATGCGCTCGACCAGGGCGCAGGACGCCTTGACCGGCTCCCAGGCTTCCGGCGTCAGGCTCAATGGCAGGTGGGCGGCCCAGACGGCGCGCAGGTCGGCCAGGCGCAGTTCGCCCGGTTGCAGGATGAGATGGTGGTGCGAGTCGTTCATGCTGTACCCAGTTTGTGCTGTATTACTTGATCATCGGAAGAATCAGGCCGTTGCGCTTGGCCGTGTCGATCGCGCTCTGGTAGCCGGCGTCGGCATGGCGCATCACGCCCGAGCCGCTGTCGTTGACGAGCACGCGCGCCAGGCGCTTGGCAGCCGCCTCGGTGCCGTCGGCCACGATGACCACGCCCGAGTGCTGCGAATAGCCCATGCCGACGCCGCCGCCGTGGTGCAGCGAAACCCAGGTGGCGCCGCCGGCGGTGTTCAGCAACGCGTTGAGCAGCGGCCAGTCGGACACCGCGTCGGTGCCGTCGCGCATGGCCTCGGTTTCGCGGTTCGGGCTTGCCACCGAGCCGGTGTCGAGGTGGTCGCGGCCGATCACGATCGGCGCCTTCAGCTGGCCGGTGCGCACCATCTCGTTGAAGGCCAGGCCGGCCAGGTGGCGCTCGCCCAGGCCGAGCCAGCAGATGCGCGCCGGCAGGCCCTGGAAGGCGATGCGATCGCGCGCCATGTCGAGCCAGCGGTGCACCCGTGCGTGCTGCGGGAACAGCTCCTTGATCTTGGCGTCGGTTTTATAGATGTCTTCCGGGTCGCCCGACAGCGCCACCCAGCGGAACGGACCGCGCCCTTCGCAGAACTGGGGACGGATATAGGCCGGAACAAAACCCGGGAAGTCGAAGGCATTCTCGACGCCCTCGTCCTTGGCGACCTGGCGGATGTTGTTGCCGTAGTCGACGGCGTAGGCGCCCATGGCCTTGAAGTCGAGGATGGCGCGCACGTGCACGGCGCAGGATGCGGCCGCGGCGGCTTTCAGGCGCGCGTGCTGGCCTGGGTCCTGCTGGGCGGCCTTCCATTCCTCGACGGTCCAGCCGGAAGGCAGGTAGCCGTTGATCAGGTCGTGGGCCGAGGTCTGGTCGGTGACCAGGTCGGGCACCATCCCGCCAGCCCTGGCGCGGCGCACCAGTTCCGGCAGTACGTCGGCCGCATTGCCGAGCAGGCCGATCGAGACGGCTTCGCGCTTTTCCGTATGTTCCTTGATCATCGCCAGCGCCTGGTCGATGTCCCGCGCCTGCTTGTCGAGGTAGCGGGTGCGCAGACGGAAGTCGATGCTGCTCTGCTGGCATTCGATGTTGAGCGAGACCGCGCCGGCGAAGGTAGCGGCCAGCGGCTGGGCGCCGCCCATGCCGCCCAGGCCGGCCGTCAGGATCCAGCGGCCCGCCATGTCGCCGCCGAAGTGCTGGCGGCCGGCTTCGGCGAAGGTCTCGTAAGTGCCCTGCACGATGCCCTGGGTGCCGATGTAGATCCAGCTGCCGGCAGTCATCTGGCCGTACATGAACAGGCCCTTGCGGTCGAGTTCATTGAAGTGTTCCCAGTTGGCCCACTTGGGCACCAGGTTGGAGTTCGCCAGCAGCACGCGCGGAGCGTCGGCATGGGTGCGGAACACGCCCACCGGCTTGCCCGACTGGATCAACAGGGTCTGGTCGTCTTCCAGCTCGCGCAGCGAGGCCAGGATCTGGTCGTAGCACTCCCAGTTGCGGGCGGCGCGCCCGATGCCGCCGTAGACCACCAGCGCCTGGGGGTTCTCGGCCACCTCGGCGTCGAGGTTATTCTGGATCATGCGGTAGGCCGCTTCGGTTAGCCAGCTCTTGCAAGAGAGCTCGCTGCCGCGCGGTGCGCGGATGACGCGCGATGGATCGAAGCGGGGGTCGTGGGGCATCGGTGAGTTCATGGCGGCTCCTGGTTGGAATCTGCGATGAGTCTAGGTTGTCTATACAACCAAGTCAATCCATTTATTCATCACCTTTGCTGCTTTTGTAGGGTGGGCGGCTTGCCGCCCACGCGGTGATAGTTAGCAGCAAGATCATCCGGCACGATAACGGAGCTTTCTGCTATCACCGCGTGGGCGGGAGACCCGCCCACCCTACGGTTTACCTCATTTCTTGAACACCTGCTTCCCGCCCACCCAGGTCTCCAGCACCCCGGTCTTGAAGATGTCGTAGGTCGGCATGCGGAACAGGTCGCGGTCGATCACGATGAAGTCGGCGTGCTTGCCCGGCTCCAGCGAACCGAGGCTGTTTTCCTGGTGGCCGGCGTAGGCCGCATCCAGGGTAAAGCAACGGAAGGCTTCCTTCAGCGACATCGCCTGGTTCGGGTACCAGCCCGCCACCGGCTGGCCGGCGTGGTCCATGCGGGTGACGGCGGCGTGGATGCCGAAGAACGGGTTCGGCGACTCCACCGGGAAGTCCGAGCCGCAGGCGATGCGCGAGCCCTGGTGCAGGAAGCTGCGCCAGGCGTAGGCGCCCTTGATGCGTTCCGGGCCGACGCGGGTCTCGGCCATGTTCTTGTCCGAGGTGGCGTGGGTCGGCTGCATCGAAGGGATGATGCCCAGGGTGTTGAAGCGCGGGATGTCCTGCGGGCTCACCACCTGGGCGTGCTCGATGCGGTGGCGCTGGGCTTCGCTCTTCGTCGCTTTCAATTCCTTCTGGTAGATGTCGAGGATCTGCTTGTTGCCGGCGTCGCCGATGGCGTGCACGTTGACCTGGTAGCCCTTGCGCATGGCCTTGGTCATCATCGCGTCCATCTGCGCGCTCTTGAAGAACAGCAGGCCGTGCGAATGCGGCTCGTCGCTGTAGGGCTTGATGAGCGCAGCGCCGCGGCTGCCCAGCGCGCCGTCCGAATACAGCTTGACCGCGCGCAGCGCGTACATGCCGTCGCCGTAGTCCTTCAGCGGGCCATTTTTTGCCAACTGGTCAAAATCCTCGCCGGTGCCGCCGATCATGGCGTAGACGCGGGTGGTGAGCTTCTTCTTGTCCGCATAGTCGCGGTACAGGCGGTCTTCGCCCACGCCGATGCCGGCGTCGTGCACGGCGGTCAGGCCCATGCGCGCGATCTCCTGCAGCGAGCGGTCCAGCACCATGCGCCCTTGTTCTTCGGTCTGGGCCGGCATGACCTTGGTCACCAGTTCCTGCGCCGCGTCCACCAGCACGCCGGTGGCCTCGCCGTTCGCGTCACGCATGATCTTGCCGCCGGCCGGATCGGGCGTCGATCTGGTGATGCCGGCCAGCGCCAGCGTGCGGCTGTTGGCCCAGCCGGCGTGGCCGTCGACGCGCTCCAGCCAGACCGGACGGCTCGATTCGACGGCATCCAGCTCGGCGGCAGTCGGGAAGCGGCCCAGCTTCCAGTTTTCCTGGTTCCAGCCGCGGCCGCGGATCCAGGCGTGGTTGGCGTTCTCCTTGGCATACGCCGCGATGGCGCGGGTCGCATCCGCCAGCGAGGTGCTGCCGGACAGGTCGAGCTGGGTCAGCTGCTGGCCCAGGCCGAACACGTGGCCATGCGCGTCGATCAGGCCCGGCAGCACGGTGCGCCCGCCCATGTCGACCTGGCGCGCGCCCTTGGCCCTGGCCGCCACCTCGGCATTGCTGCCGACCGCCGTGATGCGCCCTTTGTCGTCGAAGGCCAGCGCGCTGAACTGCACCAGCTCGCCCTTGGCGTTCAGGGTGTAGCCGTTGGCGTTGGTGATGACGGTGTCGGCGTGGGCCGAGGCGAGGACGCCGAGGCCGGCAAGGACGATCATGGAACACAGGGGGATCTGGCGCGCGCGCATGCTTTCTATTCTCCGTTGTCGATGGGTGACCGCGCTTCGCGGGCGCGGCACGCAGAGTGTATAGAAAATCAAGGAGCGGGCATAGCGGGCCCTTATCCGGCGTCGTGGAAGATGATTCCCAAAGTCTGCCGGGTGCCGCGCCGCAGCCGGCTGACGCCATGGCGCATCGCCACCCGATAGACGCCGCGCGCGCCCTGCACCGGCCGCTGGTTGACGGCGAAGACCACCGCGTCGCCCTGCTCCAGCGGCACCACCTCGGCGCGCGACTGCATGCGCGGGCGCTGTTCCGTCAATACGAACTC
This sequence comes from Massilia sp. X63, assembly GCF_041023745.1. Classification (NCBI taxonomy): domain Bacteria; kingdom Pseudomonadati; phylum Pseudomonadota; class Betaproteobacteria; order Burkholderiales; family Oxalobacteraceae; genus Massilia; species Massilia sp. X63. Next base: position 336,359 of record NZ_JBFTEF010000002.1, read on the forward strand.
GCCGCCCTCGAAGTCGCTGCCCGGCCGCGACAGCAGCACCGCCACCTGCAGCGGGAACACCAGCTCGCCGTACAGGTCCTGGTGCAGGCAGTTGTAGTCGCCTTCGCGGTAGCGCAGCAGCAGCGGGGTCGGCTTGAGCTGGCCGGCCGCATGGCAGCGCGCCAGGTAGTCCGCGTGCGCCGCCGGGAAGCGGGTGTCGATGCCCAGCACCTGGTGCCAGCGATTGGCGATGGCGGCCAGCGGCGGGTACAGCGCGGTGCGCAGCGCCTCCAGCGGCGCCGGCAGCGGATAGGCGAAATACTGGTACTCGCCGCGGCCGAAGCCGTGCTGCTGCATCAGCACGCGGCTGCGGAACAGCGCGGGCCGGTCGTACAGCGCGCAGGCAGCCGCGCAGTCCTGCGGCGCCAGCAGGCCGGGAATCACGGCGCAGCCGAAGGCGTCGAGTTCTCCGGCCACGCGCGCCCAGTCGATGTCGTTCACTGGCCGGCCTCGCGCTCGAGCAGCGTGCGCTTGCGTTCGATGCCCCAGCGGTAGCCGGACAGCGCGCCGTCGGTACGGACCACGCGGTGGCAGGGAATCGCCACCGCCACCGGGTTGGCGGCGCAGGCGCCCGCCACGGCGCGCGCCGCGGTCGGCATGCCGAGCCGTTCGGCCAGTTCGCTGTAGCTGACGGTGGCGCCGGCGGGAATGGCGCGCAGCGCTTCCCACACGCGCCGCTGGAAGGCGGTGCCGCGCACGTCGAGCGGCAGGTCGAGCCCGAGGCGCGGCGCCTCGACGAAACCCACCACCTGCGCCACCGTGCGCTCGAAGCCGGGCTCCGCGCCCACCAGGTCGGCCTGCGGGAAGCGCTGCTGCAGGTCCTGCAGCAGCGGCTCCGGCTCGTCGCCGATCAGGATCGCGCAGATGCCGCGCCCGGTACTCGCCACCAGGATGGCGCCGAGCGAACAGCCGGCCAACGCGAAGCGGATCGTCTCGCCCCGCCCGCCGGCGCGGTAGCGGCCGGGCGCCATGCCGAGCGCGCCGGCGCTGGCTTCGTAGAAGCGCCCGCTCGATCCGAAGCCGGCCGCGTACAGCGCGTCGGTCACGCTCGGCGCGGCCGCCAGGCCCTGCTGCAGGCGCGCGGTGCGGCGCGCCGCCGCGTAGGCTTTCGGCGTGATGCCGGTATGCGCCTTGAAGACGCGGTGGAAGTGGAAGCGGCTCATGCCGGCGGCCTGCGCCAGGCTGTCCAGATCGGGCGCCTGCTCGGCTGCGTCGATCAGCCGGCAGGCCTGCGCCACCGCCGCGGCCTGGCGTTCGGCCAGCGGGGCCTGCGCCGGCTTGCAGCGCAGGCAGGCGCGGAAACCGGCCGCCTCGGCCTCGGCGCAGCTGGCGTGGAAGGCGACGTTGGCGCGCCGCGCCGTGCGCGAGGGGCACGAGGGCCGGCAGTACACGCCGGTACTGCGCACGGAATAATAGAACTGGCCGTCGGCGTCGCGGTCGCGGCGCTGCACGGCGGCCCAGCGCGCCTCGTCGCTATCGAACAGGCTGGTCATGGCGGTCATGGTGGAGTCCTCGATCGGTTACAGGATGCGTCCAGCGTAGCGTAGCGCCGGCGGCAAGGCACTCCGGGTCTTGCTTTCAATTCGCTTTTGACTGCGGTGCTAGAATTTGGTGTCGCGGCAGCTTCGCCGCCCATGCCTTCCCGGAGAGTAGTTTGGAAGAAACGATCGCGCAAGACAGCACCCCTATTTTCCAGCGAATCAAGGATTACCTGGTCGGCGAAATCGCGTCCGGGCGCTGGAAAGAAGGCGACCTGGTGCCGTCCGAGCAGGCGCTGGTGCGCCAGTTCGGCGTGTCGCGCATGACCGTGAACCGCGCGGTGCGCGAGCTCACCGCCGAGCAGATCCTGGTGCGGCGCCAGGGCTCGGGCACGTATGTGGCGCCGCAGAAGTACCAGGCGACGCTGGTCGAGATCCGCAACATCGCCGACGAGATCCGCGCACGCGGCCGCGCCCACCGCAGCCATTTATGCCTGCTGCGCGCCGAGATCGCCACCGACGCGCTGGCGGCCGAATTCGAGCTGGCGCCCGGCGTCACGCTGTACCACTCGGTCATCGTCCACTTCGAGAACGAGGCGCCGATCCAGGTCGAGGACCGCTGGGTCAACCCCGACTGCGCGCCGAGCTACCTCGACCAGGATTTCGGCAGCATCACCCCGAACGAGCACCTGATGGCGGCCGCGCCGCTGCAGGGCGCCACCTACGCGATCGAAGCCCAGCCGGCGCCGGCCGAGATCGCCCCGCTGCTGGGGATCGCCGCGGGCCGGCCCTGCCTGGTGCTGCACCGCCGCACCACCTCGGGCGGACGGGTGGCTTCGGTGGCCACCATGTGGCATCCAGGCCACTTGGCGCGCTTCACGGGCAGTGTTTGAGGCCCCTCCCCGCCGATTGCTGTTCAATATCTCCACGGAATCGAAAAACTTCGCCATAATGGCCACCTTCGAACTGCCCTCGACCACGCCTGCATGAAGCCCCTTTCTTCGCCCGCACTGCACGCCGCGCCGCGCCGCGTGCTGCTGCTCGACGATGACCGTTTCATGCTCGAGGTGCTGCGCGAGATGTTCGACGTGCTCGACGAGGGCGACGGCAGCGGCCCGTTCGACGTGCACGCCGAGAACGACGCCCGGCGCGCCTTGATGGCCCTGCCGCGCCATGCGCCCGAGCTGCTGGTCTGCGACCTGGCGATGCCCGACATGGACGGCATCGAGTTCCTGCAGGCCGCGGCCGGCCAGGGTTTCAATGGCCGGGTGATCCTGGTCACTGCCATGGAAGACGGCGTGCGCGACGCCGCCAGCGAGCTGGCGCGCGCCCTCGGTCTGCAGGTGGCGGGCGCCTTCCGCAAACCGCTCGCCATCGAGCAGTTGCGCCTCGCGGTGCAATGTTGAGATTTTGTACAAAGCGACCCACACTTTTTGAAAAAATGGGGTATTATTCGGCACATCCCCGCCTGACACCCCCTGCCGTCTTTCCATATTGAATTTTGCACACAGTGCCTCCACCATTGTGTAGCAGCTAGTTATTCGATTAGCAGTACGCGGAAACCGGCCAGGCCACGCAGGTATGGCGTTAGCCACAGGCGTTAATTGATCCTTACCTCTTTTGAGGAACATAATGAGCGAAAACATTAAACACATCACCGATGCAAGCTTCGATGCCGAAGTGCTCAAGTCCGAGCTTCCGGTCCTGGTCGATTTCTGGGCCGAGTGGTGCGGCCCGTGCAAGATGATTGCACCGATCCTGGAAGAAGTCGCCCAGCAATACGCGGGCAAGCTGGTGGTGGCCAAGGTCGACGTCGACGCCAACCAGGCCGTGCCGGCCCAGTTCGGCATCCGCGGTATTCCGACCCTGATCCTGTTCAAGAACGGCGCTGCCGCTGCACAGAAAGTCGGCGCCATGGCCAAGGGCCAGCTGGTTCAGTTTATCGACAGCAACATCTGATACTGATACCATGAGCGGCGGCAGCGCGCCCGCGTTGCCGTCATGTCGGGAAGCCTCGGCTCCGGTGCTTCCCAGCTTACATAAACCCCGTAGTTCCCTCCCCTACCTTTACTTTCCCGTCACGGGACACCCACACAAACATGCATTTATCTGAACTGAAGGCAATGCACGTCTCCGCGCTGCTGGAGATGGCCATCGGCCTCGACATCGACAACGCAGCCCGCCTGCGCAAACAGGAACTGATGTTCGCGATCCTGAAGAAGCGCGCCAAGCAGGGCGAACAGATCTTCGGCGACGGCGCCCTCGAAGTCCTGCCGGACGGCTTCGGCTTCCTGCGCTCGCCGGACGCCAGCTACATGGCCTCGACCGACGACATCTACATCTCGCCGTCGCAGATCCGCCGGTTCAACTTGCATACGGGTGACTCGATCGAAGGCGAAGTGCGTACGCCGAAGGACGGCGAGCGCTACTTCGCGCTGGTGAAGGTGGACAAGGTCAACGGCGAATCGCCGGAAGCCTCGAAGCACCGCATCCTGTTCGAAAACCTGACGCCGCTGCACCCGAACGAGCCGCTGCGCCTCGAACGCGACATGAACGGCGCCGAGAACATCACCGGCCGCATCGTCGACCTGATCTCGCCGATCGGCAAGGGCCAGCGCGGCCTGCTGGTGGCCTCGCCGAAGTCGGGCAAGTCGGTCATGCTGCAGCATATCGCCCACGCGATCACCGCGAACCACCCGGACGTGACCCTGATCGTCCTGCTGATCGACGAGCGTCCTGAAGAAGTGACCGAGATGCAGCGTTCGGTGCGCGGCGAAGTGGTCGCCTCGACCTTCGACGAACCGGCCACCCGCCACGTGCAGGTCGCCGAGATGGTGCTGGAAAAAGCCAAGCGCCTGGTCGAAATGAAAAAGGACGTCGTGATCCTGCTGGACTCGATCACCCGCCTGGCACGCGCCTACAACACCGTGATCCCGGCCTCGGGCAAGGTGCTGACCGGCGGTGTCGACGCCAACGCCCTGCAGCGTCCGAAGCGCTTCTTCGGCGCCGCCCGTAACGTCGAAGAAGGCGGCTCGCTGACCATCGTCGCCACCGCCCTGATCGAGACCGGCTCGCGCATGGACGACGTGATCTACGAGGAATTCAAGGGCACCGGCAACATGGAAGTGCACCTCGAGCGCCGCCTGGCCGAGAAGCGCGTCTACCCGGCGATCAACCTGAACAAGTCGGGCACCCGCCGCGAAGAGCTGCTGATCAAGCCTGACCAGCTGCAGAAGATCTGGATCCTGCGCAAGCTGCTGTACTCGATGGACGAGATCGAGGCGATGGAGTTCATCCTCGACAAGATGCGCGCAACCAAGAACAATGTCGAATTCTTTGACATGATGCGCCGCGGCGGCTAAGCCGACGCTGCGTGTTGCGCGAATGAGGCGGCCTGCGGGCCGCCTTTTTTGTTGCCCTTCGGATACATTATGCACCAAAAAGGGGCATTTTTATTAACTAAATTGCATTTTTATTGCAATTTAGAATTATATTTATGGTAGTCTTCCGACCCTTACAAATATTAGCTCCTGGCGATGGAGCGAAAACGGATCGATGACTTCCTGGACAATGAAAAAAACGTTTACCTGGGCCGTGCTCGGCTGGATCGTGCTGGCCCTCGTATTTGCCCTGACGCTGTATCGCGTAGGGCATACCCAAGCCCAGGTATCGCATGCCTACAAGCTGCGTTACCAGTCCTATATTTTGGCCGACGAGCTGCGCCAGAGTTCGGACGACCTGACCCGTTTGGCGCGCACCTATGTGGTCACGGGCGAGGCCAGCTACGAGCAGCAATATCTCGACATTCTGGACATTCGCAACGGCAAGAAGCCGCGCCCCGAAAATTACGAACGCATCTATTGGGATTTCGTGGCCGCCGGCGAAGCCAAGCCGCGCCCGGATACCATCGCGATCTCGCTCAACGAGTTGATGAAGAAAGCCGGTTTCTCGGAGCAGGAATTCGCGAAATTGAAGGAAGCGCAGGATAATTCCGATGCGCTGGTCAAGACCGAGACGGTGGCCATGAACGCCGTGAAGGGCCTGTTCGACGACGGCAACGGGCGCTTCGTGCCGAAGGACGGTCCGGATATGGACATGGCCCGCCAGCTGGTGCACAGCACTGACTACCACCGCATCAAGGCGCAGATCATGAAGCCGGTAGACGCCTTCTTCGAGCTGCTCGACGCGCGCACGCAGCGCGCCGTGGTCGAGGCCGAAGCGGCAAGCCGCCAGGCCTTCATGGCGGCTGCCGCGCTGCTGCTGGTCTCGGTGCTGGCCGTCGCCGCCGGTCTTGGCCTGCTGTACCGCCGCCTGAGCAGGCAGCTTGGCGCGGAGCCGGCCACCGCACAGCAGCTTGCCACTGAGATTGCCGCAGGCAACCTGGCCGTCGACATCGCGCTGCGTCGAGACGATGAAGCCAGCCTGCTGCGCGCCATGCAGAAGATGCGCGACAACCTGGCCCAGGTGATTGGCGAGCTGCGCCAGGGCACCCAAACCATTGCCGCCGCGTCGGGCCAGATTGCCACGGGCAACCGCGACCTGTCGGAGCGCACCGAGCAACAGGCCAGCGCACTGGAAGAAACTGCTTCGTCCATGGAAGAACTGACCTCCACGGTACGCCAGAACGCCGACAACGCGAAGCAGGCCAACGAATTGGCGCTTAGCGCCTCGCAGGTGGCCGCCAAGGGCGGCGCCGTGGTGGCGCAAGTGGTGAACACGATGGGCTCGATCGATGCCTCCTCGCGCAAGATCGTCGATATCATCGGCGTCATCGACGGCATCGCCTTCCAGACCAATATCCTGGCGCTGAATGCGGCGGTGGAAGCGGCGCGCGCCGGCGAGCAAGGCCGCGGTTTTGCGGTCGTGGCATCCGAGGTACGCAACCTGGCCCAGCGCTCGGCCGCGGCCGCCAAGGAAATCAAGGAACTGATCAACGACTCGGTCCATCAGGTCGACGTCGGCAGCAAGCTGGTGAACGAAGCCGGCATGACGATGACCGAAGTGGTCGACAGCGTGCGCCGCGTGACCGGCATCATGGGGGAGATCATGACCGCCAGCCAGGAACAAAGCGCCGGCATCGACCAGATCAACCACGCAATCAGCGGCATGGACCAGGGTACCCAGCAGAACGCCGCCCTGGTCGAGGAAGCGGCGGCGGCATCGCAAGCGATGCTCGACCAGGCGATGCGCCTGGCGGAAGTGGCCAGCATCTTCCGGCTAGACCAGGGCCACTCCCTGGGAACGCAGCCGGAGACGGGTGCGCGCGCCAGCCGGCGCGCGGCGCTTCCGGCACCGCTTGCCGAATGAATAAGCGGACGCCCTGCACGCGCCGGATTTCTTGAATGGCATTGCTTCGGCCGGCGAAGCACTTTATAATCGCCGGTTCAGTCCAACCCCAGGCAAGTGATCGGCAATCGGGTCAAGAAGCAAGGCGACCGACGAAGTGCTGTTTGGCTACCAACATGAGAAAGCAGAAATTATGAAGACCGATACCCATCCGGATTACCGCGAAGTCCTGTTCCACGACGTGTCCTGCGACTTCAAGTTCATCACCCGTTCGACCATCAACACCCGCGAAACCGCTACCCACGAAGGTAAGGAATACCCGCTGGTCAAGATCGAAGTCTCGGCTGAATCGCACCCGTTCTACACCGGCAAGCACAAGATCGTCGACACCGCCGGTCGCGTCGAGAAGTTCCGCCAGAAGTTCGGCTCGGTCGGCTCGAAGACCTCGGTCGCCAACGGCTAATTCGCCCAGGCACCATGCAAGCTCCCGGGCGACATCGTCCGGAGTTGCCAAAAAGAAGCCGGTTCTCCCGGCTTCTTTTTTTTTCGCGGCTATACTACGCGACTATTCTCTCCCGCTGCACTGAACGATGAAACCCGTCCGCCTTCCCGCTGCCGCCACCCTGGCGCTGCCCCGCTGGGCCCTGCTCGCGCTGGGCATGCTGTACATCCTGCCGGGCCTGATCGGCCGCCACCCGTGGAAGGAAGACGCCGGCCCCTTCGGCATCATGTGGACCATGGCGCATGGCGGCCTGGACGACTGGCTGTACCCGAACATCGCCGGCCTGGCCGCCGCCGAGGAAGGCCCGCTGGCCTTCTGGCTGGGCGCCATCTGCATCAAGCTGTTCGGCTGGATCCTGGGCGACGTGCTGGCCGCGCGCGTCTCGACCATCGCCATCTTCGTGACCGGCGCGATGTCGCTCTGGTACACCGCCTTCCACCTGGGCCGCCGCGCCGAGGCGCAGCCGCTGCGCCTGGCCTTCGGCGGCCAGCCCGAACCCGACGACTACGGCCGCACCCTGGGCGACACCGCGGTCCTGATCTACCTGGGCTGCCTCGGCCTGCTGGTGCAGAGCCACCTGACCCTTGCCGCCACCCTGCAGGGCGCCCTGCTCGCCTATTTCCTGTACCGCGCGGTGCGCTACGTCGAGACCTCCTCGAACCGCAATGCCGTGCTGGTCGGCCTGTCGCTGGGCGCGCTCGCGCTCACCCGCGGCGTGCTGGCGCCGGCGGCGCTGGTGCTGGCGCTGTACGCCTGCACCCGCTACCTGAAGCTGGCCACCCGCGACAGCCTGCGCCACCTGGCCATCGCGGCAGGTGTCGGATTTCTTATCACCCTGCTCTGGATCGTGCCGGCCGCACTGTTGCGTCCCTACGGCCTGTCGCCGGTCGGCGAGTGGCTGAACTGGAACGCCAGCCAGGTCGGCCTGCCGACCCTGGCCTCGCTGAGGGACTTCTTCCGCATCGGTGTGTGGTTCTTCTGGCCGGCCTGGCCCTTCGCCCTGTGGGCAGTGTGGGCCTGGCGCCGCCAGCAGCACCTGCTGCACATCGTGATGCCGGTGATGTTCTTCATGGCCCTCACGCTGCTGCTGCTGTGCGATCCGGCGCCCGAGAACGGCGACTTCCTCAAGATGCTGGCGCCGCTGGCGCTGATGGCCGCCTTCGGCCTGCCGACCATGAAGCGCGGCGCGATCAATGCGATCGACTGGTTCTCGGTGACGGTGCTGACCATCCTGGGCGCCCTGGTCTGGCTGTTCTGGATCGCCAAGCTCACCGGCTGGCCGGCCCAGCTGGCCAAGAACGCGCTCAAGCTGGTGCCGGGCTTCAAGCCGGAAGTCGGCGTCGTCGCCTTCCTGGTGGCCGCCGCGACCAGCATCGGCTGGATCATGCTGGTCCACTGGCGGCTGTCGCGCCAGCCCTCGGTGCTGTGGCGCGCGGTGGTGCTGTCCTCGAGCGGCCTGATCCTGCTGTGGGTGCTCCTGATGACCCTGTTCCTGCCCGACCTGAACTACAGCAAGAGCTACGCCGGCGTGGCCCAGCAGATCGCGGCGCGCCTGCCGGCCGACGCCGACTGCATCGAGACCAACCTCGGCCCGGCCCAGCGTGCCTCGATCGCCTACTTCGGCCGCCTGCCCTTCGTCACCCTGGCCGGCGGGCGCTGCAACTACGTGCTGCTGCGCGACAGCATCCGCAACCGCGACGACAACGAGCTGGCGCGCCGCTACGGCGTGCGCGGCGCCGAGGTGCTGTGGGAAGGCCGGCGCGCCTCCGACCGCGACGAACGCTTCCGCCTGTTCCGCCGCACACGCTGATTCCCGCTCCCTGCAAAGGCCGCCCGCCTCACCGCCGGCGGCTTTCGTTTTTCTGGCACGATTCCTGCATAGTTTTCATCAGTGCGCGGCACACCAGCCCGATATGAGAATCTACGACTGCATGGCGGTATGTTTGAGTGGAATCAATTGAGCCGTGGGGCTGGTCGTCACAATAAAACAGGTCGTTTTTTGTTGGCACCACGAGCTCGACCGTCAAGCAGCGCTGCGAGGAGACACCATGAAAAGCGTTACCTTTTCGGAAATTGTACGGATTCGCGAACGGCCTTTTTTCCTGCGCCGTCCCGCCACCTGGCGCCAGCTGTTCCCCTGGGCCGTCACGGTAGGCTTCGGCCTGCCGCTGCTGATGTTCGTGCTGCATGCCATCGATCCGGGCACGCCGCTCCCCTACATCGTGTTGCCGGCCCTGGCCGGCGGCGTGCTGCCGGTCGCCATGATGGGCCCGGGCCGCTTCGAGATGCGCACCCGCTTCGACTCCCACTACATGATCGGCACGCTCGACGAAGCCCTGGTCTCGCTCGGCTACCGCCGCATGGCGTCCGATCCCGAGCGCATCAGCTACTTCCGCCCGCAGCCCTGGCTGCGCGGCCGCGAGGGCTCGATCGAAGTCGCGGTGCAGCCGCACACGCTGCAGGTGGTCGGCCCGGTCGGCAGCTTGCGCCTGCTGCAGCAACGCATCGCTTGCTGAGCCGATTTGCGGCCGGCTACGGGGCTGGCCGGAATCCTTTACCGGGATACTGGTCAGTCCTGCAATCGATGTGCTAAGATGCGCGCCTGCTATTGGGCCTCTGTGGCGGAATTGGTAGACGCACTTGACTCAAAATCAAGCGCCGTAAGGCGTGCCGGTTCGATTCCGGCCGGAGGCACCACCACCCATTTGCATGCATCGCGTCACCTAGGCGCATCGCCGACTTGGCGCGACCGGCGCCGGCGTTTCCGCACCTCCCCTGTTTTCCGTCGGAATAATTTACACCTCACCGTTAGCGGACACCCGGGCAAGTCCGTGCGCCCCCTCAAGGCTGCCTGAGCGGCTGCCCCCAGTTCTCGTAATTGCGCTCGATGCGCCGCCCGCTGCCGTCGCGCGCCATGGCCTCGAAGGCCGCGTTGAGGCGCGCCACCACCGCGTCCGGCACGCCCGGGTTGCAGGCCAGGTAGAGCTCGATACGGTTGAATACCAGTAGGGGCACGATCTTCTTGTCGTAGCCGTACCTGGTCAGGATGGTGCTGCCGCTGCGCAGGCTGGCGGCCCACAGGTCGATGCGGTCGAGCAGCAGCTTGCCGGCATTGGCCAGGTCTTCGTTGGCGGCGTCGACCCGGAAGCCACGCGCGCGCAGGTAGGCGTCACGGGCGTCGCCATTGTAGGTGCCGATGCGCAGGCCGCGGGCATCCTCGAGGCTGCGCAGCTTCAGTTTGCTGTCGGCGCGCGCCATCAGCACCCATTCGGCCACGGCCGTCGGCCCCACCCACTTGAACAGTGCTTCGCGCTCCGGCGTGCGCGAGGTCGAATAGACGCAGGCGTCGGGCCGCTGCAGGGCGGCCAGGTAGGCGCGCTTCCACGGCAGCAGTTCGATGCTGTAGTCGACCCCCGCGCGCTGCATGGCTTCGCGCACCTTGTCGGTGGCGATGCCGATCACGCGCGTCCCGTCCAGCATGCTCGAAGGCGCCGAGGTCTCGGTCGTGAGGTAGAGCCGCGGCCGCGCGCCCGGCGCCGTCTCCACGGCGCCATTGGCCGCTGCGCTGGCGATGGCAAGCGCCAAGCTTAAATATATTTTGAGCAACATTTTAAAGGGACCGGAACGCGGGATGAGCCGTGTGTCGATGCAGATTAGCATTCCCTCGATTTTTTCCGCAATGCATGTAACGACGACCTTCGTCCGGGTGGCGTAGGTGCGACACATTGCCATGTCAAATTCGAATGATTCTCGGCCTCAACGAGACTTTCTTTGACGAAAATGAGATACTGCCGAGACCATTTCCGGGCGCTTTTCATGCCCACATCACCGCAAAAGCCGCCCCATGCTGCAAATCTTCTCAGTTCCGGACGACCCGTCGCTGCTCACGTTCGGCGTTTACGAACCGCGCTTCGTGCTGCTGTCGGTCCTGATCGCCATCTTTTCTTCGTGGATGGGCCTGCAGATTGCCGGCCAGGCGGCCGCCAGCCGCAGCCACCGCGCCCTCGTCCTCGGCAGCGGCAGCCTGGCCCTCGGCGCCGGGGTGTGGGCGATGCACTTCATCGGCATGCTGGCTTTTAACCTGTGCACCCCGGTCTCCTACGATCCGCTGATCACGCTCCTGTCGGCGCTGCCGAGCATCGGCGCGTCGGCGGTGGCGCTGGCGCTGATCTCGCGCCAGCGCCTGGGCGCGGCCGGGCTGCTGGCAGGCGGCGTGGTGGTCGGCGCCGGCATCGGCGCCATGCATTACTCGGGCATGGCCGGCATGCAGATGAGCCTGCAGCTGCGCTACGACCCGGCCATGTTCGCCCTGTCGATCGTGGTCGCCGTGGTGCTGGCCACGCTGGCGCTGGGGGTGCGCTTCGGCCTGTCGCGCTTGACCTCGCTGAGTGAATCGCAGCGCCTGTTGCTGGCCGCGACCGTCATGGGTTGCGCCATCGCCGGCATGCACTATACCGGCATGGCCGCCGCGCGCTTCGTCGGCCAGGTCCCGGCCGGCGCGCTCGCGTCGAACATCGACTCGGCGAGCAGCTCCTTCCTGGCCGTGGCCCTCTCGCTCATCACCATCGTGTTCACCGGCCTGGTGCTGGCCGCCAACGGCCTGCTGCGCTACCGCCAGATGTTCCTCGACCTGCGCCGCAGCGAGGCCTGGATGCGCGCCCTGCTCACCACCACGGTGGACGGCGTGATCACCATCGCGCGCGACGGCACCATCACCGAATTCAACGCCTCGGCCGAGCGCATCTTCGGCTGGCAGCGCGACGAGATCGTCGGCCAGAACGCCGGCGTCCTGATCGCCGACGACGATGCGGCCACGCATGACGGCCTGCTGGGCATCATCCGCAACGGCTACACCCCGGCGCTTTCCGGCAGCAGCAGCGAGGTCATGGGCAAGCGCAAGGACGGCAGCCTGGTGCCGATCCGCCGCGCGATGGGCCACGCGCGCCTGGGCCAGCAAGACCTGTTCGTCTGCTTCATCACCGACATCAGCGAGCGGCGCGCCATCATGCACGCGCTGCATGCAAGCGAGGCGCAGTTCCGCTCCCTGATCGCGAATATTCCCGGCATCTCGTTCCGCTGCACGCTCGACGGCGACTGGCCGATGGTCTTCATCAGCGACGCGGTCGAACGCGTCACCGGCTATCCGGCGGCGGACTTCGTCGGCCAGCCGCCGCGCCGCCTGTACGGCACCCTGATCCACGCGACCGACCGCTTGCAGGTCAACGCGGAACTGGAAGCCGCGCTGCGCGAAGACCGCCCTTACCTGATCGAGTACCGCCTGCTGCACGCCGACGGCAGCGTGCGCTGGATGTGGGAAAACGGCAGCGGCGTGCGCGACGACGAAGGCAAGGTGACCTGGCTCGACGGCGTCATCCTCGACATCACCGAGCGCCGCCAGATGGAAGACGCGCTGCGCGAGGCGAAGGACAGGGCCGAGCAGGCCGCCGCCGCGCGCGCCACTTTCGTGGCCAACATGAGCCACGAGATCCGCACGCCGATGAACTCGATCCTGGGCTTCACCGACGTGCTGCTCGACGGCGAGCTGAACAAGGAACAGCGGCGCCACCTCGACACCATCCGCAACGCCGGCCGCTCGCTGCTGCGCCTGCTCAACGAGATCCTCGACACCGCCAAGCTGGAAAAAGGCGCGGTGGAGCTGGAGCAGAACGACTACAACCTGCTGTCGCTGATCGACGAACTGTCCTCGACCCTGGCCGCCAACGCGCGCGCCAAGGGCCTGCACCTCGACATCCACTACGATCCGGCGCTGCCGACCGGGTTGCGCGGCGACGAGCTGCGCGTGCGCCAGGTGCTGACCAACCTGCTCGACAACGCGATCAAGTTTACGCCGCAGGGCACGGTCACGCTGCGCGTCGGCGCCGAAGGCGACCAGCTGTGCATCGCCGTCAGCGACACCGGCATCGGCATCGCGTCGGAGCGCCTGCAGGCGATCTTCGATCCGTTCACCCAGGCCGACGCCTCGATGACGCGCCGTTTCGGCGGCACCGGGCTGGGCACCACGATCAGCAAGCAGCTGGTCGAGCTGATGGGCGGGAAGATCTGGGCCGAGAGCGAGCTTGGCAAGGGCACCACCTTCCACGTGCGCCTGCCGCTGGTGCTGGCGCGCTTCGCCAGCCAAGCGCCGCGCGTGCGCAGCGCCGCCGTGCTGCCGCCGTTGCGCGTGCTGGCCGCCGACGACGTGCCGCAGAACCTGGAACTGCTGCAGTTGCTGATGGCGCGCCGCGGCCATTCGCTCACCGCCGTGGCGGACGGCGCCGCGGTGCTGGAGCAGACGATCAACGGCGACTTCGACCTGGTGCTGATGGACTTCCAGATGCCGACGCTCGACGGCCTGGCCGCCACCCGCGAGATCCGCGCCCACGAAGCCGCGACGGGCAAGCGCCGCACCCCGGTGATCGCGATGACCGCCAGCGTTCTGGCCGAGCACCGCCGCGCCAGCGTCGAAGTGGGCATGGACGGCTTCGCCACCAAGCCGGTCGACTGGTTCTCGCTGTCGCACGAGATCGCGCGCGTGCTGGGCTTCGACCAGCAACAGGCGAACCCGGACCTGGCCGCCATTCCCGCACCGGCGCGCGAAGTGCTGAACCGCCGCGCCGGCCTGCACCGCTGGGCGGACAAGGCCGACGTCTATGCCGAGGCGCTCGATCATTTCGGCCGCCAGTACGCCGACCTCGCCACCACCCTGCAGATGCACGCGGCCGGCGGCTCGCACCAGGCGCTGCGCATGCTGGCGCACAAGGTGCGCGGCGTGGCCGCCAACGTCGGCCTGGAACGGCTGTCGGACGCGCTGTCCAAGCTGGAACAGGCCACCAATGTGCTGCCGACCGACGAGCGCGAAGCCGCGGCCGCGCTGGAGGCGTCCACCGCCGCCCTGGGCGAAGCGCTGGCCGCGATCCGCGCCGGCAGCCCGCAACCGACGCTGGCGCCGGAAGCGGCGCCCTACGACCTGGCGCGTGCGCGCCGTGCCGGCGGCGTGCTGCTGCAGGCCCTGCGCCGCGGCGCCCTCGACGACGCCTCACTGGCCGGCCTGGCAGCCTCGCTGGCCGGCCATTCGGTGGCCCCGCGCGTGGCCCAGATCCAGCGCGCGATCGGCGACTTCGAATTCGATTCCGCCCTGGAGCAGCTGGAAGCCGTGATGGCGACCCTGGACGAATAAAGTTTTTCTGGATTACCGTATGACCCAACCGAACAACCGGCCGCTGATCCTCGCTGTCGACGACGAGGCCAGCAACCTGCAGTTGCTGCGCCAGATCCTACAAGACCACTACCGCCTCCTGTTCGCCAAGGACGGCGCGCGCGCGCTCGAACTGGCGCGCCAGGAGCGTCCCGACCTGGTGCTGCTCGACGTGATGATGCCGGGGATGTCCGGCTACGAAGTGTGCGCCTCGCTCAAGGCGAACCCGGAGACCGCATCGACGCCCGTGATCTTCGTGACCGCCCTGACCGACACCGCCGACGAGCTGGAAGGCTTCGAGGCCGGCGCGGTGGACTACATCACCAAGCCGGTGAGCCCGCCGATCGTGCGCGCACGCGTGCGCACCCACCTGTCGCTGGTGCGCATGGAAGAGCTGCGCGCGACGCGCCTGGAGATCGTGCAGCGCCTCGGCCTGGCGGCCGAGTACAAGGACAACGAGACCGGCCTGCACGTGATCCGCATGAGCCACTTCTCGCGCATCCTCGGCATCGCGGCCGGCATGAGCGAGCTGGAAGCCGACGACCTGCTGCACGCCGCGCCGATGCACGACGTGGGCAAGATCGGGATTCCCGACCGCATCCTGCAGAAGCCGGGGCCGCTGGACCCGGACGAGTGGAAGGTGATGCAGAGCCACGTGATGATCGGCGCCGAGATCATCGGCGAGCACGAAGCCGGCATGCTGGCGCTGGCCTCGCAGATCGCGCTCACCCACCACGAGAAGTACGACGGCAGCGGCTACCCGCGCGGCCTGCGCGGCGACGCGATCCCGCTATCCGGGCGCATCGTGGCGATCGCCGACGTGTTCGACGCCCTGACCTCGAAGCGCCCCTACAAGCGCGCCTGGACCGAGCAGGAAGCGCTCGACTTCCTGCGCGAGCAGAAAGGCCGCCACTTCGATCCGGCGCTGGTGGACCTGTTCATCGAGCAGATGCCGGCGGTGCGGGCGGTGCAAGAGCGCTGGGCGGAAGCCTGATCCGGGCCGGCGCCGCCGGCCCGGCGCGCATCAGCCGTAGGGCGTGTACGGGAAGCCGTCCGCGATCACCTTCAGCACCGCCTCCTGGTTTTCCGCGCTTTCGCTGATCATGGCCAGCACCTGGGCTTTCGTCACCAGCTTGTTGTCGAGCGCCGACGACCAGTAATCGAGCCCGCCCTGTTCCGCCGCGCGGTGCAGCACGTTGGTGTAGATCTTCGACACCAGGTCCCGGTTGCTCGGATTCGCGCCGTAGAGCTTCGCGAACTCGGGCGAAGACATGAACCCGGCCGCCACCTCTTCCAGCGTGGTGCCCTTGTCCATCGCGCTGAGCCAGAATCCGAGGCCGCCGGCGTCGGGGGTGCGGTCGAACGCCGCCTGGTAGATACGGTAGGCCTGGCCGCCGGTGCCGTCGATGTCCAGCCCGATGCTGGTGTCGGCGAACTTGAGGCGCTCGACGCCGACCACCAGCTCGACGCGGCCGCCCGCGGCTTTCTCGGCGACGAGATAGCCGTCCTTGCTCGCGCTCACCGTGTAGTTGCTGCGCGGTCCCTGGTAGCTCACCGTGTCAACAGCGCTGCTGCCCGTGACCTGGTTCCAGGTGGTGGTGTCGATGATAGTCGCCACGCCGGCGGTCTTGGCGATGGTGCCGTTGACCGCATCGCTCAGCTTCAGCGAGATGCTTTCGTTGCCTTCCGAGAGCATGTCGGCATTGACCGCTACCCGCACCGTTTGCGTAGTCACGCCCGGCGCAAACACCAGCGTGCCGCTGGCATACAGGTAATCATAATTCGGGTAACCGTAACTGGCAGTTCCGTTCGCGGTGTTGTAGTCGACCGACACCTGGGTCGACGATGGGGCGCCGAGGGTGACGACGAACTCGATATAACCATCGCTTTCACGCGCCACCGGGTCATTGATGTTGATCGTGGGTCGACTCACCGGCGACTGGCCATGGGCGCCGATCGTGGCGGTACCCGTAGCGTGTCCGACGACCACGTGGCCGGCGCCGCTGCCGGATACCGCGCCCAGTGCGAGCTTGAAGGTTTCAGCGGCTTCAGCCGCGTTATCGTGCGGCAGCACCACCGACACGGTCTTGACGGTCTCACCCGCCTCGAACGTCAGAATGCCGCGGGTGTCCAGGAAATCGCTGCCTGCCGCGGCGCTTCCACCCACCGTGCCATAGGCAATGTTGAAGTTGCTGCTGACGGCCTTGTCGAGGGAAATCGTGAAGGTTGCCAGGTCGCTGCTGGCGTCGATTACCAGGTCCTGCACCGACAGTACGGCGCGGTGGGCCGCATCGGCCAGGGTGTCGTTGTCGAACAGGGTCGCATAGCCGTAGCGGTGGGCGATGACGGCGTTGGTTGGCGAACTCAACGACAAAGCGAAGTTCTCGACCCCTTCCGCCAGGTTGTCGTCGTTGATGGAAACGCGCACCACCTGGGTGGTCTGCCCAGGCGCAAACACCAGCTTGCCACTGGTGTACGCGAAGTCGTAGTCAGGATAACCGTAGTCTGCCAGCATACCCACGGTCGAGAATTCCACGCTGACCTGGGCCACAGCCGGCGCGCTCAGCGACACGACGAACTCCACCACGCCATCCTTTTCGCCGGCCACCGGGTTGCTTACGTAGATCGTCGGCGTCGCCACCGCCGTCTGACCGTGGCGACCGATCATGGCCTGGCCGCTGCCATCGCCGACCGTGACCACCCCGGCCGCATCGCCGCTGACCGCGCCGAGCACGAGGTTGAACAGCTCGACCGGCTCGGCCGAGCGGTCGTGCGGCAGCGCGACGGTGACGTTCTTCACCGTCTCCCCGGGAGCGAAGGTCAGGACGCCGGAAGCGGCCAGGTAGTCGCTACCGGCAACGGCGTTGCCGTCGGCGGTGCCATAGGCAACGCTGAAGCTGCCAGTGACCGCCTTGTCGAGCGTTACCGCGAACGTCACGTAGTCCGCGCTGGCATCGACGATGACGTCGCTCACCGATAGCTGGGCGCGCAGGGCGGCGCTGCCCAGGGTATCGTTATCGACGATGGTGGCAATACCGAATGGATGCGTAACGGTGGCATTGACCGGAGACGACAGCGCCAGTGCGAAGGTTTCCGGCACTTCGGCCAAGTTGTCGTTGCTGATCGCGACCCGCACGGTTTGGGTGGTGACACCCGGTGCGAACACCAGCGTGCCGGATGCGAAATCGAAGTCGTAGTCGGGGTAGCCATAATCCGCATAGACGCCGCGGGTGGCGTATTCAACCGAGACTTGCTGCAGGCCGGGCGCGCTCAAGGTGACGACGAAATCCACGTAGCCGTCGGCTTCGCTGACCACCGGGTTGCTGACGCTGACCATGGGGGTCGCCACCGGGGTCTGGCCGTTACGGCCGATGATGGCTTCGCCGCTGCCGTCGGCGATGCGCACCACACCGGCGCCGCTGCCCGACAGATTTCCCAGGACCAGATCGAACATCTCGGCGAATTCGGCCTCGCCTCGCGGCGGCAGCGTGACCACGACCTGCTTGACGGTTTCCCCTGCGGCGAACGTCAGGCTGCCACTGGCGGCGGTGTAGTCGCTGCCGGCCAGTGCGGTACCGTTGCGGGTACTGTACGTGACCGAGAAAGGCGCGCTGGCGGCCTTGTCCAGCACGACGTCGAATACCGCCGTGCCGGCGCCGGCATCGACCACCACATCACGCACCGACAGGTTGGCGCGGTTGGCCGCGTCGGCGATCACGTCATTGTCGATGATGCCGAGCATGACTTCCGCGTTGACGATAACGGCATTCTCGGGGCTGCTAAAACGCATTTGCAGGAATTCGGTGCCTTCCGCGATCATGTCGTCCGTGACCGGCACCCGGATTGTCTGGGTCACTACGCCGGGAGCAAACACCAGCTTGCCGCTGGTGAAGGTGAAGTCGTAGTCCGGATAGCCGTAGCCTGCAGTCCGCCCGGCGGTCGAGTATTCGACGCTGACCTGGAGGGTCGATGCTGCGCTGAGGGTGACGACGACTTCGATGAAGCCATCCTTTTCACTACGGAGTACGTTCTTTGCCTGGATGTAAGTTGCCATTGCTGTTCTCGCGGAATTGGGGACCGCCACGACCGTGGCGCAGGGGCATACAGTATTGGCGGTCCTTGTTCCTGGGGCAACTCATAAACTTGTTAGTCAGACACAATTTAACGTCAAAAATTATGCATAATTAACAATTTTGTGGGAATTTGTTATTCAAAACGATATGGAAATTGGGACAATCGCATGGTCGGTCTGAACGATCATTTTCACATTTTCATATGCGGTTTACTGATGATGACCTGCACCTGCTGGGAGCCTCCCAAGCTTCCGTATTCGACTATGTCGCAGGCCGTTTCGCACGCCTTGGTTTCAGCTTTTGCAGCTACGGCATCAGGCTTCCGGTACCGCTCGCGCAGCCACGCATTCTGATCCAGGACAGCTATCCCGAAGCCTGGATGAAACGCTTCGATTCCCAGCATTACCTGGCGGTCGACCCCACGATCGCGCATGCAGCCCGCTCCGACGATTTCGTCCTGTGGAGTCCCGAGCTGTTCCGGGACGCCGGCAACATGTGGGAAGACGCCAACGCCCATGGTCTCAATGTCGGCTGGGCCAAACCTAGCCGCCATAATGGCACCGTGGGGATGCTTTCGCTGTCGCGGGAGGCCGATCCGCTCTCGCCGACCGAGATCGCCGCCCATGCGGCCGACATGGCCAAGATGAGCGAGATGCTGCTGGTATCGAGCGCGCCGCGCCAGGTCGCGACCGAGATTCCGGAGTCGCGGGCCCTGCTGAGCGAGCGCGAAAAGGAGATCTTGCGCTGGACCGCGGACGGCAAGACCTCGCACGAAATCGGCTGCATCCTGTCGCTGTCCGTTGCCACCATCAATTTCCATATCAATAAGGCAGTCGCGAAACTCGCGTCTGTTAACAAGACACAGGCCGTGGTGAAGGCCGCGCTGCTCGGCCTGCTCTGAGCACTCCTGTTACATCCGGCGGCCGCTAACAACATTGTTAGTTTCTTGCCATTCGCCGCTGGCCCATAATCCGCCCCTCACGGCCGCAACGATTGCGCGCCACTACTTACCCTGGGGAGCTTTATCGTGTCGGCAGTCATCCTATCCTGTACCGGCTGCGGCGTTGCGGCGCCGGCCGCATCCAAGTTCTGTCACGCCTGCGGCGCGCCATTTCCATCGCCCCGGTCCGCACTGCGCGTTGTCAGGGGCAGAATTTTGCGCGACACGAATGCGGGCGCGGGCATGCTGTCGGTGGATGGGCGCCAGCTCGCCTTTTCGCTCGAACAGCACTGGCGCGGCCAGAGCGCGCCGCAGGTCGACATGAGCGTCGAGGTCACTCTCGATGCCGAAGGCGCGCCCTGCTTCGTGACACCGGTCTCGGATGCCATGCTGGCCAGGGAAGGTTTGTCCGAAGTCGGCGGCATCGTCGCAGGTCTGGCCAGCCGATACGCCCCGGCTGGCCGGCAGCTTGCCGTCCGCATCGGCAAGCCGGTGCTGGCCGCTACCGGCGTGCTGGCACTAAGCTGGCTATGGCTGCCGGCGGTCTCGATACGGCTGAATGCATTCGCCTCCACGGATCTGAGCCTGTTCAAGGTGCTGGCGCTGGCCAATTCGGCAAACAGCCTCGACGGCATCGGCACGCTCGACGGGGCCAGCAGCGGATTCTACGGGTTCCTGGCCTTTCTGGCCCTGGTGGCGCCGCTGGCGGCCGCCGTCCTGCGGCACCGTCTGGCGCCGCTCGCCTCGTGTGCACCGTTGGCTTTCATGCTCGTTACGGGCCTGGCCGGATGGTTGAAGCTGCGCGGACTGGCCAGCCAGGCCACCGAGGGCGCGCGCGCCTTTGGCGGCAGGCAAGGCGAAGAGATGGTCGCAGCCATGCTGGCCCAAGTCATGAAGGCAGTCTCGCTCGGGTATGGCAGTTATATCGCACTGGCGGCGGCGCTTGCGCTGGCCTGGTTCGGCCTGCGCCGCCTGATCCATTTTCGTTAAACCACAAGCACCTCACCATGCACACTACACAGACTCTTCGTACCTTGATCATCGGCGCTACGATCGCCGCGACGCTTGCCGGCTGCGCCAAGAAAGAGGACACGCCGGTTGCCGGCACGCCGGCGGCGACGGCGCCGGCACCGACCTTGGCCGACGCCACCGGCGCACAGGGCGTCGCCGCCGCTGCCCAGGCCAGCCTGCCCAAAGGCGACCCGGCCACGCCGCTGTCCAGCTACCAGAAGATCAACAGCGGCAACACCATCATGTTCCTGTACTATGGGATCCTGAACCTGCCCACCCAGTACGACAAGATTGCCGAAGCCTATTCGGCGGAGTACCGCCGGACCAGCGACGGTTTCCAGCGCAAGGACATCCTGAAGGCGCTCCAGCCACGCATCGATCAGGAGATCGGCCGCGCCAAGGCCAACCGCTACGTGGTCCTGGAGCAGGACGGCTATAGCCTGCTGTCGCGCTACGACTTCGACAAGAAAAGCTTCGGCGTGAACGAGATGAGCGACGAACGCTACACCTACTTCAATGACAATTCGGGCTACACGCTGGGAACCACCAATGCGGCTGCGTTCTCGACCCTCCCGATCGCGGACGAAGCCGTCGCGCGCAAGATCGAAGCCCACTTGAGCAAGAACGACAAGCTGCGCATGGAGGTCTACGCCTATGCCCAGGATGCAGATCCGAGCAGCAACCGCGTCAAACTGGAAATCATGAAGATGCGCCTGTATGGCCCCGGCAACGAGTTGCTGGCCGAACGCTGACATCTGCCACCTCGTTCAAGAAAAAAGCGGCCTTGCCTGGATTCAGGCAAGGCCGCTTTTTCATGCGGCTCATCGCGCTACCGGAAGCCGTGCGCACTCAGCCTGCTGGCGGCAACCCCGCCAGGCCAAGGCCATCCTTTTCGGCAGCTGTCTTGCGGCGCCCCACCAGCTCCTGGTATAACGCCGTATAGTTGCTTGCCATCTGTTCTGAAGTGAACAGCTCGTGGTAGCGCTGCTCCGCGCGCGCGCCCATGCGGCGTGCCAGCTCGGGGTCGTTCCACAGCTGCTGCATCGCATCGCGCAGGGCCGCCGGATCGGAGGGCGGTACCGCCAGGCCGGTCTCGCGGTCGCGGTTGATGTAGGTGGTGCCGGTGCCGATCTCGCACGAGATCATCGGCTTGCCGTACATCGCGCCTTCGAGCAGCGAGATGCCGAAGGCTTCCGAGCGCAGGTGCGAGGGAAAGGCGAGCGCATAGCACAGGGAAAGCAGCGCCGCCTTGTCGGCTTCTTCGAGCGCTCCGGTGAAAATCACGTGCTTCAGCCCCAGGCGCGCGGCCTGTTCCTTCAGCGCCGTTTCTTCCGGCCCGGTGCCGACGATCACGATCGGATAGTCCAGCCCCTGCGCCGCCTCGAGCAGGAAGTGCAGGCCCTTGTAGTAGCGCAGCACGCCCACGAACAGGAAGAACTTCGGCCCCACCTTGGCGCGCCAGTGCGCCAGGCGGCAGGGTTCGACGTTTGGATAGGTGGTCTTGTCCAGGCCGTAGGTGATGACGCGGGTCTTGTCGCGGTAGCTCGCCAGCACCCTGGACGAGGCCAGGTAGTTGGGCGAGGCCGCGACGATCGCGTCGACGCTCTCGAGGAAACGGTGCTTGAGCGGCTGGTACAGGCGCAGCCAGCGCTTCTGGCGCACGATGTCGGAGTGGTAGCTGACCACGGTCGGCTTGTCCACGCGCGCCATGAAGTGCGCCAGGTCCATGAAGGGCCAGGGGAAATGATAGTGGACCACGTCGGCCTCGCGCGCCATGCGCGCCAGCGCGCCCAGCGCCTGCACCGAGCAGGCGTTCGAGGCGATCTCGAAGTTCACCGGCACGCGCTGCACCGTATGGCCGTCGAACTGGATCGGCGCCAGGTCCTTGTGGCGCGACAGCGACAGCACGGTATTGGTCACGCCCAGGCGCGTCGTGCCGACGCACAGCTGGCGGATCACCTGTTCGATGCCGCCGACCGAATCCGGATAGTACGTCTTGTAGAAATGAAGGACACGCATGTTGGAAGCTTACTGCGAAAGGACGGCACGGTACACGTCGGCGGTTTGCCGTGCGGTGGCGTGCCAGGTCAGTTGTTCGGCGCGCGCACGCCCGGCTGCAATGCAGCGCGCGCGTTCGCGGGCATCGCCGGCGAGGGCCTGCAAGGCCTCGGCCAGCTGCCCGGTGTCGAGCGGATCGACCTCGAGCGCGGCGCCCTGCGTCACCTCGGGCAGCGAACTGGCGTTCGAGGCCACCACCGGCACGCGCGAGGCGAAGGCCTCGACCACCGGGATGCCGAAGCCTTCGTACAGCGAGGGGAAGGCGAACACGCCGGCCCCGGCGTACAGGTGGCGCAATTCATGCGCGTCGGTGAGCCGGTCGAGCCAGACCAGGTTCTCGCCCTTCTCCACCGCCGCCTGCAGCTGCGCCACCAGTTCCTCGCAGCGCCAGCCACGCGCGCCGACCACCACCAGGGCACGCTCGTCGCGCAGGGCTTTCGGCAGGCTCAGCCAGGCATCGAGCAGGCGACCGACATTCTTGCGCGGCTGCAGTGTACCCACGGTGAGGAAATAGCCCGGTGTGAGTCGATATCGCGCCAGCGTGGCCGCCACCTCGGTCTCCACCGGCGGCGCGAGCCATTCGTCGTCCACGCCGCAATAGACCACCGAGACCCGGTTCGGGTTCACGCCGAAGCACGCGACCAGCTCGTCGATCGCGAAATGGGACAGCGCGATGACGTGGTCGGCCTTGGCCGCGGCCTTGCGCTGCAGCCAGTTCTTGACGCTGCGCAGGCGCGGGTTGCACCACTCGGGATACTTGATCGGCAGGGCGTCGTGCAGGGTCGCCACCACCGGGCAATCCATGCGCACGATGCGGTAGTCGGTGACGTGGAACAGGTCGGCCGGCATGTGGACGCGGTGCGCGCCGGGCGTGGCGAGGTCGACCAGCGAGGCCTTTTCAAAGGATTGCGGCATCGGCTGGCCGATGCTGATGCCTTCCGGGCCGGAGCGCATGCGCGGCCAGGAATACGGAAGCACGGTACAGCCGGTACGCGGCAGGTGGCGCATCAGCGCGCGGGTATAGACCCCGATGCCATCGAGGCGGCCGCCGGTCAGGCCCGGCTCGATCATGGTCGTGCCGAGTCCGACCGTGAGACCGCCCGCGCTCACGCCCGGTACATCCAGCGCAGCGTCTCGGACAGCGGCGTGGGGTCGAGTTGGCCGATGACGGCGGTGAGCTTGCTGTTACTGCCCGACAGCGTGAGCACGTCGTTGGCGCGCACAAACGCCGGATTGACGTGCACGTCGATGTGATAGCCGGCGATCTCGCTCATCATGTCGATCAGGTTGGCCAGCGAGTGCGAGCTGCCCGAGCAGACGTTGAAGGCTTCGCCGGCGGGCGCCACGGCCAGCAGGCGGCGGTAGGCGCGCGCCACCATGCGCACGTCGGAGAAATCGCGCGCGATCGCCAGGTTGCCCAGCTCGATGCGCTTTTCGCTGCGGCGGAAGTGGGAGACGATCTTCGGCAGCAGGAAATTCTCGGCCTGGCCGATGCCGGTGTAGTTGAACGGGCGCGCGATGGTGATCGGCAGCTTGTCCATCCACAGGCGCGCCATGTATTCCATGGCCAGCTTGCTGACGGCGTAGTCGTTGGCCGGCGCCGGCGGCACGTTCTCGTCGATGACGGGCACGCTGGCGTTGCCGTAGATGTTGGCGGACGAGGCCAGCAGCACGCTGGTGGGGCGATGCTTGCCCTCGGCCAGCGCTTCCAGCAGGTTGCGCGTGCCGACCACGTTGACGCGGTAGATCAGTTCGGAATTCGTGTGGGCCACGAAGGCGATGCCGGCCAGGTGCGCGACCACGTCGGGCTGCACCTCGTCGACCATGCGCGCCACGGCCTCGCGGTCGCACAGGTCGACCGCATGGATGTCCGGGCCGAGCTCTTCGCCCGGCATGACGGTGCCGTAGACACGGTAGCCGGCAGCAGTCAGTTCCTGCGCCATGTAGTAGCCGGTGAAACCGCGCAGGCCCGTGATGAGCGCGCGCCGTCCCTCGCCTTCTCTCCCGCCGATGAATGCCGGGATGTCATCCGTGGCCATGCGTTCCATGATTTAGAACGAGAATCCGATTTCGTTGCGACGCAGGTCGGCGTCGACCATCATCTGGCACAGCTCTTCGAGCGTGGTCTTCGGCTCCCAGCCGAGCACCTGCTTCGCCTTGGCCGGATTACCGATGAGCAGGTCGACTTCGGCCGGGCGGTAGAACTTCGGCGACACGCGCACCAGCTCCTTGCCGGTACGGGCGCAGCGGCCGGTTTCGTTCTCGCCCTCACCGGAGAATTCGATGTCGATGTTGGCGCCCTTGAAGGCCATCGTGACGAAGTCGCGGACGGTCTCGGTGCGGTTGGTGGCCAGCACGAAGGTGTCGGGCTCGCTGGCCTGCAGGATGCGCCACATGCCTTCGACGTATTCCTTGGCATAGCCCCAGTCGCGCTTGGCGTCGAGGTTGCCCAGCTCGAGCACGTCGAGCTTGTTCAGGACAATCTTGGCGACCGAGTCGGTGATCTTGCGGGTGACGAACTCGCGGCCGCGCAGCGGCGACTCGTGGTTGAACAGGATGCCCGAGGAACCGAAGATGCCGTAGGACTCGCGGTAATTGACCGTCATCCAGTGGGCGTAGAGCTTGGCGACGCCGTAGGGGCTGCGCGGGTAGAAGGGCGTGTCTTCGATCTGCGGGATCGCCTGCACCTTGCCGAACATTTCAGAGGTCGAGGCCTGGTAGAAGCGGATCTTCGGATTGACGATGCGGATCGCTTCGAGCAGGTTGACCGCGCCCAGGCCGGTGATCGAGGCGGTGGTGACGGGCTGCTCGAAGGACACGCCGACGAAGCTCTGCGCCGCCAGGTTGTACACCTCGTCGGGCTGGCTGCTTTCGACCAGGCGGATGCTCGACGACAGGTCGGTGAGGTCGTATTCGACCAGCGACAGGTTCGGGTGCTTCTCGATGCCGAGCTCTTCAATGCGCCAGAAGTTGACCGAACTGGAGCGGCGGAAGGTGCCGGTCACGTGGTAACCTTTTTCCAGGAGAATCTGCGCCAGGTAGGCGCCATCCTGGCCGGTAATGCCAGTGATCAGGGCTCTTTTCGTTGTGTGCATGTTCTTGGGTTCTAGAAGATGGTCTCGCAGGCGGCCAGACTTAGGGCAGCCGGGATTGTATCAGAGAGGACGTGCTGGATCCTTTACACAGCAGAAACTGCTGCAATAAAAGCAACACTGATCTGGACATTATGCCCCGAAATGGCTGGGAGCCGGGGTCCGCTTACGGTTTGTTACCGTTGTATTTGTGCGAAGACAAATAGCGAAACTCTAAGACAAGCACGCCTGATGCAGATCAAACGACTGCATCAGGCGCGCGCCCTAATGAGAGTTGGCGCTCACTTACCGCTGCGACACTGCATCAACGACACACAACGCCGTCATGTTGACGATGCGGCGCACCGTCGACGACGGGGTGAGGATGTGCACCGGACGTGCGCAGCCCAGCAGGACCGGGCCGATCGCGATGCCGTTGCCGGCCGCGCTCTTGACCAGGTTGTACGAGATGTTGGCGGCGTCGATGTTCGGCATGACCAAGAGGTTGGCGTCGCCGGTCAGGGCCGAGTTCGGCATGATCTTCATGCGCACCTTGGCTTCGATCGCGGTGTCGCCATGCATCTCGCCGTCGATTTCCAGGTTCGGCTTGGCGGCCTGCACCAGCGGCAGGACCGCGCGCATCTTCTGGGCCGATGCGCTGTTGGCGGTGCCGAAGTTCGAGTGCGACAGCAGGGCCGCGCGCGGCTGCATGCCGAAGCGCTCCATCTCCTCGGCCGCCATGACGGTGATCTCGGCCAGCTCCTCGGCGCTCGGGTTCTCGTTGACGTGGGTGTCGACGATGGCCAGCTGGCGGTCCGGGGTGATCAGGAAGTTCATCGCCGCGTACACGTTGCTGCCGGCGCGCTTGCCCAGCACCTGGTCGATGTAGTGCAGGTGCATCCAGGTGGTGCCGTAGGTGCCGCAGATCAGGCCGTCCGCATCGCCCTTGTGGACCATCATGGCCCCGATTAGGGTATGACGGCGGCGCATCTCGATCTTGGCCAGGTCGATGGTCACGCCCTTGCGCTTGGCGATCTCGTAGTAGGTCTGCCAGTAGTCGCGGTAGCGCTCGTCGAAGTCCGGGTTGATGACGTCGACGTGCTGGCCGAGCTTGAGGCGCAGGCCGAACTTCTCGATGCGCTTTTCCAGCACCGCCGGGCGGCCCACCAGGATCGGGCGCGCCAGCTTCTCGTCGACCACCACCTGCACCGCGCGCAGCACGCGCTCGTCCTCGCCCTCGGCGTAGACGATGCGCTTGGCTTCCAGCGGCGCGGCCTTGGCCACCGAGAACAGCGGCTTCATGAAGGTGCCGCTGCGGTACACGAACTGCTGCAGGCTCTCGGCGTAGGCGGCGAGATCCGCGATCGGACGGGTGGCGACGCCGCCGTCCTGGGCCGCCTTGGCCACCGCCGGGGCGATGTGGGTCAGCAGGCGCGGATCGAAAGGCATCGGGATCAGGTATTCCGGGCCGAAGGACAGGTTGGCGATGCCGTAGGCCGAGGCCACGATGTCCGACTGCTCGGCGTGGGCCAGGTCGGCGATCGCATGCACCACCGCGATTTCCATGGCGCGGGTGATGGTGGTCGCGCCGCAGTCCAGCGCGCCGCGGAACATGTAGGGGAAGCACAGGACGTTGTTGACCTGGTTCGGGTAGTCCGAACGGCCGGTGGCGATGATGGCGTCGCTGCGCACGGCCTTGACGTCTTCCGGCAGGATTTCCGGGTTCGGGTTGGCCAGCGCCAGGATCAGCGGGCTCGGCGCCATCTTGGCGACCATGTCCTGCTTCAGGACGCCGCCGGCCGACAGGCCCAGGAAGATGTCGGCGCCGGGGATCACGTCGGCCAGGGAACGGTGCTCGGTATCCCGGGCGAAGCGTTCCTTGTCCTCGTCCATCAGCTCGGTACGGCCCTTGTAGACCACGCCGGCCAGGTCGGTGACGAAGATGTTCTCGATCGGGAAGCCGAGGTCGACGATCAGGTCGAGGCAGGCCAGCGCGGCCGCGCCGGCGCCGGACACCACCAGCTTGCAGTTCTTGATGTCCTTGCCGACCACCTTCAGGCCGTTCAGGATGGCGGCGCCGACGATGATCGCGGTGCCGTGCTGGTCATCGTGGAAGACCGGGATCTTCATGCGCTCGCGCAGCTTGCGCTCGATGTAGAAGCACTCGGGCGCCTTGATGTCCTCGAGGTTGATGCCGCCGAAAGTCGGTTCGAGCGAGGCGATGATGTCGACCAGCTTGTCCGGATCGTTCTCGTTGACCTCGATGTCGAACACGTCGATCGCCGCGAACTTCTTGAACAGCACGCCCTTGCCTTCCATGACCGGCTTGGAAGCCAGCGGGCCGATGTTGCCCAGGCCGAGCACCGCGGTGCCGTTCGAGATCACGGCGACCAGGTTGCCGCGCGCGGTGTACTTGTACGAGTTGGCCGGGTCCTTGACGATTTCCTCGCAAGGGGCGGCGACGCCCGGCGAATACGCCAGCGCCAGGTCGCGCTGGTTCAGCAGGCCCTTGGTCGGGGTGACGCTGATCTTGCCGGGGCGGGGAATCTGGTGGTATTCGAGCGCTGCAGCACGCAGTTGTTGACGCAATTCTTCTTTCTTGTCCGATGACGAGTCCATGCCTGGCAGCCTTCCTGAAACTAGAGGGGAACCTCCAATTTTATCAGACCGGGCATTGACAAAGGCTAGGTATTTTCACCAAGCAGCCCTTTGATTCATAAGCAAAGCTGATACTGATGATCTATTTAGATGCTGAGCTTATGATGTCGCCGTAAAGCATTATCGACCTGACAATGTTGGCGACGGGCTGCGCCCGGTACAATCCGCGCATGCTCTCCGAATTCGACCTCATCAAGCAGTTCTTCAAGCGCGACCGCCCCGGCCGCGCCGACCTCGGCATCGGCGACGACTGCGCCCTGCTCACCCCCACGCCCGGCCGCCAGCTGGCGATTTCGTCCGACATGCTGGTCGAGGACCGGCATTTCTTTGCCGGCGCCGATCCCTTTATGCTGGGCCATAAGAGCCTGGCGGTGAACCTGTCCGACCTGGCGGCGATGGGAGCGCGGCCGGTGGGCTTCACGCTGGCCCTCAGCCTGCCCGCCGCCGATCCCGTATGGCTGGAAGGCTTTTCGCGCGGGCTGTTCGCGCTGGCCGACGCGCACGATTGCGAACTGGTCGGCGGCGACACCACCAAGGGGCCGCTGAACATCTGCATCACCGTGTTCGGCGAGCTGGCGCCGGGCCATGCGCTGCGGCGCGATGCGGCGCGCGCGGGCGACGACATCTGGATCTCGGGGACGCTGGGCGACGCGCGCCTGGCCCTGGCCGGCTACTGGAAGGAAGTGACGCTGCCCGAAGCCGACCACGCGGCGGCGGCGCAGCGCATGCACATGCCGACCCCGCGCGTGGCGCTGGGCCTGGCGCTGGCGGCGCAACCGATCGCCCATGCCGCGCTCGACATCTCGGATGGGCTGGTCGGCGATCTCGGGCATATCCTGGCCGCGTCCCGCGTCGGGGCGACGCTGGACGTCGACGCGCTGCCGGCGGGACCGGTGCTGGGGCGCCAGCCGGCGGACCTGCGGCGCCGGTTCACGGCCGCGGGTGGCGACGATTACGAGTTGTGCTTCACGGCGCCGGCCGCACAGCGCGCGGCGGTGCTGGAGGCCGGGCGCGCCAGCGGCACGGCGGTGACGCGGGTCGGCACGATCGAGGCGGCGCCCGGACTACGTTTTGTCGATGCCCAGGGAGCGCCGCTCGACCTCGGGCTGAGCGGCTGGGACCACTTCAGCTGAAGCAGCCGTTTTCGCCGCACTGTCGCGCGGCGTCTTGCGGTCGTCGTACGGCCCATACGTCAGCCAGTAGTGCCGGAACGCCAGCCGGATGTTCTCGCGCAGCTGCAGCTCGTTCCACGGCTTGGTGTAGAAGCGGTAGATCGCGCCGCGGTTGATCGAGTCGAGCACCGTCTCCACCCCGGTATAGCCCGACAGGATGATGCGGATCGTCTCGGGATACATCTCCTTGACCTTGCTGAGGAATTCGGTGCCGCTCATCACCGGCATGCGCTGGTCGCACAGGATCACCTGCACCCGGTACAGCGCCAGCAGCTCGAAGCCTTCGGCCGGCGACGAGGCCGTCAGCACCCGGTAGTTGTCGCGCCTGAACAGGCGGTGCAACGCGGTGAGCACGTTGACGTCGTCGTCGACGATGAGCAGGGTCTGCGCCTTGTCGTCCTGGGCAGGAGGCTGGTCGGGCTGGGCGCGGTTGTCCTGTACCAGCCGCGCCAGCTCCTCGGCGGGAAGGGCGCGCGAAAAATGGAAGCCCTGGATCTCGTCGCAGCGGTGGCGCCGCAGGTAGGCCATCTGCGCGCGCGTCTCGACGCCTTCGGCGATCACCTGCATGTGCAGGCTGTGCGCCATGCTGATGATCGCCAGCGCGATCGCCGCGTCGTCCGGATTGGTCACGATGTCGCGCACGAACGCGATGTCGATCTTGAGCTTGTCGATCGGGAAGCGCTTGAGGTAGGCGAGCGACGAGTAGCCGGTGCCGAAGTCGTCGATCGCGATCCGGATGCCGAGTTCCTTCAGGCGCCCCAGCACGGCGATGGTGTGCTCGGCGTTCGACATCAGCGCGCTTTCGGTGAGCTCCAGCTCGAGCAGGCCGGGCTCGACCTCGTGGCGCTGCAGCGCCGCGCGGATCACGCCTTCCAGGTCGCCCTCGACGAACTGGCGGCTCGACACGTTCACCGCCACCCGCACGTCGCGCACCCCGCTGGCGTTCCAGGCCGCGATCTGGCGGCAGGCTTCGTCGACGATCCACTCGCCGATGCGCACCACCAGCCCGGTCTCTTCCATGATCGGCACGAATTCGGCCGGATACACCAGCCCATAGCCGGGGCGGTTCCAGCGCAGCAGCGCCTCCACGCCCGAGATGCGGCCGGTGTTCAGTTCCAGCTTGGGCTGGTAGTACAGCACGAACTGGCCGCCTTCGAGCGCGCCGCGCAGCGCCAGCTCCAGGTCGAGGCGCGCCAGCACCTGCACGTTCATCCCGGCGGTAAAGAAACGGTAGCCGTCGCGTCCTGCTTCCTTGGCGCGCACCATGGCGGTGTCGGCGTACTTGACCAGCGCGCCCGGTTCGGTCGAGTCTTCCGGATACATGGCGATGCCGATGCTGGCCGTCAGTGCCGCCTGCTGGCCGTGCAGGTCGAAGGGCGCGCGCAGCGACTCGCGGATCTCGTTGGCGACGTTCACCGCCTCCTGCTGGTCGCGGGTCATGGTGAGGAACAGCGCGAACTCGTCGCCGCCCAGGCGCCCGACCGTGTCGCGCAGGCGCACCACGCGCACCAGGCGCGTGCTGAACTGGCCCAGCAGCTCGTCGCCACGCGCGGTGCCGAGCGAATCGTTGATGATCTTGAAGCGGTCGAGCGTGATGCACAGCACCGCCACGCGCCAGTTCTTGTCGCGCGCCAGTTCGATGGCTTCGCGCAGGTTCTGGAAGAACAGGGTGCGGTTCGGCAGGCCGGTGAGCGCGTCGTAGCTGGCCATGTGGCGCATCCGTTCCTGCGCGTGCAGGCGCTCGCTGATGTCGCGCGCCACCGCGATCAGCATGCGGCTCTTGCCCAGGTCCTGCAGCTTCCAGCTGATCTCCACCGGCACCGCGCCCTGCCCGCCCGCGCGCAGCAGATCGGTCTCGACGATGTCGCCCGGCAGCGCGCCGAATTCCGCCTTGCCGTGTTCCTGCTGCCCTTCCTGGCCCGGCGCGGGCGCCGGCACGCCCCGGTGGGCCAGCGCATCGGCCGCCAGGTGGCGTTCGAGCAGCTCGCGCGTGGCCAGGCCGAGCGCCACCGGGTCGATGCGCAGCAGCGCCTCGCGCGAGAAACCCAGCATGCGGCAGGCGCCGTCGGAGACGTCGACCATCGCCATCGAGGCGGTGTCGATCAGGAAGATCGCGTCGGGGGTCGCATCCATCGCGCCGCGAAAGCGCGCCAGCTCGGCGGTGCGCTCGCGCACTTCGCGTTCCAGCTGCACGCCGTAGTCCTGCGATTCGCGATGCAGCAGGCGCACTTCCAGCAGGTTGCGGATGCGCGTCATGACCTCGACCGTATCGAAGGGCTTGCCGATGAAGTCGCGCGCGCCGGCTTCCAGCGCGGCCAGCTTCTTGTCCGGCTCGGCCGTCACCACCAGCACCGGCAGCCACGAATCGCTCTCGAGCGGCTTCAATGCCTCCATCACGTCGAAGCCGTCCATGCCGGGCATGTGCAGGTCGAGGATGATCAGGTCGAAGCGGTGCTTGAGGTGCAGCGACACCACCTGGCGCGGATCGTAGGTACTCGAGACGTTCTCGTACCCGGTGGTCTTCAGCAGGTACTCGAGCAGCTGGACGTTGACGGGTTCGTCGTCCACGACCAGGATGCGCGCGCGGCGGATATCTTGCAGTGAAATCATTCGGCCTTCCTTTCGGCCGGCGCGCTTCCCTTGGCATGGAGGCGCGCCAGCGTACTGTTGATCGCTTCGGTGAACCTGTCGATGTCGATCGGTTTGGTCAGGTAACGGGTAAAGCCCGCGGCCAGGCCGCGCTCGATGTCGCGCGGCATGGCGTTGGCGGTCAGGGCGATGACCGGGATGGCGGCGGTGAGCGGGTCGGCGCGCAGCTGCCTGAGCACCTCGATGCCGCTCATGCCGGGCAGGTTCAGGTCCATCAGGATGATCTCCGGTCGGTGCGCGCGCGCCAGCGCCAGGCCGACGTGGCCGTCGTGCGCCGACAGCAGCCGCAGGTCGGACCGGAAGCGCACGATCTCTTCCACCAGGCGCAGGTTGGCCGGATTGTCCTCGACGTACAGGAGCAGGTGCGGGTTCAGTTCCGACGCATCCTGGTCCGGCACGGCCTCGGCATCGGGCGTCTCGCCGGCCGCGCCTTCGGGCGCCTGCACCGCCAGCGGCGCGGTGGTGGCCAGCTCGATCCAGAACACGCTGCCCACGCCGGGGCTGCTGGACACGCCGATGTCGCCGCCCATCAGCTCGACCAGGCGCTTGGTGACCACCAGGCCGATGCCGGTGCCTTCCTGGCTGCCGCCTTCCTGGCCGAGCCGGTTGAAGGGCTGGAACAGGCTGGCCACCTGTTCCGGGTCGAGGCCGGCGCCGGTGTCCTGCACCGACAGGCGCAGCCGGTTCGGGCCCACCTGCGCGCAGCTCACCACCACGGCGCCGGCTTCGCGGTTGTACTTCACCGCATTCGACAGCAGGTTGAGCAGCACCTGCTTCAGGCGCGTGCGGTCGGCCAGCAGCACCGCTCCCGGGGTTTCCGGGAACAGCACCCGTACCCCGCGGCTGGCCGCGATCGGCTCGACCATCGTGCGCGTTTCCGCCAGCGTCTCGGCCAGCGCCACCGGCTCCATCGACAGCGTCACCGTGCCCGACTCCACCTTGGCCAGGTCGAGGATCTCGTTGATCAGGGTCAGCAGGTGCCGCCCCGACTTCAGGATGTGGCTGGCGAACTCCTTTTTCTGCTCGAGCGTCGAGGGCAGCGTATCCGAGGTCAGGATCTGGGCGAAGCCGAGGATCGCGTTGAGCGGCGTGCGCAGCTCGTGGCTCATCGAGGACAGGAAGGCCGACTTGGCCTGGTTGGCGCTGCGCGCCTCCTCGATCGCATTGGCCAGCTCGGCGTTGGCCAGGGCCAGCTGCAGGGTACGCTCGTCGACGCGCTGCTCGAGCTGTTCGTTAAGGCGCATGACTTCCTGTTGGGCGCGTGAACGCTCCGCCGCCTCGCGCGCGATCTCGCTGCTGGAGGTCTCCAGCTCGCGGGTGCGGCCCTCGATCTCGGTCAGCATGGCATTGAAGGAGTCGACCAGTTCGCCCGCCTCGTCGTTGCTGATGCGCGGCGCGCGGCGCGAGTAATCGCGGGTGGCGACGACGTCGCGCGCGATCTCGGTGATGGCCACGATCGGCGCAGTCACCACGTATCCCATGCGGCGCATCAGCAGGTAGGCCACCCCCATCGCCAGCAGGGTCACCAGGGCGGCGATGCTCAGGTAGTCGACGATGCGCGCCAGCAGCCGGTTCTCGGCGCGCAGGTAGACGGTGCCGAGCGTCTCGCCATTCTCGACGATGCGCTGGTGGATGACGAGGTCCTCGTCGTTGCTGGCGGGCGCGCCGGGCAGGGCCGCCGGCAGCGCGCGCGACTCGCCCGGCGCCCGGTAGGAGGCGAACAGCGCGCCGTCGGCGCCGTAGATGGCGGCGGCGCGCACCTGCGGGCGGGTGCGCAGCAGCGCCAGGTTCTCGTTGGCCAGGCGCGGGTCGTCGAAGCTCAGCGCGGCCGAGCTCATGTGGCCGACCAGCTCGGCCTGGGTGGCAAGGTCGTTGACCAGGCTGCGCTGGTAACTGCGCAGGTCGTACCCGACGATGATGGCGATCGACACCAGCAAGGCCGCCAGCGTGGTCGCCATCACGGCCCGCACCAGCTTGCTGCGGATCGAGCGGAACTGGCTCATGCGGTCCCCGGCACGGGCCGGACAGGCACGCACCGCCCCCCGGCGCGGCAATGCCGGTCCGACGGCCCGAAGGCTGGGAGCGCCAGCGCGGCAGTGCAACACGGTAGCGCCGGCCCCTTCCGGTCACGCACAGGTCGTTCGAGCGGCATTCAGGGTCCTACGAAAAGCGGAATCAGCGGAAAACAAGGGAAACAGGTGAAAAAGCGGCATCCCGGACTATATACGGTCCCGCCGGGTTGGTGCGGCGGCGCTGACAGCATAGCGGAGCGCATCGTGACATGTCGCACGGAACTTTTCACGATTCATCTCTTCGCCCATCGCCCATACAGCCCATGCACGACGGGTAAAAACCCGCCGGGCATGTCCTGCACGCTTTCTGTGTCAGCGCGGCACGGACCGCGCTAGAATGGACTGCACACCGCATGCGTGCGCCACACCGCGGCCTCGGTTCGGTGCTGGCTTGGCAGTCGGCTGTAGAAAACGGTCCATCCGCACTCAAAGGAGCCTCACGTGACGAACGATATTCTCGATCTTGCTACCAAAGTTGGCCGGGCGCTCGAGGCCAAGCGCCTGATGCTGGCCACCGCCGAGTCCTGTACCGGGGGCGGCGTGTCCCAGGCAATCACCGAAATCCCGGGCTCCACCGGCTGGTTCGACTGCGGCTTCGTCACCTATTCCAACGCCTCCAAGACCGAGCTGCTGGACGTGTCGGCCGCGCTCGTCGCGCAATTCGGCTCGGTGAGCGAGGAAGTGGCCGGCAAGATGGCCGAGGGAGCGCTGGCCAACAGCACCGCCGACGTCGCGGTGTCGACCACCGGCATCGCCGGCCCGACCGGCGCGGTGCCGGGCAAGCCGGTGGGCACGGTGTGTTTCGGCTGGGCGCGCGGCGACACCACCTATACCGAACGCCTGGTATTCCAGGGCGACCGCAAGTCGGTGCGCGAGCAGACCGTGGCGCATGCGCTACAGGGACTGTTGCGCTTTATTGAATAAGCGCGAATAAGCCGCTGGCCCCCATGAGCCGAATGGCGCCGCGCCTGCTGGGCGGCCTGGCGCTGCTCGCAGCCGTCGGGCCCGGCCTTGCCTCCACTGCCGCCGGCGCTGGGGTCACGGTGTACGCGGCCGGCGACATCGCGCGCTGCAAGCATCCCGACCCGCGCTGGTCCGGGGCCGCCGCCACCGCCCGGCTGGTGGAGGGCCTGCTGCGCAGCGACGCCCACGCCGGTGTGCAGTCGGCAGTGCTGACCCTGGGCGACCATACCTACCCGAAGGGCACGGCGGCCGAGTTCGCACGCTGCTACGCCCCCACCTGGGGGCGCTTTCGCGACCTTACCTGGCCCACGCCCGGCAACCACGAGTATGCGAGCGCGGGCGCGCAGCCCTACTTCGCCTATTTCGGCGAACGCGCGGGCAGCCCGCAGCGCCCCTGGTACAGCCTGCGGCTCGGCAGCTGGCTGGTGATCTCGCTGGACAGCAACCTGAAGGGCGCCGCGCACGCCGCCCAGCTGGCCTGGCTGCGCGAAGAACTGGTACGCCAGACCGGCGCCTGCACCCTCGCCTTCTGGCACCACCCGCTGTACAGCTCGGGCGGCCACCTGGGGCCGGGCCGCATGCGCGACGCCTTCGCCCAGCTGCACGCGGCCGGCGCCGAGATCGTCCTGTCGGGCCACGACCACGACTACGAGCGCTTCGCGCCGCAGGATGCCGACGGCCGGCTCGACCGCGCGCGCGGCCTGCGCCAGTTCGTGGTGGGCACCGGCGGCGCCTACCCCACGCCCTTCCTGCAGCTCACCGCCAACAGCGAGGTGCGCGAAGCGAGCTACGAGGGCGTGCTGGCGCTGCGCCTGCTCGACGGCGCCTACGAATGGCGCTTCCTGCCGGCCTATCCCGGCCGCGTGCCGGCCGGCGCCACCCCCGACCACGGACGTGGCAAATGCCACTGAAGGAGCAGCGCATGCGATACTTCCGGCTGCTCGCCCTTATTCTCGCTTTTTCCCTCTGCATGACCAATTTCGCCCCACCGGCCGGCGCCCAGTCCGCGCCAGCACCATTGCCTGCCATCGCCTACGAGAAAACCACGCTGCCCAACGGACTGCAGGTGATCCTGGTCGAAGACCGGCGCCTGCCGATCGTCGCAGTCAACATCTGGTACCACGTCGGCCCCGCCAACGAGGCGCCCGGGCTGACCGGCTTCGCCCACCTGTTCGAGCACATGATGTTCGCGGCCACGCGCCACATCCCGCGCGGCATGGCCGACCGCCTGCTGGAAGGCGCCGGCGCCACCGACAGCAACGGCGGCACCGGCTACGACCAGACCAGCTACTACGACACCGTGCCGTCCAACCAGCTCGAACTGGCGCTGTGGGTGCACGCCGACCGCATGGGCTACCTGCTCGACGTGCTCGACCAGAAAGCCCTGAGCAACCAGCAGGACGTGGTGCGCAACGAGCGCCGCCAGACCGTCGAGGACGAGCCCTATGGCCTGGTGGAGGAAGCGCTGGCGCATGCGCTGTTCCCCAAGGGCCACCCCTACTACGCCTCGATCATCGGCTCGCACGCCGACATCCAGAGCGCCAGGCTGGAAGACGTGCACGAGTTCTTCGCCCGCTACTACGGACCGAACAACGCCAGCATCGTGATCGCCGGCGACATCGACAAGAAGAAGGCGCGCGCGCTGGTCGAGCGCTACTTCGGCAGCTTCCGGCGCAGCCCGCCGGTGGCGCGCCCGAGCGTGGTTACACCGCCGATCACCAGCGAACGCCGCGTGGTGGTGCACGACCGCGTGGAACTGCCGCGCATTTTCATGGGCTGGCTCACGCCGCCGGCCTACCAGCCGGGCGACGCCGAGCTGGCGGTGGCCGCCGCCATCCTGGGCGGCGGCAAATCGAGCCGGCTGTACAAGAAGCTGGTCTACGAGCGCCAGATCGCCCAGGACGTCGACGCCACCCAGAATTCCTACGGCCTGAGCTCGACCTTCGTCATCGACGTCACCGCGCGCCCCGGCGTCGAAGCGCGCGCGCTGGAAGCGGCGGTCGACGCCGAGCTGGCCGAACTGCGCGAGCACGGCCCCTCGCAGCGCGAGGTCGAGCGCGCCCGCAACAGCATCGAGACCGCGCTCCTGAGCTCCATCGAGAAGCTCGGCGGCGACGGGCTGGCCGACCAGCTCAACCACTACAACCAGTACACCGGCGACCCCGGCTACCTGGCCAAGGACCTGGCGCGCCTGCGCAGCATCACCCCCGCCGACGTGCAGCGCGCCATCCGTTCCTACCTGGGCCCGCAGGCGCGCGCCGTGGTCACCGGCCTGCCCGGCAAGCCGGTGATCGACGATCCGCGCCCGCCGAAGAACAAGCGCGCCGCGCCGGCAGCGGCGCCGGACCGAACGAAACCCGCGATCAATGTGCCCGAACCCTGGCGCGCGCAGCAGCCGAAGCCGGGCCCGGCACCGCACTTCACCCTGCCGCAGGGCGAGGCCTTCAAGCTCGCCAACGGCCTGACCGTGATCCACCACTACAAGCCGGGCCTGCCGCTGGTCTCGAGCCAGCTGGTGGTGCGCAGCGGCAGCGCGGCCAATCCCGCCGCGCTGCCGGGCCTGGCCAGCTTCACCGCGCAGATGCTGGAAGAAGGCACGGCCACGCGCAGCGCGCCGCAGATCGCCGACGAGATCGCGCAGCTCGGCGCCTTCCTCGACAGCGGCAGCAGCGCCGACGCCTCGATCGTCTCGCTGCTGTCGCTGCGCTCGACCTTTGCTCCGGCGCTGGACGTA
Source organism: Massilia sp. X63 (assembly GCF_041023745.1). Lineage (NCBI taxonomy): Bacteria > Pseudomonadati > Pseudomonadota > Betaproteobacteria > Burkholderiales > Oxalobacteraceae > Massilia > Massilia sp. X63. Next base: position 374,260 of record NZ_JBFTEF010000002.1, read on the forward strand.
CTGGCCGACATCGTGCAGCGCCCGGCCTTCCCCAACGCCGAGGTCGAGCGCCAGCGCGCCAACCGCACCGGAGAACTGATCCAGCAGCGCGACGACCCGGAAGCGGTGGCGGCGGTGGCCTCGCTCGGCGCGCTGTACGGCGGCAAGCACCCAAAAGGCTACGGCCAGCTCGGCATCGAGCCGGCGATCCGCCAGGTCACGCGCGACGACCTGGTGGACTTCTGGCGTCGTCACTACGTGCCGGAGAATGCTGCGCTGGTGGTGACGGGCGATATCGCGCGCAGCGAACTGAAGGCGCTGGTGGAAGCGCGCTTCGCAGGCTGGGCGCGCGCTGCGGCCCCCGCCGGCGGCGCGGGCGAGCCGGCGGGCACGCGCGCGCGCCTGGTGCTGGTCGACCAGCCGGACGCGGTCCAGACCGCGCTGCGGGTCGGCAGCATCGGCGTGGCGCGCGACACCCCCGACTTCGCGGCGCTGCAGGTCATGAACGGCGCGCTCGGCGGGATGTTCTCCAGCCGCCTCAACAACAACCTGCGCGAGACCAAGGGCTACACCTACGGCATCCACTCGTGGTTCCGCTACGACCGCACGCCGGGACCCTTCGTCATCGCCGGCAGCGTGGAACGCGCGTCCACCGGGGCCTCGGTGCGCGAGATCTTCCGCGAGGTGAACGGCATGCGCGACGCGCCGCTGCCGCCGGCCGAACTGGCCGCCGCGCGCGACGCCCAGGTGCTGTCGCTGCCCGGCCAGTTCGAGACCAGCGCCGACATCGGCGCCAGCCTGGCCGAGATCTTCATCTACGGCCTGCCGCTCGACTACTACACCCGCCTGCCCGCCCAGTTGTCCAGCGTCACCGCGGCCCAGGTGCAGGCCGCGGCACGCACGCACCTGGCGCCGGAAAAAATGATCGTGGTGGCGGTCGGCGACCGCAAGCGCATCCTGCCGCAGCTGCAGCCGCTCGGCCTGGGGGCGGCGGAAGTGCGCGACAGTGACGGACAGATGCCGAGGCCGCGGGAATAGATGTCCGCAAGCCGGGCAAGCGCGGCCGAGGACGTGCTTGCCGACGATGGCCATTTGGACTAACATGTGAACAACTCTTCACATGTTAACGATGACGACATTACCCGAATTCGCCCACGCGGCCGGCGCCGTCGAGGAACTGGCCGACCTGTTCCACCTGCTCGGCGACGCCACCCGCCTGCGCATCGTGCTGGCCTGCCTGGCGCAGCCGACTGCGGTGGGCGACATCGCCGCCTCGCTTGACCTGTCCAGTTCGCTGGTCAGCCACCACCTGCGCCTGCTGCGCGCCGCCCGCATCGTCAAGGCCGAGCGCCAGGGCAAGCAGGTGTTCTACTCGGCTGCCGATGCCCACATCAGCAGCCTGCTCGCCAACATGTTCGAGCACATCGCCGAACCAGCCAACGGAATGGACGCATGAGCACCACCCACCAGCACGATCATCACGATCACGATCACGATCACGGCCACCATCACGGCTTCGGCCACCACCATCACCCCATGCCCGACCCGGCCGGTCATGAACGCGCCTTCGCGCTGGCGATCGCTCTCAACACGCTGTTCGTGGCCATCGAATTCATCTACGGCTTCATCGCCCACTCCACCGCGCTGATGGCGGACGCCGGCCACAACCTGTCCGACGTGCTGGGCCTGGCGCTGGCCTGGGGCGCGGCCGCGCTGGCGAAGACCGCCCCGACCCGGCGCTACACCTATGGCCTGCGCGGCTCCTCGATCCTGGCGGCGCTCGGCAACGGCCTGCTCCTGATGGTGGCCTGCGGCGCGATCGCCCTGGAGGCGGTGCAGCGCTTCGCCGAGCCGGTGCCCGTGCAGGGCGTGACGGTGTCGGTCGTCGCGGCGATCGGCGTGCTGGTGAACGGCTTTTCGGCCTGGCTGTTCATGGCCGGCAGCAAAGGCGACCTGAACCTGCGCGGGGCCTACCTGCACATGGCCGCCGACGCCGCGATCTCGCTGGGCGTGGTGATCTCGGGCCTGGTCATCCTGGGCACCGGCTGGACCTGGATCGACCCGGCGGTGAGCCTGGCGATCGTGGTCGTGATCGTGCTCGGCACCTGGTCGCTGCTGCGCGAATCGGTGCAATTGTCGCTGGCGGCGGTGCCGCCCGGCGTCGACGCCGGCGCGGTGCGCGACTGGCTGGCCGCCCAGCCCGGCGTGAAGGAGGTGCACGACCTGCACATCTGGGCGATGAGCACCACCGAGAACGCGCTGACGGCGCACCTGGTGATGCCGGACGGGTATCCGGGCGACCGGGTGCTGGACGAGATGGTGGCGCAGCTGCGCAGCGAATTCGGCATCCACCATTGCACCCTGCAGGTGGAAGAAGGCACGACGCATCACCATTGCGCGCTGGGCGGCCATGGCCATGACAGCCACGACCATGCCCATGCACACTAGGCCGTTCAGTCGGCCAGGTTGGCGTACAGCGCCGTGCTGAGGTAGCGCTCGCCGAACGAGGGAATGATGGTCACGATCAGCTTGCCCGCGTTCTCCGGCCGCTGCGCCACCTGGATCGCGGCCCACAGGGCGGCGCCGGACGAGATCCCGACCAGCAGCCCTTCCTCGCGCGCGGCCGCGCGCGCGGTCTCGAAGGCGTCCTCGTTCTTCACGGTGATGACTTCATCGTAGGCGCCGGTATTGAGCACCGCCGGCACGAAGCCGGCGCCGATGCCCTGGATCGGGTGCGGGCCCTTGCTGCCCCTGGAGAGCATGGGCGAGGCTTCCGGCTCCACGGCGATCGCCTTGAACCCCGGCTTGCGCGCCTTGATCACTTCGCTCACGCCGGTGATGGTGCCGCCGGTGCCGATGCCGGCCACCAGGATGTCGACCTTGCCCTCGGTATCGCGCCAGATTTCCTCGGCCGTGGTGTTGCGGTGGACTTCCGGATTGGCCGGGTTGTTGAACTGCTGCGGCATGAAGCAGCGCGGGTCGGACGCCACCAGTTCTTCGGCGCGGCGGATGGCGCCCAGCATGCCTTCGCTGCCGGGCGTCAGCACCAGCTCGGCGCCGTAGGCGCGCAGCAGCATGCGCCGCTCGTTGCTCATGGTGTCGGGCATCACCAGCCTGCAGCGGTAGCCGCGCGCGGCGCACACCATCGCGAGCGCGATGCCGGTGTTGCCGCTGGTGGGTTCGACGATGATGGTGTCGGGCTTGATCAAGCCGGCCCGCTCGGCGGCCTCGATCATGGCCAGGCCGATGCGGTCCTTGACGCTGTGCGCCGGGTTCTGGAATTCGAGCTTGCCGAGGATCTCGGCGCCGGCATGGGGAGCCAGCCTGCGGATTCGTACGAGGGGAGTGTTGCCGATGAGTTCAGTAACGTCGTTTGCGATGCGCATGCCGGGCTCCCAGGGACTTTAGCGTTGGACTACTTCACGTTCACCAGTTCCACATCGAAAATCAGATCGGCGTCGGGCGGGATCATGCCGCCGGCGCCGCGCTTGCCGTAGGCCAGTGCGCTCGGGATGATCAGGGTACGCTTGCCGCCCACCTTCATGCCGGCCACGCCCTGCTCCCAGCCCTTGATGACGCGGCCCGCGCCCAGCTGGAACTCGAGCGGATCGCCGCGGTCGAGCGAGGAATCGAACTTCTTGCCGCGCTGCTTGGGCGCCAGCGGCTTGTGCAGCCAGCCGGTGTAGTGGACCAGCACCGTGCTGCCGGTAGTGGCTTCCTTGCCCTTGCCGACCACGCGGTCGATGATCTCGACCTGCGGCGCCGGCGGCACCGGCGCGGCCGGCTCGGCCTGCGGCGGGGTTTGCTGAACCGTGCCTTGCGGCTGGGTGGCTTGCGGCACGGTCTGCTGCTCCGGCGCAGGCTGGGTGGTCGGCTTGGACGCGTCCTGCTGCTGGGCGGTGGCGTCCTGGGCGTTGGCGGTAGAGGTAGCAGTAGCGGCGGCCAGCATCAGGGCGGCAAAGGCGGTACGACGGATCATGTGGGCTCTTCCATCAAAGGGATCAATAACTGATCCTATGATAGCAAGGCCTCTTCCGCTTGCACAGTTTGCGCGTCAGCGAGGGCCTCGGTCCGGGCTTGCGCGTTGGCGGCGTCGGCCAGCTTGCGCAGCAGGTGGCCGGCCGCCACCATGCCGAAGGTGGCCGTGACCACCATGCTCGAGCCGAAGCCGGCGCAGTTCAGGCCGGTGACACCGTTCGGGTCGATCGCGCAGGCGTCGCCGCTGTCCGGATAGCGCAGCGGTTCCATCGAGAACACGGCGTCGATGTGGTATTTGTTCTTCTCGCCCTTGGCGAAGCCGTACTGGGCGCGCAGGATCTTGCGCACTTTCTTCAGCAGCGGCTCCTGCTCGGTACGGGCCAGGTCGCGCACTTCGATTTTCGTCGGGTCGGTCTGGCCACCGGCGCCGCCGATGACGACCAGCGGCAGCTTATTCGCGCTGCAATACGCGATCAGGGCCGCCTTGGCCTTGACGCCGTCGATGGCGTCGACCACGTAGTCGAAGCCTTTACCGGCGATCATGCTGTCGATGTTGTCCGGGTCGATGAAGTCCTCGACCAGGGTGACCTTGCAGAACGGATTGATCTGCGCGATACGCTGCTTGAGCGCCTCGATCTTCGGCATGCCGATGGTCGAGCTCAGGGCCTGCAGCTGGCGGTTGATGTTCGACTCGGCCACGTTGTCGAGGTCGATCAGGGTCAGGTGGCCGACGGCGCTGCGCGCCAGCGCCTCGACGATCCAGGAACCGACGCCGCCGACACCGATCACGCAAACGTGCGCCGCACGGAAGCGTTCGAGTGCACGCTCGCCATAGAGGCGCGCAATCCCGCCGAAGCGGCGTGCGAAGTCGACTTCGTCGTCCAGGGTGGCTGCAAGAGTGGGGGTATCGATCAGGTTCATCCCGCCATTTTAACGGACGTCGCTTGCGCATCTGCACTAAAATAGCTTCTAGTCAACCAAATTCTTCTTGTGTGTCAACAAACTGCCCCATGACCTCACTCCTCCCGGACACCGCCCCCGATTTCGACCAGCCGATCGCCGTCCTCAAGCATTGCCACGGCCGCATCCGCAAGCAGATGGCCACCCTCGACAAGCTGCTCGCCCACCTGCCGGAATTCGGCGCCGACGAGCAGGCGCGCCAGGCGGCGCGCGCGGTGCTGAACTACTTCGAGAAGGCAGCCCACCTGCACCACGAAGACGAAGAACAGGACCTGATCCCGATGCTGCGCGCCGTCGCCCAGGGCGAGGACGCCGCCACGCTGCAGGCGCTGGCGCCGGTGATCCTGCAGGACCACAAGGACATGGATGCGCTGTGGCAAGATTTGCATGAACAACTGAGCGCCATCGCCGAGGGCCATGCGGCCACGCTGTCGGCCAGCGCGGTGCAGCGCTTCAGCCAGCGCTATTCTTCCCACATGGAGCGCGAGGAAGGGACCATGGCGCCGATGGCGCTGCGCCTGTTCAGTCCGGAGCAGATGGCCCAGCTGGGCAAGGCAATGCAGGCGCGCCGCGGCATCGGCCAGCCTGCCGGCCAGGCTGCGGGCGCGGCCTCGCCGGCGGCATCGGTGGTGGGCCAGGCCGTGGCCGACCTGCGCAAGGACTACGGCCAGGCCAGCCTGAACGAAAACGATGTGATGGACGACCCGATGCTGCAGTTCACGCAGTGGTTCGAGCAGGCGCTGAAGGCCGAGGTGAACGAGCCGAACGCCATGTCGGTGGCCACCGTGGCCGCCAACGGACGCCCGAGTTCGCGCATCGTGCTGGTCAAGCAGTTCGACGAGCGCGGCTTCACCTGGTACACCAACTACGACAGCCGCAAAGGCCAGGAGTTGGAGGATAATCAATATGCAGCCTTGTTGTTCTTCTGGAGCGAACTGGAACGCCAGGTTCGCATCGAAGGACGTGTAGAGCGCACCTCGAGCGAGGAAAGCGACCGGTATTTCCGCAGCCGTCCGCTGAAAAGCCGCCTGTCGGCCATTGCCTCGCACCAAAGCGCTCCCATCGGCAGCCGTGCCGAGCTGGAACAGAACTACGAGGCCGTGGCACGGCAGGCCGGTGACGACCCGGCGCGGCCGGGCAACTGGGGCGGTTTCCGCCTCGTGCCCGAGCGCCTGGAATTCTGGCAGGGACGCCGCTCCCGCTTCCACGACCGCATCGTCTACGAGCGGCAGGAAGACGGCAGCTGGACCCGCCAGCGTTTGCAACCCTAGGGAGGCCCTACTCCTCCCTGGGCCGGTCATGGCGCAGGGAGAGTCATGCGCACAGGGCCGGTCTTCGACGCCGGAGGTGAACGTGTTCGAGCAAATGATGCTATCGGCCTGGAGCGAAGGCCTGCGTGACAAGCTGTCCCTGCCCTTGCGGGTCGAACTGTGGGACGGCCGGCAACTCGAGTTCTCGTCCGAGCCCCCACGGGTCACCATCCAGGTGCCCGACCGCTCGGCCCTGCGCTACCTGCGCTCGCCCTCGCTGTACAACCTCGGCCGCGCCTACGTCGAGGGGGCGATCGACATCAAGGGGCGCGCCGCCGACATCATCAACATCGGCAATGCCCTGGCGGCCAGCCTGGACAAGGGGCGCAGCCGGCTGGGCGACGCGCTGCGCCTGGGCAACCGCCTGGCGCCGCACACGCGCCGGACCGACGCCGAGGCGATCCGCTACCACTACGACGTCTCCAACGATTTCTACGCCGCCTGGCTCGACCCGGCCATGGTGTATTCCTGCGCCTATTTCGAGAACGGCATCGAAGACCTCGCCACGGCGCAGCAAAAAAAGATCGACCACATCCTGCGCAAGATCGACCTGCGGCCCGGCCAGACCTTGCTGGACATCGGTTGCGGCTGGGGTGCGCTGGTGCTGCGCGCCGCGCAAGGCTTCGGCGCGCGCTGCATCGGCGTCACCCTGTCGGAGAACCAGGCGCAGCTTGCGCGCGAACGGGTCGAGCGCGCCGGCCTGCAGGGACAGGTCGAGATCCGCCTGCAGGACTACCGCGACGTCGACGGCGTGTACGACCGCATCACCAGCGTCGGCATGTTCGAGCACGTCGGCGTACAGCACCTGCCCGCGTATTTTTCACGCGTGAACCGGCTGCTGGCCCCGGACGGGGTCGTGATGAACCACGGCATCACCACCGCCAACGTCGACAACAGCGCCACGCCCTATGGGGGCGGCGAGTTCATCGACCAGTACGTCTTCCCGCACGGCGAACTGGCCCACCTGTCCACGGTGGTACGGGCGATGCAGGAAGGCGGACTGGAAGTGCGCGACGTCGAAAACCTGCGGCGCCATTATGCGAAGACCTGCGCCATCTGGACCGACAACTTCGAAGCCAATGCCGAGCACATCCGCACGCTGACGGACGAGAAACGCTTCCGCATCTGGCACGTGTACCTGGCCGGCTGCGCCTATGCCTTCGCGCACGGGCGGATCAGCCTGTACCAGATCGTGTGCGGGAAGGCCGACGGAGACGTCGAGCAGTTGCCGTGGTCGCGCAGGTACATGTATCCGTGATGTCGGAACCCTACTTCAGCCGCTCCGAAAAGGTCTTGCGGAACTTCGCCACCTTCGGCGCCACCACGAAGGCGCAGTAGCCCTGCAGCGGATGCTGCGCGAAGTAATTCTGGTGGTAGTCCTCGGCCTTGTACCAGGTTTCGTGCGGCAGCAGCTGGGTCACCAGCGGCGCATCCCACACCGCCGCCATCTCGGCCATCACCTTGCGGGCGGTGGCTTCCTGTTCCGGCGAGGTGGTGAAGATCACCGAGCGGTACTGCGGGCCGACGTCGTTGCCCTGGCGGTCCTGGGTGGTCGGGTCGTGGATGGTAAAGAAAATCTCCAGGATGTCGCGATAGCTGATCACCGCGGGATCGAATTCCACCCGCACCACCTCGGCATGGCCGGTAGTGCCCGCGCACACTTGCTCATACGTCGGATTGGCGGCATGGCCCCCCATGTAGCCCGATTCCACGCGCGTCACGCCGCGCGCTTCCAGGTAGACCGCTTCCAGGCACCAGAAGCATCCGCCACCCAAAATGGCCACCTCGATTCCTGATTGCTCGCTCATCGCACACCTTGTTTTCATCAGTTTTTGATACTTCTTAATGTAACGCAAAGCCGTGTTTCGTGCAGTCGCTAGCGAATGCGGGACCGGGGAAGCGCCCGACAGTGGCATAATGGCGACCAATGAATACACGTTCTCCCCGCGCCCAGACGCGCGGTTTCGATTCGGCGCATTTTCGCCACGCGCTGTCGCAATTCGCCACCGGTGTCACCGTCATCACCACGCGCCTTGCCGACGGCTCTTTCCGCGGGCTGACCGCCAGTTCCTTCAACTCGGTCTCGCTCGAGCCCCCGCTCGTCCTGTGGAGCCTGGGCGCCGGCGCCAACAGCCTGCCCATCTTCAGCGGCAACTCGCACTACGTCATCAACGTGCTGGCGGCCGGCCAGCAGGATCTGGCGCTGCGCTTCTCGCGGCGCAGCGTCGACGACCCGTTCGAGGGCGTCGACTACGAACTGTCGCGCACCGGCCTGCCGATCCTGAAAGGCGTCTCGGCCTGGTTCGAATGCCATAACCGCAGCCGCTACCCGGAAGGCGACCACGTGATCTTCGTGGGAGAAGTCGAGGAATGCGCGGTCCACCCGCAAGCGGCGCTGCTGTTCCACGGCGGACGCTTCGGGGCTACCGGCTAGGCCGGGCGACTGCGGCGCCTGGCTGGGCAGCATCGCTGTATTGCCCAGCATATTGCCCAGCGAAACTTCCCCGGTGTCGAGTAAAAATGAAAATGCCTGTCGCAGATTCAAAAGATGCGGCGGTGCGTCATTCCTATAATGGTCAGGCTATGGCGCGTCCCAGGGACGGGTGCGTGCCTTCGTTTTCGTGAGAAAAAACCCCTACCGAGACAGGAAGATCCATGAGCCATTCCGATTCGCCCCGCAAAGCCGCTTTCCACTGGGATGACCCGCTGCTGCTGAACAGCCAGCTCACCGACGACGAGCGCATGGTGCGCGACGCCGCGGCCAGCTACTGCCAGGACAAGCTGAAGCCGCGCATCCTCGAGGCCTTCCGCCACGAGCGCATGGACACCTCGATCTTCCGCGAGATGGGCGAACTCGGCCTGCTCGGCCCGACCATCCCGGAACAGTACGGCGGCCCCGGCCTGAACTACGTCGCCTACGGCCTGATCGCGCGCGAAGTCGAGCGCGTCGACTCCGGCTACCGCTCGATGATGAGCGTGCAGTCCTCGCTGGTGATGGTGCCGATCTACGAGTTCGGCAATGAAGAGACCAAACAAAAATACCTGCCGAAACTGGCCACCGGCGAATGGATCGGCTGCTTCGGCCTGACCGAGCCGAACCACGGTTCCGACCCGGCCTCGATGGTCACCCGCGCCCGCAAGGTCGAAGGCGGCTATAGCTTGAGCGGCTCCAAGATGTGGATCACCAACTCGCCGGTCGCCGACGTGTTCGTGGTCTGGGCCAAGGACGACGAAGGCGCGATCCGCGGCTTCGTGCTGGAAAAGGGCTGGAAGGGCCTGAGCGCCCCGGCCATCCACGGCAAGTTCGGCCTGCGCGCCTCGGTCACCGGCGAAATCGTCATGGACGAAGTGTTCTGCCCGGAAGAAAACGCCTTCCCGGACGTGCGCGGCCTGAAGGGCCCGTTCACCTGCCTGAACTCGGCGCGCTACGGTATCGCCTGGGGCGCCCTGGGTGCGGCCGAGGACTGCTGGCACACCGCGCGCCAGTACGTCATCGACCGCAAGCAGTTCGGCAAGCCGCTCGCCGCCAACCAGCTGGTGCAGAAGAAGCTGGCCGACATGCAGACCGAAATCACCCTCGGCCTGCAAGGCTGCCTGCGCCTGGGCCGCATGAAGGACGAAGGCACCGCCGCGGTCGAGATCACCTCGATCATGAAGCGCAATTCCTGCGGCAAGTCGCTGGACATTGCCCGCGTTGCACGTGACATGCTCGGCGGCAACGGCATCTCGGACGAGTTCGGCATCGTGCGCCACATGGTCAACCTCGAGGTGGTCAACACCTACGAAGGCACCCACGACATCCACGCGCTGATCCTCGGCCGCGCACAGACCGGTATCGCCGCGTTCTGATCTCCCAAACGCGCCGCTGCCCCAGCGGCGTGTTTTCTGATGTGCATTAGCTTATCTACAACATTCTTTTCTAATTTCAATCGCGCTGCGTCAATACGACTCGGTTTTTGCGCTACCATGGTTACCTGCCACATATAACCAAATCTACAACACCTTTCCCGACCAATTTCGAGAGGCCGCATGAGCGCTCTTGACCGACCGCAGCCCCAGGCAATTAGCAACGACCATGTGATGTCGCTCGAACGCCTGCTACAGAGTTTGCCCGGCGCCGCTTACCGCTGCCATGTCGATAGTGACTGGACAATGGAGTATGCCAGTGAGGGGATCGGTAGGCTGACTGGATATCCTGCCGCTGCATTTTTAGCGAAGTCGGGCTTGAGTTTTGCAACTATCATCCATCCTGACGACCGGCTTGCTGTGGAACGTGGGGTAAGCCTGGCAATGGAACAGGGCAGATCCTATCAGCTGACCTATCGTATTCGTTGCGCTAACGGCGAAACCAAATGGGTGTTCGAACAGGGTGCCGCAACGCCAGGCAGCAATGGCCGTTTGATCGAAGGGTTCATTTTCGACTATACCCAACTGCGCAACGCCAACGTGCTGGTGCACGAGCAGGCCTCCTACCTGCAGCAAGCGCGCGACGCGATCATCGCGATGGACCTGAATTCGCGCATCACCTACTGGAACAACGGCGCCGAACGGCTGTACGGCTGGAGCGCGGCCGAGGCGCGCGGCAAGAAGTTCTCGGACCTGCTGTGCGAGAACCTGCCGGCCTACCATGCCGCCTACGAGAACACGCTCGCCAACGGCGAATGGAGCGGCGAGCTGTCGCACCTGCGGCGCGACGGCGTGTGCATCGAGACCGACACCCGCTGGACCCTGCTGGCCGCCGACAGCGACACCGGCGCGCCCCGCAAGATCCTGGTGATCGGCACCGACATCAGCGAGCGCAAGCACAACGAGGCGAAGATCTACCGTCTCGCCTTCTTCGATCCGCTGACCGACCTGCCAAACCGCGCCAGCCTGCTCGACCACCTGCGCCGCGCCTTGCTGGGCAGCGCCCGCACACGCAAGTGCGGCGCCCTGATGTTCTGCGACCTCGACAACTTCAAATACCTCAACGACTCCCAGGGCCACGCGGCCGGTGACCTGCTGCTGCAGGCGGTGGCGCGCCGCCTCGAGCACTGCGTGCGCGAAGCCGACATGGTGGCGCGCCTGGGCGGCGACGAATTCGTGATCCTGATCCAGCCGGTGGAAGACACGCGCGAAGGCGCGGCTTCCCAGGCCGAAACCGTGGCGGCCAAGGTGGTGGCCGCGATGGCCGCCCCGTTCCAGCTGGCCGATTCGACGTACGCGGTCTCGGTCAGCATCGGCGTGACCACCCTGTGCGGCACCGTGGACACGGTCGAATCGACGCTGCGTCATGCAGACGCCGCGATGTACCAGGCCAAGGCCTGCGGGCGCAATACCTACCGCTTTCACGATCCGGAGGTACAGGCCGCCTGGTCCGCCCGGGCCGAGCTGGAAAACGCGATGCGGCGTGCGTTGCGCGACAAGGAGTTCGTGCTGCACTACCAGCCGCAGCTGGACCGCAGCAGCCGCGTGATCGGCGCCGAGGCTCTGTTGCGCTGGCGCCTGCCGGACGGTCGCTTGCTGTATCCGGCCGAGTTCATCCAGGCCGCCGAGGAGAGCGGCCTGATCATCGACATTGGACGTTGGGTGCTGCGCACTGCCTGCGCCGAGCTGGCGCACTGGCAGCGCTATCCCGACATGGCCGGGCTGACGCTGTCGGTCAACGTCAGCGCCGGCCAGTTCATGGAACCGGACTTCGTGCCGATGCTGCAGCAGGTATTCGAGGAGACCGGGGTGCAGCCGTCCAGCCTCAAGCTCGAGCTGACCGAGAGCCTGATGGTGAGCGACTTCACCCACACTGCGCGCACCATGGGCATGCTCAAGCAGCGCGGCATCAGCTTCTCGCTGGACGACTTCGGCACCGGCTACTCGTCGCTGGCCTACCTGCGCAAGCTGCCGCTCGACCAGCTCAAGATCGACCAGTCCTTCATGCGCGACGTACTGACCGACCAGAACGACGCCTCCATCGTCCGCTCGATCATCGCGCTGGGCGACAGCCTGGGCCTGCAGGTGATCGCCGAAGGCGTGGAAACGCCCGGCCAGCGCCAGTTTTTATCCGACGCCGGCTGCTTCATCTACCAGGGTTTCCTGTACCAGCATGCGCTGAGCGCCGATCTCTTCACCCAGTACGCGCGCGCGCTGCACTAAGCTTCGCCGCGTGCCGGAAACGCACACCGAGCGAATCCGCCGGTCCGCCACCGCGGCCGGCCTTTGGTGACAGTCTGCGATGTTTCGGCGCTGGCAAGCTGCTATGCTGAGCCCAAGGGCCGGCCTCGGCCAAGAGCCGACCTCTTCATTCTTGGGCAACAATTCAATGAACAATCACATCACGGCGGTCGTCGTGGACGACGACACGATTTTGCTCGACGGGCGCAAGCTCCTTGGAATGCTTGAGGTAGCCAACGCACTCAAGTCGGCGCTGGAAAGCGATCCACATTTCACGCTCGTCATCGAGTCAGAGTCCACCGGGCACTACCGCGGTATCGGTACGGTGATCTATGCCAGCCAACGCGTCGGCGTGCCGGTCGAGAACCTGCGTTGGAAGATGGACGACGGTGCGCTGGTATCTCTTGACGAGTTGAGGGCCCAGAGTGCCCCTCCGGGCACGTGATGGGAAGGTCTGCGCGGGTCGGGGCCGTCATGAATTGGATGGCTGAGAGCGGCCAGAAGCGGACCTGATTGAATGACTAAGCTCAAGTGAGAACAACATGCTTGCACTCAAAACCCTTACGCTTATTTTCTTGATTGTTTTTGGCATTCCTAACCAAATAATCGACTATAAACATCGGAAGCGATACGAACCCGGACATGCATGGGGGTACTATGCAAAACTCAGCAAGGAAGGCAACTGGGAAGGACGCTTCATGATGTGGTCAGGCTACATCGGGATTTATTTCATTATCGGCGTGCTCTGTTACACCTTCTATTTGCTGACGCAATAGGAATCGACGATACAAGCTACGCTCAGGCCATGCGCTAAGCCCCAGCACCGGCCTGGCGCCGCACCGACGCATCGCCGTGCAGCGCCAGCGGCACCCCGCGCGCCCAGCGGTTCGAGGACAGCGAAAACTCCAGCGCGCGCACCTGGTGGAACCAGCCGGCCGGCACGTAGAGCAGGTCGCCGGGTGCGACGTCGCAGGACACCGTGGCCGCCTGGCGCGCCAGCGGATAACTGTCGTAGTCGGGCGCTTCCGGGTCGAAGGGAGAACCGAACAGCACCGGGTTGGCTTCGCTCGCGTACAGGTATGCGTCGTGATGCGGCGGCGCCAGGAAGATGCGCTTGCGGCCCCAGATCTGCGCGAAGATGTTGTCGTCGAAGTCGCAGTGCAGCGGCGTCATGGTGCCGATGGGGCCAAGCCAGAAACGGGGCGGCCCCATCTTGCCGAAGTAGGCGGGCCAGTGGCACAGGCGGTTCAGCTCGCGCAGTTCCATGTTGCCGACGTAGGGCGGCGGTTCATCCTGGCCATGGATGCGCTCCGGCTCGAGGTCGAGATAGTCGCGCAGCAGCATGTCGCGCATCGGGCGGTCGGCGCGGAAGGGCTGGCGGATGTAGTCGCCGACGCGGGCGCGCACCGGCATGTCGCCGTAGCGTTCGCGCAGGTCGAGCGGGGAGAGGCTGCACAAGGGCCAGCGTCGCACCAGGCCGGTCATGATGAAGGGAAGTCCCTGGGCGGCACGCGCGGCAAAGGCGGCGGCATCCAGACGCTTGAGGCGCGGTATTCCGGAAAGGACGGGCAGCGTGCGCGCATGCTGCTTGACGGCCTGGCGCATCGCCGCGATCGAGACCACGCCGCGCACCGCCGCGTCGCGCGCTTCCTGCGCCAGCTTCCTGGCCGCCGCGTCTTCCGGCGTCGCCGCCAGCGTGGGCAACGGCGGCAGCTGCCCTTTCAGATCACTCTCTTTGCCCGACATACTCTTCAGCACTCCACACGAAACCGCGCACAGGTTAACGTGTGGAGACAGAAAAGTCGAATCAGGCCGTGGCGAAGGGCGTCTCGGCCAGGCCGCTCACGCCCGGGCGCAGCAGCACGACCGAACCGGCCTCGCCCCCTGGCCCCGGGTCGATCGAGGTCACCAGCAGGGTATCGAGCGCCGGGCCGCCGAAGGCGCACATCGACGGCTTGGCCATCGGCAGCGCGATCTCGCGGTCCAGCTTCCCGCCTGGCGTAAAACGCTGCAGCAGGCCGCCGTCGTTGGCGCAGGTCCAGTAGCCGCCGTCGGCATCGACGGCGGCGCCGTCCGGGCGGCCCTTCTGCCCGCCCAGGTCGAGGAACACGCGCTTGTTGTGCGGGATGCCCTGCTCGGTGTCGTAGTCGAAGGCCCACACCATGCGGCGCTGCGGATGCGAATCCGACAGGTACATGGTGCGCCCGTCGGGCGACCAGGCCAGGCCGTTCTGCGTGAGCAGGCTCGTGACGACCGGACCGTGCAGGCCGTCGTCGCTGCTGTAGCGATACAGTCCGCCGACCGCGCGCGCCGCCCCCATGTCCATGAACATGGTGCCGCTCCAGAAACGGCCCTGGCGGTCGCAGCGGCCGTCGTTGAAGCGCATGCCCTCGCCCAGCTCGGACAATGGCGGCGCGGCCAGGCGCTTGGCCTCGGCCTTGCCGTCTTCGCCCAGCTGCAGGCGAAAGATGCCGGTCTCCATGCCGGCCACCAGGCTGCCGTCGTCGGCGGCCGCGACGCAGGCCACCATCTCGGGCGCTTCCCAATGGCGCACGGCGCCGCTGGCGTGCTCCATGCGCCAGACGCGGCGCGCCGGGATGTCGACCCAGTACCAGGCGCCTTCGGCCGCATTCCAGGTCGGGCTTTCGCCGGTGGCGCAGTGCACGCCGGCGACGCGAACGATCTCCATGCCCATCACAGGTCGGTGATCTCGCGGTGCGCCGGCACCAGGGCCTTCATCACCAGCCAGGCGGTCAGGTAGGCCAGCGCGCAGATCGAGAACATGATCATGTAGCCGGTCTCCAGGTGGCCCAGGGCGCCGTAGTAGTCGAACAGCCAGCCTCCCAGCTTGGTGATCAGGACGCCGCCCAGGCCGCCCGCCATGCCGCCGATGCCGACCACCGAGCCGACGCTGTGTTTCGGGAACATGTCGGAGACGGTGGTGAACAGGTTGGCCGACCACGCCTGGTGCGCCGAGGCGCCGATGCCGATCAGGATCACCGGGATCCAGAAGCCCAGGTAGCCGAGCGGCTGGGCCAGCAGCACCACCAGCGGGAACAGGGCGATGGTGAACATGGCGCGCATGCGGCCCTGGTAGATGCTGTGGCCGCGGTTCAGGAACCAGGTCGGCAGCCAGCCGCCGCCGATCGAACCGACCATCGTCATGCTGTACAGGACGGCCAGCGGCACGACCATCTCCGGCCCGGTCAGGCCGTACTGCGCCGACATGTACTTGGGCAGCCAGAACAGGAAGAACCACCACACGCCGTCGGTCATGAACTTGCCGAAGGCGAAGGCCCAGGTCTGGCGGTAGCCGAGCAGCTTGAACCACGATGCCTTCGGCTTG
Organism: Massilia sp. X63; assembly: GCF_041023745.1. Classification (NCBI taxonomy): domain Bacteria; kingdom Pseudomonadati; phylum Pseudomonadota; class Betaproteobacteria; order Burkholderiales; family Oxalobacteraceae; genus Massilia; species Massilia sp. X63. The sequence continues at coordinate 389,980 of NZ_JBFTEF010000002.1, forward strand.
GCCGCTGCCGCGCTCGGTGCGGCTTCCGCCGGCGTGCTGTCGCTGTTGATGTAGGCCAGTTCGCCGGCGCTCAGGCGCTTCTGGCGGTCCGGCGTGTCGTACAGCCAGATCCAGACGCCCATCCAGAGGAAGCCGATGGCGCCGACCGCGATGAAGGCGGCCTGCCAGCCCCAGAATTCGGCGATCAGGGGCACCGTCAGCGGCGCCAGCACTGCGCCGATGTTGGCGCCCGAGTTGAAGATGCCGGTGGCGAAGGAACGCTCGCGCTTGGGGAAGTATTCGGCGGTGGCCTTGATCGCAGCCGGGAAGTTGCCGGCCTCGCCGATCGCCAGCACCGCGCGGCCGACCATGAAGCCGATGATCGACACCGGCACCGCGGCCAGGCCGAGGGTGGTGAACACGCTGTTGACGGCGGTGCCGATGCCGATCGCGTAGGCATGCGCGATGGCGCCCAGCGACCAGACCACGATCGCCAGCACGAAGGCGCGCTTGGTACCCAGGCGGTCGATCACGCGGCCGGCGAACAGCATCGAAATGGCGTAGACGAACTGGAACACCGCGGTGATGTTGGCGTAGTCGGTGTTCGACCAGCCGAATTCCTTGGTCAGCAGCGGCGCCAGCAGGCTCAGGACCTGGCGGTCGAGGTAGTTGATGGTGGTAGCGAAGAACAACAGGGCGCAGATGGTCCAGCGATATTTGCCCACCGTCGAGGAGAGCCCGGGGGTCTGCTGCGCGCGTTGCTCGGTAGTTGCGCTCATGACTTGCTGATTCATGGGATCAGTTCTTTTCAAACGAAACAGCCGGTGTCTCCCCCGGCTGGTGCATCAATCGGTTTCAGGTCGAGAAAGGGGCGCCCCAAGGCGCCCCTTCGCATCAACCTACGACTTTCAGGTCACCGTCCACCACGCGTGCGAGGCGCAGTGGATTGTCGTCGCGAAGCGCCTCCGGCAGCAAGCCCTCCGGCACGTTCTGGTAGCACACCGGACGCAGGAAGCGGTCGATCGCGCTCGCGCCCACCGAAGTGCTGCGGCTGTCGCTGGTGGCCGGGAACGGGCCGCCGTGGACCATCGCGTGCGACACCTCGACGCCGGTCGGGAAGCCGTTGAACAGCACCCGGCCCGCCTTGCGTTCCAGGATCGGCAGCAGGGTAGCTGCCAGCGGGTGGTCGGCCGGCTTCACGTGCACGGTGGCGGTCAGCTGGCCGTGCAGCTGCTCGGCGGCCTGCAGCAGCTGCTCGGCGCTGTCGAAACGCACCACCAGCGCGGCCGGGCCGAAGACCTCGTCCTGCAGGTCCGGGTTGGCCAGGAAATCGGCGGCCTCGCACTCGTACAGCGCAGCCTGGGCGGCGCAGCCGATGCCTTCGGTACTGCCCTGGGCTACCAGGCGCACGCCGGAGGTCGCGCCGAAGCGCGCGATCCCGCTGTTGTAGGCTTCATGGATGCCGGCGGTCAGCATGGTGCCGGCGCCCTTTCCTGCCAGCGCCGTGGTGGCCGCTGCCGTAAAGGCATCCAGTGCCGCGCCCTTGACCGCGAACACCAGGCCCGGGTTGGTGCAGAACTGGCCGACGCCCAGGGTCAGCGAATCGACGAAGCCGGCCGCCAGCGCGGCGCCGCCTTCTTCCAGCGCTGCCGGCAGCAGGAACACCGGATTCACGCTGCTCATCTCGGCATAGACCGGGATCGGGACCAAGCGGGCCGCAGCGGTGCGCATCAGCGCGGTGCCGCCGCCACGCGAACCGGTGAAGCCGACCGCCTTGATGGCCGGATGGCTGACCAGTTGCTGGCCGATGGTGCGGCCGTCGCCGAAGACCATCGAGAACACGCCTTCCGGCATGCCGCAGTCGAGCGCCGCGCGCTGGACGGCGCGGCCGACCAACTCCGAGGTGCCGAGGTGGGCGCCGTGGGCCTTGACGATGACCGGGCAGCCTGCTGCCAGGCTTGATGCGGTGTCGCCGCCCGCGACCGAGAAGGCCAGCGGGAAGTTACTGGCGCCGAAGACGACGACCGGGCCGAGGCCGATCTTGGCCAGGCGCAGGTCGGGGCGCGGCGGGGCGCGTTCCGGCAGCGCGCTGTCGATGGTGGCGCCGAGGAAGCGGCCGTCGCGCACGACTTTCGCGAACAGGCGCAGCTGGTTCACGGTGCGCATGCGCTCGCCTTCCAGGCGGGCCTGCGGCAGCCCGGTTTCCTGCTGGGCGCGTTCGATCAGGAGCGGGCCGATGGCCAGCACCTGCTCAGCGATCGCTTCCAGGAAGCGGGCACGCTGCTCCAGCGGCAGTGCGCGGTAGGGGTCGAAAGCGGCGGCGGCGAGTTCGCAGGCGCGCTCCACGTCGGCGCCGCTGGCCTGGCCGAAGCCCGGGCCGATCTCGCCGCGGGTGGACGGGTTGTAGGCGAGCACCTCGCCCGCGTTGCCGCGGACGAGTTGGCCACCGATGATCATTTCACCAGTGATCTGCATGGCTTATACCGCGTTCTTCTGTTTCTGGATCAGGGCCAGCAGCATCTCGTCTTCGGCAGGGGTCAGGTCGGTCAGCGGCGGACGCACCGGACCGGCGCCGTGGCCGACCAGGCGGGCGCCGGCCTTGACGATGCTGACGGCGTAGCCGGCCTTGCGGTTGCGGATCTCCAGGTACGGCAGGAAGAAATCGTCCAGCAGGCGGTTGGTGGTGGCGGTGTCGCCCGAAGCGGTGGCGTGGTAGAAGTCCATCGCCAGCTGCGGCACGAAGTTGAACACGGCCGACGAGTACACCGGGGTGCCCAGGGCTTTATAGGCGCCGGCGTACACTTCCGCAGTCGGCAGGCCGCCCAGGTAGCTGAAGCGGTCGCCCATCTTGCGGTAGATCGAGACCATCAGTTCGATGTCGCCGATGCCGTCCTTGAAGCCGATCAGGTTCGGGCAGCGGTCGGCCAGCTTGGCCAGCGAGTCGGCGCTCAGGCGGCAGGCGGCGCGGTTGTAGACCACGACGCCGATCTTCACGGAGCGGCACACCGCTTCGACGTGGGCGATCAGGCCGTCCTGGCTGGCTTCGGTCAGGTAGTGCGGCAGCAGCAGCAGGCCTTGCGCGCCCTGGCGCTCGGCTTCCTGTGCGTGGGCGATGGCGGTGCGGGTCGGGCCGCCGCAGCCTGCCAGGATCGCCACGCCGGTGCCGGCGCAGGTGTCGACCGCGGTCTTGACGATCTGGCTGTATTCCTCGCCGTGCAGCGAGAAGTATTCGCCGGTGCCGCCGGCGGCGAACAGCGCGGTCGCGCCGTACGGCGCCAGCCATTCCAGGCGCTTCTGGTAACCGGCCTGATCGAATTCGAGTTCGGCGTTGAAGTCGGTGATCGGGAAGGACAGCAGGCCGTGCGACAGGACTTTTTGTAGTTCGAGTGCTTGCATTACAGAGTCTCCAGGACAGGTTATCGGGTGAAGTGCTGCTGATGAAGGAATGGCGATGCAGTGTTCCGTTCAGTTGTATGTCATCGTACAACTGAAACGATGTGCTCGCAAGCGAAATGTGCGCTATTTTTTGGAAAGGCTACAAACGGCAGGGCAAGCGTGATCCGACCGGAGGCGCGGATGCGACGCTGCCCGCGAGGGAATGCGAGTGCTGCGAGAGACTGCGAAGACTGCGCTTAATTGATCCGCGATTCGATGCGGCGCTGCGCCTCGACCAGGCGCTCGCGGCTGTTGGACAGGTGGGTGCGCATGGCCGCGCGCGCGGCCTCCGGGTCGCGCCGTTCGATGGCGCGGAAGATGTCGTCGTGCTCGCGGCCGACGCGTTCGTTGAAGTTGGCCGGCTTGTCCTCCTCCAGCTCCACCGTGTTCAGGCGGCTGCGCGGGATGATCGCATTGCCGAGCTGGGTCAGGATGTCTTCGAAATAGCGGTTGCCGGTGGCTTGCGCGATCAGCAGGTGGAAGCGCTTGTCGGCCTCCACTGCCGACCTGCCGACCGCCATCGCCTCGTGCATCTCGGCCAGCGCGGCGCCCAGTTCCCGCACGTGCTCGTCGGTGCGGCGCACCGCGGCCAGGCCGGCGGTCTCGGTTTCCACGCCGATGCGCAGCTCCAGGATCGACAGCACGTCGCGCAGGGTCAGGATGCTTTCGGCATCGATCCCCAAGCCGGCCGGCGGGCGCTCCAGCACGAAGGTGCCGATACCGTGGCGCGTCTGCACCAGGCCCGAAGCCTGCAGGTGCGAAATCGCCTCCCGCACCACGGTGCGGCTCACCCCGTGCTGCGCCATCATCGAGGATTCGGTCGGCAGCTTTTCGCCCGGCTTGAGCAGGCCCTGGCGGATGTTGCTGCTGATCTGCTCGACGACGCCCTGTGCGAGGTTGCGGGGTTTGCGCTGCATGGGAATCATGGAGATATCGAAGCTGGAAAAGGAATAAGACGATTATATAACAAGACAAGATGTCTGACGTCTTATGTCAGGACGTCTTAGTATTGATTGTATGCCGGACGCCACGGAACCAGGCACGTGGACTTGCCGGCCTGACCGCTTGATAAATTGGTCAGGCCAAAATAGAATCTGTCGAACCTTTAGGAGCCCGTCCATGCTACATCCCGTCCGTTCCCTCGCCTGTTGCATCCCCCTGCTGTTCGCCACCAACGCCGGCGCAGGAAACGTTGCCGCCGCCCTGCCCGACCGCGTGATCCTGGTCGGCGACTCCACCATGGCCAGCACCACCGGCTACGGCGACGCCCTGTGCGCGCGCTTCACGCCCGAAACCGCCTGCCACAACCTGGCGCGCGGCGGCCGCAGTTCGGGCAGCTTCCGGGCCGAGAAGCGCTGGGACGAAGTCATGGGACTGCTGCGCGAGGGCGCAGGCTTTCGCAAGACCTACGTGCTGATCCAGTTCGGCCATAACGACCAGCCGGGCAAGCCCGGGCGCTCCACCGATTTCGTTACCGAATTCCCGGTCAACATGCAGCGCTACGTCGACGAGGCGCGCTCGCTCGGCGCGGTCCCGGTGCTGGTGACGCCGCTGACCCGGCGCAGCTTCAAGAACGGCTACGTGCACAACGACCTGGCGCCCTGGGCCGGGACGGTGCGCCAGGTCGCGCGCACCACCAGGACACCGCTGGTCGACCTGAACGCGCTGTCGCTGGACGCGGTGCAGGCCATGGGCCCGCAGGAAGCCGACAAGCTGGCCCGCACCGGCGCCAATTTCGACTACACCCACCTCGGCCCGCTCGGGGCCGAGCGCTTCTCGGGCATCATGGCCAAGGAACTGGTGCGCCAGGTGCCGGCCCTGTCCGCATCGATGCGGGGCGCACGGTGAGCGCGCCTGTCGCGGCCATCGCGCTGGCCCTGGCCGGCGCGGCCGCCACATCCCTGGACAATCCGGTCGCCGCTCCCGCCGCCGACGCATCGGCCGCCTCCACCGCGGTCGCGCTGGCCGAACGCCAGCATGCGCCCTTCGACGGCTGGGCCGCTCAGGAAGGCGGCACCCGCGGCGGGGCGCTGGCCAGTCCCGCCCACGTCTACACGGTACGCGACCGGGCGCAACTGCTGGCGGCCTTGAAAGCGCCGGCCCCCGCGCGCATCGTACGCGTGGCGGCCAGCATCGACATGAGCGAAGGCCGCCCGTTCGCCAGCAGCGAAGACCAGGCCCGGCGCGGCACGGTGCGCATTCCCTCGAACACCACCCTGATCGGCGTGGCGCAGGATGCCGGCTTCGTCAACGGCAGCCTGTCGGTGGCGAACGTCTCGCAAGTGGTCATCCGCAACCTCGCGCTGCGCAATCCCTGCGACGTCGGGCCGCGCTGGGATCCGAAGGACGGCGCCAAGGGCAACTGGAACTCGCTGTTCGACGCCATCACGGTGTCCGGTTCGCACCACGTGTGGATCGACCACAACAGCTTCACCGACGCGCCGCATACCGACGACAGGCAGCCGGTGGAGAACGGCATGCGCAAGCAGTGCCACGACGGTGCGCTCGACATCAACCAGGGCGCGGACTTCGTCAGCGTCACCTATAACCATTTCGCCCAGCACGAGAAAAACATGCTGATCGGCTCGAGCGACCGCGCGCTGGGAGACCAGGGGCACCTGCGCGTGACGCTCAAGGCCAACCTGTTCGAGCACGTGGCCGAGCGTGCGCCGCGGGTGCGCTACGGCCAGGTCCACCTGCTGAACAATTATTACGTCGGCGACCGCCGGCACCCGGTCTACGGCCACCATTACAGCATCGGCGCGGCCCACGCGTCGCACATCGTTTCGGACGCCAATGCCTTCGACATCGCCGGCGCCACCACGTGCAAACAGGTGGTGCGCGACCCGGCCTCGAGTCCGGGCGTGTTCGCCGACACCGGTTCGCTGCTCAACGGCCGGCCGCTGGCCGACTGCCCCTATGGCGGCAACCCCGGCTGGCGCGTGCCCTACGGCTTCACGGCCCTGCCGGCGGCCGAGGTGGCGCGCCACGTGCGCGACAATGCCGGCCCGCGCGCGCTGCAGGAGCGGGACTTGGGCTATGCCGAGGCGCGCATCGTGCCCGCCATCGGCGCGCCCTTCCTGCTGCGCGTACGCCAGGATGCCACGGGCGACTGGCAAGGCGCCAGCCTGCAACTGGCCGAGGGCGGCAAGGTGCTGCAGGTCGAGTTGCTGGAATCGCGCGGCGGCGACGTCAAGCGCATCAAGCAGGTGCGCCGCAATGCCGGGCTGCCGGACGTTCCGGTGGTGCTGCGCCATGCCGCCGAACAGGGACCGCAGGGCGGCCTGCTGACCGTTTCGGTGGACGGCGACCGCGCCACCTGGCTGGTGGCGCCGCCGATGCCTGCGCTGCAGCCGGTGTCCTGGGATGCCGGCGCCGCCAGCCTGCTCGACCTGCGCGGCGGCCCTGCCGGCGCGCCCGAGCGCGTGACCGTGCACGTGGGCGCGGACCGCCTGGCCATGCAGGCGGGCGATGCACCCGACACCCTGCGCGTCGGCGGCGCCTCGCGCCTCGGCGCCAGCGCCGCGGACCCGCGCATCGCCTCGGTCGAGGCGGCCGACGGCGGCGTACGCGTGACGGCGCACGCGCCGGGCCGCACCGCCGTGACGGTGCGCAGCCTGGATGACCCTTGGGCACAGGCTGTGTTCAATGTCGACGTGGGCGCGCCCTTCGCCGCGCCGCGCCGCGCCACCCTCCCCGCCTCGGCCACCGCCTTCCCGGCCCAGGGCGAGCGCGGCGTGCCGCCGGACGCACCGCTGCGCCTCGTCTTCGACAAGCAACCCGTGCTCACCGGTGAAGGCAGTGTGCGCGTCTACCGGCAACGCGACCAGGTACTGGTCGCCGTGGTCCGTCCCGGCGAGACCGTCACCGCACTCGGCCCGCAGGGCCGCCAGCGCCTGGTGCGCCAGCATCCGCTCAAGCTGCTCGGCAAGGAACTGTACGTGCGCCTGCCCCGGGCGCTGGAACGCGGCGTCGACTACGAAGCGGTGGTGGATGCGCGCCTGGTCCAGGCCGATGGTTTCAACGGGGCGCGCTGGTCCTTCCGCACCTCGCCCTACCTGCCGGTGGGCGATAGCGTGACCGTGGACGACGACGGGCGCGCCGACTTCCGTACCGTGCAGGGTGCGCTCGACTACGCCATGTCGCTGCCGCGCGACAAGGCGATCACGGTCAACGTGCGCGACGGCGTCTATCCCGAGCTGCTCTACCTGCGCGACAAGGACAATGTCATGCTGCGCGGCCAGAGCCGCGAAGCGACGATCATCCGCGCCGCCAACAGCGACACCCGCAACCCCGGTTCGGGCACCGGCCAGCCGGACGGCAGCGCCGGCGTGATGGGCGGCCGCTCCCTGTTCCTGGCACAGGACAGCGATTTACTGGAGCTGCGCGACATCGCCCTGCACAACAGCACCCGCCGCAGTGACGGCCATTCGGCGCAGGCCGAGACCCTCTTCTTCAGCGGCGACCAGGAGCGCCTGGTCGCGCGCAACGCCCATTTCATGAGCGAGCAGGACACGCTGCAGCTGCATGGCTACGCCTGGTTCTACAAGTCGCTCATCGAAGGCAACGTCGATTTCGTCTGGGGCAACAATCGCGCGGCCCTGTTCGAGGACAGCGAACTGCGCACCGTCGGCGACAGCGCCAACCCGGCAAGCGGCGGCTACATCGTACAGGCGCGCACCGTCGGCAAGGACGATCCGGGCTTCGTCTTCCTGCGCTCGCGCCTGACGCGCGGGCCCGGTCCCCTGGGGAACCTGCCGCCCGATGGCGCCACCTATTTCGCGCGCTCGCCCGGCACCGCCAACACCTGGGACAAGGTCGCCTTCATCGCATGCAGCGTTGGCCCGCATATCGCCCCGGATGCCTGGTACCGCAAGCCGGCGCCCAACCCGCTCGAAGGAGGATGGCGCGAGTTCGGCAACCGGCTTGACGACGGACAGGCGCGCAGCTACGGCGGCTTGCAGATGGACCGCGCCCAGGCCGAACGCCTGTCGACGCGCGCCGCGGTGTTCGCGGGGCGCGGCTGGAACCCGCAGCCCTGAGCGGACCAAAAAAGCGTCACACGGCGCTTGACGGCATCGTTTACAGATGTAATCATTGAACTGAATTACATTTGTGAATGGTGCTGCCAATGTCGACTACCCCCATCAACATCAGCGACGCCGAGTCGCACGTCATGGAAGTGCTGTGGCGCGCGCCCGGCCCGGTAGTGGCCGAGCAGGTCGTGGTCGCGCTTTCCGAGAGCCAGCACTGGCAGACCGCCACGGTCAAGACCCTCCTCAACCGCCTGCTCAAGAAAGGCGCGATCGCCGCGCAGAAGGATGGCCGGCGCTTCCTCTACCACGCCGTGCTGCCGCGCGAGGCCTGGCTGGCGCGCGAGAGCGAAAGCCTGGTGCAGCGCCTGTTCGGCGGGCGCATCGCGCCGCTGGTGGCGCACTTCGCCCAGCGGCGCGGGCTGTCGCCGGCGGACATCCAGGACTTGCGCAAGCTGATCGACGGGCTCGAAGGCGGCGCACGGGACGCCCGCTGAGCCGGCACCGAAGGAAGATAAAACAGGGGCAAGGGCGGCTTCGCCACACTGTTGGCATATAATTGGTTGGTCCACTTGCAACATTACCCGCACCAAACTAAGATTCGCTGTTTGGCATCGGCCACCTTATTTACGAACGACGGACCCATCGATGAAGAAAACCGCTGCGCTGAACGAGAACAGCGTCAACGAGCCACGGCTGTACCGGGTGGTCTCGGCCAAGATCGAGGAGCTGATCCGCGCCGAGAACATCCGCCCGGGCGAGCGCCTGCCGGCCGAACGCGAACTGGCCACCAAGCTCGGTGTCAGCCGCACCTCGCTGCGCGAGGCCCTGATCGCCCTCGAACTGGGCGGCAAGGTCGAAGTGCGCGGCGGTTCGGGCGTGTATGTCAGCGAACAGGCCAAGCCGCAGGCCGAGGTGCCGAGCGCCGGCCCCGGCCCCTTCGAGGTGCTGGCGGCGCGCCGCCTGATCGAGGTCGAAGTGGCGGCCCTCGCCGCCAAGCATGCCAGCGACTCGGCCATCGACGCCATCCTGCGCGCGGTCGAAGAGATGGAACAGCACCACGAAGACCGCAGCGGCAACGAATCAGCCGACCGCAACTTTCACCTGGCGATCGCCCGCGCTACCGGCAACAGCGCGATGGTGGGCGTGATCGAATACCTGTGGAGCCAGCGCGGCTCGCTCTGGCACAAGCTGAAGGAGCATTTCCAGACCGAGGAACTGCGCCAGCAGACCCTGATCGACCACCGCAACATCTTCGCCGCCATCGCGTCGCACGACGTGGCCGGCGCCCGCACCGCCATGCGCGCGCACCTCGACCGCGTGACCCGCACCTTCTCGCGCGGCTGATTCCCTCCGGCCGGACCATGGGTCCGGCAACTCTCCTCTCTCCATATTGCGGGGCGCCCTGCGCCGCGCCTGTATTCCCTCGCCGGCAAGATGATTGTTTCGTCAATTGGTCGGGCCGCTTAGCGCTTGTAATGACGATACAAAAATAAGTGGCTCGTCCAGATTGCGGAAGCGGTCAGACCAAAGTAGAATCGCCGACAAGCCAATGATTGCTGAGTCCCCTCGTTCGCCTCCGCCTCCAAGGCCTGGCTCCCGCGGACAACAGTGCTGTGCATTGGTCGGCAGTGACATCGGCCCAGGCTTCGTCACCACCGCGCGGATACCCGCCGTATCCATTCGCGCGATCCAGGGATACACCTGGACGCAATTCCGATTTGAGCAGTTGAGCAGGAGACTTGCAGTGAAACACCAACCCATCAACCAACCGCGCTTCCTTCTGTCGGCAATCACTGTCGCAGTGCTGACCATGACGAACACTGCAGCCGCGCAGGAAGCGCCGATGCAGCGTGTCGAAGTCACGGGTTCTTCGATCAAGCGCCTCGCCACCGAGAATGCCCTCCCCCTCACCACGATCAAGGCCGAAGAGCTGGAAAACCGTGGCCTGACCACGATGTCGGAAGTCGCCGTGGCCCTGACCGTCGGGGCGACCAACGAACCGGTGGGCGGCGGCGGCAGCGGCACCATGATCAACATGCGCGGCCTGAACACCAACCGTACCCTGGTCCTGCTGAACGGCCGCCGCCTGGCCAACGAAGCACTGGGCGACAGCTCGGTCAACGTCGACGTCATGCCGATGGCCGCCATCGAGCGCGTTGAAGTGCTGCGCGACGGCGCCTCGGCCCTGTACGGCACCGACGCGATCGCCGGCGTGGTCAACTTCATCACCAAAAAATCGATCCAGGGCGTAAAGCTCAGCGCCAGCACCGTGCAGCCGGAAGCCTCCGGCGGCGGCGCGCAGCGCCGCGCCGGCATCGTGGCCGGCAAGGGCGACCTGGCCACCGACGGCTGGAACGTCTACACCGCCTTCGACATCCAGCGCCGCGATTCGCTGCTGCAGCGCGACCGCCCGAACATCACCGACCCGGCCAAGATCGCGCAACTGGGCGGCACCCCGTTCAGCCCGAACACCTCGGGCGGCGCGGCCTCGCCTGCGAACTTCACCATCTACCGCAACGGCAAGTCGGCCAGCATCACCGGCAACCCCTATTTCGCGGCCGGCTGCGTGACCCCGTACGCGGTGCAGACCACGATCCCGTCGACCCGCACCAGCGCCAACGGCGGCAAGACCTGCATCACCGACCCGACCTACTATCCGGAACTGCTGCCGGAAGCCCAGCAGGCCACCCTGTTCACCAAGGGCAGCCTGGCGCACGGCGACGGCGGCCTGCTTACCGTCGAACTGAACCTGTCGAAGTCGTATATCGACGCTTCCGACGCACCGCAGCCCTTCGGCGCCAGCACCGACTACGACCGCCTGACGGCCTCGCGCCGTCCGCTGATGATCACCAAGGCCAGCAAGTGGTACCCGGGCGGCAGCGGCGGCGTGCCGGCCGTGGCCGGCCTGAACGGCGAAGACCTGGCGCTGACCTGGAGCCTGGACGAACTGGGCCCGGTCACCAGCCACGACGAGCAGGAAAACCACCGCCTGGTGGTCCAGGACGAAGGCCAGATCAAAGGGTGGGACTACCGCGCCGGCGTCTCCTACGCCTACAGCCAGCGCAACATCGGCTTCCGCGACAACTTCGTGCGCACCCCGGGACTGTACGCCGGCGTCGAGAAGGGCATCCTGAACCCGTTCGGCCCGCAGGACGCCGCCGGCCGCGACTACCTCGAGAGCATCTCGGCCGACGGCATGGAATACCGCAACGCCGACGTACGCTACTACGGCGCCGACCTGAACCTGTCGCGCACCTTGATGGACCTGAAGGGCGGCGCCCTGGGCCTGGCGCTCGGCGCCGACTGGCATCGCGAGTCCTTCGAAGAAAACATGAACATGCTCGGCAACGAGGTGGTCTACAAGGTGTCCGGCACCCCGGGCCGCAACCCGAGCGGTTCGCGCCGCGTGGCCGGCATGTACGCCGAACTCGATGCGCCGGTCACCAAGGAACTGAACCTGAACGTCGCGGTGCGCGCCGACCACTTCAGCGACTTCGGCAATACCGTCAACCCAAAGGCCAGCTTCCGCTACCAGCCGATGAAGCAGCTGATGCTGCGCGGTACGGTGAGCAAGGGCTTCCGTGCGCCGACCCTGCCGGAACTGTACGGCAGCGAGCGCACCCTGACCCCGTCCTCGTCGAACTGGGACGATCCGCTGCTGTGCCCGAGCGCCACGCCCGGCGTGACCGGCACCGGTACGCTGACCACCGACCCGCGCTTCGCCGGCCTGAACCTCGATCCGACCCGCGTCTGCAACACGCGCCTGACGACCCTGACCGGCGCCAATCCCGACCTGGATCCGGAAAAGTCGAAGACCGTCACCGTCGGTTTCGTGGTCGAGCCGATCAAGAACTTCGTCGCGACCGTCGATTTCTGGAAGATCGACATGACCGGCACCATCGCCCAGGTCTCGGAAGACACGATCTTCAACAACATCGCCAAGTACCAGGATTTGTTCGTGCGTAACCCAGACGGCACCCTGCAGTACATCACGAAGACCCGCCTGAACATGGGCGGCCTGCGTACCCAGGGCATCGACCTCAGCCTGAACTACACGCTCCCGACCTCGCACTGGGGCCGCTTCGGTTTCTCGATGGACGGCAGCTACACCGACAAGTACGAAGGCCAGAACGAAGCCGGCGGCGAATGGTTCGACAGCGTCGGCAGGAACGGCGCGCTGTCCACCGGCGCCACCTCCTCGAACACCTACGTGTTCAAGTGGAAGCACCAGGCACGCGTGAACTGGTCGTATCGCCAGTTCTTCGCCCAGCTGACCCAGCAGTATGCGTCGAGCTACGAAGACACCAACGCGCTGCCGACCCAGAAACCGGGCCAGCCCTTCTTCAACCGCATTGCCCCGTACCGCGTCTACAACCTGTCGACCAGCTACAAGTTCAACAAGCAGCTGAAGATCGGCGCTGGCGTGAACAACCTGTTCGACGAAGATCCGCCGCTGTCCAACCAGCGCCTGAGCTCGCGCGTCGTGTTCGCACGTAACGTCGCCAAGCCGATCGGCCGCACCTTCACGGTGCGTGCGGACTACGAGTTCTAAGCGTCGTCCTGCCCGCCCCGGGGCGGATGGAGTTTTCCATCCGCCCCGGGCGCATTTCCTCCCCCAGCGTGCCACCGATTCCCCGACCTTCGAGAAAAACGATATGAAAACGCGCCCCATCAATTCGCAACGCCGCTCCCTGCTGTGCGCCGCCTCGGCATCGGTGGCCGGCCTGACGGTGGCCGGCCCGGCGCTCGCGGCCAAGGGCGCGACAGCAGCGGCCAGGAATGACCCGTGGGCGCGTGCCCAACGCATCGTCGACCAATTCAAACAGCCCCTGGTCTTCCCCAGGCGCGACTTCCCGATCACCGCCTACGGCGCCGAGTCCTGCCAGGCGATCATGGTGTCCGCTTATGTCGCCCACCACGAAGAGGGCAAGGTCAGCACGCCGGCGCCGGGCGCCAGGGACTGCTACGCCGCGATCGCGGCGGCCATCGCGGCCTGCAGCGCCGCGGGCGGCGGACGGGTCGTGATCCCGGCCGGGAACTGGCTGGTGAAAGGCCCGATCGTCCTGAAGTCGAACGTCAACGTGCACCTGGCCAAGGGCGCCCATGTCTACTTCAGCAACGATCCGGAAGACTTCGCCAAATACGGCGACTACGACTGCGGCCCGAATGGCAAGCTGGTGCTCTCGCGCTGGCAGAGCAACGACTGCCTGAACTATTCGCCGATGGTGTATGCCTTCGGCCAGACCAACATTGCCCTGACCGGCGAAGACTGGACCAGCATCCTGGACGGCCAGGGCGGCGTCCCGCAGGCCAACGGCGACACCTGGTGGGACTGGAAAGGCAAGCGCAAGGCCGGCCCGCGCCAGCATGAGGCCCAGACCGCCGTCAACCCCGCCAACCCAAGCTCGGTCCGTGCGGTGGCCCCGAGCCTGAGCGACGCCCAGGTCGCGCTCATGGAAGGCAAGAACGACAAGTGGCGTACCGACGAAGCCTACCTGCCGACCCTGTCGGAAGCGGGCGTGCCGGTCGCCAAACGCGTCTTCGGCCGCGGCCACTACCTGCGCCCCTGCATGGTCGAATTCATCGGCTGCACCAATGTGCTGCTGCAAGGCTACCAGCTGAACCAGTCGCCGTTCTGGCAGCACCACCCGGTCAATTGCAGCAAGCTGGAAATCCGCGGCGTGCACATGGACAGCATGGGGCCGAACAGCGACGGCTTCGATCCGGAAGCCTGCAATACCGTGCTGGTGGAGGACTGCACCTTCAACAGCGGCGACGACTGCATCGCGATCAAGGCCGGCAAGAACCTCGACACCCAGTTCGGCCCGACCCAGAACGTGGTGATCCGGAAGTGCGTCATGAACAGCGGCCACGGCGGCGTGACCCTGGGCAGCGAGATGTCGGGCGGGATCCAGCACGTGTACGCGCAGGACATCGAGTTCCGCAACGAACACTGGGCGACCGACCCGCTGAACACCGCGATCCGCCTCAAGACCAACATGAACCGTGGCGGCTTCCTGCGCCACTTCTACGTGCGCAACGTGCGCATGCCGAACGGCGTCAACCTGAAGCCCCAGTACTACACGCCGCTCCCGGGCTCGCCGATCCCGCCCAAGTCGGTCGGATCCGGGGCCGGCGCCGTCATCACCTTCGATTGCGACTACGCGCCGAACGCGGACAACGTGCGTACCCGTCCGCCGGTGGTGGAGCACGTCCACATCTCGGGCGTCAAGGTCGGCAACGTCGCCACGCCGGATGGCCCGCGCTCGTGCTACCAGGCCCTGCTGCTGCTGGGCCCCGTGGCCTTCGACTACAACGGCGACCAGCCGGCCGAGATCCTGCCGATCCGCGACGTGAGCATCACCGACTGCGACTTCGGCACCCCGGTCAACGCGGACCAGCCGTGGTTCATCCACAACGTGCGCAACGTCAGGCTGAGCAAGGTGACCATCGCGGGCAAAGTCTACAACACGACCCTGCAGGCCTGAGCGCAAGGCCAGGATGCGCTAGGATGTCGGACTGATCTCCACGGATGCCCGACCCGATACCGATGCTCGACCTGCTCAACGCGATTCCTCGCGAACTCATCCTGCCCCCGGCCAACCTGTTCCTCCTGATCGCCCTCGGCCTGCTGGTCTGGCGCCGCCGGCCCCGGGCGGGGCGCATTATCGCCGGGACCGGGCTGGCGCTGCTGGCCCTGCTCTCGACCACGGCGGTCGCCGACTGGTTCGTCACGCCACTGGAGCGCATGACCACGGCGCTGCAGGCGCCCGAGCGCAGCGGCGCCCAGGCGATCGTGGTGCTGGCCGCCGGACAGCTGCGCAATGCGCCCGAATACGGCGGACGCGACATTCCCGACACCACCGCCCTGGCACGCCTGCGCTATGCGGCGCACCTGCAGCGCCGTACCGGCCTGCCCGTGCTCGTGAGCGGCGGCATCGCCGGTGACCGCGGCGGCAGCGATCCCGGCTATTCGTTCGGCGATACGATGGCGAGCGCCCTGCGCGAAGACTTCGGTGTGCCGGTGAAGTGGATTGAGGGACAGTCGCGCGATACCGCCCAGAACGCGGCCTACAGCGCCGCGCTGCTGCAAGCTGGCGGCGTGCACCGCGTCCTGCTGGTGACCACGGCGATGCACATGGCGCGCTCGCGCGCCGCCTTCGAGCGCGCCGGGCTCGAAGTGGTCGAGGCGCCGACCATGTTCTTCAGCGGACAGGCGCAGGGCGTGCGCTCCTGGGTACCGAGCGCCGAAGGCATGCGCCGCTCCTGGTATGCCATGTACGAGCTGATCGGCCTCGCCTGGTACCGGGTGCGCGCGGGCGGCAAGCAGGCCGGGGCAGCTCAGGGCGTGATGCGCAGGTAGTCGATATCGGCAAAGGCGCTTGGCGCCCCGGTGGCGAACAGGCCGAGCTGCGCACCGACCCAGCGCCCCATGCTGGCCTCGAACGGCAGGCCGAACTGGGTGTAGCGCAGGCCGTCGGCGCTGTACGAGAAGGACACATATGCGCCGGCCGTGACGTGCATGCGCAGGTGCGCCGCGAAGCCCGGCAGCTCCTCGCCCAGCTCTTCCATGCACTTGCCGTCCTGGCCGCAGCTGACCCGCACCATGCGCGGCTTGCCGTCGACGCGGCGCAGGCCGAACCAGTTGCTGGCCAGGCCCATGACGCCGAAGCCGACCTGATCGCCGTCCCGCTGTGCGTTCAACACCACCTTCGCCGTCGCGCCGAAGGCCGGCGCCGGGAATTTCTGGGTCAGTACCGAGGCCAGGCCGCGTACCGGCGCCGCCGGCTGCGCGTACAGGCGCAGCATGCCCGGCCGCGCATCGAGCGCGTACCAGCGCTGCTGCGGGTTGGCCGCCCATTGCCATTGCGGGCCCAGGGCCTTGCCGTCGAATTCGTCGCCCACGGCAGGAACCTGGCGGGCGAAGCTGCCTGGCACCGGCTTGGCATGTTCGAGTACCGGCTGCCCGGTGCCGGGCGTACCGGACGGCTCGCCGATCAGCGGCCAGCCGTCTTCCCAGCGCATCGGCTGCAGGTGCACCACGCGCCCGTAGGCGCGCTTGTCCTGGAAGTGGAAGAACCAGTCCGTGCCCTGGGGCGTCGTGACCCAGGCGCCCTGGTGCGGCCCGTTGATGGGAGTGTCGCCCTGGTGCATCACGATGCGCGACTCATAGGGTCCCTCGATGCTGCGCGAGCGGAACACCGACTGCCAGCCCTGCTCGACGCCGCCGGCCGGCGCGAACACGTAGTACCAGCCGTTCGCCTTGTACAGCTTCGGTCCTTCCAGCGTGCGGTATCCGGGCAGCTTGTCGCCGTCGATCACCACCTTGCCTTCGCTGTCCAGCAGGCTGCGGCCGCCCGGATCCATCCTGCGCAGCGTGAGCACGTTGTTGAAGCCGGCGCGGCTCCTGGCCCAGGCATGGATCAGGTAGGCCTTGCCGTCCTCGTCCCACAGCGGGCTCGGGTCGATGATGCCCTTGCCGGGCAGGAGCAGGTGCGGTGCGCTCCACGGACCCTTGAAATCCTTGGCCGTGGTCACGTACACGCCCTGGTCGGGGTCGGGATAGAAGATCCAGAACTTGCCGTCGTGGTAGCGCAGGCAGGGCGCCCACACGCCCTTGCCGTGCTGGGGCGCCGTGAACTGCGCGCCCGGCACCAGCTGCGGCAGCGCTTGGCCCTGCAGCTCCCAGTTGACCATGTCCTTGGAGACCAGCAGCGGCAGGCCCGGCGCGTTCGCGAAGCTCGATGCCACCATGTAGTAGGTGTCGCCGACGCGGATCGCATCGGGGTCGGAATAGTCGGCGTGCAGGATCGGGTTGCGGTAGCGGCCGTCTCCGAGGTCGGGCGACCAGGGCGCACGTGCCGGGACGGGACCAAGCACGCGGTCGAAGAAGCCGGCCATCGCATCGACGGTCGGCGCCACCCAGGGGTCGAACAGCCAGAACGAATGCGGTGTGCCGGGCAGCGCCACGGTATCCGAGTCGATGCCGTGCGCGGCCAGCCTGGCCGCCATCGCTTCGCGGCCCACCGAGAAGCGCGGCACGCCGCTGACGATGAACAGCACAGGCGGGCTGTCCTTGCCCACGTGGGTGAGCGGCGAGGCATGGCGCCACAGCGCCTGCCTCTCGGCGTAGCGGCCGCCGAACCAGGCGCCCGCGGCGGACGGGTTCTTGGCTGGATCGTCCTCGTGCCTGCGTGCTTCTTCCGAGGTGAAGTCGGACAGGCCGTCGATGCTGACCACCGCGCGGATCGCCTGCGGCTCGAGCATGCCGACCAGGGATGCGATCTGGCCACCGGCCGAGCCGCCGGCGATGGCCACGCGCGCCGGGTCGATGCCGAAACCGGCCGCGCCCTTGCGCAGCCAGCGCAGCGCTTCCTTCACGTCGTCGATCGCGGCCGGATAGCGCGCCTGTCCCGAAAGACGATAGCTGACGGTGGCGGCCGCATAGCCGCGCGCCGCCAGCCGGGCGGCCAGTGGCGCCATGTTGGAGCGCTGGCCGCTTCCCCAGCCGCCGCCGTGCACCAGCATCACCAGCGGCGCGGGCTTGCCGCCGGGAGCGGGAAGATACAGGTCCAGGCCCAGGGGCAGTTCGCCACGCTGCGCATAGACGAGATCCTTGCGCACCTGGACCGGCGCCGGCGCTTCCGCGCTGGCGATGCGGATGTGCGGATAGTCGCGCACCAGCTTGCGGTAGGTCGTCTCGGCGTTGTACGGCGCCTGGGCCGCTGCGGGCGCCATGGCCAGCGCCAGCAGCAGGCAAGCCGACGGCCGCATCATGAAGCCGCTCCGAGCGCCACCCCGCGGAACACGCAGCGCCGGCGCAGCGTGGCGCCCGGCGCCAGCACCGTCAAGCCCGGGTAGCCCGGCAGGTTGTGTGCATTGATCGGGTGGTCGACCGGCTCGAAGCAGAAGAAGTCGCGTCCCGGCGGAACATAGAGAATGAAGTAATCCATGTCGGCCTGTATCTCGAGTGCGATGCGGCGTTGCGGCCAGGCGATGCGGGCAGCCCCGTGCCAGCCTTCGAAGACGTTGTCGACGCCGTCCTGCGGCAGCGGCGCCGGATTGTCGAAGCGCCAGTGGGACGGAATGTCCTGGCGCTGCACCGGCAGCTTGTCGGGGCCGGCCATCCAGACGCTGTTGGCGCCGGCCTGGAGCAGCGCGCCGCCCGGGTCGGGCATCCACGGATGCAGGCCGATCCCGAAGGGCAGCGCGCAGCGTCCCGCATTGCGCACGCTAAGCTCCACCACCAGCGCATCGATGTCCAGCGTGTAGTGCAGTTCGGCGGTATAGGCAAAGGGCGCCCCGTCCCAGCGGTCGAGGCTGAGCACCAGCGAGCTGTCGTGGTGGGAGGCGACCCGCCATGGCTGCTGCCAGGCGTCGCCATGGATCGGGCAAGCTTCCCCGGCGCGGTTGGGCGCGGGAACGTGGCGTGCGCCGTCGAAGGCGAAGCCCGAAGGCGCCATCCGGTTCGACCACGGCAGCAGGGGGAAGCATGCCAGCTGGCCGGGCAGCGGCACATCCGTTACATCGGGCGGCAGGCCGCGCAACAGCGGCTGCGGCGCGGCCGCAGCGCCGCCCAGCCAGTCCAGGCGCGCGAGGCCGCCACCCGCCTGGGGCAGGACCTCCGCCAGCAGGCTGGCGTTGCGCAGCGTAAGCCGGTCGAGCATGGGATCAGTATTGCGGCCCGTCGAGCAGGAACTTGCCGCCCTGGTACATCGTGGTGACGTCGTCCCTGGCCGGGAACTCGGAAGTATCCGGGAACAGATGGGCGAATTTCGACGAGCTGTCCTTCGGCTTGTAGCCCAGGTGCGCGGCCAGGCGGTTGTCCCACCACACGCTGTCGTTGTCGGACATGCCGTACACGATGGTGTGGCCGACGCGCGGCGCGAACAGCGCGCAGCGCAGCATCTCGGTCAGGTCGTCGTACGAGAACCAGGTGCTCATCATGCGCTTGTTGGCCGGCTCCGGGAAGCTCGATCCGATGCGGATGCACACGGTCTCGATGCCGAAGCGGTCGAAGTAGTAGCGCGCCATCTGCTCGCCGAAGACCTTCGACAGGCCGTAATAGCTGTCCGGGCGGGTCGGCGAATCCGCGTCCAGCACGGTGTTCACGTGGTGGTAGCCGATCGCGTGATTCGAACTGGCGAAGATCACGCGCTTGGTGCCCGCCTTGTGCAGCGCTTCGTACAGATTGGCCACGCCCAGGATGTTGGCCTGCATGATCGGCTCGAAAGCCTTCTCGGTGGAGATGCCGCCGAAGTGCAGCACCGCATCCACGCCTTCGAGCAGCTTCAGCACCGCTTCCTTGTCCGCCAGGTCGCACTGGACGATTTCCTCGCCCTCGCGCGCTTCGCCCATGTCGGCCACGTCGGACAGGCGCACGACTTCCGCCCACGGCTTGATACGGTCGCGCAGCACCTTGCCCAGGCCGCCGGCAGCGCCGGTCAGCAGGATGCGTTTGAAGGGTTTGCCCTGAGGGAGAGCTTTATTACTGGCTTCGGTCATTACAACACTCCTTGATATTGTGGCGCTGCCATCCGCAGCCGCGTATCGCTTTTCGTAGGGTGGGCGGCTTCGCCGCCCACCCTACGAATTCGTGGAGCCGCAACAACGCCAAATTCGTTTGTTCAGGTCACCGGCGCCGGATTGAACAGCGCCAGCGCATTGTGCAGTTTCCAGTGTTCGGCCCAGGTCTTGCGGCCGCTGGCCACGTCGAGGATCAGGCGGAACAGTTCCCAGCCCACGTCTTCGATCGTCGCTTCCCCGCTGGCGATGCGGCCGGCGTTCACGTCCATCAGGTCGTGCCAGCGGTTCGCCAGTTCGGTGCGGGTGGCCACCTTGATCACCGGGACCGCCGCCAGGCCGTAGGGCGTGCCGCGGCCGGTGGTGAAGATGTGCACGTTCATCCCGGCGGCCATCTGCAGGGTGCCGCAGATGAAATCGCTGGCCGGGGTGGCGGCGTAGATCAGGCCCTTCTGCTGCAGCTTCTCGCCCGGCGACAGCACGCCGGTGATCGCCGTGGTGCCCGACTTGACGATCGAGCCCATGGCCTTTTCGACGATGTTCGACAGGCCGCCCTTCTTGTTGCCGGGCGTGGTGTTCGCGCTGCGGTCGACGCCGCCGCGCACCAGGTAATCGTCGTACCACTGCATCTCGCGCACCATCGCCTGGGCGATTTCCGGCGTAGCGGCGCGCGCGGTGAGCTGGTCGATGCCGTCGCGCACTTCGGTAATCTCGGAGAACATCACTGCGCCCCCGGCGCGCACGATCAGGTCGGTGGCGAAGCCCACGGCCGGGTTGGCGGTCACGCCCGAGAAGGCGTCGCTGCCGCCGCACTGTACGCCGACCACCAGGTCGGACGCCGGGCAGGTCTCGCGCTTGCGCGCGTTCAGGGCCTGCAGGTGCTTCTCGGCGGTCTGCATCAGCTTGTCGATCATCGACATGAAGCCGACGTGCTGCTGGTCCTGCAGGGTGACCACCGAGGGCTCGGCATTGCCGATCGGGATCGCGCCGGCCGGGAACAGGCGCGCCGGCGGCAGCTTCTCGCAACCCAGGCTGACGACCATCACGTGGTCGCCGAAGTTCGGGTTGCGCGACAGGTTGCGGATGGTCTTGATCGGGATGTCGGCACCCGGCGCGTCGATCGCCACGCCGCAGCCGTACACGTGCTCGAGGGCGACCACGTCCTCGACGTTCGGGTAGCGCGGCAGCAGCTCTTCCTTGATGCGCTTGACGGCGTAGTCGATCACGCCCGAGACGCACTGCACGGTGCTGGTGATGGCCATGATGTTGCGGGTGCCGACCGAGCCGTCCTTGTTGCGGTAGCCTTCGAAGGTGTAGCCTTCCAGCTTTGGGCCGGCCTCGACCGCGCGGGTACCGACCGGCAGGTCGTCGAGCGAGCGGGCGGCGGGCATGCGCAGCACGCGCTCCGACACCCAGCAGCCGCGCGGAATCGCGCCATTGGCATAGCCGATCGTCACGCCGTAGCGGATCACGGCCTCGCCATCCGCCAGGTCGACCAGGGCCACCTTGTGGCCCTGCGGGACCGCTTCGAGCAGGGTCAGGCCGTCGGGGAAGACGGTGCCCGCGGGCAGTCCGCCGTCGTTGACGACGATGGCGACGTTGTCGCTGGCCTGCATGCGGATTGTGCGCGGAACTTGGGTGGTCATGATGTGTTGCCTTGGTCGGTAGGTTCTTTTTCAGTATGCCATACAAGTTCCGGCAGTGGCTAGTCCACCTTGCGATTTTGGTCCGACCAAATTAGAATGGACTGACCAATACGTATTTAACAATCAGTACACGAACGATTCGAATCATTCCGCCGACTGGAGACATATGAAGACGACCGTGCTGGCAGCCTCGCTTGCCGTGCTTGTAGGCTGCAGCTTCGCCTGCCATCCCGCCCTGGCCCAGGGTGGCCAATACCGCAATACCGACAACAAGAACCTGACCGACCCGGCCGAAGGCAGCTATCCGGTGCCCTACAAGAAGCCGGTGGTGGCGGAAGTCACGGCCCAGCTCAAGTCGATCCGCGCCTACATGGACGGCGCCACGCCGACCCGGATCATCAACAGGAAGACCGGCGACCAGATCACCGACCTGAAGACGCCGAATGCGGATGCGATCTTCGAACCCAGCGCGGGCGACTACGGCATCCAGGTCTATGAAATGGGCGTGGTCCACTCGGGCCTGCTGAAGGCGGCGGAAGCGACCGGCGACCGCAGCTTCACGGCGATGAGCCAGCGCCACTTCCAGTTCTTCAACCAGACCCTCCCCTACTTCCGCGCCCAGGAACAGAAGTTCCACCTCGAACGGGCCAACAGCTTCTCGCGCTTCCTCGACCCGCGCTCGCTGGACGATTCCGGCTCGATGTGCGCGGCCCTGATCCGCGCGCGCCTGGCCAAGGTGGGCCCGGACCTGCAGCCCATGATCGACGCCTGCAGCGACTGGGTCGTCAACAAGCAGTTCCGCCTGGAAGACGGCACCATGGCGCGCAAGCGTCCGCAGGAAGTCTCGCTGTGGGCCGACGACATGTACATGAGCATCCCGGCGCTGGCCGAGCTGGGCCGCCTGATCGGCGAGCGCAAGCACTTCGACGACGCCGTCAACAACGTGATGGGCATGACCAAGCGCATGTTCAACCCGCAGCTCGGCATCTACACCCACGGCTGGCACGCCAACCACCCGGATGCGCCGCGCTTCTACTGGGCGCGCGCCAACGGCTGGGCGGTGCTGGCGATGTCCGACCTGCTCGACGTGCTGCCGAAGGATCACCCGGGCTACCAGCCGGTGCTGAACCAGCTGCGCGCCTCGATCAAGGGCATCGCCGAACTGCAGTCGGGCACCGGCCTGTGGCACCAGATGCTGGACCGGAACGACTCCTACCTGGAGACCTCGGCCAGCGCCATCTTCACCTACGTGATCGCGCATGCCGTCAACCAGGGCTGGGTCAGCCCCACCACCTACGGCTCGATCGCGCAGGCCGGCTGGGCGGGCCTGTCGACCCGCATCACGCCGAAAGGGGAAGTCGAGGGCACCTGCGTCGGCACCACGCTGGCCGGCGACATGGTCTATTACTACAACCGCCCGACCAGCGTGCACGCGCTGCACGGCTACGGCCCGACCCTGCTGGCCGGCGCCGAGATCATCAAGATGATCAACAATCCGGCCTTCGAGATCCAGCACAAGGTCCGCACCTATCACTACCTGCCCAAGGGCGGCAAGACCGACTACCGCGAACATCACTGAACGAGGACCACTGAGCCATGAAACGACCGATCCTTGCAGCGCTACTTTCGACGGCGCTGAACGCTTACGCCGCCGACAGGCTGGCCGTCACCGTCCAGCACGACCTGTCCATCGCGCGTCCGTCCGAAACGATCTCGATCCCGTGGAGCGAGGTGAACGCCGCCCTGCCCGGCGCATTGATCCAGAAGATCGCGGTCAAGGATGCCAGCGGCCGGGTGCTGCCCTACCAGGTCACCAACGTGGCGCCGCTGTCCAAGGATCCGCAGAACGTGGGCGTCGCCTACGGCGAGCTGCTGTTCCAGCACAGCTTCGCCCCGGGCGAGAAGAGCGCCGGCTTCACCGTCGAGAAGATCGACACGGTGGCGCCGGTGTTCGCCCAGAAGGCCTTCGCCCGCTACGTGCCGGAACGCCTCGACGACTTCGCCTGGGAGAACGACAAGCTCGCGCACCGCACCTACGGCCCGGCGCTGGCCGCACCGTCGCCAGCCGGCATGAACAAGGAAGTGCTGGTCACCAGCGGCCTGGACCTGTGGTTCAAGCGGGTGCCGTATCCGATCGTCGACCGCTGGTACAACAAGGGCCATGACCATTACCACACCGACGAGGGCGAGGGCATGGACATGTACCAGGTCGGCAAGTCGCGCGGCGCCGGCGGCACCGGCGTGTGGGACGGCAAGCAGCTCTACACGAGCGTCAATTACGCCTCGTGGAAAGTGCTGGCCAATGGTCCGGTGCGCGCAGTCTTCGAACTGCATTACGCGGCCTGGGATGCGGCCGGCAAGCCGGTCAGCGAGATCAAGCGCTTCACCGTCGACGCCGGGCACCAGCTCGACCGCATCGACAGCACTTTCCAGTACGAGGGCAATGCGCCGATCACGGTTGCCGTGGGCCTGAACAAGAACCCGAGCGACAAGGGCCAGGACCCGGTCATCGCGGTCAAGCGCGAAGGCCCGGTGCTGCTGCAGTGGGTCGAGCAGAAGAGCAACGGCGCCTTCGGCACCGCGGTGGTGCTGCCGGGCGCGGAAGGCTTCGCCCAGGACAATCTGAACGAGCTGATCCTGGCCAAGGCCAGCGCCGGCAAGCCGCTGCGCTACTACGCCGGCGGCGCCTGGAGCCGCGCCGGCGAGATCACCACGCTGGCGCAGTGGCAGCGCCTGGCGCAGGACGTCGCCGCACGCGCCGGCAACCCGGTGCGCGTGTCGCTCGCGCGCCAGCAATAAGCAGGGGCCGCCATGCACTTCCAGCCCCGCCGCCGCGCCCTGCTGCGCGCCGTCCCCGCCGCCGGCCTGATGCTGGGCGGCGCCGGCTGCGCCACCTCTTCTCCCTACCAGACCGCGGGCGATCCGTGGCAGCGCGCCAGCGACATCGCCGCGCGCTTTGCCACCCCGCTGCGCTTCCGCGACGAAGATTTTCCCATTACCGCCTACGGCGCCAAGCCCTGCGCCATGGTCGAGGTCAAGGGACAGACCGCCTCGCTCGTGAACGGCACCCTGCGCACGCCTGCGCCGGGTTCGCCCGACGCCTATCCGGCGATCGCGGCCGCCATCGCGGCCTGCCACGCCAAAGGTGGCGGCCGGGTCGTGATCCCGGCCGGCGACTGGTACTGCGCCGGCCCGGTCGTGCTGCGCTCGAACGTGCACGTGCACCTGGCCGCCGGTGCGCGCGTACACTTCTCGAGCAACCCCGAACACTATGCGCGCCACGGCGAATTCGATTGCGGCGCCAACGGCAAGCTGACCCTCTCGCGCTGGCAGGGCAACGACTGCCTGAACTACTCGCCGATGGTTTATGCTTTCAACCAGACCAACATCGCGCTCACCGGCGCCGACTGGACCAGCATCCTGAACGGCCAGGGCGGCGTGCCCTTCGAGGACAAGCCGGACGAGTGCTGGTGGGACTGGAAAGGCCGCGGCACGCCGATCAGGACCCGCACCGAAATCGCGGCCAATCCGGCCAACCTGCCGCTGGCCCAGGTGGCGCCGACCCTGCCGGAAGCGCAGCGCGCCCTGATCCAGGGCGAAGGCTGGCAGACCGATTCGCGCTACCTGCCGGCCCTGTCCGAGGCTGGCGTGCCGGTGGCGCGCCGTGTGTTCGGGCGCGGCCACTTCCTGCGTCCCTGCATGATCGAACTGATCGGCTGCAGCAAGGTGCTGCTGCAGGGCTACCAGGTGAATGCGGCGCCGTTCTGGCTGCACCATCCGGTGAACTGCCGCGACCTGCACATGCGCGGCGTGAACATGGAGAGCCTGGGCCCGAACAGCGACGGCTTCGACCCGGAATCCTGCGACGGCGTGCTGGTGGAGGAATGCAGCTTCAACAACGGCGACGACTGCATCGCGATCAAGGCCGGCAAGAACCGCGACACCGGCTTCGGTCCGACCCGCAACATCCTGATCCAGCGCTGCATCATGAACAGCGGCCACGGCGGCGTGACCCTGGGCAGCGAGATGGCCGGCGGCATCGAGCACGTGTATGCGCAGCAGCTCGAGTTCCGTAACACGCACTGGGCCAGGAAGCCGCTGAATACCGCGATCCGCCTCAAGACCAACATGAACCGGGGCGGCTTCCTGCGCCACCTGTACGTGCGCGACGTGAGCCTGCCGAACGGCGTCCGGATCGAGCCGATGCTGTACAAGCCGTTGCCCGGCGAGGCAGGAAAAACGGCGGAGATCACCCAGCCGGTGGCCTCGACCGCAGGTGCGATCATCACCATCGACTGCGACTACGTGCCCGGCGACGACGCGGTGCGCATCCGCCCGCCGCAGGTATCGGACATCGACATCCGCGGCATCCGCACCGGCAATGTCGACACCGGCGAAGGCAAGTTCTCGTGCTACCAGGCCTTCGTGCTGCTCGGCCCCGTGGCCTCCAGCTTCAACGGCCCGGCCGGCACCCCGATCCTGCCGATCCAGCGCGTGCGCATCAGCGACTCGGACTTCGGCACGCCGAAAAACGGCGCCCAGCCGTGGTTCCTGCACAACGCCACCGGCATCACGCTCGACAAGGTCACCATCGGCGGCAAGCTCTACAACACGACCCTGCCTTCAAGCAATCCCTAAGTTGAGAGAGGTCAGGCCAGTTGATGTATTTATTTAAAGTGGCCTGACCAAATCTGTCAATATTGTCGTAAAATTCAGAAACTGGCCTGACCAGATTCGAATAAAAACGCATGGAGACAGCATGAAAAAAGATAAGCCGCGCGCCGCCTTACGCCACCTGACCCTGTGCCTGCTCGGCACGGCTTCGGTGTCCGCCCTGTCCATCGGCGCTGCTCATGGGCAAACCGCAGCCCAGGATGCCCCGGCCGCCCAGCCGCAGCAGATCCAGACAGTCCAGGTGACCGGCCTGCGCGCCTCGCTCGAGAGCGCGCTGAACGCCAAGCGCCAGGACAACGGCATCGTCGACGTCATCAAGTCGGAAGACATGGGCAAGTTCCCGGACACGAACCTGGCCGAGTCGCTGCAGCGCGTGCCGGGCGTGGTGATCGACCGCGACGCCGGCGAAGGCCGCAACATCACCGTGCGCGGCCTCGGCCAGGACTTCACCCGCGTGCGCATCAACGGCATCGAGGGCCTGGCCACCACCGGCGGCACCGACAGTTCGGGCGGCACCAACCGCGGCCGCGGCTTCGACTTCAACGTGTTCGCCTCCGAGCTGTTCAGCTCCCTCACCGTGCGCAAGAGTTCCTCGGCCGACGTCGACGAAGGCTCGCTCGGCGCCACCGTCGACCTGCAGACCCTGCGCCCCTTCGACCTGAAAGGCTTCAACGCCACCATCGCCGCCAAGGGCAAGTACAACGACGGCTCGGAAAAGGTCGACCCGCGCGTGGCCTTCATGCTGTCGAACACCTTCATGGACCGCACCCTGGGCGTGCTGGTCTCGGGCGCCTTCTCCAAGCGCCGCGTGCTGGAAGACGGTTTCAGCACCGTGCGCTGGGATAACGGCCCGTCGTCGGGCGGCTGGTGCGCGCCGCAAGGCGTGACCGCCAACCCGTCGACCTCCACCGCCACCACCTGCGGCCCGGCGGCCCAGGGCGTGCCGCGCCTGCCGGCCTCGCAAGCTGCCACCGACGCGTACAACGCGGCCAGCAACCCGGCCAACTTCCATCCGCGCCTGCCGCGCTACGGCCGCCTGACCCACGACCAGGACCGCCTCGGCCTGACCGCCTCGGTGCAGTGGCGTCCGCAGCGCGGCACCCTGCTGACCTTCGACATGCTGTATTCGAAGCTGGACGCCACCCGCCAGGAAGACTTCCTGGAAGCGATCTCGTTCAGCCGCAGCGCGACACAAGGCGGCAAGCCGCAGATCAGCGTGGTCGAGGCCCAGTACGCGCCGAACGGCGCCCTCCTCTACGGCAAGTACAACGGCGTGGACATCCGTTCGGAGTCGCGCTTCGACGAGCTGACCACCACCTTCACCCAGCCGACCCTGACGCTGGAGCACAAGTTCAACGACAGCTGGAGCATGAGCGCCAAGGTCGGCCGCGCCAACTCGAAGTTCCGCAATCCGGTGCAGACCACGGTCACGCTCGACGCCCTGAACGTCAACGGCTACACGCTCGACTTCCGCCAGGACCCCAGGGCCGCCCTGATCGGCTACCCGTTCGACCCGATGGCCGCCAACGGCGCGCTGGGCATCATTGGCGTGCCGCAAGTCACCAGCGGCACCCAGCCGAACACCATCCCGAACACCACTACCAGCGAAATCCGCATCCGTCCGCAGGGCGCGACCAACGTCAACGACGTCGGCCAGTTCGACCTCGCCTGGGAAGCCAATGAGCACCTCACGTTCAAGGGCGGCATCAACAAGAAGAAGTACGAGTCGGACACCTACGAATTCCGCCGCGTGAACCAGAACGACACGATCTTCGCTCCGCCGGCGGGTGCGAACCTGGGCACCACCATCACCGGCTTCGGCAAGGGCCTGGATATGCCGGCCGGGAACGTGACCGGCTGGGTGATCCCCAACCTGCGCGCCATCGCCGCGGCCTACGACATCTACTGCAACTGCATCAAGGCCGGTCCGGCGGGCGGCCCGGGCGATTTCACCCTGTCCTCGATCACCAACGGCAACGCCCGCGGCAACAACCGCACCGTCACCGAGCGCGACGACGGCTTCTACCTGATGGGCGAATTCCGCTACGACCTGTGGGACATCCCGGTGCGCGGCAATATCGGCGTGCGTCACGTGAAGACCGAACTGGAAGCGATCGGCTACCAGGCGGCGGGCGGCGGCACCGCGGTGAAGGTGAACCATGAGTACAAGGACACCCTGCCCTCGTTCAACCTGGCGGCGAACATCACCCGCGACTTCATCGTGCGCGTCGGCGCGGCCAAGGTCATGACGCGTCCGCAGCTGGGCTTCCTGTCGCCGGGCGGCACCGTCTCGACCACCGGCACCTTGACCATCAACACCGGCAACCCGCTGCTCAAGCCCTTCCGCGCCAAGACCTTCGACTCGAGCTTCGAGTACTACTTCGGCAAGAACGCCTTCGTGGGCCTGGGCCTGTTCCAGAAGAACATCGACACCTACATCCAGTCGCTGCGCAACAACGTGCCCTTCCGCGAGACCGGCCTGCCGCTGTCGCTGCTGCCGGCGAACTTCAACGGCGAGGAGGTGTTCCAGGTGACCGCGCCGATCAACACCGACGGCGGCAAGCTCAAGGGCTTCGAACTGAACTACCAGCAGCCGTTCACCTTCCTGCCGGGCTGGGGCCGCAACTTCGGCACGGTGCTGAACTACACCAAGGTGAGCTCGAAGATCGAATACGCGGTCTCGCCGACCAGCAGCGAGCGCATCGTCGACGACCTGCTGAACCTGTCGCCGAAGTCCTGGAACGCCACCTTCTACTACGACGACGGCAGGTTCAGCGCGCGCGTCTCGGGCGCCAAGCGTTCATCCTTCCTGACCCGCGTGCCGGGCCAGAACAACAACGACGTCGAAGGCAAGAACGAAACCTTCAACGTGGACGTGTCGCTCTCGTACAAATGGAACGAGAAGCTCGAGTTCACGCTGGAAGGCGTCAACCTGACCAACGAAGCGAACGACCAGTTCATCAGCCGCGCGCGCAACAGCGTGGTGGTGAACAACGTCACCGGCCGCGAGTTCCTGGCTGGGCTGCGCTACAAGTTCTGACCGGTCTCCCGCAGTGCTTTTCCGGCCCGCGCTTGCGCGGGCTTTTTTCGTCTGTCTGATCGGCATAGGGGACGGCCCAACGGGCCGCTCCCCTGCCACACCACCCGGCATGCGGGTCCGCACCGGGCGGTTCGAGTAGTTGAGGTCAAGACAGGCGAGGTACGCCCAGTCGGTCGAAGTAGCTGATAGTCATCACTGCTTTGAGCAACCTATCGCTGTTGCGCCACCAGCGACGGCTGTTGGCCGCCACCTGCTTTGGCACCGACGGCCAAGCCCCAAGCCTGAGCAGCTCCCGATACATGGTGGTTCCGCGCTTCCAGTGCTTGAGCTGGATAGCCCGCAGCCTGTGACGCAGCCATTTATCGAGTTCTCGCCATACCTTCGGGGTTTGCGCCAGCTGGAAATACCCTTTCCAACCCAGCATATAGGAACGCAGTCCCTGCACCACATCGGCCATACTGCGCCCGCCGGATCGGCAGGTCAGTTCCCGAATGCGTTGCTTGTACGCCTGCAGCGGCTTTCCCGCCACCTTGCGTTTGACCTCGCCCCCA
Source organism: Massilia sp. X63 (assembly GCF_041023745.1). Lineage (NCBI taxonomy): Bacteria > Pseudomonadati > Pseudomonadota > Betaproteobacteria > Burkholderiales > Oxalobacteraceae > Massilia > Massilia sp. X63. Next base: position 419,864 of record NZ_JBFTEF010000002.1, read on the forward strand.
CGCCCCACCCACAGGCTGTAACCGAGGAACTTGCGGCCGAAGACGCTGGCCACGGCGCTCTTGCCTTCGTTGACCACGAGGTGCAACTTGGCATAGCAGCGCCGCAGCAGCCTCATCACCCGCTGACCCGCCCGCACGCTGCGAACATAGACGTTCGCGTCGTCGGCGTAGCGCGCAAAGCGATGGCCGCGCCGTTCCAGTTCCTTGTCCACTTCATCGAGCATCACGTTGGCAAGCAGCGGACTCAGTGGACCGCCTTGCGGCGTTCCTTCGTTCCGCTCCTGTACCACGCCATGATCCATGATGCCGCTGTTCAGATAGGCACGGACCAACCGGATCACTCCGGCGTCGTCAATGCGTTTCCTCAGGCGGTCGATCAGGATGTCGTGGTTGACCCGATCGAAGAACTTCGACAGGTCCACGTCCACCACGATCCGCAGTCCGGACTGGACGTATGCCTGAGCGGCTAACACCGCGTCCTGCGCACGCCTGCCCGGCCTGAAACCATAGCTGTGCTCGCTGAAAGTGGGGTCAAGGATCGGTTGCAGCACCTGTAATAGTGCTTGCTGAATCAGCCGATCCGTCACCGTCGGGATGCCAAGCTCGCGCTCGCCACGGTCGGGCTTCGGGATCGTCACCCGACGCACCGGCTTGGGCCGGTACATCCCTGCCAGCAGTCGCTCCCGTATGTGCGGCCACTCGGTTGCCAGCAGACGCGAGGTCTGATCGATGTCCAGTCCATCCACGCCGGCAGCTCCCTTGTTGGCCCGCACACGCTTGAACGCCCGCCGCAGGTTCTCTGTCGTCAGCGCCGCTTGTAGCAGCGCTGACCCTGTGCCTCCGGTTGCATGCCGCGGGCAGAACGCTTCGTCGCTGAAAGCATCGGGCATGGCTTCACCTTGCCCTACGGCCTTCCGCCCCGCGTTGGCGGGCATCTGACGCTGTGCCTTCTGCATCGGCATATCGGATTCATTCCTACTCGTTTGGTCCTTCGTCGGCGGAGTCGAGCCTTCCCGGCGCTACCTCCGACTACTATGACCTCTGCTGAGACCCCGCTCCGATTTTTTTTTCGTCGCCCTTTCAGGCACAAGGCGGGGCGTCCCCAGGTAAGGGCCGCACTCCTTCATCACACAGCCGCCGCATCTACGCCACCTCTCCTTGACCACAAGAGCTTCGCGGCTTCTTGCCCGCTCGCCCTGATCGGCAGCGCCTTCTATGCGATTCGTGCTCCTCGGCTCATGATTTACGCTCCACGCTTCCTTCCCACACTCGGTTGCCCTCATGCAGTTGCGTTTCACTTCGCTCACTGTGGTCAGCTCGCGGCGGGACTTGCACCCGCAGGAGTGCGCCCATGCTGGGCGCACAAAACAAGAAGGCCCGCACGCGGCGGGCCTTCGGCAGAACGAAACGCTGCTTAGAACTTGTAGCCGACGGCCAGGATCACCGCCACCGGATCCAGCTTCATGTGCTGCGTCTGGCCGGTCGAGAAGTGCACGTCGGTGCGCAGGCGCGCCTTGTTGACGGTCACGTCGGCGAACCACTTCTCGTTGAAGTTCACGGCCATGCCGACCTGGGCGGTGTAAGTGAACTTGTTGTCGATGCTGAAGGTCGTCGGAATGCCGCTGCCCGGATTGGTGATCGCGGTCATCTTGGCCGAGCCGCGTTCCTTCATGAAGTAGGCATAGGTCGCGCCGATGCCCACGAAGGGACGGAAGGTGGCGGTCGGGGCGCCGAAGCGGTATTGCGCGAACAGGGTCGCCGGCAGCGCCTCGACGGTGCCGAGCTGGCCGGTGCCCGCGATCGCGCCGGCGCCGTAGATCTTGTGCTTGTACGGCGTACCGAGGGCGGTTTCGAGCGAGATGTTGTCGGTCAGGCCGTAGGCCAGGACCACGACCGGCTGGGTGTCGCGGTCGACGTCGCCCTTCGAGCCCGGCAGGGCCGGCGCGCCGATGTCGCCGCTCTCGACCTTCGGGGTCAGCTGGTTGAGGCCGATCTTGGCGGTGATCTGACCGGCCGACTGGGCCGACGCGGTCGAAGCGCAGGCCAGAGCTGCGGCCACACCCAGCACCTTGACGACGCTGTTGAAACGTACTTTCATGTTATCTCCTGATTCTGTGATGGGGGCCCGCCATCCCGGCGGGCCCTCCGCTATCGTGCAGCCTGTCGATTACAGCCAGCCCTTGACCGCCATCTCCTTGAGGACGAGGCGTGCGATCAGGTTGTTCTCGAACGGCGTCGGGTGGATGTCGTCGGCGAACATGTAGCGGCTGACGTCACCGGCCACGGTATTGCTGTTGGTGCAGATCAGGGACGTGGTGCCCAGCGCATTCGGGCCGCAGGCCGGGCTGGTGGTGTTGGTCAGGCCATACGGCGCCGGGTTCTTCACCTGGTCGTTGCTGACGGTGTACAGGTCGACGTACAGGATGCGGTCGTCGCTGCCGATGCCGCTCTTCAGCTGGGTATTGAAGGCATTGATCATGGCGGTGATCAGCTGCTGGATGTCGGCGCTCTTCGACTTGCCGGCCGGGGTGCTGGCGACGTCGGGCAGGTTGGCCACGATGACGTACTTGGCGCCCTTGGCCAGGATCTCGTTCTTCACCAGTGCGGCCATCTGCGCGCCGGCGGCGCCCAGGTCCTGGACCAGTTTCGGACCGTTGGCGGCGGCATACTCGGCGCCGGCCTTGGCGCCCACGGCGGCCGCGTCGGCCTGGACCTTGGCCACGATCGGGCCGTACACCGAGACCTGGCCCACGGCGGCGTTGCCCGGCTGGCGGGCGGCGGCGCCCACGGCGGCGGCGACGATGGTTTCCGTGGTCGAGCCTGGACGTGCGGCCTCGGTCGCGATGGCCACGCCAATGGCCTGGGCGGCGGTCTGCGGGTTGGTGGCGCCGGCTGCCAGCTGGGTCGCCAGCAGGGTCGGGAAGGCCTGCGCGCCGGCGGCATTGCCGGCGGCCGTGGCCTGGGCCGAGAGGGTGCTCAGCGCCATCAGCACGTCGTTACCGCCCGACAGGACGGTGACCAGCTCGGTGCCGCTGAACTTGTTGCCGGTGCGGGACAGGTGGTTGGCGACCTGGGTCACCAGCGGCACGGTCATTTCGCCGATCGGCGAGCCGGTGGCCTTGTTGCCCGGGCCGATCGGGTTGGTCACGCGCGAACCGCCCTGGGCGTAGTTGAAGCAACTCAGGTTGTTGCTGATCGCGACTGCGAAGCCCTTCGACGCGTCGCCCTCGAGGCCGGTCTGGGCCGCGCACGGCGCCGGCAGGCGCAGTTCGGCTGCCAGGAAGTCGACCCAGATCTTGCCGTTCAGCTCAGGATTCTTGGCGGTGCCGTCGCCGTTGATGGTGAACTTGCCGCCGCCGGCCTGCTTGACTGCGCCAACGGCATACGTGCCCACGTCGGACAGGCTGTCGCCGAAGGAGACCTGCTGGGTGAACGTGAGTTTTTGCGTTTGGTCGCCGCCGCTTGGGCTGGTGCCGCCGCATGCCGCCAGCACCGCTGCAGTCAGCAGGGTCAGCGCGAGTTTGGTGTGACGCATTGTGTCTCCTAAGATGGTTTATTCTGAAACGAACGGGCGTGCTATTCGTATCACAATAATATGCCAGTGTTCAACTTGCTTGTATACGGAAAAGGTTGCCGGGACGTCAGTTTTTGGTGACAAGTGACAATCGATCGGGGCGGCGATTATAGCCCTGCCGTGGAGCCGGCACGAAGCGGTTTTTGAACAGTGTGGTTTTGCAGAACGCCCGTAAGTACGGGCGTTCTGCCAGGCGGGGCGCTAAACTGCAGGGCTATGCGGGGTGGATTGGTTCAGCAGGCCGTGCACGATGCCGGTCGAGCCGTGGGCGGCGCGGCGCAGGCGGTCGTTGACGCCCAGCCAGGCGCCGTCTTGCGGCGGCGCCTCGACCAGGATCACGTCGGCGCCGTGGTTGTCCATGGCGCGCAGCGCGGCGTACAGGGCGTGGGCGAAGCCGTCCGGGGTGGCCGGCAGGCGCAGGGCCGCATGCATCTGCTGCATCTGGTTCGGCGGCATCTCCGAGTAATGGATCAGTGCCACCTTGCGCCCCGCCGCGGCGAGTTCATGCAGGGTGTGGCGCAGTCGGGCGCCGTCCTGCATCGCCACCGGCGTATGCGGCGCGTAATGCGATTCGAGCGTGCCCGAGGCGCGCGGCGCGGCAGCGTCCGGCGCGGCCGGCGCCTGGTCGATCACCGCGGCGATGGCCTCGGCGCTGATGTGCCCCGGGCGCAGCAGCACCGGGCCATGGGTGGCCAGGCGCGACAGGTCGACGATGGTCGATTCGATGCCGACCTGCGAGGCGCCGCCGTCCAGCACCATGGCGACCGTGCCGTCCGGTCCGAACTCGTCGCGCACGTGCTGGGCCAGGGTCGGGCTGACCGCGCCGAACTTGTTGGCGGAAGGCGCCGCCACGCCGCCGCGGCCGCCCTTGAAGGCACGCAGCAGGGCGATCGCCACCGGGTGCGAAGGGCAGCGCAGGCCGACCGTGTCCTGGCCGCCGCTGACGGCGTCCGGGATGTTCGGGGCGCGCTTGAGGATCATCGTCAGCGGGCCGGGCCAGAAGGCCTCGGCCAGCGCATGGGCCTCGGCCGGGATGTCGCTGGCCCAGTAGTCGAGCGGCGCATCCGGGGCCAGGTGCACGATCACCGGGTGATCTTGCGGGCGGCCCTTGGCGGCGTAGATGGCCGCCACCGCGGCCGGGTTCTCGGCATCGGCGCCGAGGCCGTACACGGTCTCGGTCGGGAAGGCGACCAGCGCGCCGGCTTCGAGCGCGCGTGCGGCGGCCTCGATGGCGGCCTGGTCCAGGTCCTGGTGCTCCATCCTTACTCCGGAATGCCGAGGATGGCGCAGGCCTGGCGCAGGCTGGCCTGCGCTTGCGCCAGCGTCGGCGCCACGAAGGTGACGTGGCCCATCTTGCGCGCGCGGCGCGGGTCGTCCTTGCCGTACAGGTGCAGGTTGGCGCCCGGCAGCGCCAGCACGCGGTCCCAGGCCGGCTCGCGCGGCGCATTGTCACCATCCGCGCTGTCGCCATCGAACCAGACGTCGCCCAGGATGTTGAGCATGACGGCGGGCGAATGCTGGCGCACGTCGCCCAGCGGCAGGCGCGCCATCGCGCGTACCTGCTGCGCGAACTGGCTGGTGACGCAGGCGTCGATGGTGTAGTGGCCGCTGTTGTGCGGGCGCGGCGCCATCTCGTTGACCACCAGCGTGCCGTCGGCAAGCACGAAGAACTCGATGCACAGCACGCCCACGTAGCCCAGCTGGGCCACGATGGCGCGCGCCGCGTCCTGCGCCTGTTTTGCGCACGCCGCGGACACGTTCGGGCCCGGCACGGTGGTGGTGAACAGGATGCCGTCGCGGTGCACGTTCTCGGCGATCGGGTAGACCACCGACGCGCCATCGTGGCCGCGCGCGGTGAGCACCGAGACCTCGTAGGCCAGCGGCAGCATTTTTTCTAACAGACAGGTGACGCCATTCATGGCGTCAAAAGCGGCGCGCACGTCCTCGCGGGTGCGCACGCGCACCTGGCCCTTGCCGTCGTAGCCCATGCGCACGGTCTTGAGGATGCCCGGCAGCAGCTCGTCGCCGATGGCGTCGATGTCGGCGTGCGAGGCGATGGTCTTGTGCGGCGCCGGCATTACGCCGGAAGCTGGCGCGCATTCGACGAAGAAGCGCTTTTCCGCGATGCGGTCCTGGGCGATCGACACGCAGGACGCGCTTGGCGCCACGAAGCTGCGCTCGCCCAGCCAGGCCATGCTGTCGGCCGGGACGTTCTCGAATTCGGTGGTAATGGCCACGCAGGTCCGCGCCAGTTCGGCCAGGCCGTCGGGGTCGGTATAGGCCCTGGAAATCAGGCGCTCGGCGACCTGCCCTGCCGGGCTGGCCTTGCCCGGCTCGAGCACGGCCACCTGGTAGCCCATGGCCTGGGCGGCGTGCGCAAACATGCGGCCGAGCTGGCCGCCGCCCATCACGCCGAGCACGGCCGGCGGATTGGCGCTTGGGAGAAACGGATCACTCATGCTTCAGACTGGAAGAGTCATGGCCTGGGCGGCCGCGGTCTGCTCGAGGCGGAAAGCCTGCAGCTTCTCGGCCAGGACGTCGTCGGTTGCGGCCAGCATCGCCACCGCGGTCAGGGCCGCGTTGGCGGCGCCCGCTTCGCCGATGGCGAAGGTCGATACCGGCACGCCTTTCGGCATCTGCACGATGGACAGCAGCGAGTCCTCGCCGCGCAGGTACTTCGAAGGCACCGGCACGCCCAGCACCGGCACGATGGTCTTGGCGGCCACCATGCCCGGCAGGTGGGCGGCGCCCCCGGCCCCGGCGATGATGGCGCGCAGGCCGCGCGCGCGCGCGGTTTCCGCATAGGTGAACATCTCGTCCGGCATGCGGTGCGCCGAGATCACCTGCGCCTCGAAGGGCACGCCGAACTGCTTCAGCATGTCCACCGCATTCTTCATCACGTCCCAGTCGGACGAGGAACCCATGATCACGCCGACCAGCGGGCCGGTGACCGGTTTTTTCTGCTCGCTCATCGTTCAGGCCTTCAGCTTTTCGCCGGTGAGGCGTTCGATGGCTTCGAAATACTTGGCCTGGGTTTTTTCGATGACGTCCGGCGGCAGCGCCGGGGCCGGTGCGGTCTTGCCCCAGTCGGTCAGGGTTTCCAGGTAGTCGCGCACGAACTGCTTGTCGAATGAGGGCGGCGACATGCCCGGCGCGTACGAATCGGCCGGCCAGAAGCGCGAGGAGTCGGCGGTCAGCACTTCGTCCATCAGGTGCAGCACGCCCTTGTCGTCGAGGCCGAACTCGAACTTGGTGTCGGCGATGATGATGCCGCGGGTGGCGGCATATTCGGCGGCGGTGGTGTACAGCTGGATGCTGATGTCGCGCATCTTGGCGGCCAGTTCCTTGCCGATGCGCTGTTCCATCTCTTCGAAGGAGATGTTCTCGTCGTGTTCGCCGATATCGGCCTTGGCGGCCGGGGTGAACAGCGGTTGCGGCAGCTTGTCGGCCTGGCGCAGGCCTGCCGGCAGCTGGATGCCGCAGACGGCGCCGCTTTCCTGGTAATCCTTCCAGCCCGAGCCGATGATGTAGCCGCGCACGACGGCTTCGACCAGGATCGGCTTGAGGCGCTTGGCCACGACGGCGCGGCCGCGCACCTGCTCGACTTCATCCGGGGCCACCACGCTTTCCGGCGCCACGCCGGTCAGGTGGTTCGGCACGATGTGGCCGAGCTTCTCGAACCAGAAGTCGCTCATCTGGTTCAGCACCATGCCCTTGCCGGGGATCGGCTCGTTCATGACCACGTCGAAGGCCGACAGGCGGTCGGTGGTGACGATCAGGATCTTGTCGTCGCCGACAGCGTAGTTGTCGCGCACCTTGCCGTGACCGAGCAATGGCAGGGACTTGATGGTGGATTTGTAGAGGCTGTTCATAGAAGGGATATCAGGGAAACAGAGCCGGAGAAGGCCTCCGGTGAAGGCGTCCAGGCCGGGGGTGGCCTGGACCGAATGCATAATTTTACGTCAATTCGCAATGCACCGCCGCCGGGGCAGCAGCGCAATGCGATTCACTGCTTACTGCACGATCTGCGCCAGCTCGCCTGCCTTGTAGCGCTCGGCCATCTTTTCCAGCGGCATCGGCTTGATCTTGGCGGCCATGCCTTCGCAGCCGAAGGACAGGTAGCGCGCCTTGCAGACTTCGGTGGCGGCTTCGCGGGCTGGCTTCAGGTAGTCGCGCGGGTCGAACTTCGACGGATTCTGGAACATGTACTTGCGGATCGCAGCGGTCATGGCCAGGCGGATGTCGGTGTCGATGTTGATCTTGCGAACGCCGTGCTTGATGCCTTCCTGGATCTCTTCGACTGGCACGCCGTAGGTCTCTTTCATGTCGCCGCCGAATTCGCGGATGATCGCCAGCAGTTCCTGCGGCACCGACGAGGAACCGTGCATCACCAGGTGGGTGTTCGGGATGCGCGCGTGGATTTCCTTGATGCGGTCGATCGCCAGGATGTCGCCGGTCGGCTTGCGGGTGAATTTATACGCGCCGTGCGAGGTGCCGATGGCGATGGCCAGGGCGTCGCATTGCGTCTTGGCGACGAAGTCGGCGGCCTGGGCCACGTCGGTCAGCAGCTGCTCGCGGGTCATGGTGCCGTCGGCGCCGTGGCCGTCTTCCTTGTCGCCCTTCATGGTTTCGAGCGAACCGAGCACGCCCAGTTCAGCTTCGACCGTCACGCCGATCGAGTGCGCGAACTTGACCACTTCGCGCGAGACCTCGACGTTGTATTCGTACGAAGCGACCGACTTGCCGTCGGCTTCGAGCGAACCGTCCATCATCACCGAGGTGAAGCCCGAACGGATCGCGGCCATGCAGACCGCCGGCGACTGGCCGTGGTCCTGGTGCATGACGACCGGGATGTGCGGGTAGGCTTCGACGGCGGCGTCGATCAGGTGGCGCAGGAAGGCTTCGCCTGCGTATTTGCGCGCGCCGGCCGAGGCTTGCATGATGACCGGGCTGCAAGTGGCGTCGGCCGCGGCCATGATGGCCTGCACCTGCTCCAGGTTGTTGACGTTAAACGCCGGCAAGCCGTAGCCGTGTTCGGCGGCATGGTCCAGCAATTGACGCATCGATACGAGTGCCATGGTTGATTACTCCAAACAATTAAGAAACTATTTCGTCCAGCTCGCCCACGCGCACGATCTTGAGCGCATTGGTGCCGCCGGCCTGCCCCATCGGCGAGCCCCAGGTCACGACGATCAGGTCGCCCTTGCGCACCATGCCTTCGTTGATCAGGACCTCTTCGGCCTTGCGCAGCACCGCGTGGCTGCCACCTTCCTGCAGGAGGTGGAATGCTCGCACGTTCCGGTACAGCGACGCCTTGCGCTGCGTCGTTTGCAGCGGGGTCAGGGCGAAGATCGGGGTGTCGATCGAGTGGCGGCTCATCCACAGTGCGGTCGAGCCCGATTCGGTCAGCGCCACGATCGCCTTCACCTTCAGGTGGTGCGCCGTGAACAGGGTGCCGTAGGCGATCGACTGGTCGATGCGGGTGAACTGGACATTCAGGAAATCTGCGTCACGCTTGTTGTATTCGGAATTCTCGGCCTCGAGGCAGATCGCGGCCATCATCTCGACGGTTTCGACCGGGTACTTGCCCGATGCGGTTTCCGCCGAGGTCATCACGGCGTCGGTACCGTCCAGCACGGCGTTGGCCACGTCCGACACTTCGGCGCGGGTGGGCACCGCGTTGACGATCATCGACTCCATCATCTGGGTCGCGGTGATGGCCAGCTTGTTGGACGCGCGCGCCATCTGGATCATGCGCTTCTGCAGCGCCGGCACGGCCGCGTTGCCCACTTCCACTGCCAGGTCGCCGCGGGCGACCATGATGCCGTCGGAGGCGTCGAGGATTTCCTGCAGCACAGGAATCGCTTCGGCGCGCTCGATCTTGGCGATCATCATCGGCTTGTGGCCGTAGGCTTCGCCGGCGATGTTGGCCAGCTGGCGCGCCATTTCCATGTCGGTGGCGTTCTTCGGGAACGAGATCGCCAGGTAGTCGGCCTGGAAGCTCATCGCGGTCTTGATGTCTTCCATGTCCTTCGAGGTCAGCGCCGGTGCGGTCAGGCCGCCGCCCTGGCGGTTGATGCCCTTGTTGTTCGACAGCTCGCCGCCGACCTTGACCGTGGTGCAGATCTCCTGGCCGACCACCTTGTCGACGATCAGTACGATCAGGCCGTCGTTGAGCAGCAGCTTGTCGCCCGGCTTGACGTCGCGCGGCAGCGCCTTGTAGTCGAGGCCGACGCGTTCCTGGTTGCCCAGTTCGCCGTTCTCGCCCCACTTCGCGTCGAGGATGAACTTGTCGCCGTTGTTCAGGAAGATCTTGCCCTCTTCAAACTTGCCGACGCGGATCTTGGGCCCCTGCATATCGGCCATGATCGCCACTTCGACGCCGCATTCGGCGGCCGCGCGGCGCACCAGCGCGGCGCGGTCGATGTGGTCCTGCGCCTTACCGTGCGAAAAGTTCAGGCGCACGACGTCGACGCCGGCGCGGATCATCTTGACGAGGATATCGAAGTCGGTCGACGCGGGGCCGATGGTGGCGACGATCTTGGTGGCGTTATACATGGGGCGCGCAGCTTGCATGTGTGTGGAATCCTTGGTTCTGAAAAGAGAAGCGCAGCCCCGGGGCTGCGCTGGTACTGATTATTTTGCCTGGCGCTGGAGCAGGATCTCGACTGCCGGCAGGGTCTTCCCTTCCAGGAACTCGAGGAAGGCGCCGCCGCCGGTCGAAATGTAGCCGATCTGGTCGCCGATGTCGTACTTGGCGATCGCGGCCAGGGTGTCGCCGCCGCCGGCGATCGAGAAGCCGTTCGACTTGGCGATGGCCATCGCCAGGGTCTTGGTGCCCTCGGCGAACTGGTCGAACTCGAACACGCCCACCGGGCCGTTCCAGACGATGGTGCCGGCCTTGGCCACCTGCTCGGCCAGCATGGCGGCGGTCTTCGGACCGATGTCCAGGATCATGTCGTCGTCCGCGACGTCGGCCACGTCCTTGACGGTGGCCGCGGCGGTCGGGCTGAATTCCTTGGCGCACACCACGTCCACGGGAATCGGCACCTGGGCGCCGCGCGCCGCCATCATGTCGATGATCTGCTTGGCCTCGCCCACCAGGTCGTTCTCCACCAGCGACTTGCCGATGTTCAGGCCGACGGCCTTCATGAAGGTGTTGGCGATGCCGCCGCCGACGATCAGCTTGTCCACCTTGCCGGCCAGGCTCTGCAGGATGGTCAGCTTGCTCGACACCTTGGAGCCGGCCACGATGGCCAGCAGCGGGCGGATCGGCTTGCCGAGCGCCTTGCCCAGCGCATCCAGTTCCGCCGCCAGCAGCGGGCCGGCCACGGCGACCGGGGCGAACTTGGCGATGCCGTGGGTGGTGGCTTCGGCGCGGTGCGCGGTGCCGAAGGCGTCGTTGACGTAGACGTCGCACAGCTTGGCCATCTTCTGGGCCAGTTCGTCCGAATTCTTCTTCTCACCCTTGTTGACGCGGCAGTTTTCCAGCAGCACGACCTGACCGGGGGCGACATCGACGCCGTCGACCCAGTTCTGCTTCAGTTCCACCGGCTGGCCGAGCAGTTCGGACAGGCGCGCGGCGACCGGCGCCAGGCTGTCTTCCGGCTTGAAATCGCCCTCGGTCGGACGACCCAGGTGCGAGGTGACCATGACGGCGGCGCCGGCTTTCAGGGCTGCCTGGATCGCCGGCACGGAGGCGCGGATACGGGTGTCTTCAGTGATATTGCCAGCGTCATCCTGCGGCACGTTCAGGTCGGCGCGGATGAATACGCGCTTATTCCTCAGCGCGTCGCGGTCGATCAGGTCTTGCAAACGGGTGAAACCGAGAACGTCGTCCATTGGCTAATGAGCAGTGAAATAGTGAAAAAACGTCATTGTACATGAGCGCAGCTACTGAAAAACGTGTAGGACGCGCAACAGTGTAAAGGCTCCCATGCCGAAGATGATCGTCATCAGCATGCTGCGCCGCCACAGATAGAAGGCCAGCGCGGCAAGGGCTGCCAGCAACTTGGGATTGGCCAGCGTGAACTGGGCCTGGCCCTGGCCGTCGACCAGCAGGTCGGGCCCGACGATGGCCGCCAGCGCACAGGCCGGCGCATAGCGCAGCATTTCCTGGACCCTGGGCGGGATGGTGACGCGGTGGCCGATCAGCCAGAACGAGCTGCGGGTGGCGGCGGTGGCCACGCACAGCACGCCGATGGTGATCCAGATTTCCCAGTCAGACATGCTTGGCCTTTCGCTTGGCAAAGGACTCTTCGACAATCATCGAAGTGATCATCCCGACCAGCACCGCCAGCAGCAGGCCCAGCTTGTACGGCAGGCCGTAGGCCAGCACCGAGATCGCCAGCGCCACCACGACCCCGCACAGCGCCGCATTGTTGATGATCAGCGGGACCATGATGCACAGGATCGCCAGGGTGCCGGCGAAGCCGAGCCCCCATTCGGCGGGGACGGCGCTGCCGAGAAAAATGCCGATCAGGGAACCGGCCTGCCAGGCGAACCAGTTCGGGTACATCAGGCCCTTCAGGTAGGAGAGCTTGCCGGCCACGCGCTCGGCGGTGGGATAGCGCTGCAGGAACATCGCCACGGTCAGGTCGCCCGAGACGTAGCCGAGCAGGAAGCGCTGCTTCCACGGCAGGTGGGCAAAATGCGGCCCGAGCAGCGCCGAGAAGATGACGAAGCGCAGGTTGACGACCAGCGCGGTGGCAAAAATGACCCAGATCGGGGCGGCGGCCGCGATCAGCGGAAGCGAAGCGAGCTGGGCGGATCCGGCGAAGACCAGCAGGGTCATGCCGACCGCCTGCACCGCCGTCAGGCCGCTCTTGACCATCGCGATGCCGACCACCAGCCCCCAGGCGCCGATGCCGAACAGGGTGGGCAAGCCGGTCTTGAAGCCTTCGCGCCAGGCATCCGGATCATGGACTTCGACGGGGGCCACGGCGGCAACGCGGTCCTGGCCTGGCGGCAGGGCCGGGGTCATGTGGTTTTCCTGCAACTGCCGGGATGGGCGGATGCGGCGACGGGCTCGAAACGGTCGGGCATGAAACGAATGTATAGGTGCGGCGCCGGGCTGGCAGCGTGAACGACAATGCATGGCAACGCATTGGCAAATCCGGCGCCCGGGCTCTATTATGATCAGCTCGTTATTCTACCGATCATTTCGATATGCAGGGTGAATCGGATAGAATCGTATCTTTGCCCACTTCCCTTGACGGAGAAATACCAGATGAACCAAAAGACGATGCCTGTGGTGGAACTCGAGGCCAAAGACCTGCCGGCACATTGCCCGAATCCGGCAATGCCGCTGTGGTCCTCGCACCCGCGCGTCTTCCTCGACTTCGACCACGACGGCAATGCCAAGTGCCCGTATTGCGGCACCCAGTACCGCCTCGCCGCGGGCGTCGAGCTCAAGCACCACTGATCCGCTTTTTTCCATGCGCCGCTGCGGCGCACCCGCCGCAGCTTCCTGCCATGTCCTACCGTGCGCCCGCGTGGCTGCCTGGCGGCCACCTCCAGACCATCTACCCGGCCACCTGCATCGCCAAGCCGCCGGTCGCCTACCGGCGCGAGCGCTGGGAAAGCAGCGACGGCGACTTCATCGATGTCGATTTCGTCGACGGCCAGCCGGGCAAACCGCTGGTCGTGCTGTTCCACGGCCTGGAAGGCTCTTCCGATAGCCACTACGCGCGTGCGCTGATGGCGGCGCTGCGCGAACGCGGCTGGTCCGGAGCGGTGGCGCATTTCCGCGGCTGCTCGGGCGAAGCCAACCGGATGCCGCGCTTCTACCATTCCGGCGACGCCCTCGAGGTGGACTGGATCGTGCGCACGCTGCATGCGCGCCGCGGCCCGGACCAGCGCGGCCCGCTGTTCGTGGCCGGCGTCTCGCTGGGCGGCAATGCGCTGCTGCGCTGGCTGGGCGAATCGGGCCACGGCGCCGACATCGTCGAGGCGGCTTGCGCCGTGTCCGCGCCGCTCGACCTGGCGCGCGGCGGCGAGGCGCTCTCGTCCGGCTTCAACATGCTGTACACGCGCATGTTCCTGCAGACCCTCAAGCCCAAGTGCCTGGCCAAGCTGGAGCGCTACCCCGGCCTGTTCGACCGGGCCGCCCTGCTTGCGGCGCGCGACCTGTACGCCTTCGACAACGTGGTGACGGCGCCGCTGCACGGCTACAAGGACACCGACGACTACTGGCACCGCGCCAGCGCCCGCCACGTGCTGCACGCCATCACGGTGCCGACCCTGGTGCTGAACGCCCGCAACGACCCCTTCCTGCCCGGCCGCCATTTGCCCCAGTCCGCATCCAAAGCGGTGACGCTGGAGTATCCTGAAGCCGGTGGGCACGTCGGCTTCTCCGTCGGACCATTCCCGGGACGGATCGACTGGCTGCCGCGGCGCATCCTGGATTTCTTCGACGGCACGGCGCCCCGCCCCGCCGCCCCCGATCGCGCGCCGGACGCGCACGAAGCATGCGAAGCTTGAGACCATGGACGATATCGTAAAACAGGCAATGGCCAAGTGGCCCAACGTGCCCCACTGCTATGGCTGGCTGGCGCTGGATGCGCGCGGCAACTGGCGCATGCGCGACGAGGCCGCGCAGCGCGCCGAGGCGCCGGGCGACAAGCTGGCCAATGCCACGCTGGTCGGCTTCATCAACCGCAATTACGCCCACGACGACCAGGGCCGCTGGTATTTCCAGAACGGCCCGCAGCGCGTCTACGTAAACCTGGAAGCGACGCCGTTCATCGCGCGCACCGACCCGGCCCAGGGCTTCGTGGTGCAGACCGGACAGGCGTTCACGCCGGAAGCGGCCTTCATGACCGACGCCGGCGCCGTGATCCTGCAGGCGGGCGAGATCGTCGCCCAGCTCGACGACCGCGACGTGGCCCAGGTGCTGGCGCACACGGAACTCGACGGCCGAGCGGCCTCGGTGGAAGCGATCATGGCCTGGCTGGAAGACGATGCGGCCGAGCTGGCGCTGGTGCTGCCGGGCCGGAAGCTGCGTGTCGAACGGCTGTCGGCGGAAGCCTTGTCGCGCCGCTTCGGCTACGTGCAGGCGCCGGGAACCTGACTCACGGACGGTCTTTCTCTTCTTCCTTCTCGGCCTTCTGGCGCGCCTTCAGTTCGCGCTCGCGGGCATCGATGACGGCCTGGTCGTAGAAGGACACATCGCCCGCCTTGCGCGCCAGCTCGAGCTGCGCCACCGCCGCCGGCAGCGCGCCGGCCACGACGTAGGATTCGGCCAGCGCCATGTGCTGCAGGGCGATCCTGCCCTGCTTCGAATAAGCCCGCGCCAGCATGTCGTGCAGCTTGCCGTCTTCGCGGTAGAGCTGGGTCTGGTCGCGCAGGTAGCGGGTCGCCTCGTCGTACTTGCCGGCCGCGATCAGCGCCTCGCCGTACTGGTGCGCGATGGCGCGCGACAGCGGGAAGCGCTGGCGCGCCGCGTCCGCCTCGTTCAGCGCTTCCCCGGCGACCGCCGGCGGCTGGCCCGGCGCCAGCTTGATCTCGATGGAAAGGCCGGCGAACATCGCGGCGCCGTCGCCCGCGGTCGATTCGGCCGACAGCACGCCCTCCTTCGGCTTCACGGTCGCGCGCGCCTTGTCGAGCCAGTCCTGAGCCTCGGCCACGTTCCCCTGGCGCAGCGCCAGCACGGCCAGGCCGTACTGCGCGCCGGCCTGCAGCTGGCGGTGCGATTCCTTCAGCTGGGTTTCCAACGCGTTGCGGGTGTCGCGGCGGCCGCTGACGCTTTCGTCCTGCAGCACGCGGGCACGCGCGCGCACCAGCTGGAAGTCGAGGTTGTCCACGCGCGCCTTCTTCGGGGCCGCGCGGATGCGCGCCTGCATGTCGACCAGGCGCTCGGCGGTCAGCGGGTGGCTGCTCAGGTGCGCCAGGTGGGCCGGAATGTCGCCCGCCAGCTTGCTGGCGCTTTGCAGGCGCTTGAAGAAGCCCACCATGCCGGTGACGTCATAGCCGCCGGCGCCCATGATCTGGAAGCCGACGCGGTCGGCCTCGCGCTCGGCGTCGCGGCTGAAGTTCAGCTGGCGCTGCACGGCCAGGCCCTGCCCGCCCATCAGCACGCCCATGGCGGCGTCCGGGCTCGACTTGGCGGCCAGCGCGGCCAGGATCATCGCCGCCAGCGGCAGCAGCACGTCCTGCTTCTGCTGCCCCAGCATGCGCGCGATGTGGCGCTGCGACACGTGGCCGATCTCGTGCGCCATCACGCCGGCCAGCTCGGATTCGTTCTGCGCCGCCACAATCAGGCCGGTGTGCGCCGCAATGAAACCGCCCGGCAGCGCGAACGCGTTCAGGGCGGAATCGCGCATCGCGAAAAAGGAGAAATCGGCATTGGTCTCGCCGCGTGCGCCGGGCGCGGCCGCCACCAGTGCATTGCCGAGATTGTTCAGGTACTCGATGATCGGGTCGTCGTCGAGGTAGGCCGGGTCGCGCCGCACGTCGCGCATGATCTCCTCGCCGAGCTTACGTTCGAGCACGGGCGACAGGTCTTGGCGCGCGCTGTCGCCGAGCGTCGGCAGGCGGAGGTTGTCGGGCTTTTGCAGGGGCTCGGCGGGAGCGGCGATGGCGAAAGCGGCCGCCGTGCACAAGGCAATGGCGGTCAACGCAGGGCGCCAGCGGCGCGCCGATGCTGGGCTGGGAGCGTATTTCACAATGCTATGATACCCCCATCCGCCGCCGCGTTGCTGTCCGGCGAGCCACTTTGTTCCGCAACCTTGATTACATGGCAATGAGCACCTCTACTCCCCCTTCAGACCACCTGACCCATTTCGACGCCACCGGCCAGGCCCACATGGTCGACGTCGGCGCCAAGCAGGACACCCACCGCATCGCCGTCGCGGCCGGCACCATCCGCATGCAGCCGGACACGCTCGCGCTGATCCAGTCGGGCAATGCGAAAAAGGGCGACGTGATCGGCATCGCGCGCATCGCGGCGATCATGGCCTCGAAGCGCACCAGCGACCTGGTGCCGCTGTGCCATCCGCTGCCGATCACCCGGGTGGCGGTGGATTTCGAGATCGACGCGGCAGCCTCCAGCGTGCATTGCCGGGCCCAGGTCGAGACCATCGGCAAGACCGGAGTCGAGATGGAAGCGCTGACCGCGGTGCAGGTCGGCCTCTTGACGGTCTACGACATGTGCAAGGCGGTCGATCGCGGCATGGTGATGACCAATGTGCGGGTGCTGGAAAAACATGGCGGCAAGAGCGGGGACTGGACGGCCGATATCTGAACGGAAAAGCGATCTTTCAGCGCTGTCCGCCGGTCGAATTCTCTCCAATATTCACCAAACTGATGAGTGCTTTCGGGATACATGTAAACTGATATGATGCCGACTTTCGCCCGCTCGACGGCGAGCCAGCATCAGCATCACATGACCACCGAACAAGCACGCGAACTCAAGCCCCAGGAATTCGAGTTCGAGACAATGAACCTGCAGGTCGGCGTCCGCCTGCAGGTAATGACCCATCGCCACCTGAAACCCGTCCAGTACTTCTCGACCCTGATCGGCTACGTCAAGGACGAGTACCTGATCATCAAGATCCCCACCGAGAACGGTGCGCCGATCGCGATGACCGAGGGCGACCGGCTGACGATCCGGGTGTTCTCCGGGGTGAACGTGTGCTCGTTCGCATGCTCGGTCGAGCGCGTGTTCGCGCGGCCGCTGAACTACGTGCACCTGTCCTTCCCGACCTCGATCCAGGGGACCAGCCTGCGCGGTGCGATGCGGGTGAGGGCCGAGATTCCGGCGCGGGTGTCCGGGTCCGGCGGCGATGCCGCGCCGGTGGCCTGCATGCTGACCAACGTGTCGGTCACGGGAGCAAGGGTCGAAACGGCCTATCCCCTGCCGCCCGACAGCAAGATGCTGACGCTGGCGTTCGCGCTCGCGACGCCGCCCGCCAACGAGGAAGTGCCGGTCGAGACCCAGGCCGCGGTCAGGAACATGACGGTCGCCCGGCCGGCGCCGGACAAGCCCGACGTGTACAGCTACGGGGTCCAGTTCATCGACCTGGACCCGGTGCACTACACCCTGCTGCAGAACATGACCTACGAGGCGCTGCTGGCCGACCGGCTGAAGATCGTCTAGCCTAGTTGCCGCCCCAGGGCGTGTAGGCAAAGCCGTTGCCGATGATGTCGACCAGCCCGGCCTTGTTCTCGGCGCTTTCGCTGATCGCCGCCAGCACCTCGGCCACGCCCACCACCTTGTCGTCGAGCTTGCCGACCCAGAAATCGCGTCCGGCCGCTTCGGGTTCGCGTCCCAGGATGTTCTGGTAGAAGCGGGTCACCAGTTCCAGGTTCGACTGGCTGCTGCCGTAGGCGGCCTTGAACTCCGCCTGCGTCAGGAAGGCGGCCGCAATGTCGGTCAGGCTCAGGCCCTTGTCCAGGCTGTTGATCCAGAAGCCCAGGCCGACCGCGTCCGGGGTGCGGTCGAAGGCGGCCTGGTACAGGCGGTAGGCCTGGCCGGCATTGCCGTCGACGTCGAGCGCCAGGGTCGCGTTGCCGAACACGATGCGCTCGACGTTGGTCAGCGTGCTGGTCGCGCCGCTCTTGTCGGTCACGCTGTACTGCGACACCGGCGTATAGCGCGGATCGGGATTGGGCGCCACCGCGATGTGCTTGACCACGTAGTCGGCCTGGGCTCCGGCCAGCTTTACGGTATCGATGCCGCGCCCGCCGTCGACCACGTGGCTGTCGCCCAGCAGGCTCACCACATCGTTGCCGTCGCCGGCCGCCACGCCCAGGCGTCCGCCGCCGCCCTTGAGGGTGACAATGTCGTCCCCCGATCCGGCCGCGACCACCATATCTTCGTACAGCCTGCCCGGCAGGTCGACGCTGATGTCGTCGTTTCCGCTCGAGCCTTGCAGCAGTGCCTGCTCCAGCGATGTCCCGGGCTGGAAAGCGATGGCGGCGTTACTGACCTTGACCAGGCTGCCGTCGTGGTAGGCGATGTCGATGGCCTTCAGCGATCCGTCGAGCATCGGCATCGGTTCACCGTTGCTCATGATGGTCGCGAGCGAGAAGTCGCCCCGCAGCGACGCCGAGCGGATGAACTTGTCGGCCCCGATGTCGATGCTGCCGATCGTGCCGCGAATCTCGCCGCTCGGCAGCACGGTCACGGCGCCGCTCATCGACATCGAAACGTTGCCGAAGCTCGGGTCGTAGTCGGGACTGGTGGTCGGCAGGCGGGTGGCGAGGCGCAGGCCATTGATCGTCATGCCTTCCGGCGCCGGATTGAATACCAGGCCGCCACCGCTCATGTCGTAGTCGTAGATCATCCTGCCGGTCACGCCCAGATCGAGCAGGCCCGGGATGCTGAAGTCGAAGCCGGTCAGGCTGGCGCGGCCACGCGGCGCCGTCGCGTTGTCCAGCACCAGGCCGCTATACGTCCCGACCGCGCCGTCGGCATAGGTCGTGATCAGGGTCGAATCGAGCAGCTTCCAGGACGAGAACTGCGCATAGTTCGCATCGATATTGTCCAGCGCGGCCGCGAAGAAGTCGACCAGGCCGGCGATGTCGCCGCCAGGCACCGGGGCCTCGGACGCCATGGCGTGCTCCTTGTCGACTACCTCCTGCGATAGCTTGATGCTGACGATGGCCATGGTTTCTCCCGATTGTAAAACCGGAATTGTAGACCCCCACAAGATTAGGAAGTCTCGCCAATACTCACGGCTCCGCCCGGTCGACGGTCAGCAAGAACACCCGGGAGAGCGGCGCTCCCGACGCCACGTCCGCATCAGGTGCCATTGGCCAGGTAAGGCGGCAAGGGAATCCCTTCCGCAAGCGCGAGCCGCTCGAGGGCGTCTTCCAGCACTGCCCGCGCTTGCCCCGCGCTGCGCTGCAATGCGGCATGCAGTTCGGCGTCGTCGGGACTTCGCGCCGCGCACTGTGCGCTGTAACGCTCGAAACTCCCCACCGTCATCAAGACTTCGGCCAGGTGGCGCGGGCATTCGCAGTTCACCCGGCCGCTCGCTTGTGCGAGCGTGGCCAGCGTGTGCTCGTCGAAGCGCTGCGCCGGCACGGGCGGCGGGCCGGCAGGCAGCGGAATGCGTTGTCCCTGGAGCGCGAGCCGGCACAAGGGCGCCAGCTCGCCCAGGTCGGCGGGCATGCGCGCCACCAGGCAGCCCGCCATGCGCAATGCCCGGATCGCCGCGCTCGACGAAAAGCGATACAGGACCAGGATGGCTGCGTCCGCCATACGCGCACGCACGGCTTCGAGCCGAGGCAGCAGGGTGTCGTCCAGTTCGGACTGTTCGACGATCAGGAGCTCCGCCTCGCAGTCGAGTTCGGATTGCTCGAGCTCCCCGAGGCTGGCGCAGCGGACACGCATCTCCAGCCCGAGCGCCGCGCAGTCGATGACGACCAGTCTGCGCGGCAGGCTGCTTCCCACGACCACGGTACGGATCGCCGAAGCGTATGCCGCCTGTGGTTCCCTGTGCCGGCCAAGGATCAGCTGCAGCTGTGTGCGCGACAGTCCTGCCAGTACGCCGATGGCATGGCCCTGGTCGACCAGTTGCTTGAGCAGGCCGAGGCGCTCGATCTGTTCGGCCGAGTACAGCCGTTGGCCGTGCGCGGAGCGCTGCGTGTCGCACAACTGATAGCGACGTTCCCACACCCGCAGGGTTTCCACCGGCAAGCCCGCCATGCGCGCTGCGGTACCGGCCCGATACACGACATCGTGAACCGCTTTATCATTGGAAATCATCTTGATGCACCGAGTTTGAACCATTTAATTTCTGAATTATAGTGTCAAACATTAGACATTTTGATGATTTTTTCTATAGTATCGGGACAAGGCCATTTCATTCACCCACCACCCAGGAGCACATCATGAAACGATTCCTCGTCGTCCTTCCCTTTGCATTTGCCCTCGGTACGGCGCAGGCTGCCGATATCGTCGACACCGCCAAGTCCGCCGGCAGCTTCAATACCCTGGTCGCCGCCGTGCAGGCGGCCGGCCTGGTCGATACCCTGAAAGGGCCCGGCCCCTTCACGGTGTTCGCGCCGACCGATGCGGCATTTGCCAAGATTCCCAAGGCAAAGCTCGACGCACTGCTGAAGGACAAGGAAGCCTTGACCAAGGTGCTGACCTACCATGTGGTGCCTGGCACGGTGAAAGCGGCCGACGTCAAGCCGGGCATGGTGAAGACGGTGGAGGGCAACTCCTTCAAGGTCAGCATGAAGGGCAAGCAGGTCATGGTCGACAAGGCCACCGTCACCAAGACCGACATCATGGCCGACAACGGCGTCATCCATGTGATCGATACGGTCATCATGCCGAAGTAAGTTTTCCCTTTCCCGCCACCGGCTGCGGCATGGCCGGCGGCGGCTTTTTGCTCCCCATCCCGTCGTCGGCAGCATTTCTTCCACGTGGTAAATTGCTGCCCTGCGTGCCCGGCTTCCTGCCGCGCACCGTCATGACAACAAGGATGGAGCATGAATCTTCGTTTGCCGAGTTTGCCGCGCTTGATACCCATTGCGGCAGCAACCCTGGTCGCCGCCGGCGCCACGGCCGCGCCGCGCGGCTTTACCGTGGAAGACCTGGTCAACATGGAACGGGTGGGCAGCCCGGCCGTGTCGCCCGACGCGAGCCGCGTCGTGTACACCGTGCGCAGCACGGACATGAACAAGAACCGCGGCCACACCGAATTGTGGATGGTCGACCTGCGCGCCGCCAATCCGGCGCCGCAGCGCCTGACCGATCACAGCGCCAGCAGCACCGAGCCGGAATGGTCGGCCTCCGGCGACGCCGTGTATTTCCTGTCGACCCGCTCGGGCTCCTCGCAGGTGTGGCGCCTGCCGGTGGCCGGCGGCAAGGCCGGCGAACCCGTGAAGGTCACCGACCTGCCGCTCGATGTGGAGAGTTTCCGCGTGGCGCCAAGCGGCGACCGCGTGGCGATGAGCCTGTCGGTGTTCCGCGATTGCGCCGACCTGGCCTGCACCAGGACGCGCCTCGACGCGAAGGAAAAGGACAAGGCCACCGGCAAACTGTACGATCGCCTGTTCGTGCGCCACTGGGATACCTGGAACGACGGCCGCAACAACGTGCTGTTCTCGGCGCCGCTCGACGCCGGCGGCAAAGTCCGCGGCGCCCCGCTCAGCCTGTCGGGCTCGCTCGACGGCGACGTGCCGTCGAAGCCCTTCGGCGACCGCGAGGAATTCCGCTTCAGCCCGGACGGCAAGAGCATCGTGTTCGCCGCCCGCATCGCCGGCAAGACCGAAGCCTGGTCGACCAACTTCGACCTGTACACGGTACCCGCCGCGGGCGGCGCCGCGCCGCGCAACCTGACCGCCGACAACCCGGCCTGGGACACCAAAGGCGTGTATTCGCCGGACGGCCGCACCCTCGCCTACCTCGCGATGGCCCGCCCCGGCTTCGAGGCCGACCGCTACCAGGTAATGCTGATGGACGTGGCCACCGGCCAGAAGCGCAAGCTGGCCGCCGACTGGGACCGCTCGGCCGGCAGCCTGCAATGGCGCGCCGACGGCAAGGCCCTGGTCGTCGATGCCGAAGACGTCGGCCAGCACCGCCTGTTCTCGATTGACGTCGCCACCGGCAAGGTCACGCCGCTGACCGACAAGGGCGCGGTCGGCGCCTTCGACCTGCGCGGCGATACCCTGGTCTACACCCAGGCCAACCTGGCCTCGGGCGCGCAGCTGTTTTCCATGAAGCTGGGCGGCCAGCCGACGCAGCTGACGAAGCTGAATGCCGAGCGCCTGGCCGACGTGCGCTTCGGCCAGTACGAGCAGTTCAGCTTTGCCGGCGCCAATGGCGAGACCGTATACGGCCACGTGATGAAGCCCTGGAATGCCGAGCCGGGCAAGAAATACCCGATCGCCTTCATTGTGCACGGTGGGCCGCAGGGCAGCTTCGGTAACAGCTGGAGCTACCGCTGGAACCCGCAGGTGTACGCCGGCGCCGGCTACGCGGCCGTGTTCATCGATTTCCACGGCTCGACCGGTTACGGCCAGAAGTTCACCGATTCGATCAGCGGCGACTGGGGCGGCAAGCCCCTGGTGGACCTGCAGAAGGGCCTGGACGCCGCGGTAAAGAAATTCCCGTGGCTCGACCGCGAACGCAGCTGCGCACTGGGCGCGTCCTACGGCGGCTACATGATGAACTGGATCGCGGGGAACTGGAACGACGGTTTCCGCTGCCTGGTGAACCACGACGGCGTGTTCGACAGCCGCGGCATGGCCTATTCGACCGAAGAGCAATGGTTCACCGACTGGGAAAACGGCGGCGCCTACTTCGCGGTGCCGAACAACCACGAGCGCTTCAATCCGGTGCACCACGTGAACAAGTGGAAGACGCCGATGCTGGTGATCCAGGGCGACCTGGACTTCCGCATCCCGACGGCGCAGGCCCTGTCGACCTTCACCGTGCTGCAGCGCAAGGGCATCGACAGCCAACTGCTGGTGTTCCCGGACGAGAACCACTGGGTGCTCAAGCCGGCCAACTCGCTGCAGTGGCACCACACGGTGATCAACTGGCTGGATCGTTATCTGAAACGGTAAGCCAGGTGCTGCCGAGGCAGCATTTTTCACGCTACAAAAACAAAGAGACCGCCGAGGCGGTCTCTTTTTACTACGGATGTACCTTGATTACTGTGCCTGGGTGCAGCCGGCCGGGACAAACTTTTCATCTGCGAGGCCCGTCGTCACGCAGTGGTAGGTACCTGCGGTGGTGCGGTGCAGTGCGATGGTAGGCGTAGCACCGTCGGCAGCCAGACGGCCCGGGTTCTTGACGGTGCAGGTCAGCACTGCGGTATCATCGCCCGGAGCGGCAGCGACGTTCTCGCAGTTGGTGGTGTCCGCACCCAGACCCGACTTGGTCAGGTACTCTTCCTCAGTAGAAGCGGTTCCCTCTACAACAGCCAGTTCGTAGCCAGTCTTGCCGGCAGCAACTTCACCATAAGCAGCACCTGCTTTGGTCTTGGCGATGTAGTCCTGGTAAGCCGGGATTGCCACGGCAGCCAGGATACCGATGATCGCGACGACGATCATCAGTTCGATCAGGGTGAAGCCGCCTTGTGCTTTTTTGGCTTGCATTTGCTTGATGTTCATTTCTGTCTCTCCAGGGTGGTGTTTCGGGAAATTGGGTTACTGCTTGTTGCCACGCTTTCTTATATGCAAGCGGTGTGCCAGCCCGAAAAATACTGATTTTATTATTCTGGAGATAACAAAACGCCGTGCCGGCGCAAGTTTTGGCTTGAGGACTGACAAAATTTGTCACTCGGGCTCAACAATTTTTGTCAGTCGGACAGTTTGCGTAACGCAATTTGTCATGCTGGAGGCAATCCAGGCTGGCATGCAAGCTCGGGCGAAAAAAACGGAGAGCTTAAGCTCCCCGTTTTGGTCGACCGTGAGATCGTCAGATTACAGCATGGCCTTCAGCAGGCGTGCCATTTCCGACGGGTTCTTGGTGACGGTGATGCCGCAGGCTTCCATGATTTCCAGCTTGGCTTGCGCGGTGTCGGCGCCGCCCGAGATCAGCGCGCCGGCGTGGCCCATGCGCTTGCCCGGAGGCGCGGTGACGCCAGCGATGAAGCCGACGACCGGCTTCTTCATGTTTTCCTTGATCCAGTAAGCAGCGTTCGCCTCGTCCGGGCCGCCGATCTCGCCGATCATGATGACTGCGTCGGTGTCCGGATCGTCGTTGAACATGCGCATCACGTCGATGTGCTTCAGACCGTTGATCGGGTCGCCGCCGATGCCGACTGCCGACGACTGGCCCAGGCCCAGCGCGGTCAGCTGGCCGACTGCTTCATAGGTCAGGGTGCCCGAGCGCGAGACGACGCCGATGCGGCCCTTGCGGTGGATGTGACCCGGCATGATGCCGATCTTGATCTCGTCCGGGGTGATCAGGCCTGGGCAGTTCGGTCCCAGCAGCAGGGTCTTCGAACCGGCCTTGGCCATGCGGTCCTTGACTTCCATCATGTCACGGACAGGGATGCCTTCGGTGATGCAGATTGCCAGGTCCAGTTCGGCTTCGACAGCTTCCCAGATGGCGGCGGCTGCGCCTGCCGGCGGAACGTAGATCACCGACACGGTGGCGCCGGTTTCGGCCTTGGCTTCCTTGACCGATGCGTAGATCGGGATGCCTTCGAAGTCTTCGCCGGCTTTCTTCGGGTTCACGCCAGCCACGAAGGCTTCACGGCCGTTCGCGTAGTCACGGCACATGCGGGTGTGGAACTGGCCGGTCTTGCCGGTGATACCTTGGGTGATGACTTTGGTGTCTTTGTTGATCAGAATCGACATTTTTATTTCCTTCGCGAATTAGGCTTGGCCAGCGGCAGCGGCAACGACCTGCTTCGCTGCGTCTTCCATGGTGTCTGCGGAGATGATCGGCAGGCCCGAATCAGCCAGCATCTTCTTGCCCAGGTCTTCGTTGGTGCCCTTCATGCGGACGACCAGCGGCACCTGCAGCGAGACAGCTTTCGATGCGGTGATGACGCCTTCGGCGATCACGTCGCAGCGCATGATGCCGCCGAAGATGTTGACCAGGATGGCTTTCAGGCCCGGGTTCTTCAGCATGATCTTGAATGCTTCGGTAACCTTTTCTGCGGTTGCACCGCCGCCCACGTCCAGGAAGTTGGCCGGCTCGCCGCCGAACAGCTTGATGGTATCCATGGTGGCCATGGCCAGGCCGGCGCCGTTCACCAGGCAGCCGATGTTGCCGTCGAGCGAGATGTAAGCCAGGTCGAACTTCGATGCTTCGACTTCAGCCGGATCTTCTTCGTCCAGGTCGCGGTAGGCGACGATTTCCGGATGACGGAACAGGGCGTTCGAATCGAAGTTGAACTTGGCGTCCAGGGCGATGACCTTGCCCGAACCGGTCAGGATCAGCGGGTTGATTTCGGCCAGCGAGGCGTCGGTTTCCCAGTAGGCTTTGTACAGGCCTTGCAGGTTGGTGCGGGCGTCGACGATCGACGCTTCCGGCACGCCGATCTTGCGGGCGACGTCGTCTGCCTGCTCATCGGTCAGGCCGACCGACGGTTCGATCACGACGTTGTGGATCTTTTCCGGGTTGCTGTGCGCGACTTCTTCGATGTCCATGCCGCCTTCCGACGAGGCCATCAGCACGACCTTCTGGGTGACGCGGTCGGTGACCAGCGACACGTACAGTTCTTTCTTGATGTCGGCGCCTTCTTCGATCAGCAGGCGACGGACTTTCTGGCCTTCCGGGCCGGTCTGGTGGGTCACCAGCTGCATGCCCATGATCTGGTCGGCGTATTCCTTGACCTGTTCCAGCGACTTGGCGACCTTGACGCCGCCGCCTTTACCACGGCCACCGGCGTGGATCTGTGCCTTGACGACCCAGACCGGACCGCCCAGCTCTTCAGCTGCCTTGACGGCCTCTTCCACCGTCATGCACGGAATGCCGCGCGGAACGGTCACTCCGAATTTTCGGAGGATCTCTTTGCCCTGATACTCATGGATTTTCATGCTGGCTTCCCTTCTTTTCTATGTACTGATGAGAAATACGGTTGAATTAACGTAAAACAACGGATGACAAACATCGAATCCTAACCCGACACGGCTTTGATCGACCAGCGGGGATAGTAGGTGGCCACGGCCGGTCCGTCGCTGCGCAGCGCATGGCAACGGTCGAGCTCGAAAGGCCGTTCGGCCGCGCCTTTGTCAACAGCGGCGGCGTCGCCACGTTCGTCGAAGACGTCGTCGGCAAAGGCCTGCAGCGCTGCCGTGGGCAGCACCTGGGCCAATTCGGTCAGGTGGGTGCAGCCGAGCACGCCCGAGAGGCGGTCTTTCAGGTGCAGCCGGAAGTGGTTCATCAGCGACAGGCCGACCAGCTTTTTGTAAGCAGGGCCAATGGTCTCGCAATAACCGGGATACGGAACGGCGTCGGACGCAGCTTCGGCGTCCACGATGGTCATGTTGCGGTCGATG
Source organism: Massilia sp. X63 (assembly GCF_041023745.1). Classification (NCBI taxonomy): domain Bacteria; kingdom Pseudomonadati; phylum Pseudomonadota; class Betaproteobacteria; order Burkholderiales; family Oxalobacteraceae; genus Massilia; species Massilia sp. X63. The sequence continues at coordinate 446,358 of NZ_JBFTEF010000002.1, forward strand.
GTGACGCGCAGCTTGAGGTCGTGCACGGGCACGCCACCCGGGCGAATGCCCGAGCCGAGCTCGATGTCACGGGTTTTGACGTCGCGGATACTGGCGTCCAAATCCCACAGGCCATCATCGCGCGCATAGGCTTCGACGGTGATGGCGCGCGTATGCCGGAGCGAGCGCGATACGGGAGGAGACAGGGGCATAAAAACCAATGCCGCTTGCGCGGCGGTTAGTGGTGCAGCCAGTGTGCTTCATGCACGTTGACGTAGCTTCTACGACAACAACCGCTCATGCGGCGCTGCTTAAACCGTGAAAGTTTAGCACAGGGCGTTGTCGGTTGCACTGCAACAGAGGCGATTTTGCCGCGTAGCAGCAATACACGAGGGATTTTCTTGCCGAGTAGCCAAGCTTGCAGGCGGCTGGACGAGTTCGCCCCTGTGGCAGGACCAAATTGATGCGCCGAGATGGAGACGGAACTGCGGGACGGGACCGGCAAGGAGGCAGCGCCAGCGTGCAGCGCCATTATCCGTTGAGGAATATGCTGAGGCATATCGGAAATGACGCTCCACGCTGGCGCCGGAGCAAGGCTTCTCTCTATATAAGTACAAGAAGAAACCCATCGCATCGAGGGTAATACACGACGGTAATACACAGGGGTGATACAACAGGCCTGCGGCCACGCCTGGCATATCGTCGGAGCAGGCCTGGGGCCAGGCCTGCTCGTCATCGCAGCAGGCCGGGCTTGGGCTTCAAGACCAGCCTGCTACAGCTCGTCGTCGTCGGGAGCGCCCTGCATGGCGGCCCGCGCAGCGCGTTGGGAGAAACCACGCTGCAGCAGGAAGCGCATCTGCTTGGCTCGCTCGGCCGCATCGGCGGCGACGGTACCGAATTTGCGCTGCCACACTTCGGAGGCACGCGCAGTTTCGCTGTCGGCAAGCGAGGCCTTGATCTCGTCCAGGGCCTCGCCTTTGAGGCCGTGGCTTTGCAGCTCGGCCATCACGCGGCTATTGCCGAAACGTGCCGCCCGCCGGTTGATGAGCGATTCGGCAAACCGTTCCTGCGACAGCCAGTTGTTCTTTTCAAGGAAATCCAGGAGGGCTTCCACGTCGTCGCCCTCCTCGGCATGACGGGCCAGCTTGCGCCCCAGCTCGAGCCGGCTGTGCTCGCGCATCGACAGATAGCGAAGCGCGCGCGCTTTCAGGCTCAGCTGGGGTGCAGGCATAGGCTCTCTACACGATCGCCGATTACTCGCCGACTGCCTTCAGCTTGTCCTTGCCGCTGTCTTCGACAGCAGCGAGGACCGGCGGCAGTTCACGCACGCCCAGCGCGGCACGGACCTTGTTCTCGATTTCGCGTGCCAGTGCCGGACGATCTTTCAGGAACTGGCGGGCGTTGTCCTTGCCCTGGCCGATACGTTCGCCGTTATAGCTGTACCACGAGCCCGACTTCTCGACGATCTTGTTGTCGGCGCCCAGGTCCAGGATTTCGCCTTCGCGCGAGGTGCCTTCTCCGTACAGGATGTCGAAGTGGGCTTCCTTGAACGGCGGCGCGATCTTGTTCTTGACGACCTTGACCTTGGTTTCGTTACCGATCACTTCGTCACCCGACTTGATCGAGCCGGTACGGCGGATGTCCATGCGCACGGAGGCGTAGAACTTCAGCGCGTTACCGCCGGTGGTGGTTTCCGGGCTGCCGAACATCACGCCGATCTTCATGCGGATCTGGTTGATGAAGATGACCAGGGTGTTGGTACGGTTGATCGAGCCGGTCAGCTTGCGCAGCGCCTGCGACATCAGTCGTGCCTGCAGGCCCGGGAGCGAGTCGCCCATGTCGCCTTCGATCTCGGCGCGCGGGGTCAGTGCCGCCACCGAGTCGATGACCACCAGGTCGACCGAGCCCGAACGCACCAGGGCGTCGGTGATTTCCAGTGCTTGCTCGCCGGTGTCCGGCTGCGAGATCAAGAGGTCGCCCAGGTTGATGCCCAGCTTCTGCGCGTAGGTCACATCGAGCGCGTGCTCGGCGTCGATGAAGGCGCAGGTGCCGCCCAGTTTCTGCATCTGAGCAATGGTCTGCAGCGTCAGGGTGGTTTTACCCGACGATTCCGGACCGTAGATCTCGACGATACGACCGCGCGGCAGGCCACCGACACCCAGCGCGATGTCCAGGCCCAGCGAGCCGGTGGAAACAGTCTGCACTTCCTCGACCGGCGCATTGGTATCCATGCGCATGACCGAGCCCTTGCCGAACTGCTTTTCAATCTGCGCCAGGGCGGCTGCCAGCGCTTTGCCTTTTTCGGCAACGTTTAATGCAAGTTTTTTGTCGTCCATGGTGTACTTTCAGCTGTGGAGTAGGCAAGGTAGTGGTGCTACCGCGTAAATCAAGGTCTCTACTGTATAAAAATCCAGTGGTTCTTTACGCTGAATCCAGACCACCACTGTATATAAAACCAGTGGTTTTAGCAAGCGAAAAAAGAGCCCGGTGTTGTTATCCAAGACCCTCGCATTGTTGCGATAAATCAAACACAATAGAGCCTGTTGAAGGTCTAACGTTTTACAGGTGGTTCCATGCGAATTCTGCTCGCCGAAGATGATAGCGTACTTGCCGATGGGCTCACGCGTTCGCTGCGCCAGTCCGGGTATGCGATCGATTGCGTCAAGAACGGCCAGGACGCCGACACGGCGCTGTCCACCCAGGAGTTCGACCTCCTGATCCTCGATCTCGGCCTGCCCAAGCTGTCCGGGCTGGAGGTGCTGCGGCGCCTGCGCGCGCGCTCCTCGCTGCTGCCGGTGCTGATCCTCACCGCGGCCGACTCGGTCGAGCAGCGCGTCGAAGGCCTCGACCTCGGCGCCGACGACTACATGGCCAAGCCCTTCGCCCTGTCCGAGCTGGAGGCGCGGGTGCGCGCCCTCACCCGGCGCGGCGCCGGCGGCGGCCCTGCCGTGGTGCGCCACGGCCCGCTGGTCTACGACCAGGTCGGCCGCAGCGCCTACATCAACGACCAGATGCTCGACCTGTCGGCGCGCGAACTGGGCCTGCTCGAAGTGCTGCTGGCGCGCACCGGGCGCCTGGTCTCCAAGGAGCAGCTGGTGGACCACCTGTGCGAATGGGGCGAGGAAGTCTCGAACAACGCCATCGAGGTGTACGTGCACCGGCTGCGCAAGAAGATCGAGGTCGGCGGCGTGCGCATCGCCACCGTGCGCGGCCTCGGCTATTGCCTCGAGAAATTCTCCGACGCGCCGCGCGCGCCGGCGCCAGAGAACAAGTGAACGAACGCGACGCCGGGCTCGAGGACGCGCCGCCGGACGCGGGCCCGGACGCGTCGTCGCCCTCCGCGGCCGGGCAGTTCCCGCCCTACGTGCCGCCCAATCCGGAACCCGACGAGAACATCCGCCATTCGCTGTTCGGCGAGATCCTCGACTGGATGCTGGCGCCGCTGCTGCTGCTGTGGCCGATGAGCATCGCGATCACCTACCTGGTGGCCAAGTCGATCGCCAACCAGCCCTTCGACGATGCGCTGGAAGACCGCGTCACCGTGCTGTCGCAGCAGATCCGCACCGTGGCCGGGCGGCCGGTGGTGCAGCTGCCCCCGAGCGCGCGCGACGTGCTGCGCGCCGACGACGTCGACAGCGTGTTCTTCCAGATCAGCGGGCCGGACGGCGCCCACCTCGACGGCGACCGCGACCTGCCGCGCCCCCGCGTCGGCGACGGCGGCGATGCCGACGAGCGAACCCGCAACGGCGCGGTGGCGTTCCGCAACGACAGCATCCACGGCACGCCGGTGCGGGTCGCCTATTCCTGGATCAGCCTCGACCCGCTGCACGAGCGCAGCGCGGGCCGGGACGCCGGCCTGGCCCTGGTCCAGGTCGCGGAAACCCTCGACAAGCGCGCCCACCTGGCCAACGAGATCATCAAGGGCGTGATCCTGCCCCAGTTCATCATCCTGCCGGTGATCCTGGCGCTGGTCTGGTTCGCGCTGTCGCGCGGCCTGTCGCCGCTGGCCGAGCTCCAGGAGCGCATCCGCGCGCGCCCGCAGGACGACCTGTCGCCGATCGACCCGCGCCAGGTGCCGGAAGAGATCTCGCCGCTGGTGGGTTCCTTCAACGACATGCTCGAGCGCCTGGGCCAGACCGTCGAGATGCAGAAGCGCTTCATCGCCGACGCCGCGCACCAGATGAAGACGCCGCTGGCCGGCATGCGCATGCAGTCCGAGCTGGCGCTGCGCCAGGTCGACGCGGCAGAGATCCACCGCTCGCTCGAGCAGCTGGCCCAGAGCTCGGAATCGGCCACGCGCCTGGTCAACCAGCTGCTGGCCCTGGCGCGCGCCGAGAACCAGCCGCATGCCGGCCTCGCCTTCGAGGAGATCGACCTGGCGCAACTGGCCCGCGCCACCGTGCAGGACTGGGTGCAGGCCTCGTTCGTCCACCGCATCGATCTCGGCTACGAATCGCCGGATGCGCCGCCCGACGCCCCGGTCCTGATCGCCGGCAACGCGCTGATGCTGCGCGAACTGCTGTCGAACCTGATCGACAACGCGCTGCGCTACACCCCGCAGGGCGGCAGCGTGACGGTGCGCGTGCGGCGCGACGGCGAACATGCCCTGCTCGAGGTCGAGGACACCGGCCCCGGCATCGCGCCGCACGAGCGCGCCCACGTGTTCGAGCGCTTCTACCGCATCCTCGGCAGCAACGTGCAGGGCAGCGGCCTGGGGCTGGCGATCGTGCGCGAGATCGCGCAGCAGCACGGCGCCGAGATCGACATCTTCAACAACCCGCGCAGTCACTCGCCCAGGCACCCGGGCAGCCTGTTCCGCCTGACCTTCCCGCCTCCTGTCCATGAACCCGACGACGCCGACTGAGCTTTCGCCACCTTCCAGCGACGCGCATGCGCGGCTGGCCGCGGCCCGTACCGCGCACTGGCAGGCGACGCAGCGCCTGACCATGGTCCTGATGATCCTGTGGCTGTGCACCGGCTTCGGCACCGTGTTCTTCGCGCGCGAGCTGTCGCGCTTCACGGTGTTCGGCTGGCCGCTGTCCTTCTACATGGCGGCCCAGGGGGCGTCGCTGGTGTCGCTGGCCGTGATCGCCTTCTACGCCTGGCGCATGCGCCGGCTCGACCGCCTGCACGCCGCCGCGGCCACGGGGGGCGCATGAGCCCGAAGAAGCCGCCCTACTTCCGCAAGCTGTCGCGCTACTACCTCTGGTACACGGCCTGCTTCGCGCTGTTCCTGGTCGCGCTGGCCCTGCTCGAGCAGGAGGGCATGCCGCGCCTGTGGATCGGCTACATCTTCATGTTCGCGACCATCGTCCTGTACGCCACCATCGGCGTGGTGGCGCGCACCTCGAACGTCACCGAATACTACGTGGCCGGGCGGCGCGTGCCGGCCCTGTTCAACGGCATGGCCACGGCCGCCGACTGGATCTCGGCGGCCAGCTTCATCAGCCTGGCCGGCGGCCTGTACCTGTACGGCTTCGACGGGCTGGCCTACATCATGGGCTGGACCGGCGGCTTCGTGCTGGTGGCCCTGCTCATCGCGCCCTACCTGCGCAAGTTCGGGCAATACACCATCCCCGACTTCCTGGCGGTGCGCTATGGCGGCGGCGCGGGCGGGCGCGGCGGGCCGGTGCGGGCGCTGGCGGTGGGCGCCACCATCCTGGTGTCGTTCACTTACGTGGTGGCGCAGATCTACGCGGTCGGCCTGATCGCCTCGCGCTTCACCGGGGTCGACTTCTCGGTCGGGATCTTCCTGGGCCTGGCCTCGATCCTGGTCTGTTCGTTCCTGGGCGGGATGCGCGGCATCACCTGGACCCAGGTGGCGCAGTACATCATCCTGCTGGTGGCCTTCCTGATCCCGAGCATCTGGCTGGCGGCCAAGCATGCCGACAACCCGGTGCCGCAGCTGGCCTACGGCTCGCTGCTGCCCAAGCTTGCCGCGCGCGAGCACCAGCTCGACAAGGACCCGCGCGAGGAACAGGTGCGCGCCGAGTTCCGCCGCCGCGCCGACGAATACTCCGCGCGCCTGGCGGGCCTGCCGGCATCGTGGGAGAGCGGCAAGCTGGAAGCGCAGCGCCAGCTGGTGGCGGCGCGCGCCAGCAATGCCTCGCTGGGCGAGGTGCGCCAGGCCGAGCGCGCGTTCAATACCTACCCCGGCTCGCCCGACGAAGCGCAGGCCCTGTGGAGCGAGCGGCGCGACGCCAACCTGGCGCGCGCGCGCCCGCCGGTGCCGCACGCCGCGCCCTTCCCCGGCGCCACCAAGGAAGAATCCGACAAGCGCCGCAACAACTTCCTGGCGGTGGTGTTCTGCCTGATGTTCGGCACCGCCGCCCTGCCGCACATCCTGATGCGCGCCTACACCACGCCTTCGGTGAACGAGACCCGGGTGTCGGTGTTCTGGACCCTGTTCTTCATCCTGCTGATCTACCTGACCATCCCGGCGCTGGCGGTGCTGGCCAAGTACGACATCTACACCGCGCTGGTGGGGAGCGACTTCTCGGCGCTGCCCACCTGGGTCTCGTACTGGGCCAACGTCGACAAGGTCAAGCCCCTGCTCAGCATCGCCGACATCAACCACGACGGCGTGGTGCAACTGGCCGAGATCGCGATCGATGCCGACGTGCTGGTGCTGGCCACGCCCGAGATCGCCGGCCTGCCCTACGTGATCTCGGGCCTGGTGGCGGCCGGCGGCCTGGCGGCGGCGCTGTCGACCGCCGACGGCCTGCTGCTGGCGATCTCCAACGCCCTGTCGCACGACGTGTATTACAAGATGGTGGACCTGGGCGCCTCGACCCAGAAGCGGGTGACGATCTCCAAGCTGCTGCTGCTCGCCGTGGCCTTCATCGCCGCCTACGCGGCCTCGCAGAAGCCGGCCGACATCCTCTCGCTGGTGGGCGCGGCCTTCTCACTCGCTGGTTCTACTCTTTTTCCGGTACTGGTGCTGGGCGTGTTCTGGAAGCGCGCCAACCACACCGGAGCGATCGCCGGCATGGTCACCGGCTTCCTGGTCTGCCTGTGGTACATGCTGCGCGCCAGCCCCACCCTGGGGGGCAGCCTGGATGCCTCCTGGCTCGGCATCCAGCCCCTGGCGGCCGGCGTGTTCGGAGTGCCGGCCGGGCTGCTGGCGACCGTGATCGGCAGCCTGCTGAGCGCGCCGCCCAGCCGCGCCAGCCTGGGGATGGTCGACTACATCCGGGCGCCGGAAGAGGACACTGTCGGCAAAACCTGAGGCGGGCATGCCACGGCCGCCATGCCGCATGCATGACATCGGCATGGCAGGGTGCCTTTCCGAGGCCGGGCTGTTATTGTTGGGCGGCTACGGGATTCCTCCCCATTTTCATGACGACAATTAAACAGAGATACATGACCAGCTCTTTATTCCGCTCGCTGCGCGGCTCGGCACTGGCCTGCGCCGCTGCATTTGCCTGCACGCTGCCGGCCCATGCCGATGCGCAGACACAAGCGCAGGTGCAGGCCGCACTGCCATCCATCGCCAGCTTCTTCGGCAATTCGCCGTTCGGCGGCGCCGTGCTGTCGCCGGACGCCCATTTCCTGGCCGTACGTCTGGGTGCGCCGGGCAAGCGCGACTCCCTGGCGGTGGTCGACCTGTCGAACAACAGCGCCAAGGTAATTGCCTCGTACGACGATGCGGACGTGGGCGACATCCGCTGGATCAACAACGAACGCCTGGTCTTCACCACCCAGGAAAAGAACGTCGGCCTCGGCAACAAGCGCTACGCGCCCGGCTTATATGCGATCAACCGCGACGGGCAGAAATTCGTCGAACTGGCGGACCGCACCGGCTGGGGCAGTACGCGCGGCACGCGGGCCGCCCGCAAGGTCCTGCCCTGGCATACCTACCTGCTCGGCCAATCCGGCACGCGCGAATCGGACCATGTGTATGTCACCAGCCCGAATTTCGATACCGCGGGCGACGTGCGCAGCGTCGACCTGCTTCGCCTGAACACCCTGACCGGCTTTGCACAGACCGTGCCGCGGCCGGGCAACGTGCGTGGCTGGATGCTCGACCACAAGGGCGAGCCGCGCCTGGCGTCGAGCTTCGATAAGGATACCGTCACGCTGCATTACCGCGACCCGGCAAGCGGCGCCTGGCGCGTGCTGGCCAGCTATCCCGCCTACGGCGACGGCAACAAGGCGCTGCAGCCGCTCGGCTTCACTCCCGAGGGCAATTTGTATGTGCTGGCGCGCAGCGGCGGACGCGATACGACGGCGGTCCACGTCTTCGATGTCGCCACGGGCAAGATCGATCCGCAGCCGCTGATCATGACTGCCGGCTTCGACTTCGACGGCGGCCTGATCGTCAATCGCGACAAGGTGCTGGGCATCAGTTTCCGCACCGATGCGGTATCGAACGAATGGTTCGACCCGCGCATGAAGGCGATGCAGGTCGAGCTGGACAAGCTACTGCCGGCCACAATCAATATGGTGACGGTGCCGGCGCGCAGCGAGTCGCCCTGGGTGCTGGTGCGTTCCTATTCGGATGCCGTCTCCGGCATCTACTCGCTGTACAACATCGAGACCAGGCAGCTGAACAAGATCGCCGACGTCAGGCCGGACATCAAGCCGTCCCAGATGGGCCGCCAGCAATTCGTGCGCTACAAGGCGCGCGACGGACTCGAGATTCCAGCCCTGCTCACCTTGCCGGCCGGCGGCGCGAAGAAGAACCTGCCGATGGTGATGCTGGTCCACGGCGGCCCTTACGTGCGCGGCACTTCCTGGGGCTGGAACCCGGCGTCGCAGTTCCTGGCCTCGCGCGGCTACGCCGTGCTGGAACCGGAATTCCGCGGCAGCCTGGGTTTCGGCATCCGGCACTTCAAGGCCGGCTTCAAGCAGTGGGGTCTGGCGATGCAGGACGACATTGCCGACGGCGTGCGCTGGGCGGTCGGCCAGGGCATCGCCGACGGTTCGCGCGTGTGCATCGCCGGTGCCAGCTACGGCGGCTACGCCACCCTGATGGGACTGGTGAAAGATCCCGAGCTGTACAAGTGCGGCATCAACTGGGTCGGCGTCACCGACATCAACCTGCTGTACAACGGCGGCTGGAACTTCACCAACGACACCTCGGATGAATTCAAGGCCTACGGCATGCCGGAAATGATCGGCGATCCGGTCAAGGACGCAGCCCAGTTCAAGGCTACCTCGCCGATCGAGCAGGCGGCCCGCATCACCCGGCCCGTGCTGCTGGCCTACGGCGGGGTCGACCGGCGCGTGCCGATCAACCACGGTACCCTGTTTCGCGACGCCCTGATGAAGACCAACAAGAACGTCGAGTGGGTCGAGTATCCGGAAGAAGGCCACGGCTGGTCGCTGGAGAAGAACAACGTCGACTTCTGGGGCCGGGTCGAACGCTTCCTCGACCGGAACATCGGCGCCGGCGCGGTAAACAAGTAGCGCGGTCACCCCAAAAAAAACGGGCGCCGCGGCGCCCGTTCTACCCGACACGACGAGGTGCTTACTGCACGACCGTCTGCGCCTGGCCTTCTTCGCGCGCGCGGATCTCGCCGATGCGGTACACGGTCTCGCCGGCCGCCTGCAGCTGGGCCATCGCGGCGTCCGCGTTTTCCTTGGACACGATCACGGTCATGCCGATGCCGCAGTTGAACACGCGGTGCATCTCGGCGTCGGCCACGCCGCCATGCTGCTGCAGCCACTGGAACAGCGGCGGCATGGTCCACGACCTGGCGTCCAGCACCGCGGTCAGGTTCTCGGCCAGCACGCGCGGGATGTTCTCGACCAGGCCACCGCCGGTGATGTGCACCATGCCCTTCACTTCCATCGACTGCATCAGGGCCAGCAGCGGCTTGACGTAGATGCGGGTCGGCGCCATCAGCACGTCGGCCAGCTTGCGGCCGTGGAAGTCGGCTTCCAGGTCGGGCTTGGCCACTTGAATGATCTTGCGCACCAGCGAGTAGCCGTTGGAGTGGATGCCCGACGAGGCCAGGCCCAGCACCACGTCGCCCGGGGTGATCCTGGAACCGTCGATCAGCTGCGATTTTTCCACCGCGCCGACGGCGAAGCCGGCCAGGTCGTATTCGCCGTCCGGGTACATGCCCGGCATCTCGGCGGTTTCGCCGCCCAGCAGGGCGCAGCCCGACTGTTCGCAGCCCTGGGCGATGCCCTTGACCACGGCGGTGGCGGTCGGCACGTCCAGCTTGCCGCAGGCAAAGTAGTCGAGGAAGAACAGCGGCTCGGCGCCCTGCACCAGGATGTCGTTGACGCTCATGGCGACCAGGTCGATGCCGACCGTGTCGTGGCGGTTCAGCTCGAAGGCGAGCTTGAGCTTGGTGCCGACGCCGTCGGTGCCCGACACCAGCACCGGCTCCTTGTACTTCTTGCTGATCTCGAACAGCCCGCCGAAGCCGCCGATGCCGCCGAGTACGCCTTCGCGCATGGTGCGCTTGGCAAACGGCTTGATCGCTTCGACCAGGGCGTCGCCTGCGTCGATGTCGACACCGGCGTCGCGGTAGGAGAGGGAAACATTAGATGGTTGGCTCATGGTATTTGGCAGCGGAGGCGGTAAAATAGGGGGCGGCAGACCGTCAAACCTTGGTCAATCCGTTATTTTAGCAAAACGGCCCTTGTCCAAACCGTTTATGCCGGTTTGTCCCAGTTGCCACCTGTTCGATTGCCCATTTTGTTGGCAAGAACGCCCAGATAACAAGAACACGCATGCCAATTCTCCTGAGCCCGACGCGATGAAACAACTGGTGCTCGATTTAGGCGCCGAGCCGGCGCACAGCCTCGACACCTTCCAGGTGGGCGAGAATGCCGAACTGGCGCACCTGATGCACCAGTTCGCGCAGCGTGCTTCGCGCGAGCATTTCGCCTACCTGTGGGGCGACACCGGCGCCGGCAAGACCCACCTGCTGCAGGCGCTGGCGGCCAGCCCGGCATCGCGCTACATCCCCTTCGACGCCCCGGCAGAGCAGTTCGTGCACACCGATGACGTGACGCTGTATCTGCTTGACGACTGCGACCGCCTCTCGCCGCAGCGCCAGATCGACGCCTTCGCCCTGTTCAACCAGATCCGCGAGCACAGCGCCTACATGGTCAGCACCGGCCCGGTGCCGCCGGGCGTGCTGGGGGTGCGCGAAGACCTGCGCACGCGCATGGGCTGGGGCCTGGTGTACCAGATCAAGGGCCTGTCGGACGACGAAAAGATCGCCGCGCTCACCCAGGCCGCCGAAGCGCGCGGTTTGACGCTGTCCGCGAGCGTGTTACCCTATTTGTTGTCTCACTTCAAGCGCGACATGCGGTCGCTGGCGACGATGCTGGACGCCCTCGACCAGTATTCGCTCGAGACCCAGCGTCCCGTCACCCTGCCGCTGCTGCGTGATTTGTTGCTGCAAGAAAACCAGCAGTCGGAACCGAAAGAATGAAAAACCTTGCGCTGTTTGACCTCGACCACACCCTGCTGCCGATCGACTCGGACTACGAATGGGGCGAGTTCCTGGTCCGCATCGGCGCGGTAGACGAAACCGCCTTCCGCCGCCGCAACGACGAATTCTTCGCCCAGTACCAGGCCGGTGTCCTCGACCCGGTCGAGTACCTGGAATTCGCCCTCGGCACCCTGGCACGCTTTCCGCGCGCCGAACTGGACGCCCTGCACGCCCGCTACATGGCCGAGGTGATCGAGCCGGCGATCAAGCCCCAGGCCCTGAAGCTGGTGCGCGAGCACCAGGACGCCGGCGACCTGGTGGCGATCATCACCGCCACCAACCACTACATCACCGCGCCGATCGCCGCGCGCTTCGGCGTCGAGCACCACATCGGCGCGATGCCGGAATACGACGCCGCGGGCCAGCTGACCGGCAAGCTGGCCGGCACCCCGACCTCGGGCCCGGGCAAGATCACGCACATGCACGCCTGGCTGGCGCGCCTCGGCCATACCTTCGAGGCGTTCGAGCGCTGCCACTTCTACAGCGACTCGTACAACGACCTGCCGCTGCTCTCGATCGTCAGCCATCCGGTCGCCACCAACCCGAGCGCCAAGCTCGCCGCCCACGCGCAATCGCAGGGTTGGCCAACCATTCATCTGTTCAATGATTAAGAAATTCATCCGCAAGATCCTCGGCGTAAAAGACGACGGCCGCGACCCGACCCAGCCCGTCATCCTCGGTCCGGAAGAGCACAAGATCGACCCGCGCAACGTGTCGCGCAACGCGATCACGGTCACCCAGACCCTGCAGGAAGCCGGCTTCCAGGCCTTCGTGGTCGGCGGCGCCGTGCGCGACTTGCTGCTGGGCGTGAAGCCCAAGGACTTCGACATCGCCACCGACGCCACGCCCGAGCAGGTCAAGCGCCTGTTCCGGCGCGCCTTCATCATCGGGCGCCGCTTCCAGATCGTGCACGTGATGTTCGGCCAGGACCTGCTGGAGGTGACCACCTTCCGCGGCAACGGCAGCGACAACGCGCCCAAGGACGAACACGGCCGGGTCCTGCGCGACAACAACTTCGGTCCGCAGCACGAGGACGCGGCGCGCCGCGACTTCACCATCAATGCGATGTACTACGACCCGGCGACCCAGACGGTGCTCGACTACCACGGTGGCATCGAGGACATCCGCGCCAAGCTGCTGCGCATCATCGGCGTGCCGGAAGCGCGCTACCGCGAAGACCCGGTGCGCATGCTGCGCGTGGTGCGCTTCGCCGCCAAGCTCGGCTTCACCATCGAGCCGACCACGCGCGCGCCGATTCCCGTGATGGCCCCGCTGATCGACAACGTGCCGGCGGCGCGCGTGTTCGACGAAATGCTGAAACTCCTGCTGTCGGGCCACGCGCTGGCCTGCCTGAAGGAGCTGCGTTCGGCCGGCCTGCACCACGGCCTGCTGCCGCTGCTGGACGTGGTGCTGGAACAGCCGATCGGCATGAAGTTCGTCACCCTGGCGCTGGAGTCGACCGACGTCCGCGTCAAGGCCGGCAAGGGCGTCTCGCCCGGCTTCCTGTTCGCTTCGCTGCTGTGGCACCAGGTGCTGGAGAAGTGGAACGCCTACCGCGCCGCCGGCGAAGCGCCGATTCCGGCCCTGCACCTGGCGGCCGACGACGTGCTGGAAACCCAGACCGAGAACCTGGCCCTGCAGCGCCGCATCGCCACCGACATGCGCGACATCTGGGCCATGCAGCCGCGCTTCGAGCGCCGCACCGGCAAGGCGCCGTTCAAGCTGCTCGAGCACCCGCGCTTCCGCGCCGGCTACGACTTCCTGCTGCTGCGCTGCGAATCGGGCGAGCTGCCGGGCGAGGTTGGCGAATGGTGGACCGCGTTCTATGCGGCCGAAGGCGGCGAGCGCGAAGCCCTGCTGGCGGCCGCCAGCCAGCGCGAGCGCGGCGAACCGGGCCAGGGAGGGCAGAAGCGCAAGCGCCCGCCGCGCCGTGGCCCGCGCCGCGGCAATAGCGGCGGTGGCGAAGGCGCCACCGCAACCCAGGCACAGGGCGGCGGCGAGGAATGATCGCCTACGTCGGCATCGGCGCCAACCTGGGCGACGCCCGGGGCAACGTGCTGGACGCGTTGCGCCGCCTGTCCCTGCTGGACGGTTCGACGACTATCGAAACGTCCGGCCTGTACCGCACCGCGCCGGTCGACGCCAGCGGTCCCGACTACATCAACGCGGTGGCCTGCATCGACACCGCCTTCGCCCCCCACGCGCTGTTGCAGGCGCTGCAGGACATCGAACAGGCGCACGGCCGCGAGCGCCCCTACCGCAACGCCCCGCGCACGCTCGACCTCGACCTGCTGCTGTACGGCGACCAGATCATCGCCACCGACACGCTCACCGTGCCGCACCCGCGCATGCACGAGCGCGGCTTCGTGCTGGCGCCGCTGGCCGAAGTCAACCCCGATCTGGTCATCCCCGGCGTGGGCCCGGTGCGCGACTACCTGCCGCTGGTCGCCAGCCAGGCCGTCGAGAAGATCGGCTGAACATGGCGCTGCCCGTCTGGTTCCAGACCGCCGGCCTGCTGGTGCTGTCGAACATCTTCATGACCTTCGCCTGGTACGGCCACCTGAAGAACCTCAACAACCGGGCCTGGTACGTCGCGGCCCTGGTCAGCTGGGGCATCGCCCTGTTCGAATACCTGCTGCAGGTACCGGCCAACCGCATCGGCCACACGCAATTCAGCCTGGCCCAACTGAAGATCATGCAGGAAGCGATCACGCTCAGCGTGTTCGTGCCCTTCGCCATGTTCTACATGGACCAGCCGTTCAAGCTCGATTACGTCTGGGCGGCGCTGTGCCTGGTGGGTGCGGTGTACTTCATCTTCCGTTCCTGAACCGGCACCTGCACGTTTGCCGCCGGCGCATTACACTACGCGTTTCCGTACGACCGTCTTAAAAGGATACCCATGAGCGCTTATCTGCAGGGCCAGGACCCAGCCGCCAACGATGCACCCAAGCCGGTGCGCAAGGCCGTGACCGCGCCCTCGCTGCTGGCCATGCGCGCGGCTGGCGACAAGATCGCGATGCTGACCGCCTACGATGCCAGCTTCGCTTCGTTGATGGACCGCTGCGGCGTGGACGTGCTGCTGATCGGCGATTCGCTCGGCATGGTCTGCGCCGGCTACGATTCGACCCTGCCGGTGACGGTGGCCGACGTGGCCTACCACACGGCCTCTGTCGCGCGCGGCAACAAGCTGGCCCTGGTGCTGGCCGACATGCCCTTCGGCAGCTACACGACCCCGGTCGAGGCCTACAACAACGCCGTCACGCTGATGCGCGCCGGCGCCCAGATGGTCAAGATCGAGGGCGGCGCCTGGCTGGCCGAGACCGTGCGCTTCCTGGTCGAGCGCGGCATCCCGGTGTGCGCCCACATCGGCCTGACCCCGCAGTTCGTGCACGCCTTCGGCGGCTTCAAGGTACAGGGCAAGACCGACGCCGCGGCCGAGCAGCTCAAGGCCGACGGCCTGGCGCTGCAGGCGGCCGGCGCCTCGCTGGTGGTGCTGGAAGCCATCCCGGCCGCACTCGGCAAGGAGGTCACCGAGCTGCTGTCGATTCCGACCATCGGCATCGGCGCCGGTCCGGACTGCTCCGGCCAGGTGCTGGTGATGCACGACCTGCTGGGCGTCTTCCCGGGCCGCAAGGCGCGCTTCGTGCGCAACTTCATGGAAGGCCAGACCAGCATCGATGCCGCCGTCGGCAGCTACGTGGCGGCGGTCAAGGACGGCAGCTTCCCGGCGCCGGAGCACTGCTTCTAAGAGGGCGGCATGGACGAGCAGGCGAAGCCCTCCACCACCCGCCTGTTCCTGGCCCTGTGGCCCGATCCCGCCCTGCGCCACCAGCTGCTGCAGTGGCGCGACGCCTGGGGCTGGCCGAAGGGCGCCGCGCCCGTCCATGCCGACAAGCTGCACCTCACCCTGCACTTCCTCGGCGGCCTGCCGAGCGAGCGCCTGCCGGAACTGCTGGAAGCTGTCGCGGTCCCCTTCGAACCCTTCCAGCTCGCCCTCACCCACGCCACGCTATGGCATAACGGAATCGCGGTGCTCGAGCCGGACCTCACCCCGCCCGCCCTCGCGGCCCTGCACGCGCGCCTGTCGGATGCGCTGCTGGCGCTCGGCCTGCAGCCGGAAGCGCGCCGCTACCGTCCGCACGTGACGATGGCGCGCCGCGCCGGCGGCGCCACCGTGCCGCAGGACGGCGCGCCGGTCCTGTGGGACGTGCGCGGCTATGCCCTGGTCGAATCGAAAAACGGGGTCTACACGGTGCTGCGCAGCTACGGCTAGCGCGGCGCGCCAGGCCGGCTCATTTCGGGCGGTGCAGGGCGCACAGCTTGTTCCCGTCCGGATCGCGCACGTAGGCCAGGTACATCGTGCCCAGGCTCCCTTCGCGCAGGCCCGGCGGGTTTTCGCAGCTGCTGCCGCCGTGCGCAATCGCCACGTCGTGGAACTGCCGCACCTGTTCCGGCGAGCTGCACTTGAAGCCGATCGTGCCGCCGTTGGCGAAGCTCGCCGGTTCGCCGTTGATCGGCTCCGACACGCAGAAGCTGCCGCCATCGTGCCGGTAGAACAGCCGGGCATGGCCGGTCGGCGCCTTGTTCTCGAAGGGTTCGCCGACCCCGAGGGTTCCCAGTACGGCGTTGTAGAAACGCTTCGACCGCTCGATATCGTTCGACCCTACCATGACATGACTGAACATCGGTGCTCCTCCTTGTAAGTTGATCGCGAATGGCGCAATGCCGCCGCGAGTATAACCGGCCCGCTCGCGCGCCGGACGCCGCGGCGCAGCGCATGCATACGGGGTGCATACCCGAATACGGCCTGCCTGCTTTCCCCCTCGGCTGGGGGCGGTAATCGCGAAAAGCCCATGCCAGAATGTTTCTCATCGGGCGAGGCAATGACTGTCGCCCCTGACGAACCGAACGATCTGGAGCACAGCATGGCCAACTACGAAAACGCGATCCAACAACTGTACGTCGCCTACTACAACCGCCCCGCCGACCCGGCCGGCCTGGCATTCTGGCAGGGCGTGGTCGACGCCCAGGGCGGAGACACCTCCGCCGTCTCCGCCGCCTTCGCCTCGTCGAGCGAGTACGTCTCGGTCTACGGCGGCAAGGACAACCGCACCGTGGTCAATACCGTCTACCGCAACCTGTTCGGCCGCGACGGCGAACCGGCGGGCCTGGATTACTGGGCCAATGCGCTCGACAAGCACCAGATCAGCGTCGACGGCGTGGTGACCGCCATCGCCGGCGGCGCACAGGGCGCCGACCTGGTCGCCTTCCAGAACAAGGTCAAGTACGCGACCAGCTTCACCGGCGCGCTCGACGTGCATCCCGAGAAGGCCGCCTACAACGGCACCGACGCGCTGGCATTCGCCAAGCAGCTGGTTTCCTCGGTCACCACCGACGCCTCGCTGGGCGACGCCGTGGCCAAACTGACTAGCGCGACCGCGGAATTCGTCGCGGCCAGCAAGGCGCCGATCGTCTTCACCCTGAGCGCCGGCGCCGATGCCGGCGTGGCCTTCAAGGGCGGCGGCGGCGACGACAGCTTCCATGCGACCGCCGCTACCCTCTCGGCCGGCGACAGCCTGCACGGCGGCGGCGGCTACAACAGCCTGTTCGTGACCGACCAGGGCGGTGCGCTGGCGACCGGCGGACCGAACGGCGTCGCCCTGACCAATATCCAGGAGCTCGTCCTCATCACCGAGGGTGGTGTCGGCAATGCCGGCGCCTACGACCTGTCGGGATTTGCCGACCTG
The DNA here is from genome assembly GCF_041023745.1 of Massilia sp. X63. Taxonomy (NCBI): domain Bacteria; kingdom Pseudomonadati; phylum Pseudomonadota; class Betaproteobacteria; order Burkholderiales; family Oxalobacteraceae; genus Massilia; species Massilia sp. X63. Next base: position 463,543 of record NZ_JBFTEF010000002.1, read on the forward strand.
CGCGAGGTGGCCGTTGCCGCCGCCGGGCCCGTCAACGTGAAGGTGACCGATGCGGTCGAACTGCACGTCGGGACCAGCAGCGGCGCCGTCACCACCCAGGGCGGCCACGCCGTGTATGTGAGCGGCCACACGGCGGCGGCCACGCTCAACGGCAATGCGCTGGCCACGGTGGGCCTGGCCAACAGCTCGCAGGCCGCCACCATCAACAACAGCACCGTGGACCACACCCTGGCCCTGTACCTGAACGGCGTCGGCCAGGGCGCGACCATCGCGGACGCCAACGCCCGGACCGTGAACCTGAAGGTCGGCGACGGCGACGACGGCGCCGGATCGAACGTCAACCTGGCCATCGCCAAGGCGACTACCCTGAACATCGACAACGCCAGCGCCCTGCGCCTGACCACGACCGCCCTCGCTGCGGACGACAAGCTGGCCGGCATCAGCCTGAAAGGCGGCGGCAGCTTCAGCGCCGATCTCTCCGGCATCGCTTCCCTGACCAGCATCGACGCCGCGCAGTCGAGCGGCGCCAACACGCTGGTGGTAGCCAGCGCGGCAGGTCTGTCGCTCAAGGGCGGCTCGGGGGTCGACAAGCTCACCATGCTCGGTGCGCTGGCCAACAACGCGGTGGTCGATCTCGGCGCCGGCGACGACCACTACGACTTCGCCCAGCTCGCGCTGAGCGGCGCCAGGGTCGACGCCGGCGCGGGCCGCGATACCATCGTGATCAAGGACGCCGCCCTGCTGGGCAGCAGCGGCGCGCCGGTCTACAGCAACTTCGAGGTCCTGGACTTTTCGAGCGGCAAGGGCACGTATGACCTCGACCGCGTCGGCAGCGTCACCACCCTGCACACCCATGCGCGCCTGACCGGCCCGGTGACCTTCACCAATGGCAGGGCCGACTCGGTGATCGAGATGGTCAGCCAGGATATCAACCTCGACCTCACCGGCAAGCCGGCGGACCAGCTGGTGATCGGCGCCGACATCAAGTTCACCATGAAGGATACCTCCGGCGCCAACGACAGGCTGACCATCAGCATGACCGCGAACGACGCCGGCGCCGAAGGCAGGATCACCGGCCAGGTGCAGGCCAACACGATGGAAACCAGCGGCATCGAGACCATCACCCTGCATTCGACCGTCAACAAGGTCGAGGCCGACAACCCGGCGACGCCCAACAACGAAGCCCGCGTGGCGGCCGACTACGTGAACGGTTTCTCCTACCTGCGCGCCGAGGGCAGCAAGACGGTCCTGGTGACGGGCAATGCGAGCCTGGACATCACCCGGATCACCTCGGACACGCTGACGACCCTGGACGCATCCGGCTCGACCGGCAACGTGTACATCGACGGCGTGGCCCGCAGCGCCGGCGCCGCCAAGACGCCGCTGAACTACATCGGCAGCCAGGGCATCGACGTGTACCAGGCCACCGATACCGGCGTGGTCTTCCAGGGCAACGCCGGCAGGGACGAGGTGCTGCTGTACCGCTACGAGCAGGCAAAGGACGTCATCAAGTTCACGAAGGCCAGCGATTCGCAGCTGATCTGGGCGACCCAGAACAGCAAGCAGGTCAATGGTTTCGACACGATCTACGACTTCCAGGTCGGCGTCGACAAGATCGACCTGTCCGGCCTGCACCTGGCGGCCGGCGCCAACCGCGAAGGCTTCGCCAAGCTCGCCGTGGCGTCGAACACCGACCACATCCTGCAATCCACGCTCAAGGACGGCATCGGCGTGTTCAACGATAACGGCACCAACCGCTCGATCGCCTTCGCCATGTGGGGCGTGGACGATGGCTGGATGCTGGTGGACGTCGACGGCGACGGCAACTACACCAGCGGCACCGACATGGTGTTTGCCATGTACGGCAACACGGCGATTCCGGTGATGAGCGACTTCATCTTCTGACTCCCGTCACCGCGAACCAGGCGCCTGCGAAAGCAGGCGGTTTGCGTTCTAGGTCCGGCGCCTGATGACGCCGGCGCTCATCGCGATCACCAGCCCCGACAGCGACAACACCCCCAGCGCCACCATGATGCTGGCCTGCGCAGCGATATAGCCCAGCACCGGCGGCGCCAGCAGCAGGCCGCCGTAGCCCAGCGTCGCCACCGCCGCCACGCCGGCGCCCGCGCTCATGCCCGGGATGCGCGCGGCGGCGCCGAACAGCAGCGGCACCACATTGGCCGCGCCGATGCCGATCAGGGCGAAGCCGGCCGCCGACAAGGCGAAGTGCGTGCTCAGCACTGCCGTAGCCAGGCCCGCGAACATGGCCAGTCCGCCCAGCACCATCACGCGCAGCGCGCCGACGCGCAGGATCAGGCGGTCGCCCGCGAAGCGGCAGGCCGCCATCGCGACCGAGAAGGCCGAATAGGCGAGCGCCGCCTGCGCCGGGGCGGCGCCGGTGCGCTCCTGCATCAAGAGGGCGCTCCAGTCCACCAGCGCGCCTTCCACCGCGAAGCACAGCAGCGCCAGCAGGCCCAGGCTGAGCGCCGCGCCGCGCGGCAGCTGGAAGTGGCTGCCCGCTTCATGGGTCGGCGTGAAGGCCATCACGCGCGGCGCGGCCAGCGCCAGCGCGACTGCGGTGGCGATACCCATGGCGAGGGCGCCGCGGCCGTCGCCCCAGCCCTGGCCGACGATCGCGCCGCCCAGCGCCGCGCCGAGCAGGCCGCCGAGGCTGTAGAAGCCGTGGAAGGACGACATCGTGGGCCGGCCGCGCGCGGTCTCGACTTCGCTGGCGTTGGCGTTCATCGCCACGTCGAGCGCGCCGTTGCTGACCCCAAACGCGAACGCGGCCGGGAACAGCAGGCGCAGGTCGCTCACGCCCATCACCGCGGCCAGCAGCGCGGCAAAGGCGAAGCCGGAAAGCAGCGTCATGCGGCGTGTGCCCCAGCGCGCGGTGAGGCCGCCCATCAGGGGCATCGCCACCAGCGCGCCGGCCGCGATGGTGAGCAGGACCATCGACAGCGTGGCCGTGTCGATGCCGGCGCGCGCCTGCACCACCGGCACATGCGCGGCCCACAGGCCGATGCCGGCGCCGTTGAGCAGGAAAACGGTCGAGATCGACCAGCGGGCGGCCGAGAACGAAGAAGGATGCGGGGTCATGCGTGGGTCTGTGTTGCCGGTTGAAGGTCGAGCCCGGGATGCGCCTGGCGCAGGCGGGCAATGGTGTCGGAAGGGGGGCGGCTTCGAGCGCGACGATGAATCCGCATTACTCTACATGAGCTCGCATAAACGCGCAGGCACAGGCAAAACCTGCCGCCCCCGGCGGAAGATATTGCTGTCATGCATACAACAAACTGCCTCCTCAGCCGTATCCGGCTTGCCAAGAAGTTGCTAAACTTTATCTACTTTAGTGAGAGAAACATCATGGACAAGTCCGCTGCCATTCTCATCGTCGACGACTACCTGCTGATCCGCACCCATGTGCGCCAGGTGCTGGCGGAACTCGGCTTCCTGAACGTGTTCCAGGCCGATAACGGCAAGACCGCGCAGGATCTCATGCGCAAGCAGCAGATCGACATCGTGGTGGGCGACTGGGGCATGCCGATCATGAGCGGGATCGACCTGCTCAAGTGGATGCGCGGCGACCATCGCTATGCGAAGACACCGTTCATGATGCTGACCGCGGAAGCCAACCCGCAGTCGGTGCGCACCGCGCTGCAGGCCGGCGTGAGCGCGTACATGATCAAGCCCTTCACGGTGCACAGCTTCGCCTGCAAGTTCATGAGCATGCTGGGCGTGCAACTGGAGAGCGCGCCCGGCCCGTTCGCGCGTCCGGGTTCGACAACACCCGCGGCCGCACCGGCAACACCCGCGCCGGCCCCGACGCCGACGCCGGCGCCGCCCGCGCCCGCCCTGCTGCCCGAATCGAACGTGATCGGCCTGGACGCGCCGATCGGCGAGCGGGTCAGGAAATCCACGGTGCTGATCGTGGACGACATCCCGACCAACATCGAGGTGCTGGCCGGCGTGCTGAAGGACGAGTATGCGATCAAGGTCGCGATCAGCGGCAGGAAGGCGCTCGAGATCGCGGACGCCTTCCACATCGACCTGATCCTGCTCGACATCATGATGCCGGTCATGGACGGCTTCGAGACCTGCCGCCAGCTGAAGGCCAACCCGAAGACCGCGCACATCCCGATCATCTTCCTGTCGGCGCGCGACGGCAGCGAGGACGTGGTGGCCGGCCTGCGCCTGGGCGCGGTGGACTACGTGTCGAAGCCGGCCGACCCGACCATCCTCAAGGCGCGCCTGTCGGCCCACCTGCTGCTGGCCACCGCCATGCAGGACATCAAGCGCCAGAACGAACTGCTGATCGAGAACGCCCGCCTGCGCGAGGACGTCGAGCGCATCACGCGCCACGACCTGAAAAGCCCGATCGTGGTCGCCCTGCACGGCAGCCAGGCGCTCCTGGTCAGTCCGCTCACGCCGGGCCAGCGCGAGCAGGCCCACATGATCGAGACCGCGGCCGAGAATGCGCTCGAGATGATCAACCGCAGCCTCGACGTCTACCGGATGGAACAAGGCAGCTACCAGCCGGCGCTGCAGGCCTTCGACCTGGGCGAGATGCTGCAGCGGGTCTGCCGGCAGGTCACGTTCGCCGTCGACAGCCACGAGGTCGCGGTCGACTTCGACCAGCCCGAGGGCGTACTGTGCCTGGGCGAGCCGCTGCTGTGCTATTCGCTGTTCAACAACGTGCTGAAGAACGCGATCGAGGCCTCGCCGCCGGGCGGCCGCGTGAGCGTGAACATCGCGCCGGGCTATGGCAACCTGCACGTCATGGTCGACAATGCCGGCGAGGTGCCGCAGGCGGCGCGCGAACGCTTCTTCGAGAAGTACGCACCGTCGAGCAAGATCGGCGGCAACGGCCTGGGCACCTACTCGATCCGCCTGATGGCCGAGGTGCAGGGCGGCAGCGTGAGCATGGAGACCGGCCAGGACCGCACCCGGCTGACGATCACCCTGCCCTGCCCCTGAGCCGCCGATGCAGACGGCCGGCGCCGCGTTTCCGCATTTGGGTTCCCGAATCCTGCAATCCGTGACATGGCGGGCCCGCTGCATCCCCGCCGGCGCGATACTCCCGGCATGACTACTTCGCCTTCCAAACCGGCCCGTCTTTCCCTGATGTGGCGGATCTACATTGCCAGCTGGGTGGTGTACGGGCTTTTCCTGTCCTTCGCCGACCAGCTCGACCTGGTCGCCGCCGGCCGCCTGGACACGGGCCGCTGGCTGCTGACCTTCGCCAGCCTGTTCCCCTCGGCCATCCTGCTGACGCTGGCCTGGCCGCTGACCGGCTTCCTCGGGCGCCGCGGCTACCGCCTCCCCACCGTCATCGGCATCCACGTGGCGGCCGCCTTTACCTTCTCGGTGGTGTCGCAGACGCCCTTCTGGATGAGCTTCCACGCCAACAGGCCGGTCAGCTGGTACGTCTGGCCGCTGCTCTACCACGTGATGACTTACCTGCTCGGCGCCGGCATCTTCCACCTGATCCGCGCCGCCGAAGCGGCGCACCGCCAGGCGCTGGCGATGAAGGAGGCGCAGAACCTGGTGATCGCCTCGGAGCTGAGCGCCCTGCGCAACAAGCTCAACCCGCACTTCCTGTTCAACACCCTGCACTCGATCATCGCGCTCACCCAGCGCAACCCGGCCGCCGCCGAGACCGCGCTGTTCCAGTTCTCGGACATGCTGCGCTACGTGCTCGACACCGAGCGCAGCGGCAGCGACCGCGTGACCCTCGCCGCCGAACTGGATTTCGTGCGCGACTACCTCGAGCTGGAGCAGCTGCGCCTGGGCGAGCGCCTGCACGTCGAGTGGGACCTCGACGACGACGCCGGCGACCATGCGCTGCCGGCCCTGTCGCTGCAGCCGCTGGTCGAGAACAGCATCAAGCACGCCTTCAACCCGCACAGCCGGCCCGGCATCCTGCAGATCCGCACCCGGCGCGATCCGGACACGGGCGTCCTGAGCATGACGGTGCGCGACACCGGCCCCGGCGCCGATCCGGCGGCGCTCGCCGCCGCGACCGGCCTCGGCCTGCGCACCATCGAGCGCCGCCTGCAGCTCGATTACGGCAGCCGCGCCGCCTTGCGCGTCAAGAGCGCGCCGGGCGAAGGCTTCTGCGTGTCGGTGACGATTCCCGCAGCCCCTGAAGAAAGCTACGCGTGATATGAACATGAGCACCAAAACCGCCTTCTTCGCCGAAGACGAACCGCTGGCGCGCGACCTGCTGCGCGACGCCATCTACGCCCATCCCGGCCTGCGCCTGGTGGGCGAGGCCGCCAACGGCGCCGAAGCCCTGGTGCGGATCACGCGCCTGCGGCCCGAGGTCGTGTTCATGGACATCCAGATGCCCGAGATGACCGGCCTGGAGGTGCTGCGCCGGCTCGACTACCTGCCGCAGATCGTGTTCACCACCGCCTACGACCAGTACGCCGTGACCGCCTTCGAGCTGCACGCGGTCGACTACCTGCTCAAGCCCTTCACCCAGGCGCGCTTCGCGGCGGCGGTGGCGCGCCTGCTCGACGGCGCGGCCCAGGCGCGCGACACGCTCGACAGCGCCCTGACGCGGGCGGCGGGCGGCGCGGCGCCGGCCCGGCTGGAACGCATCCTGGTGCGCGACCGCGGCCGCATCTTCCCGCTTGCCGCCGCCGAGATCGAATACATGAAGGCCGATTCCAAGTACACGGTGATCGTGGCGCGCGGCCAGACTTTCCTGGTGCGCATCGGCATCTCCGAACTCGAGGCCCAGCTCGATCCGGCGCGCTTCGTGCGCATCCACCGCTCGGCCCTGGTCAACCTCGACTTCGTCGAGTCGATGCGCGCGGACGAACAGTCGCAGCTGCAGATCCACATGCGCGACGGCACGGTGCTGGGCGCCAACCGGGATGCGTCGAAAGTCCTGCGCGACATGGCGATTTGAACGGGGAAGGACGAACGATGCTGCGAATGGTGGTGGAAGTGGGAATGCTGGTGGCCGCACTCGGCTTCGGCGCGCTGGCGATACGCCATTGGCGTGCACAGGGAAGGCCGGTATTGCGCGGACTCGGCCTGGCCTGGGATCGGCGCGCGGGACGCGACCTGGCGGCGGGCATCGCGATCGCCGGCCTGGCCATGCTGGGCATCTTTGCGACCGAGATCGCCGTGGGGGCGATCACGGTGGCGGGGGCGCGGGCGCAATCCATGGGAGAACTCGGCGGCTGGGTGCTCGGCAAGGCGGCCGCCAGCGTGAAGGAAGAAGTGCTGATGCGCGGCCTGCTGCTGTCCGGCCTGGTGCTGGCGCTGCGCGGGCGCCGTGCGCTGGCGATCCTGCTGTCGGCCCTCGCCTTCGGCTGCATCCACCTGAGCAATCCGGGCGCCAGCCTGCTGTCGGTGCTCGGCAATTCGCTGGGCGGCGTGATGTACGGCGTCGCTTTCCTGTGCGGCGGCAGCCTGTGGCTGGCGATCGGCCTGCACTTCACCTGGAACTTCGTCCAGGGCCCGCTGCTGGGCTTGCCGGTGAGCGGCATGGCCGCGGGCGGTGTGCAGCAAGTGCAGGATCTCGGTCCGGCCTGGCTCAGCGGCGGCGCCTACGGGCCCGAGGCCGGCCTGGTCGGGATCGCCTTCCGCTTCGTCATCGTGGCCCTGGTCCTGCTCTGGCTGAAGTCGGCATGGCGCAAGGGAACGCGGGGTGCAAAAAAGGGCGCCGCAGCGCCCTTTGGTGTGCAGTAATGAAAACTTACTTGCCGCAGCCCAGCGAAGCGATGCGGTCATGGGCGGCCTTGGCCTGCACCAGGCCGTAACCGTACTTGGTATCGCGGCCCGCGCTGCCTAGGTCCAGCGCGCTGTTGTTCAGCGAGGTGCGCATCTGCGCCGCGGTACAGGTCGGGAAGTAGCTCCACACCAGGGCCGCCACGGCCGACACGTGCGGGGTCGCCATCGAGGTGCCGTCGTAGTAGGCGTAGTTGGTGGTCTTCACCGCCACGGTGGCGCTCTGGCCCAGCTGCTTGAGCATTGCCGCGCCGTCGGTGTCGGTGGCGGTGACGGACGGGATGCCGGTCACGGTGGTGCCCAGCGTGCCGCCGAAGGCGCCCGCCACGTTGTTGTACACCACGGCGCCCACGCCGCCGCTGGACTGGCAGTTCGAGACCTTGACCGCGAAGTCGACGCTGCCGCGCTGGATCAGGCAGACCTTGCCCGCCGCGCCGCTGTCGGTCTTGTCGCCAAGGCCGAAGTTGTACAGCGGCGCGCTGGCGCTCTTCACCGGCGAGCCTTCCATGGCGCCGGCGGCATAGGCCACGCCGCCCACCGTCAGCGCGCCCTCGATGCCCGCGCCCATCGGCACGGTGGACAGCACGCTGACGCCCGGACCTGCCAGCTCGACCGAGCTGTTGTATTGCGAGAAGCTGGCCCACTGCTTGTTCTCGTCCACGGCGCCGACCATCACGACGCTGGCGTAGCCGGCCGGATAGGACACGACCCGGTTGCCGTCGTTGCCGGCGGCGGCGAAGCTCAGCACGCCCTTGGACAACAGGGTGTCGAAGGCTTTCTGCTCGGTGGTGGTCTTGCGGCCGCCGCCCAGCGACATGCTGATCACGTTGGCGCCTGCCGCGCCGCACTTGTTGGCGGCCGAGGCCAGGGTCGACGAGTAGGCCCAGCCGTCCTTGCCGAACACCTTCACGATGTGCAGCTTGAGCTGCTTGTTGGACGCCACGCCGACCACCCCGACACCGCTGTTGTTGATGGCGGCGATGGTGCCGGCCACGTGGGTGCCGTGGTGGTTTTCGTCGGTGTACCAGTTGCCGGTGCCCGCGTCGTTGTCGCCGCTGACCGGATTGCTCGACAAGTCTTCGTGGCTGCGGTCGTAGCCCGAGTCGATGATGCAGACCTTGCGGTTGGCGGCGACCGTGTCCGGCAACTGGTCGGCCTGCACCAGCTTGATCCCGTAGGGGACCTGCTGGCCGCTCGCGTACGGGGTGCCGGTCGACGGGGTGCTCAGGGCGAAGGGCCGGCGGACCGCATCCTCTTCGATGTATTCGACGTTCGGGTTGTTCTCCAGGCCTTTCAGCGCGACCGCCGGGACCTCGACGGCCATGGCGTTCATGCCGAAGATCTCATGCTTCACGGCGCCCTTGGCGGCGCTGACGGCGGACTTGATGCTGGCCGCCGATCCCGGCTTGAATGCCACGATGACGCGGGTGGTCTCGGGCGGCGCGGCCTGGGCGCTGCCGAAGACACCGGCGGCGACCAGGGCGGTCAGGCAGATACTGAGTGGCTTCGATGCGCGAGTGTGCTTGTTTGCCATTGCGTGTTCTCCGTTTGACTGCTTGTCATGTGCCCGCTGCTTTGGGACTGGAATTTTTTGGCACATATGTATGTGTGCCAATGCAGTGTATTTCGAAAACTTATACTCAAGCAAACAACTCTTCAATTGTGTGAACGAAAACAGACTCAGCAGGAATTTATTGTTTTCATAAGGAAATTTATCCGACCTGGATCCAGGTCGTCTTCAGCTCCGTGTACTTGTCGAAGGCATGCAACGACTTGTCGCGTCCGTTGCCCGACTGTTTATAACCGCCGAAGGGCACCGTGATGTCGTCGTTGTCGTACTGGTTGACGTGCACCGTGCCGGCGCGCAGGGCGCGTGCCGTGCGGATCGCCTTGCCCATGTCGGCGGTCCACACGGCCGCCGCCAGGCCGTAGGGCGTGGCGTTGGCCTGGCGTACTGCCTCATCCAGGTCGGTGAACGACAGCACCGACAGCACCGGCCCGAAGATTTCTTCGCGCGCGATGCGCATGCCGGGCTCGACGCCGTCGAACAGGGTCGGCTCGATGTACAGGCCGCCGCTGTCCTGCCGGGCCGCACCGCCGCCCGCGCGCAGCTGCGCGCCCTCGCGCTTGCCGTCTTCGATGTAGCCGAGCACCGTCTTCATCTGGATCGGGTCGACGATCGCGCCCATGACCGTTGCTTCTTCCAGCGGGTCGCCCGGCGCATGGCGCGGCAGCAGCGCCAGCGCCTTTTCCAGGAAGGCATCCTTGATCGATGCCTCGACGAACAGGCGCGAAGGCGCGTTGCAGCTCTCGCCCTGGTTGAAGTAGATGGAACCGATCGCGCTTTCCACCGCGGCGTCCAGGTCGGGGCAATCGGCGCACACGATGTTGGCCGACTTGCCGCCCAGTTCCGTCCAGGCGCGCTTCAGGTTCGACTGCCCGGCCATTTGCACGATCTGCTTGCCGGTGCGGGTCGAGCCGGTGAAGGCGATGCAATCGACGTCCATGTGCAGGCCGAGCGCGCTGCCTACTTCGTTGCCATAGCCGGGCAGGACGTTGAACACGCCGGGCGGCACGCCCGCCTCCAGCGCCAGCTCGGCCAGGCGCAGGGAGCTGAGCGGCGCTTTCTCGGAGGGCTTGAGGATCAGGCTGTTGCCGGCGGCGAGGGCCGGACCGATCTTCCAGGCCGCCATCAGCATCGGGTAGTTCCAGGGAATGATGGCGGCCACCACGCCGACCGGTTCGCGCGTGACCAGGGCCAGGCTGTCGTCGCCGGTGGGCGCCACCTGGTCGTAGAGCTTGTCGATCGCCTCGCCGTACCAGCGGATGCAGTTCTGGGCCAGCTGCACGTCCACGCTCAGGCTGTAGCGGATCGGCTTGCCCATGTCGAGGGTTTCCAGCAAGGCCAGCTCGTCGCGCTGCGCCAGCATCAGGTCGGCGAAGCGGATCAGTACCCGCTTGCGCGCGGCGGGCGCCATGCCGGCCCAGCGGCGGTCGTCGAAGGCGGCGCGGGCGCTGCGCACGGCGGCGTCGGCGTCGAGCGCAGCGCAGCGCGCGACCTCGGCCAGCTTGCGGCCGTCGACCGGAGACAAGCAGTCGAAACGCGCGCCGGAGCGGGCGTCGACGCGGAGTCCGTCGATGAAAGCGCGGCCGTCGCAAGCCAGATGCGCGGCCCGTTCGTGCCAGGATGTGGTCGACATGTCAGTTTCCCTCCCTGTTGAGCAACACTTGATTCCAAATACTAGCAAACTTGATCCAAGCGCCAGATTCTGCATTTATAATCGCGGATTTTCCGCCCAACAATCTTCTCCTGCCGGAGCTTCCACTCGCATGAACACCACTTTGATCGTTTTCGTCGCGCTTTACCTGCTCGGCACGCTGGGGCTCGGGATGTGGGCGGGTACGCGGATCAAGAATACCGCCGACTTCGCCGTGGCCGGCCGCAGCCTGCCCCTGATCATGGTGATCACGACCACGTTCGCCACCTGGTTCGGCGCCGAGACCGTGATGGGCGTGCCCGCCAAGTTCGTGCAGGGCGGCCTGAACGCCATCATCGAAGATCCGTTCGGCGCCGGCATGTGCCTGATCCTGGTCGGCCTGTTCTTCGCTTCCAAGCTGTATAAACTCAACCTGCTGACCATCGGCGATTACTATCGCCAGCGCTACGGCAAGGGCATCGAGATCTTCTGCTCGGTGGCGATCATCCTCAGCTACCTGGGCTGGGTGGCGGCGCAGATCACCGCGCTGGGCCTGGTGTTCACGGTGCTGACCGGCGGCGCGATGGCGCCGGCCACCGGCATGGTGATCGGCACCCTGGCGGTGCTGATCTACGTGGTGGTGGGTGGCTTCCTGGCCGTGGCGATCACCGACTTCATCCAGATGATCGTGCTGGTGATCGGCCTGGCCGTCATCGCTTTCTTCGCGGCCGACCTGGCCGGCGGTTCGGACAAGGTGCTGGCGATGGCCACCCAGGCCGACCTGTGGCGGGTGTGGCCGGAGCCGAGCTTCACCGACATCATGTTCTTCATCGGCGCGGCCATCACCATGATGTTCGGCTCGATTCCACAGCAGGACGTGTTCCAGCGCGTGATGTCGGCCAAGGATGCGCCGACCGCGCGCACCGGCGCCGTGATCGGCGGCGCCAGCTACATCCTGTTCGCCTTCGTCCCGATGTTCATCGTGGCCGCGGCCGTGGTGGTGATGGGCGACTCGGCGATGGACATCGCCAAGAACGACTACCAGCGCCTGCTGCCGACCTTCATCATGACCAGGATGCCCCTGGTGATGCAGATCCTGTTCTTCGGCGCCCTGCTGTCGGCGATCAAGAGCACCTCCTCGGCCACCCTGCTGGCGCCGTCGACCAGTTTTGTGGAGAACATCCTGCAGAACCTGCGTCCGGGCATGAGCGACAAGCAGAAGCTGTTCGCCATGCGCCTGACCATCGTGATCTTCGCGGCCATGGTGCTGACCTATGCGATCGCGATGGAAGGCACCTCGATCTACGAACTGGTGTCGAGCGCCTACCAGGTAACCCTGGTCGGCGCCTTCGTGCCGCTGGTGATGGGCCTGTACTGGAGGCGCGCCACCACCCAGGGCGCGATCGTGTCGATCGGCGCGGGCATCGTGGTGTGGCTGCTGTTCTTCGAAGGCGTGACCACCTGGGGCGAGCACTTCCCGGGCCAGCTGGCCGGGCTGCTGGCCGCTTTCGTGGGCATGTTCGCGGGCTCGCTGGCGCCGCAGTTCTTCCGCAATGGCGGGGAGCCGACCAAGCATATTGCCGGGGCGCGTGCCTGAGCTGGCGCTGCTCATGCAAGAACGGGTTCCTGCCTTCGCGGGAACCCGATCCACCAGGCGCAGCATGTGCGCTCAGTCCATCCAGCCCCGCCGCACCACCTCCTCCAGCGTCAGATCCAGGCAGTAGCCGATCCGCTCCACCATCTCGTCGATCTCCACCTTGGTGATCGACAGCGGCGGGGCCACGATCATGCGGTCGCCGACCGCGCGCATGATGACGCCGTTGTCGAACATGTGCTTGCGGCAGAGCATGCCCACCGCGTGCGTGGCCGGGAAGGCTTCGCAGTCGTGCGCCGACGCGCCCTTGCGCCGCACCAGGTTCAACCCCGCCGTCAGGCCGCAGGTCTCGGCATGTCCCACCAGCGGGTGCGACACCAGCGCGGCGAAGCAGGCCTTCAGGTGCGGACCGGTCTCCAGCGCCACGCGCTCGACCAGGCGCTCGGTGTCGATGATGCGCAGGTTCTCGAGCGCCGCCGCGCAGGCGGCCGGGTGGCCGGAATACGTGAAACCGTGGTTGAAGTCGCCGCCCTGCTCGATGAGGGTGTGCGCCACGCGCCCGCCCACCAGCACGCCGCCGAGCGGCACGTAGCCGGAGGTGACGCCCTTGGCAAAGGCGATCAGGTCGGGCTGGAAGCCCATCAGCTCGCAGCCGAACCAGGTGCCCAGGCGCCCGAAGCCGCAGATCACTTCGTCCGAGACCAGCAGGATGTCGTACTTGTCGCAGATGCGCTGGATCTCGGGCCAGTAGGTTGCGGGCGGAATGACCACGCCGCCCGCGCCCTGCACCGGCTCGCCGATGAAGGCCGCCACCTTGTCCGGGCCGGCTTCCAGGATTTTTTCTTCCAGCCAGCCGGCGGCAAGCAGCCCGAACTCGGCCTCGCTCATGCCGCGTCCGCCTTCGGCGTAGTTGGGCTGGCCGATGTGGACGATGCCGGGGATCGGCAGCCCGCCCTGCGCGTGCATGCCGGCCATGCCGCCCAGCGAGGCCCCGGCCATCGTGCTGCCGTGGTAGGCATTGCGGCGGCTGATGATGAGCTCGCGCTCCGGCTTGCCGGCCAGCTGCCAGTAGCGCCGCACCATGCGCACGATGGTGTCGTTCGCTTCGGAGCCGCTGCTGGTGAAGAACACGTGCTGGAACTGGGAGGGCGCGAGCCGGGCCAGCAGCGCCGCCAGCGTCACCGCGGGCACGTTGGTGGTGTTGAAGAAGCTGTTATAGAAGGGCAGCTGCAGCAGCTGGGCATGCACCGCGTCGGCGATGCTGGCGCGGCCGTAGCCCGCGTTCACGCACCACAGGCCGGCCATGCCGTCGATGATCTTGTTGCCCTCGGAATCCCACAGGTAGACGCCCTCGCCGCGCACGATCACGCGCGCGCCGCGCTCCCTCAGCGCGGCGTGGTCGGTGAACGGATGCAGGTAGTGCGCGCTGTCGAGGCGCTGCAGGGCTTCCGTGTCGTAGGTCTCGGGCGTGGCGATGCGCAGCGAGGCTATCGGGGTATTGGTGGTCATGATCGGCTCCCGTGGGGTGTGGACCCGGCCTGCGGCCGATCAGACGTGCAGCAGAAGGTGTTCCCGCTCCCACGGACTGATGACGCGCATGAATTCCTGGTGCTCGAGGTCCTTCACCGCAGAGTACACGTCGATGAAGCGTCCGCCCAGGACGTCGCGCAAGCGCTCTTCGCGGCGCAGCAGGGTGATGGCCTCGGACAGGCCCTGCGGCAGCTCGACCGGCATGTCGTAGGCGCTGTCTTCGACCATGGCGCTCGGTTCGACCGCATCGAGCATGCCCAGGTAGCCGCAGGCCAGCGTGACGGCCAGCGCCAGGTAGGGATTGGCGTCGGCGCCGATCACGCGGTTCTCGACGCGCCGGTCCTGCGCGCCGGATACCGGCACGCGGAAGCCCACGGTGCGGTTGTCCATGCCCCACTGCAGGTTGATCGGCGCGGCCGAGTGGCGCACGATGCGGCGGTAGGAATTGACATACGGCGCGATGATCGCCATCGCCGAGGGCATGTAGCGCTGCAGGCCGCCGATGTAGTGGCGGAAGGCCGGCGCCGCCGTGCCGTCGGGATTGCTGAAGATGTTGCGGCCGCTCTTGGCGTCCACCACGCTCTGGTGCACGTGCATCGCCGAGCCGGGTTCGTCGGCCATCGGCTTGGCCATGAAGGTGGCGTACATCTCGTGCTTGAGCGCGGCCTCGCGCAGGGTGCGCTTGAAGTAGAACACCTTGTCGGCCAGGCCGAGCGGGTCGCCGTGCAGGAAGTTGATCTCCATTTGCCCGGCGCCGATCTCGTGGATGAGGGTGTCGACGTCGAGGTTCATCATCTCGCAGTAGTCGTAGATGTCCTCGAACAGCGGATCGAATTCGTTGACGGCGTCGATGCTGTAGACCTGGCGGCTGGTCTCGGCGCGGCCGCTGCGGCCGACCGGCGAAGACAGCGGCAGGTTCGGATCGATGTTCTTGGCGGTGAGGTAGAACTCGAGTTCCGGCGCCACCACCGGCTTCCAGCCGCGCTCCGCGTACAGCCGCAGCACGCGGCGCAGCACGCTGCGCGGCGCATAGTCGACCAGGCTGCCGTCGGAGAGGTAGCAGTCGTGGATCACCTGGGCCGTCGGGTCGACCGCCCAGGGCACCATGGTGATGGTGGTCGGGTCGGCCTTCAGGATCATGTCGCGGTCGGTGGCCGAGATGGCGCGGTTATAGGATTCGTCGCGCTCGGGGGTGTTGCCGGTGACGGTCATGCCCAGCACCACTTCGGGGATGCGCATGCCGCGGTCTTCGGTGAACTTGACGCGGGGGAGGATCTTTCCACGGGCGACGCCGGTCAGGTCGGGGACCAGGCATTCGATTTCGGTGACCCGTTTGGCGTTGAGCCACTCCTCCATGTCGGTGTAAGAAAAATTGTCGCGGATTGCCATGATTGCCTCACTGTCTGCTCGTTGTCTGTGTCGTTACGGTGCGACCGCGGCCGCGGCCGGGTGCGCGGGACCACATCGGGCAGGGAAGCTATGGGACGGCGCTGGCCACCCAGTAGAAGGCTGTCTCGGGGGCGAACGCGCTCATGCACTGCTCCGTAACCGGGCCTGCAGCTGGGCCTGTTTTTGCGCCTGCTTGTGCGCCTGGTATTCGCGGCAGGCCTGGCCGAAGGCGCCGAACATCTTCATCGAGTACGGGTTGTGCTGGATGCGCCATTCGGGGTGCCATTGCACCGCCAGCGTGAAACCGGGCGCGGTGGAGACCGAGAAGGCTTCGACCAGGCCGTCCTCCGCTACTGCTTCGACGCTGAGGCCGGGCGCGAGTTCGTTGACGCCCTGGCCGTGCAGCGAGTTCACCGGGATCTCGGACTGCCCCAGCATGCGCTCGAGGCAGCCGCCGGGCGTGAGCGTGACGTTGTGGGCGTCGCCATACTGCTCGTCCATGCCGAGCTCGGGATTCTCGCGGTGGTCGAACTTGCCGGCCACGCTCTGCACCGCCTGGTGCAGGCTGCCGCCGAGGGCCACGTTCATTTCCTGGAAGCCGCGGCAGATGGCGATGATCGGGATGCCGCGCTTGACCGCTTCGCGGATCAGGGGCAGCGTGGTCTGGTCGCGCGCCGGGTCTTGCGGCAGCGAGGGGTCGAGCACTTCCTCGGAATAATAGCTGGGGTGCACGTTCGAGGCCGAGCCGGTCAGCATGATGCCGTCGCACAGGTCCAGCATGGTTTCCAGGTCGAGCGAGACGCCGAGCGAGGGCAGGATCATGGGAGCGCAATCGGCGCCGAGGACGACGGCGTCGACGTACTTGTGCTGGGCAGCGTGATAAGGGTGTTCGCCGAAATCACGCGTGCATGCGGGGACGATGACGATGGGGCGCATGGTCTCTACCTTGTCGTGAAGCGCACGAAACCATGATACGGAGATTCTGGTCCGGGCGCGAGTGGCTAATGATGTAGATCAACTGCGCCAGATCAAAGTGGCGTGGCGGGAGCATGCTCCCTGCTGCTGATCTGCCAAAGGACGGGGTCCCATAGCAAAAGCTTAACGGTAACTGGAGAAGCATGCCAACACGGTAAGGCGGCGTCAGGCATGAAAGAAGATTTCAAAATACCCCTTCCCATGAAATTTTATTTCTCAAGAGAATGGTTTCGTGACCATTGGCCACATTCGGCGCGGGCGACGACGCGGTGCAAAAAGGTCTAGCATGAAGGACCGCTTCACAGCCCGTACGGAGGACTTCCATGCCGAACCTGAACGACCCTTCCCTGCTGCGCCAGCAAGCCTATGTGGGCGGCGAATGGTGCGACGCCATCGATGGCACCGGCATCGAGGTCGCCAACCCGGCCACCGGCGAACGCCTGGGCAGCGTGCCCCACATGGGTGCGGCGGAAACGCGGCGCGCGATCGAAGCGGCCAACGCCGCCTGGCCGGCATGGCGCCGCAAGACCGCCAAGGAGCGCGCCGCCATCCTGCGCCGCTGGTACGAACTGATGCTGGAAAATGCCGACGACCTGGCGCGCCTGATGACGCTCGAGCAGGGCAAGCCCCTGGCCGAATCGAAAGGCGAAATCGGCTACGCCGCCTCGTTCTTCGAGTGGTTCGGCGAAGAGGCCAAGCGCATCGCCGGCGACACCCTGGAGCCGCCTTCGCGCAGCCTGCGCCTGCTCGTGACCAGGGAGCCGATCGGCGTCTGCGCCGCCATCACGCCCTGGAACTTCCCGGCCGCGATGATCGCCCGCAAGGTGGCGCCGGCCCTGGCCGCCGGCTGCCCGATCGTGCTCAAGCCCGCCGAACTGACGCCGTTCTCGGCGCTGGCGCTGGCCGCACTGGGGGAACGCGCCGGCGTGCCCAAGGGCGTGTTCTCGGTGGTGACCGGCGACTCGAAAGCCATCGGCGGCGAACTGTGCGCCAACCCGATCGTGCGCAAGCTCAGTTTTACCGGCTCGACGCCGGTCGGGCGCCTGCTGATGGAGCAATGCGCGCCGACGCTCAAAAAACTGTCGCTCGAACTGGGCGGCAATGCCTCCTTCATCGTGTTCGACGACGCCGACCTCGACGCCGCGGTCGAGGGCGCGATCGCCTCGAAATACCGCAACACCGGCCAGACCT
The DNA here is from genome assembly GCF_041023745.1 of Massilia sp. X63. Classification (NCBI taxonomy): domain Bacteria; kingdom Pseudomonadati; phylum Pseudomonadota; class Betaproteobacteria; order Burkholderiales; family Oxalobacteraceae; genus Massilia; species Massilia sp. X63. The sequence goes on from NZ_JBFTEF010000002.1 coordinate 481,162, forward strand.
GCGTGTGCGCCAACCGCATCTACGTGCAGGACGGCGTCTACGACGCCTTCGCGCAGAAGTTCGCGCAGGCGGTGCAGAAGCTCAAGGTGGGCAACGGACTGGACGAAGGCGTGACGCAGGGGCCGCTGATCGAAGAGAAGGCGGTGCGCAAGGTCGAGCAGCATATCGCCGACGCGCTGGAGAAAGGCGCCAGGCTGCTGTTGGGCGGCCAGCGCCACCAACTCGGGCACAGCTTCTTCCAGCCCACCGTGCTGGGCGAGGTGACGGACAAGATGCGCATCGCCGGCGAAGAGACCTTCGGGCCGGTGGCGCCGCTGTTTCGCTTCACGACCGAAGACGAAGTGATCGCGCTGGCCAACGCTTCCGAATACGGACTGGCGTCCTACTTCTATGCGCGCGACGTGGCGCGCGTGTTCCGCGTGGCCGAGCAGATCGAGACCGGCATGGTGGGCGTGAACACCGGCCTGATCTCGAACGAGATCGCGCCCTTCGGCGGCGTGAAGCAGTCGGGAATGGGGCGCGAAGGCTCGAAGTACGGGATGGAGGATTACCTGGTGATCAAGTACATCTGCCTGGGCGGGATGTGAGACGAGGCCGGCGTTACTTCTTGTACTCGTCGTACTTGCGCGCATCCCCGCGCACCTGCTCCGCCGGGTATTTTTCGCGGTTGAGCACCATCTTCTCCTGCACCGCCGCGAACAGGTCGACGTCGAGCTTGTCGGCCAGGCGCACCAGGTAGACCAGCACGTCGGCCATCTCGTGGCGCACTTCCTGCAATTTGTCCGTCCCGAGCTCGTCGGGACGGCCATGCTGCAGCCACTGGAAGTGCTCGAGCAGCTCGGCCGCCTCGACGCTCAGGGCCGAGGCCAGGTTCTTGGGGGTGTGGAACTGGTCCCAGTCGCGCTCGTCCACGAAGGCGCGGACGATCTCGCGCAGCCGGGCCAGCTCACTGTCCGCGGCGTTCTTCACGGACCTGGTCGCCGTCGATGTAGCCGTTCAGCACGCGCTCGAGCTTCGGTGCGATCTCGTCGAAGCTGCTGACGGTGATGCCGAGGTCGCGCAGCAGGCCGTCGTGCACGCCATAGACCCAGCTGTGGATGGTCAGCGGCTGGCCGCGTTCCCAGGCGTCGCGCACGATGGTGGTCTGGGCCACGTTGATCACCTGCTCGGCCACGTTCAGCTCGACCAGGCGGTTGACCGCCGCGCGGCCGGCCACGTTGCCGAGGTATTTGCCGTGCTTGTCGCGCACGTCGCGCACATGGCCGAGCCAGTTGTCGGCCAGGCCCACGCGCGCGCCGGTCAGCGCCGCGCCCACGCCCGAGCAGCCGTAGTGGCCGCACAGGATGATGTGCTTGACCTTCAGCACGTCGACCGCGAACTGCAGCACGCTCAGGGCGTTCAGGTCGGAGTGCGCGATCACGTTGGCGATGTTCCGGTGCACGAACAGCTCGCCCGGCAGCATGCCCAGCAGCTCGTTAGCGGGCACGCGGCTGTCGGAGCAGCCGATCCACAGGTATTCCGGCGCCTGCTGTTCGGACAGCGCCTTGAAGAAGTTCGGGTCTTCGGCGACCATCGAGGCGGCCCATTTGCGGTTGCGCGCGAAGAGTTCTTCCGCGCTCACGCCGGTCTTGTTTTCCATTGATCTTCCTGTCTTGATGCGTTCTGAATGGACGAAAGTATACCAGCCGGGCAAAAAAAAACCGCTGCCGGCTTGCACCGGTCAGCGGTTTTCCTGATGCGGCTTCTTACTCGAAGAAGTCCTTCACCTTGTCCATCCAGCCCTTGCTCTGCGGGCTGTGCTTGGCCCCGCCCTCGCTGGTCGAGCGTTCGAATTCGCGCAGCAGGTCCTTCTGCTTCTCGGTCAGCTTGACCGGGGTCTCGACGACCACGTGGCAGAACAGGTCGCCGGTGTAGCCCGAACGCACGCCCTTGACGCCCTTGCCCTTCAGGCGGAAGGTCTTGCCGGTCTGGGTGCCTTCGGGCACCGTGAACGACACCTTGCCGGTCAGCGTAGGCACCTCGATCTCGCCGCCCAGCGCGGCCTTGGCGAAGGAGATCGGCATCTCGCAATGCAGGTCGTCGCCTTCGCGCTGGAACACCTGGTGCGGCTTGATGTGGATCTCGACGTACAGGTCGCCCGGCGGCCCGCCGTTGGTGCCCGGTTCGCCGTTGCCGGACGAGCGGATGCGCATGCCGTTGTCGATACCGGCCGGGATCTTCACTTCCAGCGTCTTGTTGCGCTTGATGCGTCCGGCGCCGCCGCAGGCCGCGCACGGTTCCGGGATGATCTTGCCGCTGCCGTGGCACTTCGGGCAGGTCTGCTGGATGCTGAAGAAGCCCTGCTGCATGCGCACCTGGCCGTGGCCGGCGCAGGTGGTGCAGGTGACGGGCTGGGTGCCCGGCTTGGCGCCGCTGCCGTGGCAGGTGTCGCACTTGTCCCAGCTCGGCACGCGGATGGTGGTCTCGTAGCCGTGCGCCGCCTGCTCCAGGGTGATCTCGAGGTTGTAGCGCAGGTCGGCGCCGCGGTACACCTGCGGGCCCGAGCTGCGGCCGCGGCCGCCGCCGCCGAAGATGTCGCCGAAGATGTCGCCGAAGGCGTCGCCGAAACCGCCCGCGCCGCCGCCGAAGCCGCCGCCGCCCATGTTCGGATCGACGCCGGCGTGACCGTAGCGGTCATAGGCCTCGCGCTTCTCCGGATTGGTCAGCATCTCGTAGGCTTCCTTGACCTCCTTGAACTTCTCTTCCGCTTCCTTGTTGTCGGGGTTACGGTCAGGATGGTACTTCATCGCAAGCTTGCGATAGGCCTTCTTGATGTCGTCTTCCGACGCGTTCTTGGCGACCCCGAGGATCTCGTAAAAATCACGCTTTGCCATTGGCGGCACCTTGCTTATTGATCTGGTAAAACGGTGTGTGCAAAAAAACCGAGCCGGGGAACCAAACGGTCGCAGCGGCTCGGCGGGTCCCGTGTCAGGGAGCGGACGAGTGTAACCCAGCTCGTCCGTCCCCGCAGGGAATTACTTCGCGTCTTTCACTTCCTTGAAGTCCGCGTCCACGACGTCGTCCTGCTGCGGCTGCTGCTCGCCAGCCTGGCCACCGGCCTGGCCGCCGGCCGCGCCGGCAGCGCCGGCCTGCTGCGCCTGCATGTCGGCGTACATCTTCTCGCCCAGCTTCTGGGCCGCAGTCGACAGGGCCGCGGTCTTGGCGTCGATGTCCGACTTGTCGCCGCTCTTGAGCGCGCCTTCCAGGTCGGTGATCGCCGCTTCGATCTTCTCCTTCTCGCCGGCTTCCAGCTTGTCGCCGTACTCGGTCAGGGACTTGCGGGTCGAGTGCACCAGCGCGTCGCCCTGGTTGCGGGCTTCGGCCAGTTCCTTGACCTTCTTGTCCTCTTCCGCGTTCAGCTCGGCGTCCTTCACCATCTTCTGGATTTCTTCTTCCGACAGGCCCGAGTTGGCCTTGATGGTGATCTTGTTTTCCTTGCCGGTGGCCTTGTCTTTCGCGCCCACGTGCAGGATGCCGTTGGCGTCGATGTCGAAGGTCACTTCGATCTGCGGGGTGCCGCGCGGCGACGGCGGGATGCCTTCGAGGTTGAACTCGCCCAGGCTCTTGTTGCCCGCTGCGATTTCACGCTCGCCCTGGTAGACCTTGATGGTCACGGCCGGCTGGTTGTCGTCGGCGGTCGAGAACACCTGCGAGAACTTGGTCGGGATCGTGGTGTTCTTGTGGATCATCTTGGTCATCACGCCGCCCAGGGTTTCGATACCCAGCGACAGCGGGGTCACGTCCAGCAGCAGCAGGTCCTTGCGCTCGCCCGACAGGACCGAGCCCTGGATGGCGGCGCCGACGGCAACGGCCTCGTCCGGGTTGACGTCCTTGCGCGGATCCTTGCCGAAGAACTCCTTGACCTTTTCCTGCACCTTCGGCATACGGGTCATGCCGCCGACCAGGATGATGTCGTCGATGTCCGAGACCTTCACGCCGGCGTCCTTGATCGCGATGCGGCACGGCTCGATGGTGCGGTCGACCAGTTCCTCGACCAGCGCTTCCAGCTTGGCGCGGGTGATCTTCAGGTTCAGGTGGACCGGCGCGCCGTTCGCCATGGCGATGTACGGCTCGTTGATTTCGGTCTGCTGTGCCGACGACAGTTCGATCTTGGCGCGCTCGGCCGAGGCCTTGATGCGCTGCAGGGCGATCGGGTCTTTCGACAGGTCGAGGCCGTTGATCTTCTTGAACTCGTCGATGATGTAGTCGATCACGCGCTGGTCGAAGTCTTCGCCGCCCAGGAAGGTGTCGCCGTTGGTCGACAGCACTTCGAACTGCTTCTCGCCATCGACGTCGGCGATCTCGATGATCGACACGTCGAAGGTGCCGCCGCCGAGGTCATACACGGCGATCTTGCGGTCGCCCTTGTCGGTCTTGTCCAGGCCGAATGCCAGCGCGGCCGCGGTCGGCTCGTTGATGATGCGCTTGACGTCCAGGCCGGCGATGCGGCCGGCGTCCTTGGTTGCCTGGCGCTGCGAGTCGTTGAAGTAGGCCGGCACGGTGATGACGGCTTCGGTCACTTCTTCGCCGAGGTAGTCTTCGGCGGTCTTCTTCATCTTGCGCAGGACTTCAGCCGAGATCTGCGGCGGCGCCAGCTTCTTGTCGCGCACGCCGACCCATGCGTCGCCGTTGTCGGCCTGCATGATCGAGTACGGCATCAGCGAGATGTCCTTCTGGACTTCCTTCTCGGTGAACTTGCGGCCGATCAGGCGCTTCACCGCGAACAGCGTGTTTTTCGGGTTGGTCACAGCCTGGCGCTTGGCCGGCGCGCCGACCAGGATCTCGCCGTCTTCCTGATACGCGATGATCGACGGCGTGGTGCGCGCGCCTTCCGCGTTTTCGATGACCTTCGGCTGGCCATTTTCCATGATTGCGACGCAGGAGTTGGTGGTTCCCAGGTCAATACCGATGATCTTGCCCATGTTGTTTTCCTTTTGAATGCTGTAGTTTCGGATAGAGTCAATATTGGGAAAAACTACGCCCTTTCAAGGGCGCAGTATCCATCTCCTGCTTACTTCGGCGCTGCCGCCGTCACGATGGCCGGACGCAGCAGGCGGTCGGCGATCATGTAGCCCTTTTGCAGCACGGCGACCACGGTATTGGCTTCCTGCTCGGACGGCACCACGGCCACGGCCTGGTGCTTGTTCGGGTCGAGCTTCTCGCCCGCCGCCGGCATCACTTCGACCAGGCGGTTCTTCTCGAACGCGGCGGTCAGCTGCTTGAGCGTCATTTCGACGCCTTCGCGGATGGCTTCGACGGTCTGGGTCTCGACCTTCAGCGCCATTTCCAGGCTGTCGCGCACCGGCACCATGGCCTCGGCGAAGCTTTCGATGGCGAATTTATGGGCCTTGGTGACGTCTTCCTGGGCGCGGCGGCGGATGTTTTCCGCGTCGGCTTTCGCGCGCATGAAGGCGTCGTGCATTTCGGCCAGCTTGGCTTCGGTGGCGCTCAGCTGGGCTTCCAGCCCGGACTGGGCCGAGGTCTCGGCGCCCGGAGGCACGCCGGCCTGTGCAGCCTCGTTCGCCGCAGCGGCAGTGGCCGCATCGGCGCCGTTGGCACCCGGCTGCGCTGCGCCGCTGCCCTGTTGGGACAGCTCTTGGTTTTCTTGGTCTTGCATCGAAAAAACTCCTAGAATCAAGGACTTGGCTGAGTTGGTAACGTGTCCTGCCTGACACACAGGGCCCTACATGGGGCGATGTCCTACATTTTCAAGGGGCATTTCCAGTTCACCCCCTGAAAAAGTGGAAATCATTTGTTACAAGATTTACGGTTTCCCTGAATCATTTCTCAAAGAAAAGTCTTACGCTTCCTGACAAGCTTGCAGTAAATAGCGCAAGCATCAGGAGCAGACAGATGAGACTTCCATTGATCAGCGGCGCCGTCGTGCTGTACACCTTCGCGGTGCTGGCATGGCTGGCCTACGTCGGCATTGGCGCCACGCCCTGGCATTGACGGGCAAGCGCTTATTTTAGCAGCTTGGCAAGAGGCGCCCGTGCGCGCACTCAGCCTCCCAGCTGGGCCGCGTGCTGGGCGCCGACCTGGGCATCGCGGCGCTGCGCCGCTTTCTGGGCCGGGGTCAGGATGGTCGGCCAGCCGATCAGGTGCTGTTCGGCGATCTCGGCCAGGCCCGTGATCCAGGCCGGCGCCGCGTTCAGGCAGGGAATGTAGTGGTAATCCTTGCCCCCGGCGGCTTCGAAATCGTGCCGCACTTCCATGTTGATCTCTTCCAGGGTTTCCAGGCAGTCGCTGGTGAAACCGGGGCAGATCATGTCGATCCGTTCGATGCCCTGGCGCGCCAGTTCCTGCACCGTGGGCGCGGTATAGGGCTGCAGCCATTCGGCCTTGCCGAAGCGCGACTGGAAGGTGACGATGTACTCGTCGGCGCCCATGCCCAGGCTGGCCGCCAGCAGGCGCGCGGTCTTCTGGCATTCGCAGAAATACGGGTCGCCCAGCATCAGGGTGCGCTTGGGCGTGCCGTGGAAGCTCATCACCAGCTTCTGGCCGCGGCCGTGCGTTTCCCAGTACGACTCCACCTGGGCGCGCAGCGCCTCGATATAGCCTTCGTGGTCGTGGTAGTGGCGCACCAGGCGCAGCTCGGGGATGTTGCGCACCCGCGCGTAGTGGGCGTAGACGGCGTCCCACACCGAGGCGGTGGTGGTGCCGGAATACTGCGGATAGGCCGGCAGCACCACGATCCGCTGGCAGTGTTCGGCCTGCAGGCGGTCCAGCACCTCGGGCAGCGAGGGCGAGCCGTAGCGCATCGCCATCGCCACCTTCACGCCTTCATGGCCGCGCTCGGCCAGGGTCTTTTCCAGCAACGCCGCCTGCTTCTGGGTATGCACCTTGAGCGGCGAGCCTTCCTTGGTCCAGATGGTGCGGTACTTGGCGGCCGACTTACCTGAACGGAAGGGCAGGATGAACAGGTTGAGGATGAACCACCAGATCCTGGCCGGGATCTCGACCACGCGCGGATCGGACAGGAACTGCTTCAGGTAGCGGCGGACGGCCTTGCGGGTGGGCTCGTCCGGCGTACCCAGGTTGACCAGCACGATGGCGCTGGAGGGCACGGTACCGTGGGGGAAAGGCGGTTCTCGTCTGAAAGGCATGGGCGATGATGGTTGAGGGGACGCCCGCTATTATAAGTGGCGCCCCCTGCCCTGGCATGTGTACGAAGAACAACAGCGGTTCAGTAGCGCGTTTGCGCGGGCATCATGTGCCGGCATCGTCCACTGGCGGCATGGCCGGCAGGTAGCCGTCCGGCGCAAAGCGCACGCTCAGGGCGGCCACCAGGCCGACACAGGCAAGGTGCCAGCACCATCCGGGCGCGTAGCTGGCGCTGCGCTCGTGCAGCGCCGCCACCAGCCAGGGCGGGAGGGCGGCCAGGATGAAGCCGCCGCCCTGCATGAGCGCGGCCAGGGTGCCGGCCTGGGCAGGATCGGGCAGGTGATCCAGCGCGACCGTCAGGGTCAGGGCGAAACAGCCGCCCAGGCCGGCGCCCAGGATGGCCGCCAGGGCGTGGGGCGCGGCGCCGGGGGCCCAGGCGAGCCCTGCAAAGCCGAGCGCCTGCATCCCCAGTGCGAACCAGAGCCAGGGGCGCCGGTCGCGTTGCTTGCTGGCGAGGACCGGCAGCAGCAGCGCAGCGAGCGCCTGGCTGCCGGCCAGGACCGCCAGCAGGCCCGCGCTGGCCGGGGCGCTCCAGCCCTGCTCTTGATACGCCGGCGCCAGCCAGGCCACCACCGACGAATAACCGCCATTGACCAGGCCGAAACAGGCCATGAGCAGCCATGTGCGGGGCCGTGCGAGCAGCGCGCGCCGCAGGTGGCGCGCGGGGCGCCGGCGCGCATCGGCCGGCAGGCACGCGGCCGCCAGCAGGGCCGCCAGCAAGGCGGGAACGGCAAAGCATGCCAGCCCCCAGGTCCAGCGGCCGCTGGCCCCGCTGACGGCCTGGGCCCCGACGGCGCCCAGCGCGCCCCCGCCCATCAGCATGGCCGAATACAGTCCCATCATGGGCCCGACATGGCCGGCGAAGCGGCGCTTGACGATGCCCGGGAACACGGCCTGCACGAGCGCCACGCCGGCGCCGGCCAGGGCGGCGGTAGCGACCAGCACCCATCCGGACCCGGCCAGCAGGCGCAGGGCACAGCCGGCGCAGATCATGAGCAGGGCCAGCAGCACCGCGCGGCGTGCACCCACGGCGTGTTCCAGCGCCGGGCCGGCAAAGGCCAGCACGCCCATCAGCAGCATCGGCACCAGGGTCAGCAGCGCCATGCCCTGCAGGCCCAGTCCCGTGTGCGCGCGGATGCCGGCCGCAAGCGGCCCGATGCCCGTGATGAAGGGCCGCAGGTTGAGACCGACGAGCGCCACGGTGGCAATCAGGGCGACCTGGGCGGTCGCCGGGCGGCTTGCTTTCATCGGCTCCGTGCGCGGCTAGCAGCCGTGCCAGTGCGCGTACAGCTCGGGCTCGCCGCCGAGACGCACCGGCAGGTGCCGGATCCGCATCGACTGCTGGTCGAAGGGCTTGGCGAGGTCGGCGTAGACCTCGGCGGTGGACAGGCCGTAGGGGCTGGCGTCGTCGTTGGAATAGGCATAGGTGACCCCTTCGATGCCCGCCATGCGCATCGCGCCCATGCACATCGGGCACGGATGGCCGCTGGCAAACACGGTGCAGCCTGTCAGGCTGGGCGAGTCGAGGTAGCGGCTGGCGGCCCGGATGGCCAGCAGTTCGGCATGGGCCGTGGGGTCCTTGCTGCGCACGACCTCGTTGACCGCCTGGGCGATGATCTTGCCGTCCTTGACGATCACGGCGCCGAAGGGACGGCCGCCCTGTTCGACATTGACGTAGGCCAGCGCGATGGCCTGCTTGAGAAAATCGGTATCCTGGTTCATTGCTTTCTTCCTTTCGGTGCTTCAGTGCCCGCCGGCGGCGCGCAGGGCGCGTTCGATCTCGCGGTAGCCGCGCGCACGCGCATGCTGCAGGGGGGTGACGCCGTCGCGGTCGGCCAGGTTGGGATCGGCGCCTGCTTCGAGCAGGATGGCGACGATCTTCCGGTGGCGCTCGCCGCCGTCGCCCAGGATCACGGCTTCCAGCAAGGCGGTCCATCCCAGGCGGTTGACGTGGTCCACCGCCACCCCGGCCTCGACCAGGGTTTTCACGGTGTCGACATGGCCGCGCTCGGCCGCCGGAATCAGGGCGGTGCCGCCGTAGCGGTTGGTGCTGCGCAGATCGGCCCCATGCGCCAACGTCATCCTGAGTACCTCCAGGTGCCCGCGGGCCCCGGCATACAGGTAGGGGCTGTCGCCGATCCGGTCCTTGGCGTTGACGTCGGCGCCGGCCTCGATCAGCGCGCGGGCGGCCTCGACCCGGTTGGCCCGGGTGGCGACCAGCAAGGCGGTCGAACCCGATGCGTCACGCGCTTCCTTTCCGGCGCCGGCGCGCAGGAGCCGCCCGATGGCCGGGACATCGCCACGCGCGGCCGCGGCATGCAGCGGAGAGTCGGACACGCGTGCGGCCGCACCGGCCGGCATCCCCGTGAACATGGCCGCCGCGCAGAGAGTTGCAGTTGCTAACTTGATCATGTGGCCTCCGAATGCATCGACACAGGATAAGCAATCGCCGCAGCATTTGGAAATTAAATTAAATCATCGTTTTTATTAAAAACCTGCATGGTAGGATGCGCACTTCATCCTCACCCGGGCATGGCCATGTTCGACCTACGCTTACTACGGGCCTTCGTCGCCATCGTCGATGCGGGCAGTTTTACCGCGGCCGCCGACCGGCTGCACATGACGCAATCGACCATCAGCCAGCAACTGGCCCGGCTGGAAGAATCGGTCGGCCAGTCGCTGCTGGACCGCTCGGACCGGCCGGTGCGCGCCACCGCCTGCGGCGAGCGGCTGCTGGGTTATGCGCGGCGCATCCTGATGCTGGAAAGCGAAGCGCAGGCGGCGGTGGCCGACCCGGCCGGCGCCAGGCCGGTGCGCATCGGCCTGCCCGAAGACGTCTTCAACGACGCCATGGCCGCGGCCATGCAGGCCCATGCCGGCCAGGATCGCACTATCCGGCTCGACATCACCACGGGCCTGAGCCGCAGCCTGGCCGAGGCCTACCGGGGCGGCGAATTCGATATCGTGGTGGTCAAGGAGGCGGCCGCCAGCGCCGATTGCTTCGCGAGCTTTCCCGAACCGATGGCCTGGTTCGAAAGCGAGAACACTGCGCAGGCCTGGCCCGACCCGATGCCGCTGGTCGCCTTCCCGCCGGGCGGCTTGTACCGGGAGGCCATGTTCGAGCGCGTCGAGCGCGAGCGCCGGCGCTGGTACATCGCCTTTTCCGGAAGCAGCCTGCAAAGCATCCTGGTCGGCCTGGAAGCCGGCCTGGGCGTATCGATGCTGCCCGTGCAGGCCGCCAAGGGACGGCGCCTGCGCATCTGCGCCCACTTCGGCATGGCGCCGCCGATGGCGGTGTCGATCTATACCTGGGACCAGGGCGGGCTGGTGTCCGAGCTGGCCGGGGCCATGGCGGCCGTCCTGGCGCGTCGCTGACTTGCAGCAGGCGCGTCAGGACGCCAGCAGCTCGCGCGCATGCTTGCGCGTGGTCTCGGTGATCTCGATGCCGCCCAGCATGCGCGCCACCTCTTCCACCCGCGCCCGGGTGTCGAGCACGTCGATGCGCGACACCGTGCGGCCTTCGCTGGTGGCGCCCTTGGCCACCTGGAAGTGCTGGTTGGCCTGGCTCGCCACCTGCGGCAGGTGGGTCACGCACAGCACCTGGCGCTGCTGGCCCAGGCGCTTGAGCAGGCGCCCCACCACCTCGGCCACGCCGCCGCCGATGCCGGTGTCGACCTCGTCGAAGATCAGGGTCGGCGTGGTGGTGGCGTGCGCGGTGATCACGGCGATGGCCAGCGAGATGCGCGCCAGTTCGCCGCCCGAGGCGACCTTGGCCAGCGGCCGCGCCGCCACGCCGGTGTGGCCGGCCACCAGGAACTCGACCTGCTCCAGGCCGTGCGCGCCGGGCTCGCCCGCGTTCAGCGCGATCTCGAAGCGGCCGCCGCTCATGCTCAGGTCCTGCATCGCGGCGGTGACGCTCTTGCCGAGCTCCACGGCCGCCGCGGCGCGCCGTGCCGACAGGCGCTGCGCCACCTCCATGTAGGCCGCCCTGGCCTTGTCTTCCTGCTTGCGCAGGCCGTCGAGGTCGCTGGCGTCGGCCAGCTGCTTCAGTCGCGCCGCCAGCGCCGCATGCTCTTCGTGCAGTTCTTCCGGCGTGACGTGGTACTTGCGCGCCGCGCTGTGCAGCGCTTCCATGCGCGCATCGACTTCGCGCAGGCGGCCCGGGTCGAGTTCGACCTTGTCGATGTAGTTGTTCAGCGCATACACCGCTTCCTGCAGCTGGATGCGGGCCGGCTCCATGCAGTCAAGCACCTCCTGCAGCTGGCTGTCGACGTCCACCAGCTTGCCCAGCTTGGCGTTCAGCGAGGACAGCTGCGACAGGATCGGGTGGTCGGCCTCGGAAATGGCCTGCAGCGCCTCCTGCGCGCCTTCGAGCAGGCTGGCCGCATGCGACAGGCGGCTGTGCTCGTTGCTGATCTCGGCCCACTCGCCGGCCTTCGGGGCCAGCTTGTCGAGCTCGCTCACTTGCCATTCGAGGCGCTCGCGCTCGAGCAGCACGTTGCGCGCGTCGTTCTCGAATTCCTCGCGCTGGCGCACCAGCGCGCGCCAGGTCTTGTAGGCCTCGGTGGTGGCCAGCACTTCCTGCCGGGCGGACGGATCGCGCACCGCGATCTGGTTGTCGAGCAGGTCGCGCTGGGCATCGAGCTTGAGCAGCGACTGGTGCGCGTGCTGGCCGTGGATGTCGACCAGCATGTCGCCCAGTTCGCGCAGCTGCGCCGCGGTGGCGCTGATGCCGTTGATCCAGGCCTTCGAGCGGCCGGCGTTGTCGATCACGCGGCGCATCAGGGCCACGCCCTCGTCGATCGGGAATTCGTTCCCCACCAGCCACGAGGCCGCGGTGGTCGTCAGCGCGAATTCGGCCGTGATGTCGGCCTTGGCCGCGCCCTCGCGCACCATGCTTGCGTCGCCGCGGCCGCCCAGCGCCAGTTGCAGCGCATCGATCAGGATCGATTTGCCGGCGCCGGTCTCGCCGGTAAACACCGTGAAGCCATGTGCGAACTCGAGTTCGATGGCGTCGACAATGACGAAATCACGGATGGTAAGTGTGCGCAGCATGAAAAATCAGGTCTCCTGTTTTTGCGGTTCGACGCCCTTGCGCCGCGTTACGTGAGCTTGCCTTCGTTGGTCGGATATTCGTTCCAGTGCAGCTTCTCGCGCAGCGTGTGGTAATAGCTCCAGCCGCGCGGGTGCAGGAAGGTGATCGTGTGCGGCGAACGCGAGATGACGATGCGGTCGCCCAGCTGCAGGCTGGTAAAGGTCTGCATGTCGAAGTTGACGCTGATGTCGCGCCCCGCCACCAGTTCCACCACGATCTCGCCGGATTCGGGCACGACGATCGGCCGGTTCGACAGCGCATGCGGCGCGATCGGCACCAGCACGATGCCCTGCAGGCTCGGATGCAGCAGCGGGCCGCCGGCCGACAGCGCATAGGCGGTGGAGCCGGTGGGCGTGGACACGATCAGGCCGTCTGCACGCTGGTTGTACATGAATTCGCCGTCGACGCTGACCTTGAGCTCGACCATGCCGGCGCCGGTGCCGCGCGCCACGACCACGTCGTTGAAGGCGACGCTGCAGAAGATTTCCTGGTCGTCGCGCACCACGCGCGCCTGCAGCAGGGTGCGCTCTTCGGCGCGCGCCTGGCCCTGCAGGATCTCGTGCAGCGCCGGGACCATGCGGTCGAGCGGAATGTCGGTGATGAAGCCCAGCCGGCCCGAGTTGATGCCGATCAGCGGGATGGCGTACTTGGCGAGCTGGCGCGCGATGCCGAGCATGGTGCCGTCGCCGCCCATGACCACCGCGTAGCTGCCCTGTTCGCCGATCTCGGCTACCGTCATGGCCTCGATGCCGGCAATGCCGAGCGGGGCCAGGTAGGCGGCGGTATCGGCCTCGAACACCACGCGGTAGCCCTCGCCGGCCAGGAAGTCGGCGAGCTGCCGGGCCGGCTCCTCGATGCCGGGGGTATTCTGCCGCACCACGAGCGCGATGATCTGTTGCTTTTCAGGCGTCACAAGCATGGGTCCTGGGCGGTTGTGGTGGGACTACGGAGATTAACCGATTATCCCTGCGTCTGCTATACGGAGCCACTGCGAGGCCCCTGCGTGCGCTCATGAATGACTGTACAAATAAACAGTATAACGGGCGCCCCCTGCTTCCCGCAAGATCAGAGCAGCAGCCCGACCGCCACCGCCAGCGCTACCGCCAGCGCCAGGGTGAGCAGGTGCAGCAGCATCAGCACGATCCAGCGCAGCGCCGTCATGAGGCGCCCGCCGCCGTAGACGCGCCGCATCGCCGTCGGCAGGTAGAACACCAGCCAGGCCAGCAGCACGAAGCGCACCAGGTTCCAGCCGTCCGCCAGCATGAACAGGCTCAGCATCAGGAAGGCGAAGCCATTGCTGTGCAGGGCGAACAGGAAGTGCTCGCCATAGCGCCGTCCCGAGCCGAGGTAGAGCAGTTTCAGGTAGAGCGCGAACATCGGCATCATCAGGAAGATCGCATACGGGGTATAGCTGAAGAACACGCGCTTGGCGGTGTCCGCGCGCTCCTTCTGCGACAGGCCGAAGAAGCGTTCGGCGCCCTGCTCCAGCCTTGGACTGAGCGTGCCCAGGCCATGCTTGACATTGTCCTCGATGCCCTTGAGGTCCTTGGCAGCCTCGGCCTGCTCTGCCTGCGCGGCGCCGGCCGGCGCGCTGAGGGCCGGCGGCGTGCCGCCGCTGCTGCCGAAATTGACGATCTCCACGCCGCTCATCTTGAACAGCGCGAAGAAGATGATGCTGAAACTCAGATACAGGCGCAGCGGCTCGACGTAGCGCACGCGCCGGCCCTCGATGTATTCGCGGCTCAGCAGGCCCGGCTTGAACAGCAGCAGCTTGAGCGAGCGCCACAGCTTGCCCTCGAGCGCCACATAGTGCGCGATGAACTCGTGCAGGAATTCGCGCGCGCTCGGCACATGCAGGTGGGTCGCCTGGCCGCACTGGTGGCAGAAGTTGCCGGAGGTAGCGCTGCCGCAATTCTTGCAGCTGTCGGTATGCTGGTGAAACTCGAGGGCTGGGGTGGTCACGGTGCGGGCCTGGCGATGTTGTCCAAACCGCCATGTTAATGGGTTAGTTGCAAAAAAGCATCTCAGATTGTCGCCGCGCCAATTGCGCGACTTCTTCCGCGGGCCACGGTTAGGATGCATTCAACTGAATTGAAGGAGGCCAGCATGGTTACCGAAACCAAAGACCGCTTCGTCAACACGAAGGCACCGATCGAGAACGATGGCGTCAAGCGCCAGCCGCACGAACGCGACGAGAGCCCGGACGGGCAGGACCAGGCCCCGCGCGGCGTGATGAAACAGGCCGCCGAAGACATGGCGCAAGGCCTGCAGAACACCGACTGCTACGGCACCAATCCGGACGGCCTCGAGAATGCGGTCGATCCGAAGCCGGGCGCGAGCGGCCAGGCCAAGCCGCAGCCGGACAATCATGAGTCCATGCGCAGGCACGATACGAGCAATACCGAATCCGACAACAACAAGCTGTGAGAGGAATACGATGACCATCAAACGCAACGGCAGCGCCGTCTGGAGCGGCGGCCTGAAGGACGGCAAGGGTGCGGTCTCGACCGCGAGCGGCGTGCTCAAGGACGCGCAGTACGGCTTCAACACCCGCTTCGAGGACGGACCGGGCACCAACCCGGAAGAACTGATCGGCGCGGCCCATGCAGGCTGCTTCACCATGGCGCTGTCGGGCCAGCTGGGCCAGGCCGGCCTGACCGCCCAGGAACTGCGCACCACCGCCACCGTCTCGATGGAAAAGGCCGAGGGCGGCTTCTCGATCACCGCGGTGCACCTCGACCTGGTGGCGAAGATCCCCGGCGCCAGCCAGGAAGCCTTCGACAAGGCGGCCACCACGGCCAAGGAAAACTGCCCGGTGTCGAAGCTGCTGAACGCGAACATCACGATGACGTCGAAGCTGGAAAACTGAGTGCGGGAGAACGCCAGCTTGCGCGCTGGCGTTCCACGATTCCTGGGGTGGCCGGCTCCGCCGGCCGCGCGTTCAAGGCACGCATGCACAGCGCACGCATCGCTCGTCCGTGCCCTGCAAGATCCGCGCCCAGCGCATAAAATGGCCGCTTTTCCGAATCACCCGAAGGACACTTCCATGCGCATCCTCCACACCATGCTCCGCGTCGGCGACCTGCAGCGCGCCATCGACTTCTACACCAATGTGCTCGGCATGAAGCTGCTGCGCACCAGCGACAATCCCGAATACAAGTACAAGCTGGCCTTCCTCGGCTACGGCAGCAACCCCGACCACGCCGAACTCGAACTCACCTACAACTACGGCGTCGACAGCTACGACATGGGCACGGCCTACGGCCACATCGCCATCTCGGCCGACGACATCTACGCCACCTGCGAGCAGGTGCGCGCCGCCGGCGGCAACATCACGCGCGAGCCGGGCCCGGTCAAGGGCGGCAGCACCGTGATCGCCTTCATCACCGATCCGGACGGCTACAAGGTCGAGCTCATCGAGCGCAAGGACAATGCGGCCGGCGCCGGCCTGAGCAGCTAAATACCGCTCGCCGCATACAAGACGGGCGGCGTGGCGCAGAACGCCGTGCCGCCCCTTGTATCGTGCGCATCTGGACAGTAGCCGGCCATGCGCCGGCTACTGCCGTCAAGCCAGCGGATCGATGACGAAGGCCGGCATGCGCGCGTTGCCCTTCGCGCATTCCAGGAACTTGTCGGCGGTGGCCAGCGCCTCGTTGATGGTCACGTCCATGTCGAGGTAGCGGTAGGTGCCGAGGCGGCCCACGAAAGTCACGTTCGGCTCCTCGCGCGCCATGTTCACGTAGCGCTCGAGCTGCTGCTTGTCGCGCGCCTGGCGGATCGGATAGTAGGGAATGTCGTTCTCTTCGCACTGGCGGCTGAATTCCTTGTACATCAGCGTCTTCTCGTGCTTTTCCCACGGCGAGAAGTGCTTGTGCTCGGTGATGCGGGTGTAGGGCTGGGCGTCGTCGCAGTAGTTGATGACGGCATTGCCCTGGTAGTCGCCGGTGTCGCGGAACACTTCGAAATCGAGCGTGCGGTACGGCAGGCGGCCTTCGGTGTGCTTGAACCAGGCGTCGATCGGGCCGCTGTAGAACACGTGGGCATAGTCGCCCTTGTTGGCCGGATCGAACTTGGTGTTCAGGTGCAGGGTAATGCCCGGCACATCGAGGATCTTCTCGACCAGCGCGGTGTAGCCGTCTTCCGGCATGCCCTGGTACTTGTGCGCGAAGTAGTTGTCGTCGTAGTTGAAGCGCACCGGCAGGCGCTTGAGGATGCTGGCCGGCAGCTCGGTCGGCTGCATGCCCCACTGCTTGACGGTATAGGTCTTGAAGAAGGCTTCGTACAGCTCGCGGCCGACGAAGCGCAGCGCCTGGTCTTCGAAGGTGACCGGGTTCTCGATCGACTTGTCGCCGAGCGAGGCCAGGAATTCCTGGGCCTCGGCCGGACGGAAGGTCTTGCCGAAGAACTGGTTGATGGTCAGCAGGTTGATCGGCAGCGTGTAGACGGCGCCGTTGGTGATCGCCTTCACGCGGTTCACGTAGGGCATGAAGCGGCTGTAGCGGTTGACGAACTCCCACACGCGCTCGATGTCGGTGTGGAAGATGTGCGGACCGTAGACGTGCACCATGACGCCGGTTTCGGCATCGCGTTCGGAATGGCAGTTACCCGCGATGTGGGGGCGCGATTCGAAGATCTCGACGGTATAGCCAGCCTTGGCGAGCTGGTTGGCAATGACTGCCCCGGAAAAACCGGCGCCGACAATCGCGATGTTCTTTTGCATGTTTGTTTTTCCTTAGGGATGAGCTGACGGAGTGGAATTCTGGCTGCGCAGGCATGGCAGGCGGGCTCTTCCGCACTGTTGCCAAAAGGCGCACTAAGGTTGCCAGTTTATCAGCTTTGCAAAAAAATCCGCCTGCACACGACTTGTCGTGCGTCAACTATTCTGTCGCATAATCAATGAGTTAGCGCATCCACCAAATGCAAAAAGCCCGGACCGCCAGGTCCGGGCTTGTTTAACATTCACGCTGCAGGCCGGGCCTGCAGTTGATTATTTTTCCAGCAGGTTGTTCACCGCGGCCAGGTCCGATTCGCGCAGCGAGCCGGAGGCGGCCTTCAGGCGCAGGCCGTTCAGGATGGTGTCGTAGCGTGCGCGCGACAGGTCGGTACGGGTCTGGTACAGCTGGCGCTGCGCGTTCAGGACGTCGATGTTGATGCGCACGCCCACCTGGTAACCGAGCTTGTTCGATTCCAGCGCCGACTGGCTCGACACTTCCGCCGCTTCCAGCGCCTTGACCTGGGCCATGCCGCTGTTCACGCCGAGGTAGGCCTGGCGCGCCTGCAGGGCGGCCTGGCGGCGGGTCGATTCGAGGTCGTTGCGCGCCTTGTCTTCCAGGGCGATCGCTTCGCGCACGCGGCTGGTGACGCCGAAACCATTGAAGATCGGCACGGCGAACTGCACGCCGATGCCGTTGTTCTTGTTGACGCCCGAGTTGGTCAGCTGGCCGCCGATGTCGCGGCGGGTGTGGTTCGCCACCAGGTCGAGGGTCGGGTAGTGGCCGGCGCGGTTGCGCGAGATGTCGCGCTTGGCCAGTTCCACCTGCAGCTGCGACACGGTCACGCCATAGTTCTGGTTCTCGGCCGACGACACCCACGGATCGACGTTGGCCGGCATGGGCGCGGCCAGGGTGATGCCCGGCTTCAGCGGGGCCAGCGAGCTCGGCGCCGTGCCGATGATGGCCTGCAGGGTGTTGCGCTTGTTGTCCAGGTCGTTCACGGCCGCGAATTCCTGGGCGATCACCAGGTCATAGGCCGCCTGCGCTTCGTGGGTGTCGGTGATGGTCTGGGTGCCGACCTCGAAGTTGCGCTTGGCCGATGCCAGCTGCTCGGTCACCGCGGTCTTCTGGGCGCGGGTCGATTCCAGCTTGTCCTGGGCCGCCAGCACGTCGAAATAGGCCTGGGCCACGCGGGTGATCAGGTCCTGCTGGGCCTGGGCGAACTGGGCTTCCGAGATGGCCTGCTGCAGCTTGCTCTGCTGGTAGGTTTGCCAGCGGTCCCAGCGGAACAGCGGCTGGGTCAGGCCGATGGTGTACTCGGTGGTGCGCACGTTCGAGCCGCCGCCGAGCACCGTCCTGGTGAGGCCGGTGGTCGGGTCGGTCACGCTGACGCCCTCGTTCCAGGGCGAGTTCTCGCTGTCGTTCTTGATGCTGCTGCCGGTGATGCCGACGGTCGGGAGCAGTCCCGCACGCCCCTGCGTGATCCGCTCCCGGCCGGCGGCCGCCGATGCACGCGCGCTCGCGAAGGCCGCGTCATTGGCCAGCGCCTGCTGGTACACCTGGATCAGATCGGCCGCGCTGGCATTGAGCGAAAAGAAAGCGCTGGCAAGCAGCACGGCAAGAAGGGGTTTCTGCATCACGTTCTCCACAGGAGTCATCAAAAGGTTTGGAATCAGGTCAGTACTTCGGCATCGAAGGATCGACCTGCACGGCCCAGGCGTGTATTCCGCCCGTCAAATTCGTTACGTTGTCAAAACCGTTACGTTCGAGAAAGCTTGCTACCTGCATGCTGCGCGCCCCGTGGTGACAGATGCAAACGATCTCGCGGTCGTCCGGCAGTTCGCCGGCGCGGATCGGCACCAGGTGCATCGGGATCTGGGTCGAGCCTGCGATATGGCAGGTCTCGAATTCCCAGTTCTCGCGCACGTCCAGCAGCAGCGGCTGCCCGGCTGCCCCGGCTTGCGCCTGGGCCAGCCGGGCTGCCAGTTCCGGTGCGGTCATGTGCTGCATCGCGTCCTCAGAACTGGAAGCGCGACGGCGCCGGCGCACCGGTCAGCGGCTTGACATTGGTCTCGAACACCTTGACCGTGTCGTAGCCGGTTTCCGAGGTACGGGTGATGATGTTGAAGCTCATCGCCGGCGCCTCGCCCAGGATCGCGCCGATGCGGCCGCCCACTTTCACCTGCTGCAGCAAGGCTTCCGGCAGCACCGCCAGGCCGCCCGACACGACGATCACGTCATACAGGGAACCCTTGTTCCAGCCGCTGGCGCCGTTGCCTTCCTCGACAGTCACGTTGTCGACGCCGGCGCGCGCCAGGTTCTCGCGCGCCAGCCTGGCGGCTTCCGGCTGGATTTCCACGGTGGTCACGTGACGCGCCTTGCGCGCCAGCAGTGCCGCCATGTAGCCCGAACCGGTGCCGATTTCGAGGACGTTCTCATGCTTCTTGACCGCCAGTTCCTGCACGATGCGTGCTTCGACCTTCGGGTTGAACATCGCTTCGCCACCCGGCAGCGGAATCTCGACGTCGGCAAACGCCAGGTTCTGGTAGGCGGCCGGCACGAACTGTTCGCGCTTGACGATGTGCAGCAGGTCCAGCACGTCCTGGTCGAGCACATTCCACGGGCGAATTTGCTGTTCGATCATGTTGAAGCGGGCTTGTTCGATATTCATCTGAGTTCTCGGTGGAAAAATAAATAATCCGATATTTTATCGTTGAACGGCCTCAGGACGCATATCTTAGTGACGGCATGCCTGAGACCAGGGGAAATTGCGACAGTCTGCAGTTTGGAGGGGTTGAACGCCGAAAAAACGGCGCGTTGGCGCAAATGGCAACTCAGGCGTCCTGCGCCAGCAGGCCATGCAGGGCGAGGTCGAGCAGGTTCTCGAGGTAGACCTGGGCGTCCAATACGCCGCAGTCGCAGGGCGCCACCGCGGAGTGCTTCCAGACGTTGAGCATCATCATCGGCGCAATCAGCACCCGGGTCATCTGCGGGATGTCGACGGCGCGGAAGTCGCCGCGGCCGACGCCGCGCTCGACGATGCTCGAGATCATGCGGACGGTACGGCTCATCACCTCTTCCCGGTAGAACTTCGCCAGCTCGGGGAAATTCACCGCCTCGGCGAGCATCAGCTTGCCCAGGCCCGAAGCCTTGCTCTGCCCAATCTGGCTCGACCAGTTCATCACCACGCTGCGCAGCAGGTCGGCGCTGTGGCCCTCGAACCCGGCAACCGACAACTCGGCCTTGCCCAGGAAAGGAAGGATGCTTTCGCGCACCACCGCCTTGAACAATTCTTCCTTGTTCGCGTAATACAGGTAGAGGGTGCCCTTCGACACGCCGGCGCGGCGCGCGACGTCTTCGAGGCGGGTGGCGGCATAGCCATGCTCGACGAACAGGTCGATGGCGGCAGCAAGGAGCTCGTGGGGACGGGCATCCTTCCGGCGCTCCCACCGCGGCTTGCTGTCGAGTGGACATTCCATGTTTCTGCCTAGAAACCGAGTAAAGAATTCCCGAATATAGACGGGGCTTGCCAGGCAGTCAAGCAATCGTTGTGTTACCGAAACTGTCAATATAAACAGGTATTTACGTTATTTCCACCTGAGTCATGATGGCCCATAAATACGGCCATTCGCGCGCGATGCGTACAGGGCGCCGTCGGGGTTGCGCGGCGGGATGTCCTGCTGCTGGCGCGGCACCTGGAACACCGACAGGCGGTCGACCAGGCCGGGGGCGATTTTCTCCGCCAGCACGTCGAGCCCGGCCATGACCCCGACCCGCACGGTACGCATCGGCGTCACCGCGGCCCCCAGGATGGCCGCCGCCACTTCGTGCGGATCGACCTGGGGGCGCGGCAGCTTCGGTTCGCGGTCCATGTAGTTGCGCGCGTGCTGGGGCAGCGGCGTGTCGACCGCGGTCGGCTCGATCAGGGTGATCGACACCGGCGCCGCATCCATCTGTTCGACTTCGATGCGCAGCGCATCCGTGAAACCCTTCACGGCGTGCTTGCTGGCCGAGTACATGCCCTGCATCGGAATCGCGACTTCCGAGGCTTCGCTGCCGAGGTTGATCAGGGCCCCGCCCTGGCGCTTCAGGTAGGGCAGCGCCACCAGCGCGCCGTTCACCATGCCCCAGAAATTGATGTCGAACAGGCGCCGGCTGTCTTCCTCCGAGACCTGGTCGAGGCGGCCGTAGATGGTGCCGCCGGCATTGTTGATCCAGGTGTCGATGCGGCCGAAGCGCGCCACCGCGGTCTGGGCGATGCGCTCGACGTCGGCGCGCCGCGACACGTCGGCCACGACGGCAATGGCATCGAAGCCGTTCTCGACCAGCCCGTGCACCACCGCCTCGAGCACGTCGGCGCCGCGCGCGGCCAGCACCAGCTTGGCGCCCTGCTTGCCTGCTTCCTGGGCGGTGGCCAGGCCGATGCCGCTCGAGGCGCCGGTAATCACGACGACCTGGCGGTTCAGGGGTTTGAGGGGACTGGCCATGCTGCCTCCTGCGCGTGGATGTGCGATGGATGCAACGTAGCAGGAAAACAGCGGGCGACGCGCCCGCTTCGGGCCGGGCGGCGCTATACTCCTGCCCTGCCTTTTCATCCGCCTTCTTCCACCATGCAGTGCAGAGACAACTGCGGCGCCTGCTGCACCGCGCCCTCGATCACCAGTCCGATTCCCGGTATGCCCAAGGGCAAACCGGCCGGCGTGCGCTGCGTGCAGCTGGACGAGGAGCAGCGCTGCCGCATCTTTGGCAAACCGGAACGGCCGGCGTTCTGCGGCGGGCTGCAACCGTCGGAAGAGATGTGCGGGACCAGCCGGCAACAGGCGATCCGCTGGCTGGACGAGCTGGAACGCGCCACTGCCCCGTAGGCGTGATCCGCGCGTTCGACATACATATGAACCGTTGCAACGCGGACCGGAGCGGAACGCGCGGTCGGCAAGGCCGACCACCCTACAGTTACTTGGGGTCTTTATCTTCCGTATCGTCCTGCGGCATGAGCAGCCCGGGACGCTTTTTCTTCTTCTTGATGACGGTGGCATGCTCGACCGGCGTCCAGGCCGCCCGCGCTTAGGCTGCGACCGGCTCGCCGCGCGCCTGCTGCACGCGCTGGAACAGCCCGCCCAAGGTCAGGCCTTCGTGCCAGATGTCGTCGAGCATCAGGCCGTACTTGTCGCGCAAGGCTTTCGCCAGCGTCTCGAGTTCCTGCGCGTCCGGCAGCCAGCGGGTTGGGTTGACCGCGCGGTAGATGCCGAGCACTTCGTCATCGGGGCGGAAATGCAGCTTCTCGCTGTCGCGGAAAGAGAATGCCGACACGAAGACGGACAGGAAGTCGCGGATGTCCTTGCGCGATGCAGTCGGGAAGGTGCTGCGCCAGGCCCGGCCCTGGCAGGGCCGGTAACGCAAGGAGTTGGGGCTTTGCCAACCGTGGAATGCTGCCCAGGCGAGCGCAGCAAGGATGAGGACAACAAGGATACTCATTCGATTGAGTCAGGAATACTCATGCGCTTGAGTGTAGCACGCGACCGCGCCGGCGGCGCACGACATAATTTCGCGTGCGCGCAGATGAGCTGACCCGGCGGCAACGCTGGCGCGGTACAATCCTGGACCGGACACAACGGGCGACGTTTCCTGTTGTGAACATGATAAGCTTCGACCCCGCCGTACCTCCACGGACTTCCCGTAACCATCCGCATCAGCCATCCACCTGTCACGCTAACTGTTACGCATACATGGACATTCTTCTCGCCATCAAGGCGATCATCATGGGCCTGGTCGAAGGCTTCACCGAGTTTCTTCCGATTTCTTCCACCGGCCACCTGATCCTGGCGGGTAGCCTGCTGAACTTTACCGGCGAGAAGGTCAAGGTCTTCGAGATCGCGATCCAGGCCGGCGCCATGCTGGCCGTGATCTGGGAATACCGCCGCCGCATCGCGAACGTTGTCACCGGTCTCGGTTCGGATCCCAAGCAGCGCCGCTTTGCCCTGAACGTCCTGATCGCCTTCATTCCGGCAGCCGCGCTCGGCTTCCTGTTCAGCGGCCTGATCAAGGCCAAGCTGTTCGCGCCGGTCCCGGTGGCCACTGCCTTCATCGTCGGCGGCCTGGTCATCCTGTGGGTGGAGCGCCGGCACGCGGGCGACGGGCACAAGGCACGCGTGGACAGCGTGGACGACATGAGCTACACCGACGCGCTGAAAGTCGGCCTGGCCCAGTCCTTCGCCCTGATCCCCGGCACCAGCCGTTCCGGTGCAACCATTATTGGCGGCATGCTGTTCGGCCTGTCGCGCAAGGCGGCCACCGAGTTCTCCTTCTTCCTGGCGATCCCGACGCTGCTGGGCGCCACCGCCTATTCGGTGATCAAGGCGCGCCACCTGCTGTCGCTGGCCGACCTGCCGATGTTTCTACTTGGCGGCCTGGCGGCCTTCGGTTCGGCCTTCCTGTGCGTGCGCTGGCTGCTGCGCTACATCAGCACGCACGACTTCACGATCTTCGCCTGGTACCGTATCGTATTCGGTATCCTGGTCCTCGTGACCGCGCACTTCAATCTTGTCGTGTGGGCAGAATAGCAAGCATTAAAGTATGACTTCCGATATCGGCGCGCGCGCCCTCCACGTCCTCGAGACGGTCTTCGGCTATCCGGCCTTCCGCGGCCAGCAGGCCGAGATCGTCGAGCACGTGGCCAGCGGCGGCGACGCACTCGTCCTGATGCCCACCGGCGGCGGCAAGTCGCTGTGCTACCAGATCCCCGCGCTGCTGCGCGACGGGGTCGGCGTGGTCATCTCTCCACTCATCGCCCTCATGCAGGACCAGGTCGACGCGCTGGAAGAAGTCGGCGTGCGCGCCGCCTTCCTCAATTCCACCCAAACCTTCGAGGAAACCCTGCGCATCGAGCGCCTGGTGCGCAGCGGCGACATCGACCTGGTCTACGTGGCGCCCGAGCGCCTGCTGACGCAGCGCTGCCTCGAGCTCATCGACGCCTCGCCGATCTCGCTGTTCGCGATCGACGAAGCGCACTGCGTCTCGCAATGGGGCCACGACTTCCGGCCCGAGTACATCCGCCTGTCGGTCCTGCACGAGCGCTATCCGACCATCCCGCGCATCGCGCTCACCGCGACCGCCGACCAGCAGACCCGCGATGAGATCGCGCACCGCCTGCAACTGATTGATGCACGCAAGTTTGTCTCGTCCTTCGACCGCCCGAACATCCGCTACTCCATCGTCGAGAAGACCACCGGCCGCAAGCAGCTGATCGATTTCATCAGCAGCGAGCACCCGCAGGATTCCGGCATCGTGTACTGCCTGTCGCGCAAGAAGGTCGAGGAAACCGCCGCCTTCCTTTGCGAGCACGGCATCAAGGCCCTGCCCTACCACGCCGGCATGGAGCACAGCGTGCGCGCCGCCAACCAGTCGCGTTTCCTGCGCGAAGACAACATCGTGATGGTGGCGACCATCGCCTTCGGCATGGGCATCGATAAACCGGACGTTCGCTTCGTCTGCCACCTCGACCTGCCCAAGAGCATCGAGGGTTATTACCAGGAGACCGGCCGCGCCGGCCGCGACGGCATGCCGGCCAGCGCCTGGATGGCCTACGGCTTGCAGGACGTGGTGCTGCAGCGCCGGATGATCGACGAATCCGAGGCCGACGAGACCTTCAAGCGGGTGCTGTCGATGAAGCTCGACGCCATGCTCGGCCTGTGCGAAACGCTGTCCTGCCGGCGCATGCGCCTGCTCGACTACTTCGGCGAGCGTTCCGGCCCCTGCGGCAACTGCGACACCTGCCTGATTCCGCCGGTGCAGGTCGATGGCACGGTGCCGATGCAGAAGCTGCTGTCGACCGTGTACCGGGTCGACCAGCGCTTTGCGGCCGGCCACGTGATCGACGTGCTGCGCGGCGCCCAGACCGAGCGCATCAGCCAGTGGCACCACGACAAGCTCACCGTCTACGGGGTCGGCGCCGACCGCTCCGAGCAGGAATGGCGCGCCATCGTGCGCCAGGCCATCGCGCTCGGTTTCGTCTCCGTGGACCACGACGCCTTCAGCTCGCTCAAGCTCACCGACGCCGCGCGTCCGGTGCTCAAGGGCGAACAAAAGGTGCAGCTGCGCCAGTACCAGAAACCGGTCAAGGCCAAGCGGCCGTCTTCGTCGCGCAGCGGCGGCTACGAGGAAATGGAACTGTCGCGCTCCGAGCAGGCGATCTTCGAGCGCCTGCGTTCCTGGCGCATGGGCACCGCACGCGAGCACGGCGTGCCGGCCTACGTGGTATTCCAGGACGCGACCCTGCGCGAGATCGCCAAAGTCAAGCCCGCCTCGATCGACGCGCTGCGCGGCGTATCCGGGGTCGGCGAGAAAAAGCTGGTGTCCTACGGGGACGAAATTGTCGCCATCATCAACGAGATGATGTAGTGTCCTGGCTTGAGTTCGTTCAACCCAGAGACACCCCATGGCCATCCCCACCCCCACCAGCACGACCGTCGCACCCGATCAGGACGGCGCGGATGCGTATGTTCCCGTCAACGCGCCCGGGCTGCAAAGCTTCGTGTTCGCACTGTTCTTCGTCTTCGGCGGCATCACCAGCCTGAACGACGTCATCATTCCCAAGCTGAAGGACCTGTTCACGCTCAGCTACGCGCAGGCGATGCTGGTGCAGTCGGCCTTCTTCGCCGCCTACTTCTTCGTCTCGATCCCGGCCGCCGCCATCGTGCAGCGCCTCGGCTACATGCGCTCCGCCGTGGTCGGCCTGATGACCATGGCCGCCGGCTGCCTGCTGTTCATCCCGGCCTCGTATTCGGGCGTGTTCGGCACCTTCCTGCTGGCGCTGTTCGTGCTGGCCGCGGGCATCACCATCGTGCAGGTGGTGGCCAACCCATTGATCTCGATGCTGGGTCAAGCACAGACGGCGTCCAGCCGCCTCACCTTCGCGCAGGCCTTCAACTCGCTCGGCACCACGGTCTTCCCCTACGTGGGCGCGATCCTGATCCTGGGCTCGCTGGCCACGGTCGATCCGTCCACCCTGAGCGGTGCGGCGCTGGACGCCTTCCGCCAGGAAGAGACCCGGGTCGTGGTGCACACCTACATCGGCCTGGCGATCGCGCTGGCCCTGCTGGGCGGCGCCGTCTGGATGAACCGCCGCAAGCTGGTGGAGACGCCGGCGCCGTCGGAAAACATCCTGCACGCTTTCGACCTGCTCAAGCAGCCGCGCTTCGCGCTCGGCGCGCTATGCATCTTCCTGTACGTGGGCGCCGAAGTGGCGATCGGCTCGCTCATCGTGAACTACCTGATGGAATCGAGCGTGCTCGGCATGGGCGCCGAGGAAGCCGGCAAGCACGTGCCGCTGTACTGGGGCGGCGCCATGGTCGGCCGCTTCATCGGCGCGGCCCTGCTGCGCCTGTTCTCGCCGGGTAAGGTGCTGGCCTGCGCGGCCGCGCTGACGATCGGGCTGCTGCTGGTGTCGGCCAATACCACCGGCGCGCTGTCCGGCTGGTCGCTGCTGGCGATCGGCCTGTTCAACTCGATCATGTTCCCGACCATTTTTACCCTGGCCTGCGCAGGGCTGGGCACGCGCACCGCCGAAGGCTCGGGCGTGATCTGCGTGGCGATCGTGGGCGGCGCCGTGGTGCCGCTGCTGACCGGCGCCGCCGCCGATGCGGTGGGCCTCAAGATGGCGCTGATCGTGCCGGCGGTGTGCTATGCGGTGATCGTGTATTTCGGGCTGTACGCGCGGCGCCCGCACCGCGTCGGCTGACGGGTTTCGCCGTTCGTAGGGTGGGCAGGTTTCCTGCCCACGCGTTCAAACCGCGGCAATGCAGCCTGCGCGGCTATTCTTGTGCTGCTTGAACGCGTGGGCGGCGAAGCCGCCCACCCTACGGTAAACCTTACTTCCTGGTGAAGACCAGGTCCCACACCCCATGGCCCAGTTTCAGGCCGCGGTTCTCGAACTTGGTCAGCGGACGATACTCAGGCTGCGGCGCATAGCCCTCGGCCGTGTTCTGCAGCAGCGGCTCGTTGCCCAGCACTTCCAGCATCTGCACGGCGTAGTCTTCCCAGTCGGTGGCGCAGTGGATGTAGCCGCCCGGCGCCAGCTTGTCGCACAAGACTTTCACGAAGGCCGGCTGGATCAGGCGGCGCTTGTTGTGGCGCGCCTTGTGCCACGGGTCCGGGAAGAACACGTGCACGCCGGCCAGCGAGCCGTCCGCGATCATGTGGTTCAGCACCTCGACCACGTCGTGCTGGATCAGGCGCAGGTTCTCGATGCCCTGCTCGCCGATCTGCTTGAGCAGGCTGCCCACGCCCGGCGTGTGCACCTCGACGCCGATGAAGTCCTTTTCCGGCATCAGGCGCGCGATGTGGGCGGTGGTGTCGCCCATGCCGAAGCCGATCTCCAGGATCACCGGCGCCTTGCGGCCAAAGGCCTGCTCCAGGTCCAGCGTCTCCTTCTTGTACTCGATCAGGTACTTGGGACCGAGTTCCTCCAGCGCGCGCGCCTGGGCGGTCGACAGCCGGCCGGCCCGCGTGACGAAGCTGCGGATGCGGTGTTCGGTCGGATCGTAAAGCATGGAACGCGCCGGGCCGGGGGTAGGCTTTTCAGAGGACATGGGGGAATAGTGTGAGGAAAAAACGGCTGTCATTATAGCCTAGCCGGCAGCCCCGGCCAGCATCCGGGCGGCGTGCGGGGCCTTGCGGCCGAATCGCGCATAATCGTGCTTTATTCCATGCCGAGCGCCGGAGCCCCTGTCCATGCAATCCGTGAAACACCCCATCGCCGCCGACGAGAACGTCGCCACCGCCCACCTGACTTCCTTCCATTACGGCACGCCGGGCGGCGGCAAGAAGGTGTACATCCAGGCTGCCGTCCATGCCGACGAGGTGCCGGCCATGCTCGTGGCGCACGTGCTGCGCCAGGAACTCGACCGGCTCGACGCCGATGGCCGGATCAAGGGAGAGATCATCCTGGTGCCGGCCGCCAACCCGATCGGACTGTCGCAGGTCATCCACGGCGCGCCCTTCGGCCGCTACCACCTGGCCACCGGCATCAACTTCAATCGCCTGTACCGGCACGTGGCGGACGACCTCAAGAAGTCGCTCGAGGGCAAGCTGGGCAGTGACGTGGACGCCAACGTCGCCCTCATCCGCGAAGAGGCGCGCCGCCAGATCGGACTGTGGGAACCGAAGGACGACGCCGAAACGCTCAAGAAGACCCTGCTGGCGATGGCGATCGATGCCGACATCGTGCTCGACCTGCACTGCGATAACGAAGCGCTGATGCACATGTACACCGGCACCCCGCTGGTCGAAGCCGTCGAGCCGCTGATGGCCCTGCTGGGGGCGCGCGTGCTGCTGGTGGCCAAGGCCTCGGGCGGCGAAGCCTTCGACGAAGCCTGCAGCCGCCTGTGGTGGGACCTGGCCGACCATTTCGAGGGCACGGCGATCCCGCCCGCCTGCGTCGCGGTCACCGTCGAACTGCGCGGCGAGAACGACGTGCGCTACGACTACGCGCGCCAGGACGCCAGCGCCATGCTGCAGTACCTGGGCCATGCCGGCGTGCTCGACATCCCCTTGGCGCCGCTGCCGGAAACTCCCTGCCGCGCGACGCCGCTGAATGCCGTCGAGCCGCTGGCCGCGCCGCATGCCGGCGTGCTGGTGTTCCACAAGCGGCTCGGCGACTCGGTCGAAGCGGGCGAGCCGGTGGCGGACATCGTCAATCCGGTGAGCGGACAGGTGTCCACCTTGTGCGCGGAACATGCGGGCCTGCTGTTCGCCAGCACGGCGCACCGGCACCTGCTGCGCGGCATGCACGTCTGCAAGATCGCGGGCACGGAATCCTTCCGCTCGGGGGATCTGCTGAGCGCTTGAGTGCGGCCACGCCGCCGCCCAGCGTCACCAGCACCGGCGCCGGCCCCGCAGGTCGTATCACATGCTGTCGAAAAAATTTACACTTTTACACGGTAAAGATCTCAGGGATTGTAACTTCTTGTTTTGAAACATTATTTCCTCCTGGCATGGAAAATGCTATGAGGAGCGTATCAAAACAGGGACAATCCATGAAAAAAATCGCTCTTGCATT
The DNA here is from genome assembly GCF_041023745.1 of Massilia sp. X63. Classification (NCBI taxonomy): domain Bacteria; kingdom Pseudomonadati; phylum Pseudomonadota; class Betaproteobacteria; order Burkholderiales; family Oxalobacteraceae; genus Massilia; species Massilia sp. X63. The sequence goes on from NZ_JBFTEF010000002.1 coordinate 510,227, forward strand.
AATGGCCTTCGGTATCGTCGGCAGCGCTCACGCCGGCCCCTACATGCCCGTCGGCCCACAAACCAACGTCGCCCTCTCGACCGTGACCAGCGGTGGCTGGACCCAATGCTACGCCTCGGATTTCGGCACCGCCATCGGCAACTCCGGCGAGAAGGTGCTCAATGCATGCCAAGGCGACAAGCTCATGATGGCTGGCCGCATCAAAGGCAGTGACAGCTTCCTGGTCCTGGCGGCTGCGGATTACGCCGACACCATCGTCAACACCGGCACGACCTCGAACACGCACCTGGCCAACGGCTCCCGCTGGTATTACGCCTCGAACTGGTCCTGGGGCTTCACTTCGGCGAACGACAGCGTGACCCTGTCTTCCTGCGACACCAGCGCAAGCAGCCCGACCAGCATGTGCCTGCATACCCTGGCACAGGTCGGTGGCTACCGGATCAACAACATCTCCGGACTGAACGCCTCCAGAGATTACGAAAAGGTCTTCTTCGTCGCCAACGCCAAACAAGACGGCGATGTTCCCGAACCGGCCAGCATGCTGCTGCTCGGCGCCGGCGCCGCCGCGCTGGCCGCCGGCCGCCGCCGCACACTGAAGCGCGCATAAGACTCACGCCGCTGTGCGCGCGGCGCACGGTAAACAGGCCCGCACGGTTGCCGTGCGGGCCTGCCGTTGTCGGGTCGCCGCTGATTCGTTGGCGCGCGATGCAGCGCCCAGGACGCACTCGCGCGAACGCGACGAACTCGCGCACGACACGCCGGTGCGGTACTGAAGAATGGACTGGAAGTGCTGGTCAGCGCTGGCTGGCTGCGGTGCGGGACAAGCGGGACTTGCTACTGGTGACATGCTGGGGACTGGATTACATACCCGCCGATAGTCCAATAAGCCGGCGCTGAGGCCTTGATCGTGGGCGGTCTGATCGTTGACCGCTGCCAAATTGCGCTAAGCCCATCCCTGCGACGATGCCTCTTTATCACATGGAGGCAACATGGCAGCAGACGCATATCTGCAAATCGAAGGTATCAAAGGCGAGTCGGCAGACTCTGGCCACCAGGGCTGGATTGAGCTGACCTCGGTTTACTGGGGTGTGACGCAACCCACGGTTGCCAACAAGTCCAGCAGCGGCCACACAGCCGGCCATTGCGAGCATCGAATCCTGTCGCTTTCCAAGCTTGCCGACGTTGCATCGCCCATCCTGATGCAGCACTGCTCGATGGGCAAGACGATCCCGAAAGCCAAAATCGAGTTCATGCGCGCCGACGGCGACGGCAAGCCGGTCAAGTATTACCAGGTCGAGCTGGAGAACGTAATGGTGTCGCACATGGACCAGGGGATGGCTGGTGGAGGTCTGGTCCAGGATGAAATCGGCCTCTGCTTCTCCAAGGTGAAGTGGTCATACACCCAGCAAAAGATCGGCGGCGGCGCGAGCGGCACCACCACCGGCGGCTGGGACCTTGCGGCCAAGAAGTCCTGCGCGTGAGGGCTCGCCATGACCATTCCAGTACAGCCAAAGGACTCACGAGGGTATTTCATGCTTCCGCAGGCCCCTGAGCAGGCGGGCTACTACTTGTACGGGACGGTGGGCCATGTGCCTGGGACCGGCCATCTGGCGCAATATGCCCATCCAAACCTACTCACCCTGATCTTCCAGATCGAACGGAAATGGCAGGCCATCTGCGACCGAAAATTCGGGGTTGGGAACATCAGCATCGACGGTGGTAAGGAGTACGACAAACACAAGTCTCACCAATTGGGCATCGAGGTGGATTGTCGCCCTGTACGCAAGGACAAGTTGACGGGCCAGGTCGCCCGCTGTTCGTACAGAGACAAGACTTACGATGGTGAAGCTACAACCAGTTTGATTCGCCTGTTTGTGCAGCACCCATGGGTAAAGATCGTGTTCTTCAATGACCCGGCCGTGCAGAAGGCGCTCGGTCAAGGCCGCGTGTCGAGCCTCAAGGGTCACGACGATCATTTCCATGTCAATTTGTGGCCGGGGTTGGCCCGATGAACGCGCGCCTATTGCTTGTCGCTGCTGCTTGCGCAATCTGTTCCGTGGCCCCAGCGGTCGGTCAGCCCGCCGCAAAGAAGCAAGAGCAGTGGGACGGCCGCCCCAAGCCCCTCCAGGGCGACTACCAGGTATATGGCGGAGAGCTGGGAGATGCGGTGCCACCTACGGCCAAGGACAGAAAAGTTGCGTTCATGTTCAAAGGGCCGCTCGCGAAAGAGCTTTTTGGCCAGATCGGGCCTGATGCCAAAGTAGCGTGTAGCAGTGCCCGGGACTATCGCGAAAGGAACCGGGGAGACCTCTCTTGCACGTACACGAAGGATGAAGGGTACAGGTGCTATTTCGGCCTCAACGTACCGACTGGCAAGAGCACCTACGGGTCAATCTGTTAGCTGATGCGTAGATGTGATGGCTGACTGGCCGCCGCGGCGGTCGGCCTGATCAGGCCGACCACGCATGCACTGCCCGGTAGGTCTCGAACCGCTCGACAACGCGCTGGTATTGCAGCATGAAACTTGCAACATATGCTCCGTCGCCGAGAATCTCTGCAGCCGCCTCCGCACAAGTGTCGGCCCTCTCCGTGAGCATCAGATCCGGCGGCAGTGGGTTGATCACTGGCCAGCGCGGTGGCACTCAAGCTGCGCGATTCCAGCGGCCAGGACAGCGCATGAGCAATCGGGCTGGCGAAAGCTAATTTCGTGGAGCGGTTCTGATTTGTGGACCGAGGAAGGATGAGAAGCGAAGCGTTTTCTACCGTGGAGCGGGTGAAGGGAATCGAACCCTCGTCGTAAGCTTGGGAAGCTTCTGCTCTACCATTGAGCTACACCCGCGTTGCCTGCATTCTACGCGCGTTTGGCGCGCTTTGACAATTGTTCAATACTGCGCGAAAGCGCCGATCGGCCTGCCTTCGCGCTGCATGGAGCGGCTGCGCCTATTCCGGCTGCTCCACCGTATAGCCCTTCGCGGCCAGCGCCGCCATCAGCCCCTTCGGGTCGAGCAGGTCCTTCATCGACAGCACCGCGAAGGTCGAGGCGTTCCTGGCCAGCGCGGCTTCGGCGTTGGCCAGCCACAGGGCGCGGTGGCGCTCTTCCGCGCCCTGGAAGGCCGGGTGCTCGCGCAGGACGGCGCTGTTGCGGATCACGTTGCTGCAGCTTTCCTGCTCGTCGAAATCGAGCTTGCGGATGACGTCGATATCGCCCTTGGCCCAGGCATTGGCGCGCACGCGCATCGCGTCGATATCGCTTTCCAGGCGCTTCAGGGTGGTCGAGAAGCAGGCCAGGTCGTCCAGCGGCGACTTCTTGAAATCCTTGATCAGCTGGCGCGGGTTGTCCACCTTGAGTTCGACAACGCTGCGGGTGACCTTGAGCTTGTTCTGCTCGACCATCTTCTCGACCTGCTTGCGCACGTCGATGCTGGAGGTCAGGCCGGCCTGTTTCATCGCGGCGCCGAACAGTTCATTGGCCACGAAGATCGGCCGGTCGCGCTCCTTGTTCTTGGGCAGGTACTTTTGCTTGAGCGGCAGCCAGCGCGCGTAGACATCCGCCGGGAGCACGTCGCGCAGCGTGGCGTCGTCGGGGTTCTTGTTGATGCCGATCAGGCTGGGCAGCGCCAGCGCGGTCTGGAAGTAGGACAATTCGAGCTTGGTGCTGGGGGGCGCCAGGTACTCCTGCGAACGCTTGAGTACGGCTTCGACCTCGTGCGAGCGCCAGTCCATCTTGACCGGCAGCGGCGAGTAGGTCCCGAAGATCCACAAGGCGTGACCGTCCTTCGACACCTTCCACATGCCGGGCCCCGGCTTCTGGCCGACGACCAGGATCTGTTCGGGCGCGGCCGGCGCATCGTCGGTGGCCGCCGTCGCCGCGGGCGGGACCGCGGCTTCGTCGCTCTGGGCATGGACGGGCGCTGCGCACAGGGCCAGGCACAGCGCCGGAAGGATCGCATATTTCAGCATCGGGACACCCTTGTTGTTGGTTGTCCGTCAAGCTTAGCCCGGCAGTATGAACCGGAACTTAACAGCGCACGGTTCGCCGCGTTTTCATGCGGCCCGCATGGACAGGCGCGCCGCTGCCGCTGCTGCCGGCTTCGGGCGCGCCGGCGCCTGCGCGCCCGGTCCGCCGTCGAGCTTGAACTCGCCCACCAGCGCCACCAGCGTGGCCGCCTGCTGCTGCAGGCTTTCCGCCGCCGCCGCCGCTTCTTCCACCAGGGCCGCGTTCTGCTGGGTCACGCCGTCCATCTGCACGATGGCCTGGTTGACCTGGCCGATGCCGCTGCTCTGCTCCGCGCTGGCCGCGCTGATCTCGGCGACGATGTCGCTGACGCGGCGCACGCTCGTCACCACCTCGTCCATCGTCTTGCCGGCGTCCTCGACCAGCATGGTGCCCATGCTGACCTTGTCGACCGAGTCGCCGATCAGGGTCTTGATCTCCTTGGCGGCGGCGGCGCTGCGCTGCGCCAGGTTGCGCACCTCGGTCGCCACCACGGCGAAGCCGCGGCCCTGCTCGCCGGCGCGCGCCGCTTCGACGGCGGCGTTCAGCGCCAGGATATTGGTCTGGAAGGCGATGCCGTCGATGACGCCGATGATGTCCACCACCTTCTTCGACGCCTCGCTGATCGTGCCCATGGTGTCGACCACCTGGGCCATGACTTCGCCGCCTCGGGTGGCGGTCTCGCTGGCCGAGGCGGCCAGCTGGCTGGCCTGGCGCGCGTTGTCGGCATTCTGCTTCACGGTGCCGTTCAGCTCTTCCATCGAGGCCGCGGTCTCCTCGAGCGCGCTGGCCTGCTGTTCGGTGCGCACCGACAGGTCGGCATTGCCCTGGCGGATCTCATCGGAGGCCACCGCCACCGCGTCGGAGCTGGTGCGTACGCGCGCCAGCACATCCTGGATCTTGGCCACGAAGCTGTTGAATCCGCGGGCGATCTCGGCCAGCTCGTCGTTGCCGCGCACCGCCAGGCGGGCGCTCAGGTCGGCGTTGCCGCCGGCCAGGCCGGTCATCGCACTGCCCAGCACGCGCAGCGGGCGGGTCAGGCGGCGCAGGACCGTCACCATCACCAGCGCCGCGGCCGCGGCGCACAGCACCGCGACCAGCGCCGCGTAGCCGGCCAGTTCGCGCGCCGGCGCGGTGGTCACGCTTTGCGGGAAGGCCAGCGCAATCGCCCATGGCGCCATGTCCTTGCTGACCTGCAGTGGCTGCAGCACGTGCACGATGCCCTGCTCGTCGAGGTACTCGTAGGGCTTGCCCTGCTTGACCGCGTCCAGCGCCGCGGCCGGCAGGTCGGCCGCCTTCTTGCCGTTGCGGATGTGGTCCTTGTGGCTGGCGTACATGCCGCCGTTCGAGATCAGCGCCAGCGTGCCCTCGTCCATCACCTTCATGTTGGCGAGCATCGTGCCGAGGCCGGCGAGCGGGAAGTCGCCGGTGACCGTGCCCTTGAACTGGCCGCCCACCATGATCGGCGCGGCCAGCGTGGCGATCGGCACGTCCTTGCCGTTGATCGGGTACATGTAGGGCTCGGTGAAGTGGGCGCGGCCGGTCGCCTTCGGCAGGTCGTACCAGTCGTTGCCGCCCGGCGTGGCGACGAACACGATCGGTTCGACGTTGATCTTGCCTTCCGGGCTGCGCGTCCAGTAAGGCATGTAGCGGCCGGTGGCGTCGTACAGCGGGGCCTGGCCGGCGAACTCGGCATCCTTGCCGTCCAGCGCATCCGGCTCATAGGCGGCGGCGCTGCCGATGAAGTCTTCCGACCCCGCCAGGGTGGCGCGCACCAGGTCGCCGACCTGGTCGCGTGCCAGCGCATGTCCGGCGGCCTGGGTCGAGGCCAGCACGGTGGCCGCGCTTTCCAGCGTCGCCAGGTTCGCGGCGATGCGGCCCTTGAGCAGCGCGGACGCTTCCAGGGTCAGCGTGCGCGCCTGGCGCATCGCGGCCTCTTCGGCGCTCTGGCTGTTCTTGACCGCGATGAAGGTCGAGGTCACGCCCAGGGCCGCCACCACCAGCAGGGTGGCGGTGATGCAGATCTTGGCGCTCAGCGACAGGGAAAATCGGCGGCGCGCAGCATGCTGCACCTCGTGCGCGGTCTGGTGCTCGTTCATGGTCGTCTCTCTTGTTCTCAGAAGGCGCGGGCGACGCTCACGGCGAACGTCCCCTTGGCAGGATTCGAATAGGCGATGGCGCCGTCGGCGCGCGGCACGCCGGTCGTATAACGGTCGTAGGCATCGGTCGCGCCCCAGGCGCGGGTATAGGCCGCGCCCACGCTCCAGCCGCCGTCGAAGGCCCTGGTGACGCCGGCCTTGGCGTCGTGCCAGTCCCACATGGCGTTGCCGCTGCCGGCCACGCGGCCGTCGCCCAGGTGCAGGTTGAGCGTGTAGCCGCCGCCCAGCTCGTGGTTGGCGCCCACGTCCAGGTAGCCGGTGCCGCGTGCGCCCGTGATGCCGAAGAAGTCGCGCGACACGGTGCGGTAGTACTTCGCATAGAAGGACCCGAAGCTCAGGCCGGGCACCAATTCGGTGTAGTCGTATTTGGTGGCGCTGGCGCCGATGCGGGCGCCCGGATAGCGGTAGTGCATGAGGGTCAGGCTGTAGCCCAGCGGCCCGGCCGTGCCCGCATAGCCGCCGTACAGGTCCCACTCGAGGCGGCCGCCTTCGATGAAGCGGTCGCTGACGGTCGAGGTCCAGGTACCGAAGGACCAGCCGCTCGGATGCGCGTAGTCCAGGCCCGCCTGCAGCGTAGGACGGCCCCAGCTCTGGCGCATGCCGCGCGAGACGTACTGCGAACTCAGGGTGACCGTGGCGCTCAAGGGAAGCGTGGCCGAGGGCGACGCGGTGTCGTCGCCGCCGGCGTGCGCGGCCGCCATGAACGGGGCCAGCAGCAGGCCTGGCAATAGCGCCGGCGACAGCCGGAAAAAAAGGGAAGTCATGCTTGTCTCGTCGATATGCGGCGCAGGCCCGGACGCCTCCGCTCGCTCGGCAGTTAATGCCGTATGGAAATATTACGAGACAAACGTGAGTATTGGCGAGATTGTAGTGTGTTCGACAACGAGATTTTTATTAACCTGCGTCATCTGTACAACACTTCGGCAAATCCACCATTTTTTCAGTCCGGCTCCGGCAGCTCGGGCCGCTCCAGCAGCTCGTGGGCCAGCTTCAGGCCCTTGACCATGACCGAGAACGCTTCGTGCTTGGATGCTTCGTCGGGCACCCGCAGCACATACGAGGGGTGGTAGATGGTGACCAGCCAGCAGCCGTCGATGCGGACCGGCTTGCCGAGGAAGTCCTTCAGCGCCACCGTGCCCTTGCGCATCACGGACTTGAGCGCGGTCGCCCCCATGGCCACGATGACCTTCGGCTTGACCGCGGCGAGTTCCTTCTCGAGCCAGTAATGGCAGGCCTCGACCTCGCGCTGCACCGGGGTCTTGTGGAGGCGGCGCTTGCCGCGCGGTTCCCACTTGAAGTGCTTGACGGCGTTGGTCAGATAAATCGCCTTGCGGTCGACCTCGGCCTGGGCGAACACCTGGTCGAGCAGCTTGCCGGCCGGGCCGACGAAGGGCTTGCCGGCCAGGTCTTCCTGGTCGCCCGGCTGCTCGCCGACGATCATGATCGGCGAACGCTTCGGGCCTTCGCCGCCGACCGCCTGGGTGGCGTACTGCCACAGCTCGCAGCGCCGGCACTCGTCGAGTTTCGAGGGCTGCTCGCGGTCCGGCTGCGCCGCCTCGGCGCTGATCGGAATGGTGGCGCCGCTCTTGCGGCCCACCGCCTCGACCTGCCCGATCTTGCGCGCCCCGAGTTCGGCCTGGCTCACCAGCGAAGGCACGATCGCGCCTTCCGGCAGGTTCTTCCAGAAGCGCGAGGGAATGTGGCTCTGCATCAGCTGGGCGTTGACGCGCGCGGGATTGAAGATGCTGCGGTAGTAGGTGAGCCAGAGCGCCTCGCCCGCATCATCCAGCTCGGCCGCGCTCGACATCAGCGGCCCGGTGTGGTGCAGCGCCCGGCCGTCCCACAGCACGCTGGCCTCGGGCGTGGCGATCATCCAGCTGACCTTGCCCATGCGGGCGACGAAGTGCTCGGCCACCTGGGGCAGCACGTCGTGGCGCGGCTCGAACCAGGCGACGAAGCGCGGATCGCCTGCATCCAGCGGGCGTTCACGGAAACGGATGTAGGCATGCATGTCGTGCTCCTCGCGGCGCACCGCCTTGACCATGCCGTGCAGGCGGCTGCCGTCCGGATCGGCGGGCGACTGCACGTCGTGTTCGCCATGCGTCCAGCGCCACAGCACGCGATACAGGAAAGCCCAGCGGTCCGGGGCGCGGAAGCACGCGGCTTTCTGCAGCATCTCCAGCAGCGATCGCGGCACGCGTGGACTTGTCCCCTGCGCCGGCGGTCGTGGCGATTGCGCTTCCTGCAATCGGTTGCCTTGATTATCGTCCGGCTCAGGCAGGGCCGGCGCACCCGAGAACAGATCGCCGCCCTCGGGCGTACCCCAGCTCACCGCCTCGGGCGGCACGCCGGCCCTGAGAAGCTCGCGCGCCGCCTCGCGCCATTCGGCGAAGCTGTTCACCGCCAGCGGCTGGCCGGCGGCGCCAGGCAGGGCGGTGGCCTCGTTCATGCGGCCTGCAGTTCCGGCCACAAATTCATCTGCTCGGGCGCGTCGGCCAGGTGGCGCCGCAGGAGGTGGGAACTGGCGGCGCCTTGCACCGGCTTGTAGTCGGCGGTGACGATGAAGGGCGCCAGCTTCTTCATGCTGCAGCGCAGGCGCGACAGGTCTTCCCAGCGGATGCGGCGCAGGCGGCGCAGGTCGACGATGCGCCTGGCGTTGCGGATGCCGATGCCGGGCACGCGCGCGATCATGGTCTCGTCGGCGCGGTTCAGGTCGAGCGGGAAGTGCTCGCGGTTGGCCAGCGCCCAGCCCAGCTTGGGATCGACGTCGAGCGCCAGGTTGCCCGATTGCGGCATCAGCTCGCCCGCGGTAAACCCGTAGCCGCGCAGCAGGAAGTCGGCCTGGTACAGGCGGTGCTCGCGCAGCAGCGGCGGCGGCGCCGCCGGCACGCTCTTCGGACTTTGCGGGATCGGGCTGAAGGCCGAGTAGTACACGCGTTTCAGCTTGTAGCTGCCGTACAGCGTTTCGGCGGTATTCAGGATGGTGTGGTCGTCGCTGGCGTCGGCGCCGACGATCATCTGCGTGCTCTGCCCCGCCGGCGCGAAGCTCGGCGCCTTCGGCTCTTCCGCCTTTTCGTCGAGCTTGCGGCGGATCGATCCCATCGCCAGCTTGATGGTGTGGACGTTCTTTTCCGGCGCCAGGCGGGTCACGCTGTCGTGGGTCGGCAGCTCGATGTTCACCGACAGGCGATCGGCCCAGCGGCCCGCTTCTTCGATGAGCAGCGGGTCGGCGTCGGGGATGGTCTTGAGGTGGATGTAGCCGCGGAACTTGTGCACTTCGCGCAGCTGGCGCGCCACGGCCACCAGCTGCTCCATGGTGTAGTCGGCCGACTGGATGATGCCCGAGCTCAGGAACAGGCCGTCGATGTAGTTGCGGACGTAGAAATCATGGGTGAGCTTGACCACTTCTTCGACCGAGAAGCGGGCGCGCGGCACGTTGGACGTGCGGCGGTTGATGCAGTACTGGCAGTCGTAGATGCAGAAGTTGGTGAGCAGGATCTTGAGCAGCGAGACGCAGCGGCCGTCCGGCGTGTAGCTGTGGCAGATGCCCATGCCGGTGGTGGCGCCGAAACCGTCCTTGTCCTCGGACGAACGCTTGGGCGCGCCACTGCTGGCGCAGGACGCGTCGTATTTCGCGGCGTCGGCCAGGATTTCCAGTTTGTCCTTGAGTTCCATCGCATGCCTTGAACTGTATGGGCATACAGTATACTATCGCGCGCGTATGCACAGGGACGATGGGCGCAAGTGTGCATGCCTCCAGCGGTTCAAAGACGGGGCAAGACGTAAAAAAAGCCCGGTCAGAGACCAGGCTTTCCAGGTACCGTAGGGTGGGCGGGTCTCCCGCCCACGCGGTCAAACTACAGCACTGCAGCCCGCGCGGCTGCTCATATTGCACCTATCACCGCGTGGGGTCATCCGGTCCAGTGGACCGGATGACGAGTCGCCCACCCTACGACAGCAAGCTCAGATCAACGAATCGGCTTGCCGTCCGCATCCACTACGGTGACTTCACCCCAGCCCAGCGAGCGCACGCCCGCCTCGATCTTGCGCAGGTCGCCGATCACCATCCACACCGCCTCGTCCGGCTTGATGAACTTCGACGAGGCCGCACCCAGCTGCTCCGGCGTGAGCGCACGCACGTTGGACGCATACCTGGTCCAGTAGTCGTCCGCCAGGCTCAGGTTGACGGCGTCCAGCCCCGCCGCTTCCAGTGCGGCGAGCGTGGAGAAGCGGCCCGGCAGGCGCGAGCTCATGTTGCGCATGATGCTTTCGTACTCGGTGCCCACCAGCGGACGCTCGCCGGCCACGCCGCGCAGCTCTTTCTGCACCTCGCGCATCGCCTCGATCGTCTTGTCGGTCTGCACCGGCGCGATGATGTAGAACGGACGCTGGCCGCGCACGTCCGGCAGGCGGGCCTGGGTGCCGTAGCTCCAGTGCTTGTCCAGGCGCAGGTTGCGGTTCAGGCGCGAGGTCGCGATGCCGCCGAAGTTGGTCATCACCGGCTCCATCGCCAGGTCTTCCGGCTGGCCGTAGGCCTGCGACACGTGGGTCGCGACGATGGTCGACTGCGGCGCGTCCGGCTTGTCCACCAGGATCAGGCGCTTGCCCTGGGTCGCCGGCACCGTGCTCATCTTCTTGGCCGGGGCGCTGCCCTGCTGCCACTTGCCGAAGCTCGCTTCCAGCGCCGGCAGCAGCTTGTCCATGGTGGTGTCGCCTGCCACCACGATGGTGGCGCTGCCCGGCTTGAACCAGGTGCCGTGCCAGGCCATCAGGTCGTCGCGGGTCAGGCCCTGCACGCTCGATTCGAAACCTGAGGCCGGCTTGCCGTAGGCGTGGTCGGCGCCGTACAGCACCGATGGGATCAGGCGCAAGGCCAGGCTGTTCGGCTGGGCCTTTTCCTGGGCGATGCCGGCGATGCGGCGGCTCTTCGAGAGCGCGAACTGGTCTTGCGGGAAGCTCGGGCTCAGCGCGGCTTCGGCCATCAGGTTGAGGGACGGCGTCAGGTTGGCGCTGGTGGCCTGCAGGCGTACCAGCGACTGGTCCTGCGAGGTGCCGGTGGTCAGGCGCGCGCCCAGGTTTTCCAGCGCATCCGACAGCGCGAAGGCGTCACGGTTCCTGGTGCCCTTGTCCAGCAGGTCGAGCGCCAGCGAGGCGGCGCCGGCCTTGGCGCTGCTGTCCGAGGCCGCGCCGGCGTCGACCGCCAGCGAGACGTTGACGATCGGCGCCGTATGGCGTTCCAGCAGCACGACCTTCAGGCCGTTCTTCAGCTGGGCGCGCTGCAGCGCCGGGAACTTGACGTCCGGGGCATCGCCCAGGCTTGGCAGCTTCTTGCGGTCCAGGGTCGACTTGGTCGCGGCCAGCTTGGCCGACGGCCGCACCGTCATGGTGTAGTGGTTGGCGCGCAGCCAGCGGTTACCCGCCGCCTTGACGTCGGCCGGGCTGCTGGTGGCGAACAGTTCGAGGCGGTCGAGGTAGGCGTCCGGCTTGTCGCCGTAGGTCTGGCTTTCGGCCAGCACGTCGCTGCGGCCGCCCATGCCGCCCACGCGCTCCAGGCTGCGCGCGAAATCGGCCAGGTCGCGGGTCTTCACGCGCTTGAGTTCGGCCTCGGTCGGGCCTTTGTCCAGCAGCTCGGCCACCACGCGCTCCATTTCGCGCTCGACCTCAGCCGGATCGACGCCCGGCTTGACCGTGACGGACAGGTTGAAGGTGCCGCCCAGCTCCGCGTCGTTGACGTAAGCCGAGACGCCGGTGGCCATGCCCTTGTCGTACACCAGGCGCTTGTCCAGGCGCGCGTTCTTGGAACCGGCCAGCACGCCGGCCAGCAGGTTCAGGCGCTGGGTGTCGGCATCCTTCCACGACGAGGTGTGCCAGCTGCGGTAGATGCGCACCTGCGGCACGTGGTCTTCCATCTCGTCGCGGATGTTGCGGTCCAGTTGCGGGATCCACTTCTCGGTACGCGGCAGCGGCGGACCCGGCGGGATCGCACCGAAGTACTTGTTGACCAGCTCATAGGCGCGCTCCGGGGTGATGTCGCCGGCCAGCGAGATCACCGCGTTGTTCGGGCCATAGTAGGTGCGGTACCACTCCTTGATGTCGTCCAGCGAAGCCGCCTGCAGGTCTTCCATGTAGCCGATGGTCGACCACGAGTACGGATGCGAGTACGGATACATCTTGGACGAGATTTCCATGCGCACCCGGCCATACGGCTGGTTCTCGCCCTGGCGCTTCTCGTTCTGCACCACGCCGCGCTCGCGCTCGAGCATCGCCTGCGAGATGTAGTTGCCGAGGAAGCCCATGCGGTCCGATTCCAGGAACAGGGTGCGTTCCAGCGCCGACACCGGCACGTCTTCGAAGAAGTTGGTGCGATCGGTATTGGTGGTGCCGTTGCGGTTGTTCGCGCCGAGATCGTCCATCGCCTCGCGGAAGCCGTGCGGGTAGTTCTCGGAACCGTTGAAGAAGAAGTGCTCGAACAGGTGGGCGAAGCCGGTCTTGCCGCGCTTCTCGTTGCGCGAACCGACGTGGTACCACATGTTCACGCCCACCACCGGCACGCTGTGGTCGGTGTGGACCAGCAGGGTCAGGCCGTTGGGCAGCACGAATTTCTTGTGGTCGATGCTGTAGGCCTTGCGGTCGAAGACCGTGGCCTTGGCGGAAGTGGGAGCTGCGGCGTGCGAAGGCACGGCTGCGAAGGCGGCAAGGCCGAGCAGCATGGGAAGTGCGAGTTTTTTCATGGGCGTCTCGTGGACTGGTTGTTGTATGTATGCGTCCCGTCCGATCATGCGCTGGTTGAACGCGTGGGCGGCGCAGCCGCCCACCCTACAGGAATCGCCGAGCTCGCGCCAGAGGAAGTGGATGCATATGTCGGGCCCTGCCCACAGTGTGTTTACGTAGGGTGGGCGGGTCTTCCCGCCCACGCGTTCAACCCACGCGTGAGCAGCCAGGATGCGTCAGGAAAAGCCCTGCGCCTGCGCCAGCAACTGCGGCTCCATGCGCGCCGCGATTTTCTTGAGATAGCCCGACGCCGCCCCCACGCCCGCGCCGCCGGCACGCTGCAGCCACGCATAGGCCTCGACCAGGTCGCGCTGCACGCCCTGCCCCGCCGAATACATCACGCCCAGGTTGAACTGCGCGCGCGCGTGGCCCTGGCGCGCCGCGCACAGGTACCAGAAATGGGCAGCTTCGTAATCGCGCTCGGCGCCCTTGCCGCAATCGTGGCGCAGGCCCAGTTCGAACTGCGCCAGCGCGTGGCCCTGGTCGGCGGCTTTCTGGAACCAGTCGGTGGCCTCGACCGGGTCGGCATGCTCGGCGCGGTCGAGCAGCGCGCCCACCATGTACTGGGCCGGCGCGTAGTCCTGGTGCGCGGCGCGGCGATACCACTCCAGCGCCTGCGCCTCGTCGCGCGCCACGCCGATGCCGCCCTCGTAGCGCAGGCCGAGGTCGAACTGGGCGCGCAGGTGGCCCTGTTCGGCCGCCTGGCGGTACCAGTGCGCCGCCTGCGCCGGATCCTGCGGCACGCCGCTGCCGGCGTCGAACAGCTGGCCCAGGTGGTACTGCGCCGACGGCATGCCCTGCGCGGCCGCCTGGCGGTACCAGTGCGCTGCCCTGGCAGGGTCGCGTTCGACGCCCTGGCCGTGTTCGTAGCGCACGCCGAGGTTGTCCTGGGCGCCGGCATGGCCCTGCTCTGCTGCGCGGCCGTACCAGTGCAGCGCCAGCGCTTCGTCGCGTGGTACGCCGTGGCCGCTGTCGTAGATGAGGGCGAGGTTGAACTGGGAACTGACGTGCCCCTGTTCGGCGGCGCGGCCGTACCACAGGATGGCGCGTGTGCTGTCCTGCTCGATATCCTGGCCCTTGTCGTAGCGCAGGCCGAGGTTGAACTGGGCCGGCGCGTAACCCTGCTCGGCGGCCTTGCGGAACCAGTCGATCGCCTGGCTGCCGCTGGCGCGCAGTCCGAGGCTGAACTGCGAGCGCGCATAACCCTGGCTGGCGGCGCGGCGGTACCATTCGGTGGCCGCGTCCTGGTCCTGCGGCACGCCCTTGCCGGTCTCGTACATCATGCCGAGGTTATGCTGGGCGCCGGCTTCGCCCTGGCTTGCGGCCTGGCTGAACCAGTGCAGCGCCTGCTGCACGTCGTTCGGCACGCCCTGCCCCTTGGCATACAGCCAGCCCAGGTTGTACTGCGCCGGCGCGTAGCCCTGTTCGGCGGCGCGCCGGTACCAGTAGGCGGCCTGGCCGTAGTCCTGGGCCACGCCCTGCCCCTTCTGGTACATCACGCCGAGGTTGTACTGCGCCAGCTCGAGATCGGCGCTGGCGGCCATGCGGTACCAGGCCACCGCCAGCTCATGGTTCTGCGGCACGCCCTGGCCGCTGGCGTACATGAAGCCCAGGCTGTGCTGGGCGCTCGGCACGCCGCGCTCGGCCATCCCTTTTACGCGCAGGAATTCGGCGCTGTAGTGTGGTTCGGCCTTGCGACCTGCGAGGTCGCCGGCTTGGGCCGGGAGATCGAGCATGGCGGCGTCAGGCCTGGACCGCGCGCAGGCCGAACAGCGTCGGCTGGGTGCGCAGCGACTTGATGAACTCGCCCAGCGGAATCGGGCGGTAGTACAGGTAGCCCTGCATCGTCATGCAGCCGTTGGCGCGCAGGTAGCGCGCCTGCTCCTCGGTCTCGACGCCTTCCGCGATCAGGTTCAGGCCCAGGCCGCGCGCGATCGAGATGATCGCCAGGATCACCGGGTAGTGCCCGCCCTCCTCGTGGATCTCCTTCACGAAGGACTGGTCGATCTTCACCGTGTGGATCGGGAAGCGGTGCAGGTAGGACAGCGACGAGTAGCCGGTGCCGAAGTCGTCGATCGCCACCGACACGCCGAGCTGGCACAGTTTGTTCAGCTGCTCGATCGCGTACTGCGGATTGCGGATGCAGATGTTCTCGGTGATCTCGACTTCGATCTGGCCAGGTGCGATCCCGTAGCGCACCAGCGCGTTGCGCATCTTTTCGAAGAAGTCGCCGCGGTCGAGGTATTGCGGCGACAGGTTCAGCGACAGGCGCACATGGTCGGTGCCGGTGGCGTTCCACTGCAGCATGTCGCGGCACAGCGCGCCGATCATCCAGTCCGAGATCGGCAGCATCAGGCCGTTCTCTTCGGCGAAAGGCAGGAACTCGCCGGCCGACAGCAGGCCACGGGTCGGGTGGTTCCAGCGCATCAGCGCCTCGGCGCCGACGATGCGGCCGGTGAGCGCGTCGATCTGCGGCTGGTAGTACATCTCCAGTTCGTCCTGCTCGAGCGCGCGGCGCAGCGCCTGCTCGAGGGCGATCTTCTGGTGCGAGATGTCCAGCATCGAGGTGTGGTAGAAGCTGTGGCCGTTCTTGCCCTGTGCCTTGACCTGGTACATGGCGATGTCGGCATGGCGCAGCAGCTCGTCGATCGATTCGCCGTCGGTCGGGTAGATCGCAATGCCGATCGAGGCCGAGATGTGCACTTCGTGGCCATCCAGGTCGAAGGGATCCTGCAGGGTCTCGAGGAACTTGTCGGCCACCATGCGCGCGTCGTCGCGGTCGCGCAGCTCCGGCAGCACGATGGTAAATTCGTCGCCGCCCTGGCGCGCCAGCGTGTCGCCCTTGCGCAGGCAATCCTTCAGGCGGGTGGCGGCCTGCTGCAGCAGCTCGTCGCCCTTGACGTGCCCCAGGGTGTCGTTGACCAGCTTGAAGCGGTCCAGGTCGATGAACATCACCGCCAGCTCGGTCTTCTTGCGCTTGGCCTGGATCACGGCCAGGCCGAGGCGGTCCTTGAACAGGATGCGGTTCGGCAGGTCGGTCAGGATGTCGTGGTAGGCCTGGTAGGAGATGACTTCCTCGGCGCGCTTGCGGTCGGTGATGTCGCGCGCCACGCCGTAGGTGCCGAAGAACTCGAGCTTCTTCACTTCCTGGTCGGGCACGTGCATGCCGATCGCGTTCAGCGAGATCGTCATCAGGGTGTTGTTGAAGGTGCGGTCCTGACTGTTGCCACCGCGGCACTTCAGGCGCAGCTCGACGTTGCGCGAGGCGCGCTCGTCGACGCGGCGCTCGTTGAACACGTAGCGGGCGCGCTCCAGGTCTTCTTCGTGGACCAGCACCGAATAGTGCTTGCCGAGCAGCTCGTCGCGCGAGTAGCCGAGCAGCTGGTAGGCGCGGTCGTTCACGAAAGTGAAGCGGCCTTCGTGGTTCAGGGTATAGATGATGTCTGGCGAGGAGTCCACCAGGTAGCGGTACATCTTCTCCGAGTTTTCCAGCTGGGTGGCCATGCGCTGGTTCTCGAGCGCCAGGCGGCGGCCCTTGAGCGCATTCGCCACCGTGGCCAGCAGTTCCTCGCGCGAATAGGGCTTGCGCAGGTAGTCGTAGGCGCCGCGCTTGAGTGCGCCGATCGCCGCATCGATGCCCACCTCGCCGCTCATCACGATCACGTCGGCATTGATCCCCTTCTGGTTGATGAAGTCCATGATCTCGTGGCCGCCGATGTCGGGCAGGCGCAGGTCGAGCAGGACCAGGTCGAAGCGCAGGCGCGACAGATGGGCCAGGGCTTCGCTGCCCGAGGAGGCGGTGGTGAGGGAGTAGCCGCGGTCCTTCAGCAGCTCGTACAGCGACGAGAGCAGGCGCGGTTCGTCGTCGACCAGCAGCAGGCGCGGCTGGCTGTCGGCTTCCAGCGTCGGGCTGTAGGCGGCCGGCTCAAACATGGCAGTGTGCGCGTTCATCATGACTTTATGCGGTGCCGAGCGCGCGGGCCGGCAGCGCCATCGGGCTGGCGAGCGCCGGGCCAGCGGCGGTGCCGGCGCCGGACCACGCCGGCAGGAGAATTTCGAATGCGGTGCCGCTGCGGCCGCTGCGGCAGGCGATGTGGCCGCCCAGCTTCTTGACCAGGCTGTGCACGATCGACAGGCCGAGGCCGTGATGGGCGCCGTCCTTGGTGCTCTTCACCGGCGAGAACAGGTGCGCCAGAACCTCGCGCGACAGGCCGGGACCGTTGTCGTTGACGACCAGCTCCAGGTAGAGCTGGCGCTCGCGGTTGACGTGGCCGCGGTTGATGATCTCGACGCGCCCGCCGGTATTGCCGAGCGCCTCGATGGCGTTCTTCACCAGGTTCACCAGGATCTGCTTGAGCACGTCGGCATCGCCCTCGATGCGGCTCGCTTCGTCATGCATGGTGACGGCGATGTCGACCGTGGCAGGGACGAAGCCGGTGCTGCGGAACAGGCGCTGCACCTCGTCCACCACCTTGGCGACGTCGGTCGGGCGCGGCCCCGCCTCGCTCGGCTTGAGGTCGGCCAGGCTGCTGACCAGCTGGCCGACGCGGTCGATCTCTTCGTTCAGGATCGACATCTCGGTGTTCACCGGTTCCTGGCGCGCCAGCTTGCTGTCGAGGACACTCAGGTAGTTCTTGATGATCGACAGCGGGTTGTTCACTTCGTGCACCACGCGGCGCGAGGCCTCGCGGTATTCCTCGGCCACGTGCGCGAGCTGGCGGCGGGCGTGGCCGCGTTCGGACAGCATGTTCTCCAGCGCGCTGGCGGCCTGCGCGCCGAAGGACTGCATGAAGCGTTCGCGCCGCTGGCAATACGGGACCTGCCAGGCGGCGATGCCGCCGATCAGGACGCCCAGGCAGCGCGCACCGGCGACCAGGGGCACGCACACCATGCTCTCGGTGCCGAGCATGCGCAGCAGCTGTTCCTCGGCCAGGCCGAGCGTGCCGCCGTCATGCGGCTCGCGCCCGATGAAGGCCGGACGGCGCTCCAGCGCGCTCTTGGCGATCGCGCCGCCCTTTGCCAGCGGCACGGCGAATTCGGCGATGCGCTGGCTGCCCTGGGTGGGGGCGCCTACCAGGGCGTGGCCGGTCGGGTTTTCGAGCAGGACGACGGCATTGCCGAAGTCGAACAGGATGCGCGCCGAGCGCGTCATCGCTTCCAGCAGGCCGCTCTCGCCCTGCTGGCGCGCGAAGCTCTGCCCCACTTCCGAGACCAGCACCATGTTGCGCACTTCCTCGGACAGGCGCTGCTGCACCGGGTCGAGGCTGGGGGGCGCATAAGCCGGCGGCGCCGGGATGTCGTCGGCGCCCGCCAGGTCGATGCCCAGGTGGGCGGCTGCCTTGTCGATCTGGCGCGCGGCGCCGGCCAGCATCTGGGCGGCCTGCTCGCCGTCGATGCCGCACAGGGCGGCCGCTTCTGCCACCTGCGCTTCGTCGTCGGCATGGCTGGACAGCACGTGGGCCAGGCGCACGATGCGGATCAGGGGATGGGCCGACTCCAGGCGCTCGCTCGCTTCGTGGTGGTACAGCACCGCGTCGGCCAGGAAGGAGTCGAGCTGCCAGCGCTCGATCAGCCAGGCGCCGGCTTCGGCGTGGGTAATCTGCAGCGTGCGCTGCTCGACGGCGCACAGGTCCTCGTCGTCGCGCGCGGTGAAGTTGTAGGCGTATTCCTTGGGCGCGGTGGCCAGCAGCGCCAGGCGGCCGACATTGTGCAGCAGGCCGGCCAGGTAGGCTTCTTCCTGGTGCGGGTACTCGACCGCGCGCGCGATGTCGCGCGCGATGACGGCGGTGCCGAGCGAATTCTTCCAGAACGCGCGCAGGTCGGTGCTGCCCGAATGCGGGAAGTTGTTGAAGGTCTGGAAGACCGAGTCGCTGATCACCAGCGTCTTGATCATGTCGGTGCCGAGGGCGACCAGGGACTGCTCGAGATTGACGTTGCGTTGGTGGCGCTGGTACGCGGAACTGTTCGCGACCGCCAGCAGCTTGCCGGTCATGCCGGCATCTTTCGAAATCAGGGCGGCCAACTCCGGCATGCCGAGGTCGTCGGCCTGCAGGTGTTCGATGAGACGCACGAGGATCTGCGGCATGGCCGGCAGACGGGCAATCAATAGACGATTGCGGATATCCTGATCCGATTGTTGCATGATCTCAAACGTGGCCGCTTGTCGAGGGGTTGTCCGAGGCAGCCCAAGGGCGGGTTGCCACATGGTCTTGCTTGTTGATCTACCGAACAGAACATTGTTTCAACGTTTGTTCTAGGCACGAAAACCTTATCTTAGCATATAGACATTTCTGATCGGGAACAATACTTTCTGTTAAAAGTGTTGTCGAGAAGTCGCTCTAAAGCTAGAGGCGTCCTTGGCCTGCCCGCGAAAGCTGCAATAATATTTCAATATGCATATACATGTGAAATATTCTTTCATATAAGAAAAAAGGCTCGGTCAACCGGGCCTTTTGTTGCAAGCGCGACACGCTCAGGGCAGCATTTCCCCGTCGCGGATCTTGCGGCGCCGGTAGCGCCGCGCCGTCGCCCACAGGGCCACCGACAGCAGCGCGAACCCGGCCTGGCCGAGCGCCAGCGCCAGCACCGAATGCGACAGCATCGGCGAGACCACGCCGGCCACGATCGCACCCATCAGCGTGGTCATGAAGGACTGGCACGAGGCCACGGTGCCGCGAATGTGCGGGAACAGGTCGAGCGCGAGCAGGGTGGCGCCCGGCGCGATGATCGAGCTGCCGAAGGTGAAGAAGAACATGTGCGCCACGCTCCATGGCAGCGAGGGCGGCAGGAAGCTGTGGTAGGTCACGTTGAAGGTGACCGCGCCCAGCATGAAGAAGAAGCCGACCCGGATCTGGCGCGCGAAGGTCATCTTGCCCGCCATGCGGTTGGCGGCCAGCGCGCCCAGGAAGATGCCGCTCACGGTCGGCACGAACAGCCAGGCGAACTGCGAGGGGCCCAGGCCCAGGTGCTCGGGCAGCATCACCGGCGCCGACGCGATGTACAGGAACAGGCCGGCGAAGTTCATCGCCACCACGCCCGACTTCATGTGGAACAGGAAGGAGCCGAAGATGGCGCCGTAGCTCTGCGCCAGGAAGCGCGGGTTGAAGGGCTGGCGCTTCTCCTTCGGCACGGTCTCGGGCAGGTGCTTCCAGCAGAACCAGCCCAGCGCCACGGTGTACACGCACAGCGCGAGGAAGATCGCGCGCCAGTCGAAGAAGGTGACGATCCAGCCGCCCAGCACCGGCGCGATGGCCGGCGCGATCGAGAAGATCATGGTCACCATCGACAGCAGCCTTGCCGCCGCCGCATCCGAATACAGGTCGCGGATGATGGCGCGCCCCACCACCACGCCCGCCCCCGCCGACACGCCCTGCATGATGCGGAACACCCACAGGTAATGCACCGAGCTGGCCGCCGCGCAGCCGAAGGTGCCGATCGCGAACACGACCAGCGCGAACAGGATGATGTTGCGCCGGCCGAAGGCGTCGGACAGCGCGCCATGCCACAGCACCATGCCGGCGAAGGCCAGCATGTAGGCGGTGAGCGTCTGCTGCACCTCCAGCGCCGAGGCGTTCAGCTCGGCGCGGATCTGCGGGAAGGCCGGCAGGTAGGCGTCGATCGAGAACGGTCCCAGCATCGACAGCGCGGCCAGCAGCGTGGCCAGGCCGCCCGCCGACAGCATCGCAATCTTGTGGGGCGTCGGCAGCGGAACCGGCATGACCGGATCCTTGGGCAAGTCGTCGGGTTCGGTCGGCGGCAGCATGGAGGGCTTATTGCTCCTGTTTCGGTTTGGCTTCCTCGCGGCGGTTGAAGCCGGCCACCATGTCGAAGCGGAACAGGCGGCATTCGAGCGCGCCGTTGAAGAACGGGGTCTTGCGCGATTCCTTCAGGCGCAGCAGCTTGGGCAGCTGCAGATCCGCCGTGAACAGGAAGGCGGTCCAGCCGGCAAAGCGCTGCTTCAGCGTGGTGCCGAGCGCGGAATAGAAGGACACCGCCATCTCGTCCTGCGGCACGGTGGAGTCGCCGCGCACGCCGATGCGCTCGCCGTACGGAGGATTGGTCAGCAGGATGCCGGGCGTGGAGGTCGGCGGCGACACGTGCTGGGCCTCGATCTGCTTGAGCGGCACCTCGAACAGGACGCCGGCAATCTTGAGGTTATGGCGCGTCATCGCGACCATGTCGCCCGAGATGTCGGAGCCGAAGATGGTCGGCTCGGCCGGCAGCGGGTTGGGCTTGATCTCGGCTTTCAGTGCCGCCCAGGCCTCGCGGTCGAAGTCGGCGAATTTTTCGAAGGCGAAGCGGCGGCGCGCGCCCGGCGGAATGCCTTGCAGCATCTGGGCGGCTTCGATCAGGATGGTGCCGGAGCCGCACATCGGGTCGAACAGCGGGACGCCCGGCTTCCAGCCGGCCACGCGCAGCATGCCGGCGGCCAGGTTCTCGCGCAGCGGCGCGTCGCCGGTCTCTTCGCGCCAGCCGCGCTTGAACAGCGCCTCGCCCGAGGTGTCGAGGTAGATGATGAAGTTGCGCTGGTCGAGGAAGCCGACGATGCGCATGTCAGGCTCGCGGGTGTTCACCGAAGGACGCTTGTTGAACTGGTCGCGGAAGCGGTCGCAGACGGCGTCCTTGATCTTCAGGGTGGTGAATTCGAGGCTCTTCAGCGGGGATTTCACCGCGGTGACGTCGACGCGGATGGTGTGGTTGACGCCGAACCAGTCTTCCCAGGGCTGCTCGAGCACCAGGTCGTAGATGTCGTTCTCGTTGTTGTAGCTGCGCTGGCCCATGCGCATCAGGACGCGCGAGGCAATGCGCGAATGCAGGTTGATGCGGTAGGCATCGACCATGGAGCCGGAGCAGTGCACGCCGCCCGGCACCTGGTTGTGCACCTTCATCGTGGTGCTGTGTTGGGCGATTTCGCCCAGTTCTTCGGCAAGCGCCGCTTCCATGCCGCGCGGGCATGGGCAAAAATAAGAGGCCATGAGGGGTACCCTTTGTCCGTGAATAAAACTTGAAACGATCAGTGCCGGCCCGTGCCGACACCCTTAAAACGGCTTGACGACCACCAGGATCACAATCGCCAGCAACAGCAGCACCGGCGCTTCATTGAAGTAGCGATACCAGGTGTGGCTGCGCACGTTCGCGCCGCGCTCGAATTTCCTGAGCAGCGAGCCGCAGGCATGATGGTAGCCGATCGTCACGATGACGAGCGCGAGTTTTGCGTGCAGCCAGCCGCCCTGGATACCGTAGCCCAGCCACAGCCACAGGCCCAGCAGCAGGGCCGGCACCGCCAGGATGGTGGTGAAGCGGTACAGCCGGCGCGCCATGCCCAGCAGCCGCTCGAGCGCTGCCGGATTGCTTTCCTGGGCCAGGTTCACGAAGATGCGCGGCAGGTAGAACAGCCCGGCGAACCAGGACGCGATGAAGACGATGTGCAGGGCCTTGATCCAGAGGTACATGCGGTTCCTTGTTATTGTTTGCGGCGCTTATTCGCGCACTTCGCCATGTCCGAACACCACGTACTTGAGCGAGGTAAGCCCTTCCAGCCCGACCGGACCGCGCGCATGCAGCTTGTCGTTCGAGATGCCGATCTCCGCGCCGAGGCCGTACTCGAAGCCGTCCGCGAAGCGGGTCGAGGCGTTCACCATCACCGAGGCCGAATCGACTTCGCGCAGGAAGCGCAGCGCGGCGCTGTAGTCTTCGGTGACGATCGATTCGGTGTGCTTCGACGACCAGGTGTTGATGTGGTCGATCGCGCCGTCCAGTCCCTCCACCACGCGGATCGCCAGGATCGGCGCCAGGTACTCGGTACTCCAGTCCTGCTCGGTCGCATGCTTCAGCCAGGGGTAGCCGGCCAGGATCGCGTGTGCTTCGGCGTCGGCGCGCAGTTCGACCTCTTTCGTCTTGTACAGCTCCGCCAGTTGCGGCAGCACGGCCGGCGCAATCGAACGCGCGACCAGCAGCGTTTCCATGGTGTTGCAGGTGCCGTAGCGGTGGCACTTGGCGTTGAAGGCCACCGGCAGCGCCTTGGCGATGTCGGCCTTGTCGTCGATGTAGACGTGGCAGATGCCGTCCAGGTGCTTGATCATCGGGACCGTGGATTCTTCCATCAGGCGCGCGATCAGGCCCTTGCCGCCGCGCGGGACGATCACGTCCACGTACTGCGGCATCGTGATCAGGGCGCCGACGGCGGCGCGGTCGGTCGTGTCGACCACCTGCACCGCGTCCAGCGGCAGGCCGGCGCCCTGCAGGCCCTCGCTCACCAGTTTCGCCAGCGCGCGGTTGCAGTGGATCGCCTCCGAGCCGCCGCGCAGGATGGCCGCATTGCCGCTCTTGATGCACAGGCCGGCCGCGTCGACGGTCACGTTCGGACGCGCTTCGTAGATGATGCCGATTACGCCCAGCGGCACGCGCATCTGGCCGACCTGGATGCCGCTCGGGCGCGACTTCATGTTGGTGATCTCGCCGACCGGGTCGGGCAAGGTGACGATCTGGCGCAGGCCGTCGACCATGGTCTTGATGGCGCCATCGGACAGGGTCAGGCGGTCCAGCAGCGCCGGCTCCAGGCCGTTGGCGCGGGCGGCGTCCAGGTCTTGCTGGTTGGCGGCGCGCAGCACGGCGGCCTCGCGCTCGATGGCCTCGGCGATCAGGAGCAGCGCGCGGTTGCGGGTGGCGCCGTCGGCGCGCGCCATGGCGCGCGAAGCGGCGCGGGCCTTGCGGCCCATCGAGTGCATGTGTTCGGTGATATCCATCGTCGTTCCCGTTTACGGTTTTTTGGTAGGGTGGTCGGGGTAATTTCGGGCAATGCCCGGAATTACGAACGTCCGCGCGTTCAACCAGCACAAGAACGGCCGAGGTCCATCAATTCACAGTAGAGTTGAACGCGCGGTCGGCAGAGCCGACCACCCTACCGTGCAACTCTGAGCGCTAATTGGAGCATCGCATCCCACGCATCGCCCGCGAAGGCCTTCGCGCGCAAGCCCTTGACCATGCGGTCGACCTGCGCCGCCTCCTGCATGGCCGCTTCCAGCGTGGCGATCGACACGCGCCGCAGCGCCGGTTCCATCATGCGCTCGCGCGGACCCCAGATGCGGTGTTCCTTCAGCAGCGCGCCCAGCGGACGGCCCTGCGCCATTCCGGATTTCAATTTTAGCAGCGTGCGGATTTCTTCACTGACAGCCCATAAAACCAGCGGCAGGGCCTCGCCCTCGCCTTTCAAACCGTCGAGCATGCGCGCCAGGCGCGCCGGGTCGCCCGCCAGCATCGCCTCGGACAGCTTGAACACGTCGTAGCGCGCCACGTTGAGCACGGCGTCGTGCACCTGCTCGAAGCTCAGCTTGCCCGGCTCGTAGAGCAGGCCGAGCTTCTGGATTTCCTGGTGCGCCGCCAGCAGGTTGCCCTCGACGCGGTCGGCGATGAAGTCCAGGCTCTGGCGCTCGGCGCTCTGGCCCTGGCTACCCAGGCGCATGCCGATCCAGCCCGGCAGCTGGGCGCGTTCCACGTTCGGGATCTCGATGTAGACCGCCGCCTGCTGCAGCGCCGCCACCCACGCGGCCTTGGCGGTCTGCCAGTCCAGCTTGGGCAGGGTGATGAGGGTGAGGTTGTCGGGGCTGAGGTCCTTGGCGTAGGCCTGCAGGGCGGCGCTGCCGTCCTTGCCGGGCTTGCCGCTCGGGATGCGCAGCTCGATCAGCTTCTTGTCGCCGAACAGCGACATGGCCTGGTTCGCCGCCAGCAGCTCGCCCCACTTGAAATTGCGCTCGACCGTGAGCACGTCGCGCTCGGTGTGGCCCTGGGCGCGCGCGGTCTTGCGGATGCGGTCGGCCGCTTCCAGCGCCAGCAAGTGTTCGTCGCTGGTGATCACGTACAAGGGCGCGAGGCCCTTGGCCAGGTGGCCCTCGAGGGCCTCAGGCCGCAGTTGCATCGCTCGGTCCCACTCCGTCAGACAGGTTTGATCGCGGCCAGCCGGCGCAGGATCTGCTGCACCAGGTCGGACTGCATGTCGCGGTACAGAAGCTGCTCTTCCGATTCCTTGGCCAGCACCTCGGCTTCGTTGAAGGCGATGTTGCGGCGCAGGGTGATTTCGGTCGGACCCAGCAGTTCCTTGTTGTTCGCGTCGCGCACGCGGAACACCAGCGTGTAGCTCAGCGAGTATTCGCGCACCCGGCCCAGGCTGTTCAGCGACAGGATGGACTTGCCGCGCGATTCGGACAGCACGTCGAACAGGGCTTGCGCCTTCGACGCGTCGTTCTCGATGCGCACGGTGTCGCCCGCGCGCAGGTTGCGCTTGAGCTCCGTGCCCAGCGGCGAGGTCTCGGGGAAGGCCAGGTAGATGCTCTGGAAGGGCATGTTGTACTGGCCGTTCGAACCGCGCAGCTGGAAGCCGCAACCCGTCAGGGTTGCGGCCACCAGAGCGGCCGCCAGCGTGCGCACCAAGGTTGTTTTCATCGGTTTACACCACGATGTTGATGAGTTTGCCAGGCACGACGATGACCTTCTTCGGCGTGCCTTCGATGAATTTCTGGGCAGCTTCCGAGGCCAGCGCCGCGGCTTCGATGGCGGCCTTGTCGGCATCCTTCGGCACCTTGACCGAACCGCGCAGCTTGCCGTTCACCTGGATCATCAGTTCGATCTCGGACTGTTCCAGCGCGGCCGGGTCGACCTGCGGCCACTGCACGTTCAGGATGTCGCCGTAGACGGCGGCATAGCCGAGCTCCTGCCACAGCGCGTGGGTGATGTGCGGCGCCACCGGGTTCAGCAGGCGCAGGAAGATCGAGAAGCCTTCGGCGACCACCGCATCCGATGCCGCGCCTTCGGCCAGCTTGGCCGACTCCAGCGTATTGAGCATCTTCATGCAGGCCGACACCACCGTGTTGTACTGGATGCGCTTCAGGTCGTAGTCGGCCTGCTGCAGCACCTTGTGCACTTCGCGGCGCAGGGTCTTCTCGGCGTCGGAAAGAAGACCTTGCTGCTGGCCTTTCAGGGCATTGGCGATGCGCTCGCGCTGCGCGTAGCCGTAGGCCCAGACGCGGCGCAGGAAGCGGCTCGCGCCTTCCACGCCGCTGTTCGACCACTCCAGGGTCTGCTCCGGCGGCGAGGCGAACATGGTGAACAGGCGCGCGGTGTCGGCGCCGTATTGCTCGATCTGCGCCTGCGGGTCGATGCCGTTGTTCTTCGACTTCGACATCTTCTCGGTGCCGCCGATCTGGACCGGCTGGCCGTCCGATTTCAGCACGGCGCTTTGCGGGCGGCCCTTGTCGTCAAAGGTCAGCTCGACGTCGGCCGGGTTGAACCAGGTCTTCTTGCTCGATGCGTCTTCGCGGTAGTAGGTCTCGTTCAGCACCATGCCCTGGGTCAGCAGGTTGACGAAGGGCTCGTCGAACTTCAGCAGGCCGAAGTCGCGCATCACCTTGGTCCAGAAGCGCGCGTACAGCAGGTGCATGACGGCGTGCTCGATGCCGCCGATGTACTGGTCCATCGGCATCCAGTAGTCGTTGCGCTCGTCGACCATCTTGTCGTTCGAACCCGGCGAGGTATAGCGCATGTAGTACCAGGACGAGTCGATGAAGGTGTCCATCGTGTCGGTCTCGCGGCGCGCCGGCTTGCCGCACTTCGGGCAGGAGCAGGCCAGGAAGGCTTCGTCCTTGTTCAGCGGGTTGCCGGTGCCGTCCGGGACCAGGTGCTCCGGCAGCACGACCGGCAGGTCTGCTTCCGGCACCGGCACCGCGCCGCAGTCGGCGCAGTGGATCATCGGGATCGGGGTGCCCCAGTAGCGCTGGCGCGAGATGCCCCAGTCGCGCAGGCGGAAGGTGACCTTCTTGTCGCCCAGGCCCTGTGCGGCCAGGTCGCCGGCCACCGCGTTGACCGCGGCGATGTAGTCCAGCCCGTCGTACTTGCCCGAGTTGATGGTCTTGCCGTGCTCCTTGTCGCCGTACCACTCCTGCCAGCCATCCAGCGAGAATTCCTGGCCTTCCACGGCCACCACCTGCTTGATCGGCAGGCCGTACTTGGTGGCGAAGCCGAAGTCGCGCTCGTCGTGGCCCGGCACGCCCATCACGGCGCCGTCGCCGTAGGTCATCAGGACGTAGTTGCCGACCCAGACCGGCAGCTGCTCGCCGGTGACCGGGTGGGTGACCGTGAGGCCGGTCGGCATGCCTTTCTTTTCCATCGTCGCCATGTCGGCTTCGATGACGGAACCGAGCTTGCATTCGGCGATGAAGGCCTGCAGTTCCGGGTTGATTTGTGCCGCGTGCTGGGCCAGCGGGTGCTCGGCCGCCACCGCGCAGAAGGTCACGCCCATGATGGTGTCGGCACGGGTGGTGAAGACGTACAGCTTGCCTTCGTTGATGAGCTCACCCGATTCATCCTTGATGTCGTGCGGGAAGGCGAAGCGCACGCCGGTCGACTTGCCGATCCAGTTGGCCTGCATGATGCGCACGCGCTCCGGCCAGCCCGGCAGCTTGTTGTCGACGTAGTCCAGCAGCTCGTCCGCGTAATCGGTGATGCGCACGTAGTACATCGGGATCTCGCGCTTCTCGATCAGCGCGCCCGAGCGCCAGCCGCGGCCGTCCACCACCTGCTCGTTGGCCAGCACGGTCTGGTCCACCGGGTCCCAGTTCACGGTGCCGGTCTTCTGGTAGATGATGCCCTTTTCGAGCATCTTGAGGAACATCCACTGGTTCCACTTGTAGTATTCCGGCTTGCAGGCGGTCATCTCGCGCGACCAGTCGATGGCCAGGCCCATCGATTCCATCTGCCCGCGCATGTGCGCGATGTTCGAATAGGTCCACTCGGCCGGCGGCACGTTGTTCGCCATCGCCGCGTTCTCGGCCGGCATGCCGAAGGCGTCCCAGCCCATCGGCATCAGCACGTTGTAGCCGTTCATCCGCAGGTAGCGGTACATCACGTCGTTGATCGTATAGTTGCGCACGTGACCCATGTGCAGCTTGCCCGACGGGTAAGGCAGCATCGAGCAGGCGTAATACTTGCCTTTCGGGAAACGCGGGTCGTGTTCGACGGCTTTATAGGCGTCGATCGACTTCCAGTAGGCCTGGGCGGCCTGTTCTACTTCGGCTGGACTATATTTTTCTTGCATGGTTTCTGCAGACGTAATGAGGGGGTGGAACAGAACATTATACTGGTTCATTTTGCAGTGCGGCGAAGTGCGGCGGCGCAGTGCAGGAAGCCCGATGGGCTTGTTGTCAATGCCGCAAAAGAAAAACCGCCATCCGGCCTGTGCCTGGATGGCGGTTTGCTTGCGGCCGAGGGTTAGCGCAGCACCAGTTCCAGCGCCGGCTTCTCGCCGTAATCCTCGTAGCGCTCGTTGATGCCGCCGATGCAGAAGCTGATCTCTTCCAGCAGCTCGGGCGCCGCGGCCTTCATCTTCCCGGCATCGCTGATGACGATTTCCAGCACCTCGTTCGGCTTGAGCCGGAACTTGGTCATGTTCTCTTCGTCGCGCAGGTAGCTCATGCAATCGACCCAGGCGTCGATGCTGTCGGCATACGATTCGGGAAAGCCGAACGCGCGCCGGCTCTCCGCATGGAAGGAGGCCTCGTCGACGATGGCCGCGCCGTTCAGTTCCGCGACTGCCATGGTCAAGCCTTCAATCCGAGCACGTCCTGCATGTCGAACAGGCCGTTCGACTTGCCCGCCAGGAAACGTGCGGCGCGCAGGGCGCCGTGGGCGTAGGTGACGCGGCTGCTCGACTTGTGGCTGATCTCGATGCGTTCGCCGGTGCCGAGGAACATCACGGTGTGGTCGCCCACCACGTCGCCGCCGCGCACGGTGGCGAAGCCGATGGTCGAGGGGTCGCGCTCGCCGGTCACGCCTTCGCGGCCGTAGACTGCGCATTCCTTCAGGTCGCGGCCAAGCGCGTCGGCGATGACTTCGCCCATCCTGAGGGCGGTGCCGCTCGGCGCATCGACCTTGTGGCGGTGGTGCGCCTCGACGATCTCGATGTCGTAGCCTTCATTGAAGCTTTTCGCCGCCATCTCGAGCAGCTTGAGGGTGACGTTCACGCCCACGCTCATGTTCGGGGCAAACACGATGCCGACTTTCTCGCCGGCGGCGCGGATCGCGGCCTTCCCGGGCTCGTCGAAACCGGTGGTCCCGATCACCAGCTGCACATCGTTGGCCGCGCAGTATTCCAGGTGGCGCAGCGTGCCTTCCGGGCGGGTGAAGTCGATCAGCACGTCGGCGTCTTGCAGCGCGGCCGCGAAGTCGGACTGGATCACGATGCCGGTCAGCTGGCCGGCGAAGGCGCCGGCGTCCATGCCGATCGAGGGCGAGCCGGCGACGTCGAGGGCGCCCGCCAGCACGGCGTCGGGGGCGGCCTGGATGGCCTCGACCAGCATGCGGCCCATGCGGCCGCTGGCGCCGGCGACGGCGACCTTGATGGGAGCGCTCATGCCTGCACCGCTCATGGCTGGATCACAGGCGCGCCGCCGACCTTGGGCGCTTCCATCGGACGCGACTCCGGCTTGGCCTTGTTGCTCACCTTGGCCGGGCCGGCGATGCGGTCGATGTACTCGCGCTCGGTCGGCAGGTTGCCGCCTTCGAAGCGCTCGACCTTGTCGTCCTTGAAGAACACGGTGACGCGGCTGGTGGTCAGCTCGCCGTTGCCGCGCGCAAGGTAGAAGGGGTAATCCCAGCGGTCTTCGTGGAACGCGTCGGTGAGCAGCGGGGAACCGAGGATGAAGCGGACCTGGTCGCGCGACTGGCCGACCTTCAGCTGGTTCAGCATCTCCTGCGAGACGAAGTTACCCTGCTGGATGTCGGGGCGGTAGGGCGAGAAGATCCAGAAGAACTTCTGCAGCTTGCTGGCCTGGACGGTCTGGGCGCCGGCGTTGGCGGCGGCGGCCGATTTCTGCGCGTCGGCGACGATCGAGGCCGGGTCCGTTTCCACCGGCGGCGCAGGACGCGTCTGGTTGCGCCAGGCGGCGCAGCCGGACAGCATCAGCGTGCATGCCAGGGCGCCTGCAAGGGCTGCCTTGGCTGCGAATTTTCCAGAATCGCGGTGGAGAACGGCTTGTTTGACGCGCATAGGTAACCTCAAAACGTTTGAGCGGGAGCTCCAAAACGCTATATCATAAAGCACTATGCCAAACTACGAGCAACAAACGTGAGCGAACTGCGATGAGTAACAACCCCACCGACCTGAAGGCCAGCGGCCTGAAGGCTACCCTGCCACGCCTGAAAATCCTGGAAATCTTCCAGAACAGCTCCGTTCGGCACCTGACGGCGGAAGATGTCTACAAAATCCTCTTGGCCGACAACATGGACGTAGGCCTGGCCACCGTGTACCGCGTGCTGACCCAGTTCGAACAGGCCGGCCTGCTGAACCGCAACCATTTCGAGACCGGCAAGGCCATCTACGAGCTCAACGCCGGTTCGCATCACGACCACCTGGTCTGTCTCGACTGCGGCCACGTGGAAGAGTTCTACGACGAAGAGATCGAGTCGCGCCAGCACAAGATCGCGGTGGAGCGCGGCTTCAAGATTGCCGAGCATTCGCTGGCCATCTACGGTAATTGCGTGAAAGTGGGCTGCCCGCGCAAGGGATGATCTTTCCGGGCCCGGGCCCGGCACGCAAACAATGGGGACGCCGCCGCCGGCATCGTCCCCATTTTTCTTGCCTCAGGACTGGCTCAAGGCATTCGACAGGAGCTTCGCGGTGATGTCCACGATGGGGATCACGCGCTCGTAGGCCATGCGGGTGGGGCCGATCACGCCGAGGGTGCCGACGATGCGGCCATTGACCTCGTAGGGCGCGGTGACCACGCTCATCTCGTCCATCGGCACCAGCTTGGATTCGCCGCCGATGAAGATCTGCACCCCGCCCGCCTTGCTCGACACGTCGAGCAGCTGCATCAGGCCGGTCTTCTGCTCGAACATCTCGAACATCTGGCGCAGCGAACTCATGTTGGACGACAGGTCGGACACCGACAGCAGGTTGCGCTCGCCCGCGATCACCATGTCGTCGCCCTCGGCCATCGCCTCGCTGCCGGCCTGCACCGCCACCTGCATCAGCCTGCCCATGTCGTCGCGCAGCTGGGCAAGTTCGCCGCCCAGGCGCTTGCGCACCTCGTCGAAGGTTAGCCCGGCGTAGTTCTGGTTCAGGTAGTTTGCCGACTGGATCAGCTGGCCCGGCGTGTAGTCGACGTCGGTGAGCAGCAGGCGGTTCTGCACGTCGCCGCGCGGATCGACGATCACCAGCAGGATGCGCTTCTCGGACAGGCGCAGGAATTCGATCTGCTGGAACACCGACTCGCGCCGCGGGCTTTGCACCACGCCGGCGAACTGCGACAGCGAGGACAGCATCTGGGCCGCGTTGGCGATGATCTTCTGCGGCTGCTGCGCCGGCAGGCGCATGTTCTGGGCGGCGGCAGCCTGCTCGTCGATGTGCTGCACGGTGAGCAGGGTGTCGACGAACAGCCGGTAGCCGCGCGGCGTCGGGATGCGGCCGGCCGAGGTGTGCGGGCTGGCCACGTAGCCCATTTCCTCGAGGTCGGCCATGATGTTGCGGATCGTGGCCGGCGACAGGTCGAGGCCGGAAATCTTCGACAGCGCACGCGAGCCGACGGGCTGGCCGTCGGCGATGTAGCGCTCGACGAGGGCTTTGAGCAGGGTCTGGGCGCGGGGTTCGAGTTGCATGGGTTGGGGAAAGCAGCAAAGGCCGGTCATCCGGGATCGGGCCATCAGCCTCTATTATGCACGTTCTTGTACACGTGCGGCTGTGCACGGCGCCAGTCAGGCATGCTCGCGCCTGAGCCAGTCCAGCAGGCCGTCCAGGCTGTTCACCTCGGCGTCCGGCCGGACCTGGTCCGGCAAGTAGTTGACCTGGCCGATCCGGTTCATCCACACGGCGCGCAGGCCGGCGCGCTGGGCGCCGTACACGTCGAGCCGCAGGTCGTCGCCCACGTAGACTGCCTCCTGCGGCGCCACATCCAGCAGGCGGCAGGCTTCCAGGAAGATCTTCGCGTCCGGCTTGGCGACGCCGAAGGCGGGCGCCGACACCGAGGCGTCGAAGTGGCGCGCCAGGCCGATGGTCTGGAGGTCGGCATTGCCGTTGGTGACCGAACCGATGCGCACCCTGCCCTTCAGGCGCAGCAGGCCGGGCAGCACGTCATCGTAGGGGATCACGGCGTTGCGGGCGGCGAAGAATTCGGTCATCGCCAGCTCCACCTTGCCGGCATCCTCGCCGGCCTGCTCGAAGGCGGCGATCAGGCCGGCGCGGCGCAGGGCGCCCAGGTCGAGCTGGAATTCGGGCTGGCGCGCCAGCAGCTCGAGCCGGGCCTGGCGCAGCGTGTCGATCGTGAACTGCTGCGCCACGCGCGGCGCGTGCTGGCGCAGCCAGGCGAACAGGATCTGCTCGGCCTCCAGGATCACCGGGGCGATCGGCCACAGGGTGTCGTCGAGGTCGAACAATACGGCTTTGGGCCAGGCGCGGCGAGGGTTCATGATGTGGGTCGATGGCAAGGTGGGCGAAGCTGGGGGATCAGGCCAAGCATAGCGAGCGCGCCCGTAGAAATCAATCCGGCACAGGAGTCCGGCTACCGGCGGTTACAGCATGATACAAAGGCAAACCGTCCAGCTGCTTGCCAAATGCACTAAAATGTTGGGCGATATATCCTGGGCGATGCCCGCCCAACAGCGTGTCTATTGATCAATTGAACACGCTTTGCACGTCCACCAGTCAGATTTTTGGAGAAATTATGAAGAGTTCGACCCTGCGTGCCGGTGCTGCCCTGGCATGCGCGCTGGCGCTGAGCGCGTGCGGCGGTAGCGATGGCGACCTGTATCTCGGCGGTTCGTTCGCCGGCGTCACCAAACCGGGCCTGGTTTTGACGAACAACGGCGGCGACGACCTGGTCGTCAATCCGACCAGCACCGGCCTCGGTGAGTTCTACTTCTCCAAACTGGTCGAGACCGATTCGAGCTACAACGTCAAGGTCAAGAGCATCCCGAGCAACGCGCTCGAGTGCAAGGAATACGACAATACCGGCAAGGTGGCATTCAGCATCAACACGGTGCGCATCGTCTGCACCATCAAGCAGCACGAGCTGAAAGGCAGCGTCACCGGCCTGACCGGCAACAACCTGGTGCTGGTCAACGGCGCCGACAAGGTCGCCGTCGCCGCGGGCGCCACCGCGTTCTCCATGGCCAAGATCAACGAAGACGCGCCCTACGGCGTCGCCATCCTGACCCAGCCCGACAACCAGACCTGCACGGTCGCCAACGGCACCGGCGTGATGGGCGCGGCCGACGTCAGCAACGTGGCGGTCACCTGCGGCCCGCGTACTCAATAAACCTGGAGCATACTGAATGAAGTTTTCCCTGATCCGTCCGGCAAGCATGCTGGCAATGGCACTGGGCCTCGCTTCCTGCGGCGGCGGTGGCGACGACAATTACACGGTGAGCGGCACCGTCGATGGCCTGATCTACCCAAGCCTGGTGCTGAGCAACAACGGCAGCGACATCACGGTGGCGCCGCCGGCCAAGGCAGGCGAACAGGTCACCTTCAGCTTCCCGAACAAGCTCGAGTACGGCGACACCTACAACGTCGTGATCAAGACCAACCCGCCGCACCAGACCTGCGGCGTGCATCCGAACTTCCCGGCAAGCAACGCCGACACGGCCGGCCGCCTGGCGTCCATCACCGCCCGTTTCGTGTGTGCCATCAACGAATACACCGTCGGCGGCAAGGTAACCGGCCTGACCAAGGACAATACCGGGCTGGTGATCGCCAACGGCAGCACCACCGGCACCACCGCGCTGACCGCAGCCGACACCAACACCACCGGCGCCGCCTTCGACTACCAGTTGATCCTGCCGGTGCAATACGGCCAGACCTACGGCGTGACCATCGTCACCCAGCCGAAAGACCGCACCTGCACGATCGCCAACCCGACCGGCACCATGGGCGATGCCAACGTGACCAACGTCGACATCACCTGCGTACCGAACAGCTGAGAGATATTCGCCAAGCTTATGTCGAATATTTGAAAGGGAAATTGGACTTATATGCTGTGACGCAGCATACTAACTCCTGTCTCCTCCAACTCTCCTCAGAAAAGAATTGGATTTAAGCCCGCCTCAACCGCGGGCTTTTTTTTGCCCGCGCGCCGCGCCTGGCTGCGAAACGCGCCGGAAGATCAGGCCGGACGCTTGGCGCTGACCTTGACCACGGCGACCTGCGAGGCGCCGACCGACACCTGGGCGTTGTAGGCATCGGCCGCGCGGCTGGTGGCCGCCTGCGCATAGCTGCTGACGCCGGCGAGGACCAGGGCGGCGATGAAGATGGCTTCCATGTGCTTGAGGACGTTCATTTTGTGCTCCCTTCGGTAAGTTGGCTGGCCGCTTCGTTCTCTGCTGCGGCTTTCGATGGGAGCACTTTACGCAATGGCCTCCGCCGTCTCCAGCGGCGTGCGATGGAATGCAAAAAACGGTGGATGAAGGGACGAAAAGCGCGATGCGCTGCCATGGTGCAGCGCAATGTAGAGCTAGATGGGGGGGCTGAAGCCAGGCTGCCGGCGCCGGCCGAAGCGAGCGGCAGTAAATGATCCGTCACCCCGGCGCAGGCCGGGGTCCAGCTTGCTTACAATAGGTTCGCCAAGGCCACATACTGCTCCAGGCCGACCGCTTCCGGACGCGCGCCCGGATCGATCCCTGCCTCGACCAGCTGGGCCTCGGTGAACATGCCTGCCACGCAGTTGCGGATCACCTTGCGGCGCTGCGAGAAGGCCTTGGCGACCACCTTTTCCAGCGTGGCGCCGTCGACGTCCAGCATCTGGCGCTTGGGGATCATGCGCACGATTGCCGAATCGACCTGCGGTGGCGGGTCGAAGGCGGTCGGCGGGACGATGAACAGCAGGTCCATGTCGTAGCGCCACTGGAGCATCACCGACAGGCGGCTGTAGGCCTTGGTGCCCGGCTCGGCCACCATGCGCTCGACCACTTCCTTCTGCAGCATGAAGTGCTGGTCCTCGACCAGCGGCGCGAATTCGGCCAGGTGGAACAGCAGCGGGCTCGAGATGTTGTACGGCAGGTTGCCGACCACGCGCAGCTTCTGCCCTTCGGGCACCGGGATCGAACCGAAGTCGAACTTCA
Organism: Massilia sp. X63; assembly: GCF_041023745.1. Classification (NCBI taxonomy): domain Bacteria; kingdom Pseudomonadati; phylum Pseudomonadota; class Betaproteobacteria; order Burkholderiales; family Oxalobacteraceae; genus Massilia; species Massilia sp. X63. Next base: position 545,252 of record NZ_JBFTEF010000002.1, read on the forward strand.
GGGCATCGCCCGAGTGCACGGTAAGCTTTTCGCGCGGGTAGGCTTTTTCGAGGCGCGCCACCAGGTCGCGGTCCAGTTCGACCACATGCATGTGGTCGAGCGACTTGAGCAGCAGCGCCGTCATGGCGGCCAGGCCCGGCCCGATCTCGACCATCGTTTCGCCGCGGCGCGGCCCGATGGCGTCGATGATGTTGTCCAGGACGAGTTTGTCGGTCAGGAAGTTCTGGCCGAAGCGCTTGCGTGCAACGTGTTTGCTCATGGATTTCTGTTAGTTGTTCTTTATTATGGCTGGCGTGCCGCCCTTTGAGCGTCAACCATCTGCATGGCGGCGCGGATCGCCTCTTCCATGCTGCCGCAGTCGGCCAGGCCCAGCCCCTGCGCTGCGAGGTCGAGCGCAGTGCCGTGGTCGACCGAGGTGCGCACGATCGGCAGGCCGAGCGTGACGTTGATGCCGCGCCCGAAGGTGGCGTGCTTGAGCACCGGCAGGCCCTGGTCGTGGTACATCGCCAGCACGCAGTCGGCGTCCTGGAGGTACTTCGGCTGGAACAGGGTGTCGGCCGGATACGGCCCGCGCGCGTCGATGCCGCGCGCCCGCGCCGCTTCCAATACCGGCGTGATGACCTCGATCTCTTCGCGCCCCAGGTAGCCGTTCTCGCCCGCGTGCGGGTTCAGGCCGGTGACCAGGATGCGCGGCGCGGCGATGCCGAACTTGCCTTTCAAGTCGCGGTCGAGGATGTCGATCACCTGGGTCAGGTTGTCGACCGTCAGCGCGCCCGGGACGTCCTTGAGCGGCAGGTGGGTGGTGGCCAGCGCCACCCGCAGATAGGGCTGCTCATTTCCCCCTGCCGCGGCAGGCTGCCCGGCCAGCATCATCACGACCTTGGGCGTGCCGGTCTTCTCGGCCAGGTATTCGGTGTGGCCCGAGAAGGCCACGCCGGCGTCGTTGATCGTGCTTTTCTGGAGCGGGGCGGTGACGATGCCGTCGAACCAGCCGGCCTGGGCGCCTTCGATGGCGAGGTCCAGGGTGGCCAGCACGGCGCGGCCGTTTTCCGCATCGAGGGTGCCGGGCACCACGTGCGCGGCGAGCGGCACGTCGATCACGGCCAGGCGCTCCTTGCCGAAGTGCGGCAGGCCGCCGTTGCGCAGCGCCTGGATCGACAGGGCCGACAGGCGGATGGCGGGATCGATCAGGCTGGCGGTGAGCGCCAGGAAGGCGGCGTCGCCGACCAGCACGCAGTTGGCGGACTCGCGCAGCGCCCAGGCCGCGCGGATCGCGATCTCGGGACCGATGCCGGCCGGCTCGCCGACCGTGACCGCGAGGGTTGGCCGGCGTCCGTTCGGCATGGCCATGATTACTGCTCCTCGCGGAACTCGACGTAGGCGCGGTCGCGCACCTGGCGCATCCAGTCCTCCAGCCCTTCCTGCAGCTTGCGCTCGCGCAGGACCTGACGTGCCATGTCGCGTTCGCGCTGCTTGCTCTGGTCTTCGCTCTTGCGCTCGGTGACGCGCAGCAGGTGGAAACCGAACGGCGACTCGATGACGTCGGAGACTTCGCCCGGCTTCAGGGTGGCCAGGGCCTGGTCGAATTCCGGACCGGCGTCGCCCGGTTCCAGCCAGCCCAGGTCGCCGCCCTTGGCCGCGCTGGCCGGTTCCTGGCTGTTCTGGCGCGCCAGGTCTTCGAAGCTGGCGGCCTTGCTGACGATTTTTTCTTTCAGCTCGAGCAGCTTCTTCTTGACCTCGGCCGCGTTCATGGTCGGCGTCGGCTTCATGAGGATGTGGCTCACACGGGTCTGCTGGACCACGGCGCCGTCGGGCGCGGCGGCGTCGGCCAAGTTGCGCTGGTCCGCCATCTTGAGGATGTGGAAGCCGACGTTGGTCTTGATGATCGGGGTCACCTGGCCCGGCTTGAGCTTGCGCAGTTCGGTGGCGAAGACCGGCGGCAGGCGGTCCACGTCGCGCCAGCCGATCTCGCCGCCCTTCAGGGCGTCGGCGGCGTCGGAATAGGTTGCCGCCATCTTGCTGAAGTCGGCGCCGGTGCGCAGCTGGCGCGCGACTTCGTCGGCGCGCGCGCGGCGTGCCGCGATCTGCTCGGGCGAGGCGTTCTCGGGCACCGCCACCAGGATCTGCGACAGGTTCATCTCGACCTTGTCTGCGGAGGCGGCTTTCGAGGCGGTCAGGTAGGTGTCGATCTCGGCTTCCGAGACCTGGATCTTGGAATCGACCTCGTGCTCGCGCAACTGCTGCATCATGATTTCGTTGCGGATGTCTTCGCGGAACTGGCCGTAGGGCAGACCCTCTTTTTCCATCTGATTGCGCATCTCCTGCACCGACATCTTCTGGTTTTCGGCGATGCGGCCGATGGTGGCGTCGAGCCTGCGGTCGTCGACGCGCACGCCCATTTCCTTGGCCAGCTGGAGCTGCGCGCGCTCGACGATCATGGCCTCGACCACCTGGCGTTCCAGGGTCGACTGGTCCGGCAGCTGCACGTTGCGCGCTTTCAGGTTCTGCGCGGTCTGGGCCACGCGATTGCGCACCTCGTTCTTCGTGATCACTTCGTCATTGACGACCACGTGGATCGAATCGAGCACCTTGGCATTGCTGGATGCCGGCGGCAGGAAGCCGCTGCCCGGCTTGGTGGCCGCATTGGCAGCCGGCGCCGTCGCTTGGGCCATGACCTGGCCCGCGGTCAATGCGCACAGCAGGGCTGCGGCGAGCGCGGCCTTTGCAGGCTTGCCTGCGCGCTTGGAAATGTGCATACGGGTGGAACGCGTCATCTGGAAAGCACTCATTCAGGGTGAATAATCATTCAATTGCCAACCACGCAGTGTACTCCACAGCGTTTTAAAGCGTCCTTAAATTTCAGGGACGCCCCACATTGCTGTTCAGCTGCGTATAGCCCGGCACGCTCTTGTTGAACGTCTCGAGCGGGTTGCCCGACCCCAGGCGCGACAGGCCGTTGAGCTCGAGCTGGAAGAAGATCGGCGTCGAGGTGGTCTGGGCGGCGGTCACGAAACGCTGGACCCCGGCGCGGAACACCCAGCAATCGGCCTTGTACTCGAGACCGACCAGGCTCTCGAGCAGCTTGCCCTTGCCCGGCGTCGCGCTGCCCACGGTGTACGATCGCAGCGCATAGCTGACGCGCCCGACGCCATACCAGCGCGCCGACAGCGGCCATTGCGCCGACAGGTCGACGTTGCGGAAGCTGCCGCGCTGGTAGCGGTATTCGGCGTTCAGGACCTTCATCGGGGCCGGCCGCCACTGCGTGCTCAGGTTCGAGCTGTACAGGTTGCTGCCGGTCGCGTCGTATTGTACGCCGCTATCGAAGCTCCAGGTCTCCGAAATGCGGCCCGAGGCCGCCAGCAGCAGGTCGGAACGGCTCTGGTGCAGCGGCTCGCCCGGCAGGCGCACGCGCGGCTCCTTGAGGTAGAGGCGCTGGCCGACGGCCAGGCGCAGGCGCTCGGCGCCGTCCGGCTGGATGTAACGCGACACCACGGCGGCGGTCAGCTGGTTGGCGTCCGACACGCGGTCGGCGCCGACGTAGCGGTTCTCGCTGAACAGCTGGGCGTAGTTGAAGCCGGAACGGCCGGTGTCGAAGTTCGGGAACAGGCTCTGGTCCTTGTACGGCGTGTACACGTAGAACAGGCGCGGCTCCAGGGTCTGGGTGCCGGCGCTGCCGAACAGCGAGGCCTCGCGCTCGAAGATCATGCCGCTGTCGAGCGAGAAGGTGTTCAGGCTGCGCGACAGCTTGGTCGGGCCGGTGTAGCTGTTGGTCCGGTCCAGGTCGTACTTGGTGTGGTGGCTGATTACCTTGGGCGTGACGAACCAGCCCGGACGCACCCACGGATAGCTGACCTGGGCCACGGCCACTGCGCGGTTGCCGCGCACCCAGTCCGGGTGCCAGAAGCTGACCGCCTCGGCGTCGACGGCCCAGTCGAAGCCCTTCACATCGTAGCGGCCGGCGTGGAAGTTAATCTGCGGCAGGCGGTCGTAGGGACGCGGCACCGCCAGGCCGTTGGTCGGCGTCGCGGCCGGATCCTGCAGCACCTGGTAGTTCTGGGCGCGCGCGGACAGGCTCCAGTACTGGCCGACGTAGTCGGTGCGCACCTCGCGCAGCAGCTGGCGCTCGGCGCTGGCGGCCACGGTGCGCGAAAAGTCGCTCGGGTATTCGTCGTCGGAAGCGGCGTGCAGGTTCCAGCCGTAGGACCAGCCCGGGCCCAGGGCCTGGGTATGGACCGAGTCGACGCGCCAGCGGTCCTCGCCGGTCTCGCGGTCGTGACGCAGGCCTTCGACGTGGGTTTCGCCGTTGTAGGCGCCGAGACCGGTGACGCCGAGGTAGCGCCCGGTGGCGCCGAGCTGCAGGCCGCGGTCGAGCATCAGGCGCGGGAACAGGGTCAGGTCGCGGTTTGGCGCGATGTTGAAGTAATACGGCACCATGACCTCGGCCTTGCCCTTGGAGCCGAAGCCCACGGTGGGCGCCAGCCAGCCGGAGCGGCGCGCGCCCGACAGCGAGAACGACAGGGCCGGGGTGCCGAGGATCGGCACGTCCTTGAAATAGATGACCGTCTTGCCGGCCAGGCCGACGTCGCGGCCGCTGTCCAGGCGCAGCGTGCTCGACTTGAGGTACCAGTCGGGGTCCGGCCCTTCGCAGGTGCTGTAGGTGCCGTCGCGCACCAGCGCCACGTCTTCGCCGAGGAAGTCGATGCGCGAGGCATTGCCCTGGGCGTTGTTCAGCTGCAAACGGTACTCGGGACGCAGCACATAGCCCTTGCCGGTCTCCAGGTTCAGCTGCAGCTCGTCGCCCTTGTAGCGGTCGCCGAAACGCCACATGTTGACGTTGCCGATGGCGGTGACCTGGTCTTCGATCCGCAGGTAGCAGGCGGTGTCGGCGGTCAGGCGGGTCTGGCCGCGGGTCAGTTCGACATTGCGCTCGAGGTTGATCTGGCGGTCGGGACGGCCGCTGATCTCCTCGGCACGGATCGTGATCGGGAGGTCTTGCTCATCCCGGCTTGTGCTCGACTGTGGCGCGGGAGCGACGTCCTGTGCATGCAGCGGCAACGAAACGCCGGCGGCCGCACTGGCCAGTACATACAATGCGAGCGCCTGTCGCGGAGGAAATGGGTGGGCCGAAAACCAGCTCATGGAGAATCTGCGTGCGCCATAAAGGGCGGTATTTTTGGAATGAATCCCTTATTATATGGGAATAACTTTGATCAACCCGATTCACCAGGCCGCTTCATGTCATCTTTGTATCAAAATTCTTCCACTTCCGCTGATAAGGACGCGCGCCTGCAGCAGCTGACCGAATGGCTGGCCTCGACCGGCCTGGTGGAAGTGGAAACCGGCCGCCCGGCATCCGCGGATGCCAGTTTCCGACGTTATTTCCGCTACGACGTCGTTCCCGCCATGCGCGAGAAACTGGGCGCGACCCTGGTGGCCATGGATGCGCCGCCGGAACGCGAGAACGTGCCCGCCTTCATCCACGTGCAAGGCCTGCTGCTGGATGCCGGCGTCACGGTGCCGGCCATCGTCGCCAGAGCCGTCGAGAGCGGCTTCCTGCTGCTGTCCGACCTCGGCGTGACCACCTACCTGCAGCGCCTGGATGCGGACAATGCCGCCTTCATGTACTCGGACGCGGTCGACGCCCTGCTCAAGTTCCAGCTCGCCAGCCAGCCCGGCAAGCTGCCCGAGTTCGACCGCGCCTTCGTGCTGCGCGAGATGAATTTGTTCCCCGAGTGGTATATCGAACGCCACCTGGGCGTGAAACTGGACGACAAGCAGCAGGCGCAACTGGACAAGGTGTTCGAGGCGATCACCGCCAACGTGCTGGCCCAGCAACAGGTCTACATGCACCGCGATTTCCATTCGCGTAACCTGATGTGGCTCGAACAGGGCAATCCGGGGGTGCTCGACTTCCAGGACGCGGTCTACGGCCCGATCACCTACGACCTGGCTTCGCTGCTGCGCGACGCCTACGTCCAGTGGGACGAAGAGATCGTGCTGGACTGGGTGGTGCGCTACTGGCAGAGCGCCAAGCAGGTCGGCCTGCCGGTGAATCCGGACATCGACGCCTTCTACCGCGACTTCGAATTCATGGCCCTGCAGCGCCACCTGAAGATCCTCGGCATCTTCTGCCGCCTGAACTACCGCGACAGCAAGCCGAACTACATGGGCGACCTGCCGACGGTGATGGACTACGTGCGCCGCACCGCCAACCGCTACACCGAACTCAAGCCGCTGATCCGCCTGCTCGACGCGCTCGAGGACAAGGCGCCGGCGGTCGGCTACACCTTCTGACGACGGGTCCATTCTCATGAAAGCCATGATTTTCGCCGCCGGCCGCGGCGAGCGCATGCGTCCGCTCACGGACGCCTGCCCCAAGCCGCTGCTCAAGGTGCGCGGACGTCCGATGATCACCTACCACGTGCTGAACCTGGTGCGCGCCGGGATCAAGGACATCGTCATCAACCACTCGCACCTCGGCCACATGATCGAGGAAGAGCTGGGCGACGGCAGCAAGTATGGCGCGCGCATCGTGTACTCGCACGAGCCGACCCCGCTGGAAACCGCGGGCGGCATCGCCAACGCCCTGCACCTGCTGGGCGACGAGCCTTTCCTGGCGGTGTCGGGCGACATCTACGCGCCCTACTTCGATTTTTCCCAGGTGTTCGACGTCCTGAAGGACAAGGACATGCTGGGCATCCCCTACCCGCCGGACAAGCGCGACATCGCCTGGCTGTGGCTGACGCCGAACCCCTGGCACAACCCGGGCGGCGACTTCGCGCTCGACATGTACACGCTGCGCAACGACGGCCCGGCCAAGTGGAACTTCGCCGGCATCGGCGTCTACCGCCCCGAGATGTTCGAGGGCATCCAGGCGGGCGACTTCGTCAAGTTCGGCCCCCTGATGCGCAAGTTCATCGAGCAGGGCCGCGTGGGCGGCGAGCTGTACCAGGGCCTATGGGTCAACGTCGGCACCGCGCAGCAGCTGGAAGAACTCAACGCGCCGCTGGCGGCCAAGACGGGTTCATGACCGCGGCCGCCGCGACGCACATCGAACGCCGCGCGCGCCTGGCGGCGCGCATGCAGCCGGGATCGGTCGCGGTGCTGGCCACCGCGCCGGAAGTGCTGCGCAACGGCGACAGCGACTACCCCTACCGGCACGACAGCTATTTCTATTACCTGACCGGCTTCGCGGAGCCGGAAGCCGTGCTGGTACTGCTTGCCGCGACGGGCGGCACGCCGGCGCGCGCGATCCTGTTCTGCCGCGAGAAGAACCCGGAGCGCGAGATCTGGGACGGCTACCGCTACGGCCCGGAAGCGGCGCGCATCGCCTTTGGCTTCGATGAAGCCTTCCCCATCGGCGAACTCGATGCGCAGATGGGCAAGCTGCTGGCCGACGTGCCGGCGCTGTACTACGCGCTCGGCCACAGCGCGGCGCTCGACGCCCAGGTAAGCGGCTGGCTCAAGGCCGTGCGCGCCCAGGGCCGCAGCGGCATTGCCGCGCCCGCCTCCACCCACCACCTGCTCGGCATCCTCGACGAGATGCGCCTGCTGAAGGACGCCGGCGAACAGGCGCTCATGGGTCGCGCCGCGGCGCTCGCCGCCGGCGCCCATGCGCGCGCGATGCGGTTTACCCGCCCCGGCGTGTTCGAATACGAGATCGAGGCCGAGCTGCTGCACGAATTCCGCCGCCACGGCGCCCAGTTCCCGGCCTATACCCCGATCGTGGCCTCCGGCCCGAATGCCTGCGTGCTGCACTACAACCAGAACAATCGCCAATGCCGCGAAGGCGAGCTGGTGCTGGTCGATGCCGGCTGCGAGTTCGACGGCTACGCCTCGGACATCACGCGCACCTGGCCGGTGAGCGGACGCTTCAGCGAAGCGCAACGGGTCCTGTACGCGCTGGTGCTGCAGGCGCAGCAGGCTGCCTGCGCCGAAATCGTGCCCGGCAAGCCCTACAGCGCAATGCACGAAGCGGCCGTCGGGGTGCTGGCGGCCGGCATGCTGGACCTCGGCCTGCTCGACAAGAACAAGTACGGCTCGCCCGAGGACGCGATCGCCGCCAAGGCCCACCTGCAGTTCTACATGCACGGCACCGGCCACTGGCTGGGGATGGACGTGCACGACGTCGGCCCCTACCGCGACCTGGCCCAGGCCGAGCGCCCCTCGCGGCCCCTGCTCCCGGGCATGGCGCTGACGGTGGAGCCGGGCCTCTACGTGCGCCCGGGCGAAGGCGTGCCGGAGCAATACTGGAACATCGGCATCCGGATCGAGGACGACGTGGTCGTCACGGACGACGGCTGCCGCGTGCTGTCCGGCGACGCCCCGAAAGCCGTGGCGGACATTGAAAACTTGATGAAGGAGCGCGTGCATGGCGGATGAACGCCTGGATATCGATGTGGCGATCTGCGGCGCCGGCCCGGTCGGGCTGGCGCTGGCCGCCTTCCTGGCGCGGCGTGGCGTGGACGGCAAACGGATCGCCCTCGTCGACGCCAAGTCGCTGGGCCAGGCGATCAGCGACCCGCGCTCGATCGCGCTGTCCTGGGGCAGCGTGCAGCTGCTGGACGAAGTGCGGTCCTGGCCGCTGCCGGCCACCCCGATCCACGAAATCCATGTCTCGCGCCGCGGCCAGCTGGGGCGCAGCCTGATGGACCGCGCCGAGCACGGGCTGCCGGCGCTGGGCTATGTGGCGCGCTACGGCGACGTGGTGGATGCGCTGGCGCGCGCCTGCGACAAGGCCGGCGTGACGACGCTGCGCCCGGCCCGGGTCGAGACCTTCGACGAACAGCACGACGGCGTGGCGCTGCGCCTGGACGATGGCCGTACCGTGTTCGCCCAGGTGGCGGTGCAGGCCGAGGGCGGCGTGTTCGGCCAGCAGGACAGCCGCGCCCAACAGCGCGACTACGGCCAGACCGCCCTGATTGCACGCGTCAGCGTGAGCGAGCCGGTGGCGCAGCGCGCCTTCGAGCGCTTCACCGACGAAGGCCCGCTGGCCCTGCTGCCGCAGGACGGCGGCGATGGCCACCAGTATGCGCTGGTCTGGTGCATGCGCCCCGAGCGCGCGGTCGACGTCCAGATGCTCGACGATGCCGCGTTTCTTGCCCAGCTGGGCGAGGCCTTCGGCACCCGCCTGGGCACGTTCACCGCCGCCTCGCCGCGCGTCGCCTTCCCGCTCGGCCTGAACGCCGAGGCGCGCGCCACCGCGCGGACGGTCGCGATCGGCAATGCCGCCCAGACCCTGCACCCGGTCGCCGGCCAGGGCCTGAACCTGGGGCTGCGCGATGCAGCCGTGCTGGCGCGCCAGCTGGCGCGCGGCGCCAGCCCAGGCGCGGTGGACGGTTTCATGAACGAGCGCGCCCAGGACCGCCGGCTGACGATCTCGCTGACCGACACCATGGCGCGCGCCTTCACCGGCGGCGGCCCGCTGCAGCCGCTGCTCGGGCTGTCGCTGGCGGCGCTGGATGTCGTGAAACCCGCGCGCCTGCTGCTGGCCGACCTGATGATGTTCGGCCGCCGCTGATCCGGTCAGGAACCGAGACGCCGCGCCGTCGGCCGGCGCGGGCTGGCGTCTTCGTGGAACAGGTCGGCCAGGTAGTCCAGCAGGCCGTCCTCGGGGGTGTCATGCGGGACGACAAAATCGGCAGGGCGGCGCTTGCCCTCGCTGCCGGGATACCAGGCCTGCCAGCTGCCCGGCGCGCCGCTGATGTCGACCCGCCTGCCGAACACGTCGAAGCGCAGCACCGTCAGCTCCTTATTCGACCGCCTTGACCATCGATTCGATCACCTTCTTGGCATCGCCAAAGACCATCATCGTGTTGGGCTGGTAGAACAGTTCGTTGTCCAGGCCGGCGTAACCCGAGGCCATCGAACGTTTATTCACGATGATGCTCTTGGCTTTGTAGGCCTCGAGGATGGGCATGCCGGCGATCGGCGATTTCGGATCCTTGGCCGCCGGGTTCACCACGTCGTTCGCTCCCAGCACCAGCACCACGTCGGTCTGGCCGAACTCGCCGTTGATGTCTTCCATCTCGGCCACCTGGTCGTAGGGCACCTCGGCCTCGGCCAGCAGCACGTTCATGTGGCCGGGCATGCGGCCCGCCACCGGGTGGATCGCGTAGCGCACCTGCACGCCGTGCTCGGTGAGCTTGTCCACCAGTTCCTTCACCGCGTGCTGGGCGCGCGCCACCGCCAGGCCGTAGCCGGGGACGATGATCACCGATTCGGCATTCTGCAGGATGAAGGCGGCATCGTCGGCCGAGCCGGACTTGACCGGGCGCTGTTCCCGGGCGCCGCCATCGTCGACGACGGCCTCGCCGCCGAAGCCGCCCAGGATCACGTTGAAGAAGGAACGGTTCATCGCCTTGCACATGATGTACGAGAGGATCGCGCCGCTCGAGCCCACCAGCGAGCCGGCGATGATCAGCATCGAGTTGTTCAGCGAGAAGCCGATGCCCGCCGCCGCCCAGCCCGAGTAGGAGTTCAGCATCGACACCACCACCGGCATGTCGGCGCCGCCGATCGGGATGATGATCAGGACGCCCAGCACGAAGGACAGCGCGGCCATGACGATGAACGGGGTCCAGGCCGGGGCCACGTTGTCGTCGAAGCAGAACACCAGGCCCAGCGCCACGATCGCGATGGCCAGCACCAGGTTCAAAATGTGCTGGCCGGCGAAGCGCACCGGCGCGCCCTGGAACAGGCGGAATTTGTATTTGCCCGACAGCTTGCCGAAGGCGATCACCGAACCCGAGAAGGTCACCGCGCCGACGAAGGTGCCGATGAACAGCTCCAGGCGATTCCCGAAAGGCAGCGCGCCGCCACGCTCGGCAATCTTGAAAGCCCAGGGTTCGGACACCGCGGCGATCGCGATGCACACCGCGGCCAGGCCGATCAGCGAGTGCATCGCCGCGACCAGCTCCGGCATCTTGGTCATCTCGACCTTTTTTGCCGCCACCGCGCCGATCGCGCCGCCGACCACCACCCCCAGCAGCACCAGGGTGAAGCCCATGCCGCTGCCCGTGGCCAGTTCCGCCTGCAGCTTGAGCATCAGGGCGATGGTGGTGACAACCGCGATCGCCATGCCGGCCATGCCGAAGGTATTGCCGATGCGCGCCGTCGACGGCGAGGACAGGCCCTTGAGCGCCTGGATGAAGCAGACCGACGCCACCAGGTAGAGCAGCGTCACGACATTCATGCTGATGAAGTTCATGCCCGTTCCTCCGCTGCAGCGGTCTTCGCGGCCGCCGGATCGCCGGACCGTTTCGGTTCCTTCTTCTTGAACATCTCGAGCATGCGGCGCGTGACCATGAAGCCGCCGAAGACGTTGACGGCGGCCAGCGCCACCGCGATGGTGCCGGCCACCTGCCCGGCCAGCCCTTCGGTGAGGCCGGCGGCCAGCATGGCGCCGACGATGATGATGGCCGAGATCGCGTTGGTCACCGCCATCAGCGGCGTATGCAGCGCGGGGGTGACGTTCCAGACCACGTGGTAGCCGACGTAGATGGCCAGCACGAAGATGATCAGGTTGATGATGGTATGGCTGATGTCCATGCTTCGCTCCTCGTGTCCGGTTCTTATGTGCGCAACACTGCCCCGTCCGCGCACACCAGGGTGGCGCGCACGATCTCGTCCTCGCGGTCGATCGCGAACCTGTCTTCCTTGTCGATGACCAGCTTGAGGAAGTCGAGCACGTTGCGGGCGTACAGGGCCGAGGCGTCGGCCGCCACCAGCGAGGCCAGGTTCGGCTCGCCGATGATGTGCACGCCGTGCTTGATCACCGTGCGGCCCAGTTCCGTCAGCGGGCAGTTGCCGCCCTGCTCGATCGCCATGTCGACGATGACCGAACCGGGCTTCATGGCCCGCACCGTCTCTTCGGAAATCAGGATGGGCGCCTTGCGGCCCGGGATCAGGGCGGTGGTGACGATGATGTCGGCCAGTTTGGCGCGCTCGTGCACCAGCGCCGCCTGGCGCTGCATCCAGGCGGCCGGCATCGGCCGCGCGTAGCCGCCTGCGCCTACCGCGATCTCGCGCTCCTCGTCGGTCTCGTAGGGCACGTCGATGAACTTGGCGCCGAGCGATTCCACCTGTTCCTTCACCGGCGGGCGCACGTCGGAGGCTTCGATCACGGCGCCCAGGCGCTTGGCGGTGGCGATGGCCTGCAGGCCGGCCACGCCGACGCCCATGATCAGGACCCGCGCCGCCTTGACCGTGCCGGCGGCCGTCATCAGCATCGGCATGAAGCGCTGGTAGGTGTTCGCGGCCAGCATCACGGCCTTGTAGCCGGCGATGTTGGCCTGGCTCGACAGCACGTCCATCGACTGGGCGCGCGTGATGCGCGGCGCGGCCTCCAGCGCGAAGGCGGTCAGGCCGGCGCCGGCGAGCAGCGCCAGGTTCTCGGTATCGAAGGGATTGAGCATGCCGACCAGCACGCTGCCGGGCCGCATGCGGCTGCATTCGGCGGCGTCGGGACTGCGCACCTTGAGCACCATGTCGGCGCCGAAGGCGGTGGCGTTGTCGACGATGGTGGCGCCGGCCGCCTCATAGGCGGCGTCGGGGCAGGAGGCGCGTACCCCGGCGCCGCTTTCCACCAGCACCTGGTGGCGCGCGGCCAGCTTCTTGACGGTTTCGGGAGTTGCAGCAACGCGGGTCTCGCCCGGCCTGGTCTCGGCCGGTATGCCAATTCTCATGAATCCCTCCGTTCAGTGGACACATCTGTCCACAATCTATCATGTATTTATATCAAGTGCGCATGCAAATTGCTTAAAAACAAATACCAAAAAATTAATCATCGATTGTCGCGAAAAGCCGGCAAGCCGACCAGCGCTGCGCACCCATTGTTTGCAACAGATCAAGGCCATTTAACGACAGGCAAGCGCACCGTAGCGCCGGTGGATGAGCAGAGATGCTGTGTGTCAAGGTAAAATGTCGGCTCATTATCAAGGACGCGCATGACCGATATCTTCAAACCATCCGTGACCGTTGCCGCGATCATCGAGCGCGAGGGACGCTTCCTGCTGATCGAGGAAGAAACGAGCGAAGGCGTGAAGCTGAACCAGCCGGCCGGGCACCTCGACCCGCACGAGTCGCTCGAGCAGGCGGTCGTGCGCGAAGCGCTGGAGGAAACCGCGCACGAATTCATCCCGACCGCGCTGGTGGGCATGTACATGTCGCGTTACCATTCGAAATCGCGCGGCGCCGACGTCACTTACCTGCGCTTCACCTTCTGCGGGCATGCCGGCCGCGAACTGGACCAGCCGCTCGACGAGGGCATCCTGCGCACCATGTGGATGACGCGCGACGAGATCGCCGCCACCGCCGAGCGCCATCGCAGCCCGATCGTGCTGCAGTGCGTGGACGACTACCTGGCCGGCCACCGCACGCCATTACACCTGCTGTACACCCATCCTTCGGTCTTCGAGGGTGGTATTTAAAAGAATACGGAAACAGAAATGAGCAAGAAAAAAGTCGTGATCGGGATGTCGGGCGGCGTCGACTCCTCGGTCGCGGCGTGGATGCTGAAGGAACAGGGCTACGAAGTCATTGGCCTGTTCATGAAGAACTGGGAAGACGACGACGACTCGGAATACTGCTCGACGCGCCAGGACTGGATCGACGCGGCCAGCGTGGCCGACGTGGTCGGGGTCGACATCGAGGCCGTCAACTTCGCCGCCGAATACAAGGACCGCGTGTTTGCGGAATTCCTGCGCGAATACCAGGCCGGCCGCACGCCCAACCCGGATGTGCTGTGCAATGCCGAGATCAAGTTCAAGGCCTTCCTCGACCATGCGATGAAGCTGGGCGCCGACCTGATCGCGACCGGCCACTACGCCCGCGTGCGCGAGAACGACGGCCGGTTCGAGCTGCTGAAGGCCTTCGACCACACCAAGGACCAGAGTTACTTCCTGCACCGCCTGAACCAGGCGCAGCTGTCGAAGTCGCTGTTCCCGCTGGGCGAGATCCCGAAGACCGAGGTGCGCAAGATCGCCGAACGCCTGGGCCTGCCCAACGCGCAGAAGAAGGACTCGACCGGCATCTGCTTCATCGGCGAGCGCCCGTTCCGCGAGTTCCTGAACCGCTACCTGTCGCACAAGCCGGGCCCGATGAAACTCGACACCGGCGAGACCGTGGGCGAGCACATCGGCCTGTCCTTCTATACGCTGGGCCAGCGCAAGGGCATCGGCATCGGCGGCCTGAAGTCGCGCAAGACCGCGGACGGCACCAGCGAGCCGTGGTTCGTGGCGCGCAAGGACGTGGCCAGCAACACGCTCTACATCGTGCAGGGCCACGACCACCCGTGGCTGCTGTCGCCGCACCTGGAAGCCGGCCAGGCCAGCTGGACCGCGGGCGAACCGCCGGCGCCGCCGGGCGAGGGCCGCGTGCTGTCCGCCAAGACCCGCTACCGCCAGGCCGACGTGGCCTGCACCGTGCGCGCCGACGGCATGCAGCGCTTCGCGCTCGATTTCGCCGAGCCGCAGTGGGCGGTGACGCCGGGGCAGTCGGCCGTGCTGTATGACGGCGACGTGTGCCTGGGCGGCGGGATCATCGATACCAACGCCGCCTGATGTTCACGCGCGGTCGGCAGAGCCGACCACCCTACCTGACGGCCAGCCAGGCCGCCAGCGCAGCCGGCGCCATCGGCCGCCCGTAGTAATACCCCTGCGCCTCGTCGCAGCCGGCCGCGCGCAGCAGCTGCGCCACCTCCTCCGTCTCCACGCCTTCCGCCACCACCCGGTGGCCGAGGTCGTGCGACAGCTTGATCATGGTCGTCACCAGCGCGTGCGTGCGCTCGTCCTTCTCCATGCCGCGGACAAACGACTGGTCGATCTTGACCACGTCGGCCGGCATGTCCTGCAAATACGACAGGCTGCTGTAGCCGGTACCGAAGTCGTCGATGGCGATCCCGACGCCGCCCGCGGCCAGGCGCGCCATGGTGTCGTGCGCCGCCTTTGGTTTACGCATCAGCGCGCTTTCCGTCATTTCCAGCGCCAGGCAGGAGGCCGGCAGGCCGTGGCATGCCAGGCCGTCCAGCACGCGATCGCAGAAATCGGGTTCCTCGAGGTTCACCGCGGAGACGTTGACCGCCACCTGCAGCGTCACGCCCTGCTCGCGCCAGGCCGCCAGCTGGCGCAGCGCCGCTGCCAGCACCCATTCGGTGGTGGCGCGCGCCAGCGAGGTGGCCTCGACGATCGGCATGAATTCGCCCGGCGGGATCGGGCCGGTCTCGGGATGGTTCCAGCGCAGCAGGGCCTCCACCCCGACGCAGCCGCCATCGCGCAGCGAGACCTTGGGCTGGAAGACCAGGTGCAGCTCGCCTGCTTGCGCCAGCGCGCGACCGAGCTCGCTGATCAGCCAGAAGCGGTGCCGGTAGGCGGCGTCCTGCTCGGGCGAATACACGCGCAGGCCGGACTCGGCGTCGCGCGCGTCGTGGGCGGCGCTGTGCAGGTTGCGCAGCACGTCGAGCGGCGCGTCCTGGCCCACCGCGAAGCGCACCAGGCCCACGGTGGCGGTGGTCAGGAAGCCGGCCTGCCCCATCGGCACGCGCGCGGCCAGCCAGTCCATCAGCGTGGCGCTGAAGCGCGCCAGCGACAGGCCGAGCGGGGCCAGGAACACGAACTGGGTCGGGCCGACGTGGTAGATCTTGCCGCTGCCGGCCAGGCGGCGCAGCGCCGGCACGGCGGCGCGCACGATATCGTCGAGCCAGGCGCTGCCCATCACCCGCATCGCGTCGCTCAGCTCTTCCGGCGTGGCCAGGCTGACCAGCGCGGCCAGCTGGGGCGAACCTGCGGGGTGGACGATGACGAGGTCGCGCGCGTCGCTGACGAACTGGTTCCGGTTGGGCAGGCCGCTGACCGGATCGATCCGTCCCAGCGCATGCTGCAGTTCGATCTGCGCCATCACCATGGCGGCCAGGTCGGCGAGCGTGGCGCGGTCCGCCTCCGTGACGGTGCGCGGCTCGGTGCCGAGCACGCACATCGCACCCAGGCAGTGGCCGGCTTTCGTCACCAGCGGCGCACCGAGGTAGAAACGGATCCCGCTCTCGGCCAGCAGGCTGTCGCGGAAACAGGCGTTCTCCAGCAGGTCCGGCACGGCCAGCATCGCGCCGCTCTCGGCTACCTGGGCGCACGGCGCCTTCAAACGCGGGATCGTGTCGTGCTCGACGCCCACCTTCGACTTGAACCACTGGCGATCGACGTCGGTGAGCGACACCGCAGCGATCGGCAGCTGGAACAACTGCGCGGCCATGCGCGTGATGCGGTCGAAGGCTTCGCTGGGCGCGGTATCGAGCAGTTCCAGCTGGCGCAGGGCTTCCAGCCGAGCGGCTTCCTCGATCGACGGTTCATACGGTGAATGCATGGGCGGCCTTGGCTTCGCACACCCGAGAAGGCGCACGTATTTATCGGAAATGACGATTATAGAGGTTTTCTTGGCTAAATTAATACGCGTGGTCAATATTTTTATACATACATACGCATTTCCGTCAAATATTGTCGCAATTCGGGTAGAATGCCTGGGTCGATACACAACCACCAATGAACATGAGCGAGGACGATCCGATCCTGACGACGCGGGAGGCGGCACACCTGCTGGGCGTTGCCGTCAGTACCGTGCAGATCTGGATGGAGAACGGGGCGCTGCCGGCCTGGAAAACGCCCGGCGGGCACCGGCGTGTGCGCCTGAGCGCGGTGCGCCAGCTGCAGGTGCAGCAGGGACAGCCGGGCAGCGCGCCGTCCGCCAGCCCCGCGGACGAGTCCGCGAGCGCAGCCGCGGCGCCCGCTGCCGCCATGGAGGCACTGCCGGCCTATGACGTGATGTCCAGCCATGCCCTGCTCGACACGCCCCCCGAGGAAGTCTTCGACCGCCTGGCGCGGCTGGCCGCGCACGTGACGGACTGCCCGATCGCGCTGGTCACGGTACTGACCCCGCAGCGCCAGTGGTTCAAGGCGCGCGTCGGGCTCGACCTGCGCGAGACGCCACGCGAGTGGGCATTCTGCAACGGGGCGCTGGCCACCGGCGACATCTTCGTGGTGAGCGATGCCGCCACCGACCTGCGCTTCGCCGACAACCCGCTGGTCACGCGGGCGCCCTACGTGCGCTTCTATGCCGGCGTGCCGCTGCAGGATGCGCAGGGGCGCCGCTTCGGTACCCTGTGCGTGCTGGACCGCGAGCCGCGCCGCCTGCGCGAGCGCGAGCTGCGCGCCTTGCACGAGCTGGCGGCAATCGCCTCGGACGAGATGAAGCGGCGCGGCTGACCTGCGCGCCGGCTAGCCGGCGCCGCCGGCGGCCGCCTGCTGCTTGCGCACCACCGCGATCACGGTATTGCGGATCGTCTTGAGCACGGTTTCCGCCTTGAAGGGCTTGACGATGAAGCCATGCACGCCGCGCCCCAGCGCATCCTGGATGGCGGCGGCGTCGAGCGTGCCCGAGACCATGAAGATCATCGCCTTCGGCAGCTGTGCGCGCAGTTCCTCGACGATGCGGCTGCCGTCCTCGACCTGCTCGCGGGCGATGCAGACGATCTGGGGGCGGTGCTTCATCGCCAGCCCGTAGCCCAGCGTGCCGGTGTGGGTCTGCGCGACGACCTCGTAGCCGCCGTCCGTCAGCACGGTGTTGAGCAGGCCGCGCGCGATGGCGCTGCCGTCCACGATCAATGCCTTGAGCATCGCGTCAATCCTTCAGTTCGATTCATAAGCCAGCATGTTCCAGGTGACGCCGAGGCGCACGTCCAGCTTGAGCGACACCAGGCAGCGCGATATGGCGAGTATCTCACGCTCGGCGCGCAGCCTTTCGCCCAGCGGGGTCTTGAGGATGCCGGCGCCCGCCACCACCGCGTCCAGGCTGCCGTAGGCATTGAGCAGGCGCGCCGCGGTCTTCATGCCGATCTTCGACACGCCGGGCACGCCATCGGTCGGATCGCCCATCAGCGCCAGCAGGTCGTGCAGCAGTTCCGGCGCCACGCCGAAGCGCTGGCGCACCCAGGCGTCGTCATGCCATTCGTTCTTGAAGTGGTCCCACACCAGCGCGCCGTGCGCGATCAGGATGTGCAGGTCCTTGTCGGTAGTCGCGACGATGGCCTCGCCGCGCGCTTCCTGCAGCCAGCGCATCACGCCGGTCGCGATCACGTCGTCGGCCTCGACCTCGGGGACGGCCAGCACCTGCAGGCCGGCCTGGCGCAGGCGCTCGTGGAATTCCGGCAGCGCCTCGCGCAGCGGCGCCGGCATGGCGGCGCGCCCTTCGCGGTAGCGCGGATAGAGCGCGTGGCGCCAGTTGGGGCCGCCGTAGTCGAAGGCCGCCAGCACGTGGGTCGGCGCATGCGCTTCCAGCACGTTGCGGAAGGACGAGAACGCATGGCGCAGCGCGATGCTGGCCTTCAGGTCGGAGTCGGGCTCGGGGCTGGCCTCGTAGACGCGGCGCACGATGTTCAGGCCATCGATCGCGAGCAGCTTTCCCTGTTTGCTCATGGTGGTGCGGGAGTGGTTGCGGCGTCGCCATGATAAACCGGGCGGCGTGTGCAGCAAAGCATGACCGGTTTACCGGGCGCCGTCCTGCACTTCCCCCTCATACCAGGCGCGCACCACCGCGCGCTCGGCCTGCGTCATATTGGTCTGGTTCCCGTAAGGCATGAACTGGGTCTGGACCACGTTGACGTAGATGCGGTAGGCGTCGGCGCGGATCTGCTCCGGCGTATCGAAACGGATGCCGCGCGGGGCGGTGTTGAAGCCGCGCATGGTCGGCGTCACCGAATGGCAGGCGACGCAGCGCGCACGCACGATCGCCTGCACCTTGGGGAAGGCCGGCGAGGCCGCCACCGCCGCCAGCGCCTCGTCGACCAGCACGGCCACGTCGCCATCCAGGGTGGTGGCGCTGACCTTGGCCAGCACCTGGCGCAGCGCGGCCGCGGCGCCCTCGCCGTTGTAGGCGGCAATCCGCTCCGGCGTGTCGAGCGCGGCGGTAAAGGCGCTTGCGAGCGCGGCCTTGCGCGCGAACACCGCCTGGTCGGCGACGGCCGCGCCGGCCAGCAGCGCCACCGGCACCTGGCCGCGCGTCAGCGCGCCGCTGGCCAGCGCGCCGGACCAGAAGGCCAGGCCGCCCGGATCGGGCGCGCGGTTGAACAGGTTGCGGTACATGGCCGTGACCGCCGCTGCGTCGTCGCCGGACAGCAGGGCAAGGGCTTCCGGGCTGCCGGCCAGGCTGTCGAGCACCTGGCGCCAGCCGGGCTCGCTGCCGTAGCGTGCGGACAGGACGCCCATGTCCGCCGGCAGCCCCGCCTGGCGGCCGGCGCCGGCGAAGAAGGCCAGGCCGGCCGGGTCGGCGGCGCGGCCAAGGTAGGCCAGATAGAGCTGCTGGGCGATGCGCTCGTGGTCGACCTGCGCCAGCGCCAGCGCGCTCGCGGTCCGCGACGGCGGCGCGGCGTCTTCCACGTCCGCGCCGCCGCAGCCGGCCAGCAGCACGCACGCCGCCAGCACGGCCTTGCGGCCGGTATTCCAGGACCTCATGCGCCGAACGGGGTGTAGTCGATCCCGCCCTCGATCGCGCCGATCACCTGGGCGCGGTTCTCCGCGCTCTCGGCGAACTGCGCCAGCAGTTCCGAACGCGAGAATCCGAGCTTGATGGCATTGACCCAGAAGTCGTAGCCCGCCTGTTCCGGCGCGCGGTGCAGCACGTTGTTGTACAGCTTGGAGACGAATTCCTCGGCCGTCGGGTTGGCGCCGTACAGCTTGATCGCCTCGCTGGACTCCAGGAAGCCGCGCGCCACCGCTTCCAGCGTGACCCCATTGTCCATGTTGAACATCCAGAAGCTCAGGCCCGGAATGTCGGGCTTGCGGTCGAAGGCGGCCTGGTACACGCGGTAGGTCTGGCCGGCGGCGCCGTCGATGTCGAGGGCGACCGCGCTGCCGTCGCCGAACAGCACGCGCTCGACACCCACCAGGTGGTCGGCGCCCGCGGCCTTGGTCGCGATGGCGCTGCCGTCCTCGTTACGCGTGAACTTGACGCTGGCGCGCAAGCCGTCGTAGCGCACGATGTCGAAGCCGGCGCCGGCGTCGATGTGGTCGGAGCCGGGGCCGCCCGCGATGCGGTCGTTGCCGGCGCCGGCCGACACGGTGTCGTCGCCGGCCGTGCCGGCCAGGTTGTCGGCGCCGCCGGTGCCGCCGACGTTGGCCGACAGCTGGCGCACCGCGATGAAGCCGGTGTAGTCGTTGCTGCCCTTGCTGTCGGTGACGGTATAGGTGAAGCGGTCTTCCGCCGCGTAGCCGCGCTGTGGCGTGTAGACGTACTCGCCGCCGGCCGACAGGGTCAGGCTGCCGTGCGCCGGACCGCTCTTGACCTTGTAGGTGACGGCGGCGCCGTCACTCGACGCCGGCAGCAGGCCCGAGGTCGAGGCGTTCTGGTCGACGTCGATGGTGGCGTCGGCCGCCAGCCCGGCCGCGCCGAAGCTGATGGTGCTGTCGGCAAAGCGCAGCTTCTCGATGTTGAGCAGGGTGTCGAAGCCGCCGCTGCCGTCGCGCGCGGTGACGAACAGCTTGCCGAAGCCGGTGCTGATCAGGTAGTCGGCGCGCTTGCCTTCGAAGACCGCGGTGTCGATGCCGTCGCCGCCGTCGAGCCAATCGTTGCCCAGGCCGCCGCGCAGGCTGTTGTCGCGGCTGTTGCCGATCAGGACATCGTCGTACTGCGAGCCGACCACCGACTCGATCCAGGTGCCCGGGGTGATGCCCAGGTTGTCGAGCGCCACTGCGCCGCCCCTGGTCAGGCCCACGCTCGACAGGCTGCCCGGCGTCAGGTCGATCGAGACGCCGATGCGCGAGGCGGAGGCATCGATGGTGTCGCTGCCGCTGTCGTCGGTGATGCTGGTTTGCGCTTCGAAGTGCGCGGCGCCGAGCTTGTAGACCGTGTCGCCGGCGCCCGCGGCGCGGCTGCCGTACAGGTAGCGCAAGGCGGCAATGTCGAGCGCGCCCCAGGTCGACGGGTACAGGCCGTCCGGGCTGGCGCCGTGCGCCATCACCGAATAGCTGGTGACGTCGTCCTGCTCGCGCCACTGGGCGGTCCAGGCGTCGCCCGCATCGACATTGCGCGGGTGGCGCAGGCCGAGCGCATGGCCGATCTCGTGCAGCAGGGCGGCATAGCCTTCCGAACCGAGTGCGAGGTCGGCGAGCGAGTCGGTGTCCATCCAGACCTGGCCGGCATTCGGCTGCCCCGGCATCGCAGCCACGCCCTTGGTCGCAGCCTGGGCGCTGGCGCCGAACAGCAGCTTGGCGTCGCCGGCGGCGACTTCGCGGAACGCCAGTCCGGTGAGTTTCGACGCGCTGTCGAGGATGGCGCGCACGGCCGCCTTCTGCGCCTCGGTGAAGGCGGCGAAGCCGGTCGCGCCCGGGCCGCTGGCCGGGGCCGCGGTGGCGAAGCCGAAGCTCAGCTCGACGGCGCTGCCGAGCGGCTGGGTGGCGTTCCAGCGGTTGGCATTGGCGCCGACCAGGCCTTCGCGCGCCATCTGTTCCGGCACGATGTAGTCGGCGACCATGACCCGGTCTTCCGAACCGCTGACCACGAACCGTTCGACGTTGCTGAACGCGAGTTTGAATTCAGGCCTGCCGCTCCAGGTAGCCGTGCCGCTGCGGCCATCGATCGACACCGTGAACGTGTAGTCCGCCAGCGTGACGCTACGGCCGCCGTTCTGGTCGCGGAAGTCCGGCAGGATGACCAGGTCGTCGCCCGCGCGGCCGTCGACCACGGTATTACCGCCACCCACGAAGAACTCGTTGTCCAGGCTGCTGCCGTACAGCTTGGTATCGCCCCAGCTGCCGCTGACGCGCTGGACGCCGATCAGGGTGTCGCGGGTGCCGTAGCCATCCTCGGCCCAGCCGCCTTCGAGATCGACCACGACGGCGCCCGGGCTGTCCCAGTACGCCGCGATCAGTGTGCGCCACCAGTCGCTGCTTACCAGCTGTTCGATCCGGTCGTTGCCGGCGCCGCCAATGATATTACCGTTGTAGACCCGGAAGCTGTCGTTGCCGCCCTTGCCGAAGTAGTTATTCCACTCGTCCTGGACCGTGTTATGGACGAACTGGTCGTCGCCATCGGTAAGATTGATGTCCATGGCTTCTTATGCGTGCAGCAGGTTGATGGTTTTCTGGCCGAAGTTGGCCAGGTTCGGGAACACCTTGTCCAGTTCGGTCGACGGCAGGCCGAGCCACTGCATCAGGGTCGCACCCACCTGGTCGGTAGAGATGGTCGGGACGAAGCGTCCGCCTCCGTTTGGGTCGGAGTCGTCCGGCCCGCCCAGGGTCAGGCTGGGCAGGGTGCCGACCACCTGGCCGCCGCGCACCGGGCCACCCATCGCGAACCAGTGGTTGCCCCAGGCGTGGTCGCTGCCGCCGCCCGAGGCCTGGCGCAGCGTACGCCCGAAGTCGCTCATGGTCAGCGAGACCACGTTCTGGTCCAGGCCTGCGGCCTGGTTGGCCGCGTCGAAGGCGCTCATGGCGCGCGCCAGCGTCGCCAGCTGCGCGTCCTGGCTGGTGGCGGCGGTACCGCGCTGGGCGGCGTGGGTGTCGAACTGGCCCCACTGGACCAGGAACACCTGGCGCTTGAAGCCGCGCTGCTTGAACACCGGCAGCAGCGACGCCAGCTTGCGCAGAGCGCGCGACAGGTCGTCGCCGCCGAAGTCGCCGGCCGGGTCCTTGGCCGCCAGCGCGGCCTGGGTGAACAGGGTCGATTCGGTCACGGCGCGGCCGAAGGTGCGCGCGTACTCGGCTTCGTACTGGTTGGCGAACTGCCAGCGCGCCATCCGGTTCAGGGCCTGGGCCGGCGCGGTCTGGGGTTGCGCCAGGTCGGCCTGGCCCCAGTAGCGCGAATCCCACGGGCTGAGGAAGGATACCGGGGAATTGCGGCCCAGGACCAGGGTGCGGTCGGTGTTCATGGTCACCGCGCTGGCCTGGCTGCGCAGCGCGGTCGGCAGCAGCTCGAGCGCGCGGCCGGCCCAGCCGCTGGTGTCGCTGTCGCCCAGCCAGCCCTGCTGCCACATCACCTGGTCGCTGTGCGACAGCAGGAAGGAGGGCACGGCGACGGCGCGCTCGATCACCTGGCGCGCGGTGGCCGGCGCCACCAGCGGGCCGGCGTTCGAGATCCAGGCCAGGCGGCCGCTGTTGTACAGCGGCGCGAGCGAGGCCAGCGCCGGATGCATACCGTAGCTGTGGCCGCCGCTGGTACCGGCCAGCGGCGCCAGCACGCTCTTGGCGATCGCCAGTTCCGGGCGGGCGCCGGCATAGTCGTTGTACGCGCCATCAAGCGGCACGAGGCTGTTCAGGCCATCGTTGCCGCCGTTGAGGAACACGACCACCAGGGCGCGGTAGTCGTCGCCGGCCGCGTGGGCCGGGCCGGATTCGAGCAGGCTCGATGCGCCGAGCAGGCTGACCACCGGCGCGGCGCCGGCGAAACGGAGAAAGTGGCGGCGGTCCATCAGCGGATCACTCCATAGTAAGGGGTCGCCAGTGCGTACTGCAGCAGGCTGATTGCTTTCTGGTCGGGGGTATTGCCCCAGGTGGTCGGCGCCAGCTCGATCAGGTTCTGGCGCAGCGTGGCCGGCATCGCGCCGCGGAAGTAGCGTTCGTTGACCAGGTCGGCGAAGGCGGCCGGCGAGTTGCTGTAGGCGCGGCCGAAGGCGCCGGCGTCGCAGGCCGCGCCGGCGCGCTTGACGCCTTCCGGGACGAAGCTGGCGAGGCGCCAGGACAGGTCTTCGGCGGTCAGGAGGCGCTGCTCCGGCGCCAGCAGGTTGCTGCCGGGGGCGCGGTCGGTCGGCATGTAGAAGCTGAACACGCTGGCCGGGTCGAACGGACGCTGGGCCGGGACCATCAGGCCGTTGTTGTTCTCCCACTGCAGCGGGTCCTTGCAGCCGAGACCGCGCAGCAGGCCGGTATACCACAGCACCGGTTCGCGCATCTTCCCGAACTGCACCGTGTCGGCGCCGGGCTGGTCGCCGCGGCGCGCTTCCGGATCGAGCAGGATGGCCTTCATGACCGCCTTCATGTCCCCGGCCACGCCCTGGCCGTTGTTGCGGAACACGGTCGCGACGCGTGCGATGTAGGCCGGGCTCGGGTCGCTGGTGACGTGGTGCTGGATCAGGCGCAGGCTGACGAAAGGCGCGATGTTCTGGTGCGACATCAGGAGCGAGACAATGGTCTCGAGTTCCTGGCCTGCTTCGACGCCGGCCGGGAAGGAGCGGCCCAGCACCAGCTTGGCGCCGCGGTCGTGGGCCGCGCGCCAGGTGTCCGGCACCAGCGGCTTGTCGTGGCGGCGGAAATCGGTACGGTCGAAGTCGCCGTCGATGCGCCAGCCGGTCAGGGCGCGCGCCAGCTCTTCGACGTCCTTCTGGCTGTAGGTCTCGACCGGCTTGCCGGCGGCGTCGCGCTGCAGCGTGCCGTCGATGTTCAGCTTGGCCACGCCCAGCGTGAACAGCTGCATCAGTTCGCGCGCATAGTTCTCGTTCGGCGAGCACCACTTGCACTCGTCGCTGGTCGGGCGGTTCTGGAGGTTGTCCAGGTAGAAGCCCATGGTCGGGTTGGTCGTCACCGCGCGGATCAGGTCCCCGTAGTTGGAGAACGCGTGCTGCTGCAGGAAGTTGGACCAGGCCAGCGAGCCATAGGGCTCGATCTTGTTCATCGCAGTCACGATGAACTGCGACAGCGACCAGGAGACGCGGCGGCGCAGCTGGTCCGGCGCCGTCAACAGCGAGGTGTAGAGTTGCCCGGTGGCGTAGCGGTAGGCCTTGTCGGACAGCGCCGGGATCTGGCTGTCGTAGTTGACGATCGGGCTGGTGTCGATCCTGGACACCGGCATCGCGTACTGCGCGTCGATCCAGCGCTCGAAGCCCTTGGCCTGGATGTCGGCGACCAGTTCCGGCGTGGCGCCGAAGCTGACCTGGTCGGCGAAGCGCGCGGCGGCGTAGCGGGTGACCGGGCTGCTGGCAACCGGCTTGACCTGGCCGGCCGAAGCGCTGAAATGCTCAGCCGGCTGGTCGGCATCGCGGCTGCATCCGGCGGCCAGCAAGAGGACGGCAGGTAGCAGCCAGGCCCGCTTGCGGGAAAGGCGTGAAATGCTTGGCATGGGAACTCCAGCGTGATCGAAGCACCCATTTTATTGCGAACCTGAATTATGCAACAACCATCAAGTTAAAAAATCATGAACACTTGTAGTTAATAAGATACCGCTCATGCATAGTCGTACTTGCCGCCGCGCTCCAGCGCACGCCCGTAGGCCGGGCGCGCATGGATCCGCTGCAGGAAGGCCGCCAGCTTCGGATACTGGCTGCCGAGTCCCCCGCGCGAGGCCGCCGCTTCCAGCGCAAAGCTCATCTGGATGTCGGCGGCGCTGAATTCCTCGCCGGCGAACCAGGCCGACTTGCCCAGCTCGGCCTCGAGGAAGTCGAGCTGGCTGCGGATGTTCGGCATGATGAAGCCGTCCTTGACCTTGCGGGCGATGGCGCGCGCGATCGGCCTGGCAAAGAAGGGCATCGGGCCGTTCTCGACCTTGTCGAACACCAGCTTCATCAGCAGCGGCGGCATGGCCGAGCCTTCGGCGAAATGCAGGAAGTAGGTGTAGCGCAGGCGCTCCGGGCTGCCGGCGGGCGGCACCAGGCGCCCGTTGCCGTAGCGGCCGGTGAGGTATTCGACGATCGCGCCGGATTCGGCCACGACGACGGTGTCGCCGCTGCCGTCGTCGCTGATCACGGGCGACTTGCCGAGCGGGTGCACCGCCTTCAGTTCCGGCGGCGCCAGCATGGTCTTGGGGTCGCGCTGGTACTTCCTGATCTCGTAGTCGAGCCCGAGCTCTTCGAGCAGCCACAGGATGCGCTGCGAGCGCGAATTGTTCAGGTGATGGACGACGATCATTGGCACGGTTTCCGGAAGCTTCGACAAGCCGCCAGCTTAGCATGGCGTGCGCCTGCCCATGGACGAGCCGGTATATCTTCGGGGCATGCATGGATCGGTCTACATCGGCATTTCCGGCTGGCGCTACGTGCCGTGGCGCGGCGTGTTCTATCCGAAGGGGCTGGCCCAGCACCGCGAGCTCGAATACGCGGCCAGCCAGCTGCCCAGCATCGAGATCAACGGCTCCTTCTATTCGCTGCAGCGGCCCGAGAGCTACGCGGCATGGTACGCGGCGACGCCGCCCGGCTTCGTGTTCGCGGTCAAGGGCAACCGTTTTCTCACCCACATGCTCAAGCTGAAGGACATCGACGGCCCGCTGGCCAACGTGCTGGCCTCGGGCGTGTTCGCATTGCGCGACAAGCTCGTGCCCTTCCTGTGGCAGTTCCCGCCGGTGGTGAAATTCGAGCCGCAGCGCTTCGAGCACTTCCTGTCGCTGCTGCCCCGGGATACCGATGCCGCGCTCGAACTGGCGCGCCAGTACCAGCCGCGCATGGAAGGCCGGGTGTCGCTCGCTGCCGGCCCAGGCGGCCGCTGCGCCACGCGGTGGAGATCCGCCACGAGAGCTTCATGGACCCCGCCTTCATCGCCATGCTGCGCCGCTACAACGTGGCGCTGGTGGTGGCCGACACCGCCGGCCGCTGGCCGCTGTGCGAGGACCTGACCGCGGACTTCGTCTACATCCGCCTGCATGGCGACAAGGAGCTGTATGCGAGCGGCTACGAAGACGCTGCGATCGCGGCCTGGGCCGCGCGCATCCACGCCTGGCGCAGCGGCGGCCAGCCGGAGAACGCGCGCCTGGTCTCGGACCAGGCGCCGCCGCAGCGCAAGGCGCGCGACGTCTACTGCTACTTCGACAACGACATCAAGGTGCATGCGCCCTACGATGCGCGGCGCCTGATCGCGGCGCTGGATGCGATCGCGGCGCAGCCGGGCTAGAATGGTCGTCCACCCACGCAGTGTTTGACCAGGAGGCTATTATGAAATTGCTTCGCGTCAGTACCGCTGTCCTCGCCCTGCTGTTTTCCACCACCGCCCTTGCCGCCGACAGCGCCCCCTTGAAGGTCGCCAACGGCATGCTCGTCGATCATGCCGGCATGACGGTCTACACCTATGACAAGGACACGCCGAATAGCGGCAAGAGCGCCTGCGTCGCCACCTGCGCCAAGAACTGGCCGCCGGTGCTGGCCAAGGGCAGCCCGCCCGCGCCCTACTCCGTGGTCACGCGCGAGGATGGCAGCAAGCAGCTGGCGCACGACGGCAAGCCACTGTACACCTTTGTGAAGGACAAGAAAGCGGGGGATAAGGCCGGCGACGGCGTCGGCGGCGCCTGGCACATCGTCCCAGGCAAGTAAGCAAGCAAGTGAGCAAGCAAGGGCGGCGCTCAGCGCCCTTGTTCGTGGATCTTGATGACCTTGCCGCTGCCCTTGCCGGGCGGCGGCGCGGGCGCGGCCGGCCCGCAGGTGTTGCAGCTGTTGCAGCCGCTGCCGCAACTGGCCGAGGTGTCCAGCCATTTCACGAGTGCCGACTGCTTGCCGCCCTTCGACAGGCGGTGCACGATGGCGCGGCGCCAGCTGTCCGGCAGGTACTTCGCGCCGGCGTAGAGCACGGCCAGCGCGACGATGATTCCGGCTACCAGCTCCTGCCACATGCTCAGCCCCCCGTGAAGTACAGCGTGACGCGATAGACGATGAAGGACGCCACGTAGGCCAGGCCGAACATGTAGCCGGCCATGATCCAGGCGTAGCGGCGGCTGCCGGTTTCGCGCGCCACGGTGGCCAGCGTCGGCAGGCAGTGCGGCGCATAGACGTACCAGGTGAGCAGCGACAGGCCGGTGGCCAGCGACCACGATTGCGCGATCAGCGGCGCCAGCGTCTTGCCGACTTCGTCGCCGCCCGACAGCGCATACACCTGGCCGAGGGCGCCGACCGCCACTTCGCGCGCGGCCATCCCCGGCACCAGGGCGATCGCGATCTCCCAGCCGAAGCCGATCGGGGCCAGGATGACTTCGAGGGCGCGGCCGATCATGCCGGCCACGCTGTAGTACACCGGCGGATGGATCGCGCCTTCCGGGGCGCCCGGGAAGCTCGACAGCACCCACAGCAGCACCATCATGGTGAGGATCAGGGTACCGACCCGCTTCAGGAAGATCTTGGCGCGCTCCCACAGGCCCATGGCCAGGGCGCGCAGCTGCGGCAGGTGGTAGGCCGGCAGTTCCATCATGAGGGCGTGCTGCTTGTAGTCGCTGCGGCGCTTCATGAACCAGGCCACCGCCATCGCGCTCAGGATGCCGGCCATGTACAGCACGAACAGCACCAGGCCCTGCAGGTTCATCAGGCCGGCCACCTCGCGGCTCGGGATGAAGGCGGCGATGAGCAAGGCATACACCGGCAGGCGCGCCGAGCAGGTCATGAGCGGCGCGATCATGATCGTCACCAGGCGGTCGCGCGGATTCTGGATGGTGCGCGCCGCCATGATGCCGGGGATCGCGCAGGCGAAGGACGACAGCAGCGGCAGGAAGGCGCGGCCCGACAGGCCCACGCTGCCCATGATGCGATCGAGCAGGAAGGCGGCGCGCGGCAGGTAGCCGACGTCTTCCAGCAGCAGGATGAAGAAGAACAGGATCAGGATCTGCGGCAGGAACACCAGCACGCTGCCGACGCCGGCGATGATGCCGTCGACGATGAGGCTGTGCAGCACGCCTTCGCCCAGCAGCAGGCCGACCTGTTCGCCCAGGGCGCCGACGCCCGCCTCGATCAGGTCCATGGGCGTGCCGGCCCAGCTGAACACGGCCTGGAAGATCAGGAACATCAAGGCCGCCAGGATGACCGGGCCGAGCACCGGGTGCAGCACCACGTTGTCGATCTTTTCGGTCAGGTTGCCGCGGTCGCCGCTGGTGGAAACGGCGAGATCGAGGATGCGGCGCACTTCGCGCTGGGTTTCCTCGACCGGCACCGCGTCGATCGCCGACAGCGGATTGGCCTGCACCTTCGTATCGAAAGCCATGCGGTCCAGCTCGGCCACCAGGCCTTGTTCGCCGCCGGCATGGATGGCGACGGTCTCGACCACCGGCATGCCCAGCGCCGCCGACAGCCTGGCGGTATCGATGGTGATGCCGCGCTTCTTCGCGACGTCGACCATGTTCAATACCAGCACCATCGGCAGGCCGAGGCGCTGGAGCTCGAGCACCATGCGCAGGTTCAGGCGCAGGTTGGTGGCGTTCACCACGCACAGGATGGCGTCGGGCGCCGATTCGCCGGCGCGCAGGCCGGCCACCACGTCGCGCGTGATGGCTTCGTCCGGCGTCTGGGCGCTCAGGCTGTAGGCGCCCGGCAGGTCGAGCACGCGGAACGCGCGGCCCTGGGGCGAGGTGAAGCTGCCCTCCTTGCGTTCGATGGTCACCCCGGCATAGTTCGCGACCTTCTGGCGCGAGCCGGTCAGGCGATTGAAGAGCGCGGTCTTGCCGCAGTTGGGATTGCCGAGCAGTGCGACCAGGGGCGTGCGCGACGCCACCTGTTGTTCCATGACACCCATTCGCTTATTCCGGCTTGATCGACACGAGCGCCGCTTCGAAGCGGCGCAGTGCGAAGGTGGACTCGCCCACCTTGACCGCCAGCGGGCCGCCCAGCACGCGCTTGAGCACGCGGATGCGCTCGCCCGGCACGAAGCCGAGTTCCATCAGGCGGCGCTGCACGTCGCCGGCGCCCTGCTGTCCCGTCGGCGCAAGGTGGATCACGGTGGCGCTCTGACCGGGCTGGAGGGCGTCGAGCGTGGTGAGGGAAGGAGCAAGGGTCATGGTCGCGTCCGGGTAGATAAGCAACTGGGTCAGATCGGCGCCAGACTAGGTGTAGCGCTGATGAGACAGATACGTGCATGATAAACCTAAATGCGAATTATTTCTATTTGCGCTTTGATCACAGACTTAAGAAAGAGCACATCCGCACAAAATTCCTGTTGCAAACGTCGCGAATTTTCCGCAGAATAGAACACGAATGAGATTGATTCTCATTTAAGTGATGAAAACGGCAAGGGAATCGAAACGATGATCGTCTGTGTCTGCAACAACATCTCCGACCGCGAAATCCGCCAGGCGGTCGACCTCGGCATCTCCTCGGTGGCCGAGCTGCACCGCGAACTGGGCGTGGGCACGATGTGCGGCAAATGCGTCAGCTATGCGCGCGAAGTGCTGAACGAACACCTCGACAGCAAGACCGTCGTCACCGAACTGCACCGGACGCCGCAGGCGGCCTGAGCGCGGTCCGTTTTCCCCTTCCACCCCGGCTACACCGGGGTGCGCACTTCCCCTGCGCCGTCCCGGGTTTGCTATGATGTTGACATTCACATCAGCGAAAGCAATCCATGAAGGGCGATCCCAACATCATCCGGCTGCTCAACGCGCAGCTGACCAACGAGCTCACCGCGATCAACCAGTACTTCCTGCATGCGCGGATGTACCGCCACTGGGGCTTCGGCAAGCTGGCCAAGAAGGAATACGACGAATCGATCGGCGAGATGAAGCATGCCGACAAGCTGATCGACCGCATCCTGATGCTCGACGGCCTGCCGAACCTGCAGGCGCTGCACAAGCTGCTCATCGGTGAATCGACCCAGGAAATGCTGGAATGCGACCTCAAGCTCGAGCGCGCGGCCCAGGTGACGGTCAAGGAAGGCATCGCGGCGGCGGAAGCGGCGGCGGACTACGTGACCCGCGACCTGTTCCTGATGATCCTCGAGGATACCGAAGAGCACATCGAGTGGCTGGAGACCCAGCTCGACCTGATCGTGAAGGTGGGCATCCAGAACTACCTGCAGAGCCAGATCGGCGAGTAAGGCTGTTCATCGTGACATTGGATCCCCGCCTGCGCGGGGATGAGGGCTTCGGGGCTACCAGCCTTTGACACGTCGTTCCCGCGAAGGCGGGAAGCCGGTCTGCCGGCAAACAGCTAGCGCCACTTCCGCATCCACTGGTCATAAAACCCCAGGTCGCGCGGAACCGCGCCCGAAATCGCGCAGATCGCGCCGGCAAATTCGTTGGCCCGCGCCAGCGACACATCCAGCGGCCAGCCGCGCATCTTCCCCAGCAGGAAAATCGCCGAGAAGGCATCCCCCGCCCCCACCGTGTCGATCACGAAAGGCGGCGCGGGATTGTCGCGGCTCAGGATCACGCCGCCGTCCACGCCGAAGTACACCGAGCCGCGGTGCCCCAGCGTGACGATCAGCGCATCGAGCGAGAACATCTGCAGCAGCGCCTGGCAGGAGGCGCGCACTTCTTCGGCCGCCAGCGCGGGATCGTCCGGCTTGATCTGGAAGTACCAGCTGAACAGCGCCTGCAATTCTTCTTCGTTGACCTTGGCGATGTTCGCTTCCTGCAGCGAGCGCGTGACGATGCGCTCTTCGACCTGGCCCTCGCGCAGGTTCAGGTCGAGGTAGCGCAGCGCCGGTGTGGCGCCGAGCAGCGCCATCAGGGTGGTGCGCGAGCGCTCGTGGCGCTGGGCCAGGGTGCCGAAATAGAAGATGCCCGGCTGCGCGCCCATTGCCTCCAGCGCGGCCTGCGCCTGGGCGCGGTCGATGAAATCGTAGGCCTGGTTCGGCAGGATCGTGAAGCGGTGTCCGCGCGCGCTGCGCTCGACCAGCACGCGGCCGGTCTCTTCGATGGCGTCGACCTGCAGGCCGGCCTCGCTCATCGCGAAGCGTTCGAATTCGGCGCGCACCGCCAGGCCCGGCTTGTCCTTGCCGATGCGCGTGAGCATCAGTTGCGGCGCCATGAAGGCGGCCAGGTGGCGCGCCACGTTGAAGGGCGCGCCGCCGACCACCTGCTCGGTGCTGAAATCGTCGACCAGCGCCTCGCCGAATACGAGCGTGGGGGCTGCCATGGCGTGGGCCGGGGCGCTCACGCGGCGGGCGGCGCGGTGTCGCGGAACGACGGGCGCTCGGCGAGCTTGTCGGCCAGGCGCGCCAGGTTCGGGTAGTCGCCGCGCCAGTCGATGGCGGGGAAGCGGAAGGCGAGCCAGCCCAGGGTGCAACCCACGGCGACGTCGGCCAGCGTGTAGTGGATGCCCATGCAGTAGCTTGCATCGCCCAGCCTGGCGGACATCTCGCGCAGGCCGGCCTCCACCTTGCTCATCTGGCGCTCGATCCACTTGGCGTTCTGCTGTTCGGGCGGACGTTCGCGCCGCTCGAGGAACACCAGGATGGCGGCATCGAGCACGCCGTCGGCCAGCGCTTCCCAGACCTTGACCTCGGTACGCTCGCGCCCGTTCGGCGGCAGCAGCTTGCAGACCGGGGAGATGGTGTCGAGGTATTCGGCGATCACGCGCGAGTCGTACAGGGTGCTGCCGTCTTCCATGACGAGGCAGGGGACCTTGCCCAGCGGGTTGACCTGCTGGATGGTGGTCTCCGCGGCCCAGACGTTTTCCTGCTCAAAGCTGAAATCAAGCTTCTTGTCCGCCATGACGACACGGACTTTGCGCACATAGGGACTGGTGAGGGAACCGATGAGTTTCATACATGCCCGAATAAGAAGATTGGATGCCAGTATAGCATCGCCATTTCGGCGCCCGTCTGCGCAGGAATGGCTTACCGCTCGGGCCGCGCGACGGCGCGCGCAAGGCCGGCCGCCCCTCCCGGTGGTAAAATCCGCGTTTTTGCACGGACCGTTCGCCATGACCTCTACCGTCTCTTCCCCTACCCTGTCGGCCCTGTCTCCGCTGGATGGCCGCTACGCGTCGAAAACCGACAAGCTGCGCCCGATCCTGTCCGAAGCGGGCTTCATGCACCACCGCGTGAAAGTGGAAATCGCCTGGCTGCAGGCCCTGTCGCAGGCCGGCTTCCCGGAGATCAAGCCGTTTTCGAGCGAAGCGAACGCCCACCTCGAGCGCATGGCCGCGAATTTCGGCGAGCCGGAAGCGGCGCGCATCAAGGAGATCGAGGCGGTCACCAACCACGACGTCAAGGCCGTGGAATACTGGCTCAAGGAGCAGGTGAAGGACGTGCCGGAACTGGTCGCGGCGAGCGAGTTCATCCACTTCGGCTGCACCTCGGAAGACATCAACAACACCTCGCACGGCATGATGCTGAAAGCCGCGCGCGACGGCGTGCTGCTGCCGGCGCTGCAGAACATCGTCGCCAAGCTGACCGAGATCGCGCACGTCAATGCCGATCTGCCGATGCTGTCGCGCACCCACGGCCAGACCGCCAGCCCGACCACCCTGGGCAAGGAATTCGCCAACGTGGTGGCGCGCCTGCAGCGCGCGGTCAAGCGCATCGCCGACGTCGAGATCCTCGGCAAGATGAACGGCGCGGTCGGCAACTACAACGCGCACCTGTCGGCCTACCCGGGCTTCGACTGGCCGGCGTTCTCGAAAGAGGTCATCGAGCAGCGCCTCGGCCTGGTGTTCAACCCCTACACCATCCAGATCGAACCGCACGACTACATGGCCGAGATGTTCGACGCCATCGCGCGCGCCAACACCATCCTGCTCGACCTGAACCGCGACATCTGGACCTATGTCTCGCTGGGCTACTTCAAGCAGAAGCTGCGCGCCGGCGAAATCGGCTCGTCGACCATGCCGCACAAGGTCAACCCGATCGACTTCGAGAACTCGGAAGGCAACCTGGGCCTGGCCAACGCGGTGCTGCGCCACATGGCCGAGAAGCTGCCGGTCTCGCGCATGCAGCGCGACCTGACCGATTCGACCGTGCTGCGCAACATCGGCGTCGGCTTCGGCTACGCGCTGCTGGCCTACGACAGCTGCCTGCGCGGCCTGAACAAGCTGGAAGTGAATGCAGCGCGCCTGGAAGCGGACCTGGACGCGAGCTGGGAAGTGCTGGCCGAGCCGGTGCAGACCGTGATGCGCCGCTACGGCATCGAGAACCCGTACGAGCAGCTCAAGGAACTCACCCGCGGCAAGGGCATCACCCGCGAGGCGCTGCAGGAGTTCATCGGCAAGCTGGCCATTCCGCAGGAAGCCAAGGACCTGCTGATGCAGATGACGCCGGCGAACTACACCGGCCTGGCTGCCGAGCTGGCGAAAGCCATCTGATTTCGCAGGGTGGTCGGCTTCGCCGACCACCCTGCGAAACCCTCTTCAATACTCCCACATCAGCTTCACTCCCAGGCGGCGCTCGATCTCGGCGCGGTACACGACCGTGCCGTATTCCCCATGCCCGCCGGTGAGATTCTCGCCGGTCACCGACAGCTCCAGCCCCGGGCGCATGCGCCAGCCGAAACGCGCGTCCAGCGCCGTGTAGGAAGGCACGTCCGGGAAGGACTTGCCCGCCACCTTGCGCAGCGTGAACTCGACGTCGCGCCGGTCGTCGATGCCGTAGACCGAACGCAGCTGGAAGGTATGCGCGGGGTCGCGCGCGGCCACGCGGGTGGCATTGATGTCGCTACTTCCCGGTTTCAGGCGCAGCTTCTGGTGCATGGCGGTCCAGCCGGCCGACAGGCGCCAGCGCTCGGCCGCCTGCCAGCTGCCCCAGGCTTCGATGCCGCTCGCGCGCCCTTCCATCAGGCTGTCGAAGGTGATGAAGCCGGCCGGATTGGTCTCGGTGGTGCGCAGGTAGTCGTAGTCGTGGTGGAACAGCGTCACCGAATACGAGAGCGGTGCCACCGGATTGCCGCGGTAGCCCAGCTCGAACACCTGCGCCACTTCGCCGCGCACCCGCGCGCCGCCGCGCAGCAGGAAGGGCGCGCGACCCGGCAGGTAGGTGTCGACGTCGAGGCGCGAAGGCGCACGCACGGTGCGCGATGCCGCCGCCCACAGCGCGTGCTGGGGCGACAGGCGCCAGGACAGGCGCGCGCTCGGCAACCACTCGGTGCCGGTGTATTCGTTGTATTCGAAGCGGCTGCCCAGGGTCAGGTACCAGTCCTGGCCCAGCTCGACCTCGTCCTGCGCGAACAGGCTGGCCCACTGCTGGGTGGTGCGGGCCGGCAGGAAGGCGACGGTCGCGCTGTTGTCCACGCGATCGCGGCTGCTGCGGTAGTTCGCGCCCCACACGATGCGATGCGCGCCGGCCGGCCCGTCGATCGGCGCCAGGGTGTGCTGGAACTGCAGGTCGGTGGTATACAGGCGCTCGCCGAACAACGGCTCGGTGCGGCGCAGCGTGTGGTCGAAGTAGGCCTGCGCCATCATGCTGGCGCCGCCGTCCAGCGCATGCTCCCAGCGCGCGGTCAGGTTGACGCCGTCCGATCGCACCCGGCCCAGGGTGGCCGGCACGCCGGGCGCGGCGATCTCGCCCGGCGCCGGCTGGTCGAAGCGGCCGCGGTAGGCATTGCCGATCAGGCTGAAACCGTCGGCGCCGCGTTGCCAGTCGGCGCGTGCGCCGACCAGGGTGCGGCGGTAGGCGTCATTGACCGGTGCGCCGCTGGCCAGCTCGCTGTCCTCGCGGTAGGTGGTCTTGCCGAAGGCGCGCCAGGCGATGCCGTTGGCGCTGGTGCCGCCGTGGCGGAAGCTGGCGGTGGCGCCGTCGCTCGCCGCCTGCAGCACGGCCAGGCTGCCTTGCGTGTCGCGCGCCGAACGGGTGGTGATGTTGATGACGCCGTTGACCGCGTTCAGGCCCCACAGCACGCCGCCCGGGCCGCTGATCACCTCGATGCGCTCGACGTCTTCGAGCAGCACTTCCTGGGCATCCCAGAACACGCCGGAGAACAGCGGGGTGTAGACCGAACGGCCGTCGATCAGCACCAGCAGCTTGTTCGAATAGCTGTTGCCGCTCTGGTTCAGGCCGCGCGCACTGATCGAATAACTGTAGCCGTTCACGCGCGCCACGTGCAGGTTTGGCGCCATCCGCAAGGCTTCCGGCAGGGTGGCGGCGCCGGAACGGCGGATGTCGTCGGTGGTGATGACGAAGACGGCCGCGGCGGCATCCTGCAGTCGCTCGGGGCGCTTGGAAACCGACATCACCGGGATGTTGGCCAGTTCTTCGATCGACAGGTCGGCCAGCTGGTCGGACTGGGTGGGTTGGGCATCGCGCTCGATGGCAAGTGCCGGCATGGCCAGCGGCAAGGTGAGGCAGGCGACGGCCAAGGGTTTGAGCAGGAAGGCGGGCGGGTGCGGCATGGTGTGATGTGTGATCATATTTTGCACACTGGCATTAAATAGTTTCGCCAGTCATTTCTGCTAAACATTCTGTTGAGACGATTTTACATTCCGCCGCCCTCTGCTGTGCAGTTTTTGCAATCCGTGCTAGTGTACCCAGCGAAAAATATCGCTTGGCAGCAGCATGGAATAAAGACTGGTATAGTGATTCCCGAAGCTTAGTCCTAACAAGTACAACTTTCCAAAAAATAATCTTTATGCGCCGTTATACCATCCTGGCCATCGTGCTGCACTGGCTGATTGCGCTGCTGATCATCGGGACCTTCACGCTCGGCCTGGTCATGACCGACATCCCCGGTATCACGCCAACCAAGCTGAAATACTTCAACTGGCACAAGTGGGCCGGCGTCACCGTGCTGCTGCTGGCCGCCCTGCGCCTGCTGTGGCGCCTGTTCCGTCATCCGCCCGCCTATGCCGACACGATGCCGGCCTGGCAGCGCGGCGCGGCCCATGGCCTGCACTGGCTGCTGTATATCCTGATGTTCGCGGTGCCCCTGTCCGGCTACTTCTACAGCCTGGCCACCGGCTATCCGATCGTCTGGTTCGGCGTGCTCGAACTGCCGGTGCTGATGGGACCCGATCCGGCGCTGAAGGTGGTGCTGAAGGATGTCCACTACTGGCTCAACATGCTGCTGGCGCTGCTCGTCGGCCTGCACGTGGCGGCCGCGTTCAAGCACCTGCTCGTGGACCGCGACGGCGTGATGGCGCGCATGCTGCCTTTCTCTACCCGTAAGGAGTTCTCATGAAGACAATCAAGGGCCTGTTGCTGGCCTCCGCGCTGGCCAGTGCCGTCGCCGGCGCCGCCGCGCTGAAGACCGACCCGGCGAAAAGCAGCGTCACGGCCACGTTCAAGCAGATGGGCGTGCCGGTCGAGGCGAAGTTCAAGCAGTTCAGCGCGCAGATCGACTACGACGCCGCCAAGCCGGCCGCATCCAAAGCCACGGTCGAGATCCAGACCGCCAGCTTCGACCTGGGCGACCCCGAGTACAACAAAGAGGTCACCAAGAAGGAGTGGTTCAACGCCGCCCAGTTCCCGAAGGCGAGCTTCGTCTCCACCGCGATTGCCCCGGCCGGCGCCGGCAAGCTGGACGTTACCGGCAAGCTGACCATCAAGGGCCGCAGCGCCGACGTGCGCTTCCCGCTGAGCGTGAAGAGCGAAGGCGGCAAACAGGTATTCGAAGGACGGCTGCCGATCAAGCGGCTGGCCTTCAACATCGGCGAAGGCGAGTGGAAGGACACCAGCATGGTTGCCGACGAAGTCGTCATCAAATTCCGCGTCACCGCGGCGCAGTAAGCACAGCAGCATCTACGTCAACTTCAGCAAGGATCGTTCATGAAAATCAAGCACCTGATCGCGGCCCTGGCCGCTTCGAGCACCCTCGGCGCCGGCCTCGCCTTCGCGGCCGACACCTACAAGATCGAGCCGAACCACACCTTCCCGAGCTTCGAAGCCGACCACATGGGCATCTCGGTCTGGCGCGGCAAGTTCAACAAGACCGACGGCACCGTGACCCTCGACCGCGCGAAGAAAACCGGCACCCTCGACATCACCGTCTACATCGACAGCATCGACTTCGGCCACGACAAGATGAACGCGCACGCCAAGTCGCCGGACATCTTCGACGCCGCCCAATTCCCGACCGCGACCTTCAAGTCGAAGGCGATCAAGTTCACCGGCGACGTCCCGACCTCGGCCGAAGGCGAACTGACCCTGCACGGCGTGACCAAGCCGCTGACCCTGGCCATCAACAAGTTCAAGTGCATCGACCACCCGATGCTTAAGCGCGAAGTGTGCGGCGCCGACGTGACCGGCAACTTCCAGCGCAGCGACTTCGGCATCAACTACGGCCTGCCGAAGTTCTCGCCGGAAGTGAAGCTGGCGATCCAGGTGGAAGCGGTCAAGCAGTAATCGCCGCCACCAAAGAAAAAGCCTCGGTCCGCAAGGAACGGAGGCTTTTTTTACGTCGGGACGACGCTGGTGCTTAGCGGCCGTCGCGGTCGGCGTCGCCCGGGATGGCGCGTTCGACCTTGTGCCATGCGGCGCGCGAGGCGTGCTTGGCCTGCTCCCAGCTCAGGCGCGAAGTGCCCTTGGTGCGTTCCCACTCGCTCGCCAGCTCGTTCTCGTGCATGTCGTAGCCACCCGGGTAGCGGCCTGCCGAGTTGTAGCCCAGCGCGTAGGCCGGAGCGTAATCGTCGTAGGTGTAGCCCGGGGTGTAGTACGGCTGGGTCTGGTAAGCGCTGCGCCAGTGGGCGTCTTCCGCCTGCGGGTTGACCATCTTGGCCACGCCCTTGCCGGCCATGCCGCCGACCGCTGCGCCGATGCCGGCGCCGGCCACTGCGCCCACCGGGCCGCCGACCGCGCCGCCCAGCACCGCACCGCCGACTGCCGCGCCGCCGGCTGCGCCGACACCGGTACCCAGGTGGTGGTCACGCAGTTCGTCGCCCGGTTTCGGGTTCACGACTTCGCCCGTGCCCTTGCCGGCTGCACCGCCGGCCAGGCCGCCGATCACGGCGCCCGCGGCGGTGCCGATCGGGCCTGCCACCGAACCGGCTGCCGCGCCCACTGCCGCGCCGCCGGCGCCGCCGACGCCTTGCGCCAGGTTATGGTCGTTCAGGTCGTCGGTCGCTTTCGGGTTCACCACTTCGCCCGCGCCGCGGCCGGCTGCGCCGCCCGCCAGGCCGCCGACCACTGCACCGGCAGCCATGCCGATCGGGCCTGCCGCCGCGCCGGCCATCGCGCCCACGGCCGCGCCGCTGCCGGCGCCGACGCCCTTGGCCAGGTAGTGTTCCGACAGGTCGTCGCCCGCTTTCGGGTTCACGACTTCGCCCACGCCCTTGCCGGCCATGCCGCCGGTGAGGGCGCCGATGGCGGCGCCCGCCACGGTGCCGACCGGGCCGGCTGCCGAACCGATGGCGGCGCCTGCCGCCGCACCGCCCAGGGCGCCGACGCCGGTACCGATGATGTGGGTGCCGCCGCTGTCGGTCCACGATTGTTCGATGTGGCGCGCATCTTCGTCCGAACGGGCATGCACGCCCATCACGATGCCGCCCTGCTTGATGCCTTCTTCGTAGTGCACGGCGCGTTCTTCCGGAATGCCGGCGCCGATCAGTGCGCCGATCAGGCCGCCGGTGATGCCGCCGGCGCCTGCGCCGGCCAGGGCTGCCGCCAGCGGACCGGCGACGACCACGCCCAGGCCCGGCAGCACCAGGGTGGTGCCGACGGCGGCGATGCCGGCCAGCACGGCGCCGATGGTGCCGCCGATGCCGGCGCCGATGCCGGCGCCTTCGGCGGCCTTGCTGCCCAGTTCAGTGTCGGTGTCGTGGAAGTGGGTCTTGCGGGTGGTGTCCGACATCATCAGGTTGACGTCGTCCTTGCCGTAGCCACGGGTCGAGATCGAGGAATAGGCACGCTCTGCGCTGGCACGGTCAGGGAACAGGCCGGTAACCATGCGGGAATTCTGGGTGCTGCTCTGGTTGTTATTCGAATCGTAGCTGCTCATGGCGCATCCTTTCAAAGGTTCAGGTACTAGGGACTGCAATCGGTATTCGGTATTGCAAGTGTTGAAACCTTATGCCCGGCACCGGACCTCTTCTGTTCGCTGACGCACCCTACCCGGTTCTTTTTACTCAACCGTACGGCGCGGAAGAACGGGCTTGCAGATTCGCCGTCTAACGTTCGTTGCCGCACCGACCTGAAGGGGACTGGTCTCTAGACTTTTCTCCATGGCCACGGCAATTCAATCGGCCTGGGGGTATGTTTTCTTACACTTGAAGGAGGTACACCATGTTATTCATCATTTGGATCGTTGTCGGTGGCATTCTGGGCTGGCTCGCCAGCATGGTCATGAAAACCGACGCAGAGCAAGGCATGATTCTCAATGTCGTTGTTGGTATCGTCGGCGCCTTCCTGGGCGGCTGGCTGCTGTCGCCGCTGTTCGGCTCGGGCA
The DNA here is from genome assembly GCF_041023745.1 of Massilia sp. X63. NCBI lineage: Bacteria > Pseudomonadati > Pseudomonadota > Betaproteobacteria > Burkholderiales > Oxalobacteraceae > Massilia > Massilia sp. X63. Next base: position 585,209 of record NZ_JBFTEF010000002.1, read on the forward strand.
CCATCAATTCGGACGACTTCAGCGTTTCGTCGCTGCTGGTCTCGTTCCTGGGTGCTGTCATCCTGCTGGCGATCGTGAACCTGCTGCGTCGCGGCCGCGTCCGTTAATCGGCGGGAGTGAGTAGCCCTTTTTAAAAACCAACGCCTCGTGCGTTGGTTTTTTTACGTCCGCATTTCCTATGTCACCAAAACGCTTCTGGACAATCCTGGTCACGGCCGCGCTCACGCTGGTCGGCGGTGTGCTCGTGCTGAATTTCATGCCGAGCGAAACGCAGATCGAAACCCGGCTGACGCGCCAGTACGACAGCAACGACCCGCAGTTCCGCCGCTCGCTCGGTGTGCTGCTCGGTCCGCCTATTCTCGAGGGCAACAAGGTCGAGGCCTTGCTCAATGGCGACGAGATCTTCCCGGCCATGCTGGAAGCGATCCGTTCGGCCGAAAAGACGATTACTTTCGAGACCTATATCTACTGGTCCGGATCGATCGGACGCGAATTTACCGAGGCCCTGATGGAGCGCGCCCGCGCCGGCGTCAAGGTCCACCTGATGCTGGACTTCATGGGCAGCATCAAGCTGGACCTGGCGCAAATCGACGCCATGAAGCAGGCCGGCGTGCAGGTGCAGCGCTACCACAAGCCGGTGTGGTGGAAACTGGCGCGCCTGAACAACCGCACCCACCGCAAGCTCCTGGTGATCGACGGCAAGGTCGGCTTCACCGGCGGGGTTGGCATTGCCGACCAGTGGCGCGGCAATGCCCAGGACCAGGATCACTGGCGCGACACCCATTTCCGCATCGAAGGGCCGGTGGTCGGCCAGGTGCAGGCCGTCTTCAACGATAACTGGACCAAGGCGACGGGCACCGTGCTCGACGGCCCGAATTACTTCCCGGCCCTGCAGCAGGTGGGCGACATGCCGGCCCAGATGTTCTCCAGCTCGCCGACCGGCGGCGCCGAATCGATGCACCTGATGTACCTGATGGCGATCACCGCGGCGCGCCACACCATCGACCTGTCGGCCGCCTACTTCGTGCCGGACGACCTGACCATCCGCACCCTGATCGAAGCCGCCAGGCGCGGCGTGCGCGTGCGCATCATCATGCCCGGCAAGTTCATCGACTCCGACCTGGTCAAGGCCGCCTCGCGAGAGCGCTGGGGCGAACTGCTGGCCGCCGGCGTGCAACTGGCCGAATACCAGCCGACCATGTATCACGTGAAGGCGCTGATCGTCGATAACTTGCTGGTGTCGGTCGGCTCGACCAACTTCGACAACCGCTCGTTCAGCATCAACGACGAAGCCAACCTGAATGTCCTGCACGAAGGATTTGCGCGCCGGCAGACCGCCATCTTCGAGGACGACTGGCGGCACGCGAACCGGGTGACCAAGGCCGAACACCGCGAACGGCCATGGTGGGAGCGCCTGACGACCGGCATCGCCTCTGTATTCAGTGCCCAGCTATAGTTTCTGCTCGAAAACTACGGGTTTGTCGGCACGAAATAGTGGTTGACGATGCGTATGTGGATTACGGATACTCTTGGATGCTCCGCGGAGCATTGAACGTCTAACACAAACCCCAGAGCAAGGCGCATCGTCGACGTTGGGGGTTGTGTCAGGCGTTCCAAGAGTTCCCACCTCCATAAAGACAAACGCGAATGAAAAAGACCCTCCTCTCGCTGGCCATCCTCACCAGCTTCGCCGCACAAGCGGACGAAGGCATGTGGATGCCGCAACAGCTGCCACAAGTAGCCAAGCAACTGAAAGCCGCCGGCCTCAAGCTGGATCCGGCCACCCTGACCAAGCTGACCGAATTCCCGATGGGCGCGATCGTGAGCCTGGGCGGCTGCTCGGCCTCGTTCGTCTCGCCGCAGGGCCTGGTCGTCACCAACCACCACTGCGTGTACAACAGCGTGGCGGTCAACTCGACCCCGGAGCGCGACCTGCTCGCCAACGGCTTCCTGGCCAAGACCCTGGATGAAGAGCTGCCGGCCGCGCCGGGCAGCCGCGTCTACGTGACCGAGGAAGTGGCGAACGTCACCAACCAGATCGTTACCCCGGAAGTCGCCAAGCTGAACGGCAAGGCGCGCATCGACGCCATCGAGAAGAACCAGAAGAAGCTGGTGGCCGAGTGCGAACAGTCGGCCGGCTACCGCTGCACCGTGGCCAGCTATTACGGCGGCCTGGAGTTCTACCGCCTGAAGCAGCTGGAAATCCGCGACGTGCGCCTGGTGCACGCCCCGCCGGCCGGCGTCGGCAAGTTCGGCGGCGACACCGACAACTGGATGTGGCCGCGCCACACCGGCGATTATGGCTTCTACCGCGCCTACGTGAGCAAGGACGGCAAGGCCGCCGAGTTCTCGAAGGACAACGTGCCTTACCAGCCGAAGCACGTGCTGAAGATCGCCGATCCGAGCGCCAGCGCCAAGGAAGGCGATTTCGTGATGGTGCTGGGCTACCCGGGCCGCACCAACCGCCACCGCCTGCCGTCGGAAGTCGAATCGACCTTCACCTGGAACTACCCGGCCTTCGTGCAGGCCTCGGGCGAGACCCTGGCCATCATCGAGCGCGAGACCAAGAACGACCCGGCCGCCAAGCTCAAGTACGCCGGCCAGATCGCCAGCGTCAACAACTACTACAAGAACCGCAAGGGCATGCTGACCTCGTACGCGGGCAGCGATTTCCTGCAGCGCAAGACGGCCGAGCACAATGCCATGAAGGCCTGGGTCAACGCCAACCCGGCCCGCAAGGCGCAGTACGCCGCCGACATCGCGCAGGCCGAACAGCTGATCGCCGAGCGCGACGCCAACGCCAAGAAGGGCTTCTTCCTGGGCTACGCCCAGCCGAAGTTCCTGTCTTCGGCACGTTCGCTGTACCGCCTGGCCAACGAGCGCACCAAGCCGGACGCCGAGCGCAAGACCGGCTTCCAGGAACGCGACATGCCGCGCTGGAACTCGGTCATCGCCGGCCAGGACCGCACCTACGACGAAAAGGTCGACAAGGCGCTGGTGCTGAACTTCCTGACCAAGTACAACGCGCAGCCGGCCGCCGAGCATGACGCCGCCTTCGACGCCGCCCTGGGCATCAAGCCGGGCATGACCGACGCCGAGCTGAAGGCCGCGCTGGACCGCATCTACGCCGGTTCGAAGCTGGCCAACAAGGAAGAGCGCAGCGCGTGGCTGAAGAAGTCGCCGGCCGAATTCCAGGCCTCGAACGACAGCTTCATCAAGGCCGCCGTCGCCATGTACGACGCGTCGATGCGCGACGAAGCCAAGGAAGAGGAACTGGCAGGCAAGATTCAGCAAGCCTACGGCAACTACATGCGCGCCAAGATCGCCTACATGTCTAGCCGCGGCCAGGCCGTCTACCCGGACGCCAACGGCACCCTGCGCGTCACCTTCGGCAAGGTGATGGGCCGTGACGTCGGCGCCGACGGCACCGGTTCCTGGACCGCGTTCACGACCCCGAAAGGCATCGTGGCCAAGCACACCGGCGAAGGCGAGTTCAACGCACCGGCAGCCCAGCTGGCGGCGATCCAGGCCAAGGACTTCGGCAAGTACGTCGATCCGAAGCTGAAGACCGTGCCGGTCAACTTCCTGGCCACGCTGGACATTACCGGCGGCAACTCGGGCTCGGCCGCGCTGAACTCGAAGGGCGAGCTGATCGGCCTGGCCTTCGACGGCACCCTGGATTCGATCATCTCGGACTGGGACTTCAACAAGGCCATGACCCGCTCGATCCAGGTCGACAGCCGCTACATGCTGTGGAACATGAAGCACGTGGACAAGGCCGATAACCTGCTCAAGGAAATGAACGTGCAATAAGCGCGCATTGCCTGCGAAAGCCACGCCGCCGCCAGGCCGCGTGGCTTTTTTTCGCTTCACCCCACCGATCGTGCAGTTCGTCGCGCCCCGGATGCAGGCATGCAGATCGGCGCGTTATGCTCCTTCCATCACCAGGAAAGGACGCACACATGAAGAAGGCATGGCTGTTCATCGGCGCGCTGCTGGCATCCGCCTGCACCCTGGCGCAGGAAGCCGCGGATCCCTACGCAAGATCGCGCGCCATCATCGAAGACCTGAGCCGCATCAGCGCCCCCACCGGGGTGCAGGACTCCTACAAGACCCGCATCGGCGGCGTCGACCAGTGGCTGAGCGTGCGCGGCCAGGACCGCGACAACCCCATGATCCTGTTCGTGCATGGCGGACCGGCCTCGCCGATCACGCCGACCATGTGGCAGTTCCAGCGCCCGATCGAGGAATACTTCACGGTGGTGAACTGGGACCAGCGCGGCGCCGGCAAGAGCTACGCCGAAGCCGATCCCGAGCAGGTGGCCCCGACGATCCGCATCGAGCGCTACGTGGATGACGCGATCGAGGTGGCCGAGCACCTGAAGGCGCGCTACGGCAAGCGCAAGCTGATCCTGATGGGCCACAGCTGGGGCACCATCGTCGGCATGCGCGCGGCGCTCAAGCGCCCCGACCTGTTCTACGCCTACGTCGGCATCGGCCAGGTGCTGAACGTGCGCGAGAACGAGCGCATCAGCTTCGAATACGCCTTCGAGCGCGCCAAGCGCGAGAATAATGCGGAGGCGATCAGGGAGATGTCCGCGATCGCGCCCTACCCCGGCGACCGGCCGATCACGCGCGAGCGCATCATCGTCGCGCGCAAGTGGCCGCAGTATTACGGCGGCCTGTCGGCCTTCCGCAGCGAATCCGGCTACTTCTTCCGCGGTCCCCTGCTCTCGCCGGAATACACGCCAGCCCAGGTAAAAGACATCGACAAGGGCAGCCTGCTGACCCTGGGCCGGGTGCTGCCGGAATTCCTCGAAGTGGATTTTTCGAAGGTAAAGCGCTTCCCGATCCCGGTCGTGATGTTCCTGGGCCGGCACGACTACACCACCCCGGCGGCGCCCACGGTGGCCTGGATGGACCAGGTGGATGCGCCCGCCAAGCGCATGGTCTGGTTCGAGCGTTCGGCCCATATGCTGCCGTGGGAAGAACCGGGCAAGCTGCTCGTCAGCCTGCTCGACGTGGTCAGGCCGCTGGCGAAGTAGGGTTTATCGCATCATCGCTTCCAGCTCGGCCGCGATCTGGCGGCCCAGCTGGTGGATGTGGAAGCCGTCGACGAAGCCGTGGTGGGCCTGCACCGAGAACGGCAGCTCCAGGCGGCCGTTCGGGCAGTCGCGGTACTTGCCCCAGGCGAAAGAAGGAATGTCCGGCTGCGCCAGCGAGGCGCTCGGATGCTGGATCGAGGTAAAGGCCAGCCACGGAATGCAGGTCACGAAGACCTGCTCTTTCGCTTGCAATGCTGTCCTGGCGGCGTATTCCATGTTCAGCGCCGCCATGCCGCTCGCCGCTTCACGCGCCGCGACGCCGCGCGCGACGAATTCGCGCAGGTCGTCGCTCCAGTCGAACTGGGCGAAATTCAGGTCATTGTGCTGGTTGACCACCGTGAAGGACGGTATCAGGCGCTCGATGCGGATCACATCGCCGTCGAGGATCCGGTAGCGGAAGTTTTCCACTTTCAGCACCGCGCGCAGCACGGCGCACAGCAGCACGTGGAAAGGCGCCAGGTCCTGCTCCCTGCACCAGGGGCGGAAGTCCGGCAGCTCCAGCGGAAAACAGATGTTGACCGCGGCGCTGTCCATCGCGTCGAACAGCGCGAAGCGGTCGCGCCGCCGTTCGAAATTCTCCAGCACCGGCTTGTCCTTGCGCTTACTGCGCCTTGTTCAGGCGGCTGTGGCGCACGCTGTACAGGAAATAGGTGGCCACGGCCACGCCCATCCAGATGAAGAACACGCGGAAAGTGGCAGGCGACAGGTCCTTCATGATGTACAGGCAGGCCAGCACCGACAGGCCCGGGACCACGTAGGGGCCGAAGGGCACGCGGAAGTTACCCGGCTCGCCTGGTCCCTGCTTGGCGCGGATCACCGGCACCGCGATTGAGACCACGATGAAGGCGGTCAGGGTGCCCATGCTCACCATGTCCCACAGGAAGGTGGCGTCGACCAGGCCGGCCACCGCGCCCACCACCAGGCAGACGATGATGGTATTGCTGACCGGGGCCAGGGTACGCTTGTTCACCTTCTGGAAGGTCTTCGGAATCAGTCCGTCGCGGCTGATCGCGTACAGGATGCGGGTCTGGCCGTAGATCGTCACCAGGGTCACCGAGAACACCGACACCACGGCGCCCGCCGACAGCACCAGTGCCGGCCAGGCCTGGCCGGTCACGTTCTGCAGGATCACCGACAGGCCGGCTTCCTGGCCCGCGAACATGTGCGAAGGCTGGGCGCCCATGGCGGCGACCGCCACCAGCAGGTAGAAGACGGTCACGATCAGGAGCGCGGCCAGGATCCCGATCGGCACGTTGCGGCGCGGGTTGTTGGTTTCCTCGCCGGCGGTGGCGATGGTGTCCAGGCCGATGAAGGAGAAGAACACGGTGCCGGCGGCGGCGGTCACGCCGGCCATGCCGACGAAGCCGCTGTCGGGATCCGGGTTGAAAAAGGGCGTGAAGTTGTTGGCGTCGAAACCGGTCAGCGCGATCACCGAGAAGAAGATCAGGATCGCCAGCTTGACCAGCACCATGACGGCATTGGTGGTCGCCGATTCCTTGGTGCCGCGGATCAGGAGAATGCAGCACATCGCGATCAGGATCACCGGCGGCAGGTTGAAGTTGCCGGGGTTGAAGTGGACGTTGTGGTGGTCCGACACGAACATCGGCGAGCGCAGGTAGGCCGGGATCTCCCAGCCGAAGGCATTCGACAGGAAGTTGTTCAGGTAGTCCGACCAGCCGATCGCCACCGCGCTTCCCGCCAGGCCGTATTCGAGCAGCAGGCAGGCCGCCACGATGAAGGCGGCGAACTCGCCCACGGTCGCGTAGGCGAAGGAATACGAGGAGCCGGCGGCCGGCACGCGGCCCGCCAGCTCGGCGTAGCACAGCGCGGTCAGGCCGGCGGTGAGGGCGGCCAGCAGGAAGGACAGGACCACGGCCGGACCGGCCTTCGGCACCGCCTCGACCATCGTGAAGAAGATGCCGGTGCCGATGGTGGCGCCGACGCCGATCATCGTCAGCGGGAACAGGCCGAGCGAGCGCTGCAGGCCGCCGCTGGAGCCGTCGCCATCGTCATGGTGACGTTCAGCTGTTTTGGTGCGGATCAGCTTTTGGCCCAGGGTCAGATTCACGGCAGGTCCTTTGGTATGGAGAACTTGGAGTCAATGCGGGCGCTCAAGGGAGATCCCATCAAAAGCTGCGATTATAGGGGTAGTTGTGTTTTCCCAATAAAATAGTTTGCGGAAAGATGCATTTACTCAGCATCTTTTGATAGAATGGACGCGTCCGAACTGCTTTGCTATCCAGTCCGGACCATTTTTTGGCTTTAAACATGCATTGTTTATACATCATTACAATGCATCCATAAGGAACACCTCATGATTTCGAGCGCCTCCCGTCCCTACATCGACGCTTCCGTTCCGGTCCTGCGCGAGCACGGCCTGACCATCACCACCACCTTCTACCGCAGCATGTTCGACGCCCATCCGGAGCTGAAGAACCTGTTCAACATGGGCAACCAGACCAGCGGCGCGCAGCAGCAGTCGCTGGCCTCGGCGGTGTTCGCCTATGCCGCCAACATCGGCAACGCCGCCGCACTCGGCCCGGTGGTGAGCCGCATCGTGCACAAGCACGCCTCGGTGGGTATCCGTGCCGACCACTACCCGATCGTCGGCCACCACCTGCTCGGCGCGATCAAGACCGTGCTGGGCGATGCCGCCACCGAGCCGCTCCTAAAGGCCTGGGAAGAGGCCTACACCTCGCTGGCGCGCCTGCTGATCGATGCGGAAGCGAAGATGTACGAGGAAGCCGGCGTGCAGCCGGGCGAGACGCGCCCAATGCGCGTCACGGAAGTGGTGCGCGAGAGCGACAACGTGATCTCGATCCGCCTGGTTCCGGCCGACGGCGGCGCCCTGCCGCCCTTCCGGGCCGGCCAGTACGTGAGCGTGGCGGTCGACTTCAGCGACGGCCACCGCCAGCTGCGCCAGTACAGCCTGTCCGATGCGCCTGGCAAGGACAGCCTGCGCATCTCGGTCAAGCGCGAGGATGGCGGCGCCCACCCGGCCGGCGAAGTCTCGACCTGGCTGCACAACAACGTGAACGTGGACGACGTGCTGCACGTCACCCATCCGTTCGGCGACTTCCTGCCCGATACCGAATCGAACGAACCGGTGGTGCTGCTGTCGGCGGGCGTGGGCGTCACCCCGATGATCGCGGCGCTGAACCGCATCGCCGCGGTGAACCCGGAGCGCCGCGTGATCTTCGCGCACGCCGCACGCAATGCCGCGCACCACGCGCACCAGGCCGACATCGCCGCCGCCAGGGCGCGCATGCCCTACCTGCACGTGGTGACCTTCCATGAAGAGGATGAGACGGCGGGCGCCCTGAAGGGCAAGATGGACCTGGAGCGCCTGCCCTCGTGGCCGCGCGGCGAGACCGACGTCTATATGTGCGGCCCGCTGCCCTTCATGCAGGCGCAGTGGAACGCCCTGCTGGCGGCAGGCGCACCGGCGAGCCGCCTGCACCGCGAAGTGTTCGGTCCGGACCTGCTGGACAACCTGCTCTAAGCCCAAGGGTGGGCGGGTCCCCCCGCCCACGCGCTGATCACTGCAATATGAAACTTCCCGGCTGTTCCGGCGATGCTTGAACGCGTGGGGTGATCTGGTCCAGTGGACCAGATCACAAGCCGCCCACGCTACGAAAATCAATCGAGGAGGTGCACGTTACGTCCGGTAACGCTGCGCTGCGCCGGATGCCCATACACCCGGATCCCACCCGAACCGCCGCCGTGCGCGATCAGCGACTGCTTGACCGTGGCGCGGATGCCGCCCGAACCGTCGGCCGCCAGGTCGGCGTCCTGCGAGGACAGCCCGGCCAGGTCGAGGTTGCCCGAGCCCGCCACGCGGGCATTCAGCGAGCGCACCGCGCCGCCGGCCTGCAGCACGCCCGAACCATCCACCTTGAGGCGCGCATAGTCGCCGCGGATCTCGCCGACGTTCATGCGGCCCGAGCCCGACAGGCCCAGGTCGGCGCTGGCGCTGCGCAGCTCGCCCGCGTCGAGCACGCCCGAGCCGCTCACGCGCGCATGCAGGCTGTCGACCGTCCCTGCCAGCGCTACCCGTCCGGAACCGCTCTTGCGCACTTCCAGCGGCGCGCCGTTCAGGTCGCGCACGACCACCTGGCCGGAACCCGATGCCCGCACTTCGCTCAGGCGCGGGGTGGTGTACACCACGCGCACCGGCGTCTTGCTGCGCAGCGGGCGATCGTTGGCGATCTTCAGCGTATTGCCGCGCGCCTCGGTGCGGATGTAGGGCAGCAGGTTGCCGTCGCTTTCCACCAGCAGCGAGGGCGCCGGACCGACCCGCACCTCGACCTGCATCGCGCCGCTCACTTCCAGCTCGCCGAGCGCCGCCACCTGGCGCTGGTCGCGCGCGGCCACGCCGTCGCCCTCAACGGTACTGTCGCTGAACACCGTATGCATGCGCACGTCGCCGTCGTTGGGGGCGACGATGATGGCGCAGCCGCCCAGGGAGGCGGCGGTGGCGAGGGAGGCAAGGGCAAGTAGGGTACGGGGCGAACGCATGGCGTGGATCCTTGATGGTTGTTGACAGGTGCGACTCTAACAATCACCCCACCGCGCCGCACGCCCGTTGCGACAGGCTGCACAAAACGCCGGCTGAGCTGCGACTGGACGCCGCGAGTCGCTGCCCTGCGATGCGCCTCAGCCTACCCGCATGCTGCCGAACAGCTCCTTGTGTTCGCGCGGCTGCGAACGCCAATACTGCGGCGGGGCGAACACCTGCTCGCCCAGCGTGACCGCCGCATGCCAGGGCCAGCGCGGGTCGTACAGCATGGCGCGCGCCAGCCCGATGAGGTCGGCCTGGCCCTGCTGCAGGATGCTTTCCGCGTGCTGCGCCTCGGTGATCAGGCCCACCCCGATGGTCGGCATGCCGGTCTCGCGCTTGATGCGCTGCGCGAACGCGAGCTGGTAGCCGGGTCCGACGGGGATCTTCTGCCGCGGCGACAAACCGCCGCTGGAGACGTGGATGAAGTCGCAGCCGCGCTCCTCCAGCTCACGGGCGAAGCGCAGGCTCTGTTCGATCTCCCAGCCGCCCTCGACCCAGTCGGTGGCCGAGATGCGCACCCCCACCGCCATTTCGGACGGCACCGCGGCGCGCACGGCCTCAAGCACCTCGAGCGGGAAGCGCATGCGGTTTTCCAGGGAGCCGCCGTACTCGTCGTCTCGGGCGTTCGACAGCGGCGACAGGAACTGGTGCAGCAGGTAGCCATGGGCGGCGTGCAGCTCGATGCCGTCCAGGCCCAGCGCCTGCGCGCGGCGGGCGGCATCGACGAAACCCTGCCTGATGCGCGCCAGGCCGTCGGCATCGAGCGCCAGCGGCGGCACGTCGCCTTCGGCATGCGCCAGGCTCGATGGCGCGACAGTCCGCCAGCCGCGCGGCTGGTCCGGGGCAATCTGGGCGCCGCCTTCCCAGGGCACCTCGGTCGAGGCCTTGCGGCCGGCGTGGGCCAGCTGGACGGCGAGCTTGATCGGCGAATGGCGGCGAATCGCGCCGAAGATCGGCGCCAGCGCTTGCTGGTGGGCGTCGGACCACAGGCCCAGGTCCTCCGGCGAAATGCGGCCCTCGGGCGTCACGGCGGTCGCTTCGATGATGAGCAGGCCGGCGCCGGACAGCGCCAGGTTACCGAGGTGAATCATGTGCCAGTCGGTGGGCTGGCCGTCGACGGCCGAATACTGGCACATCGGGGCGATCACGATGCGGTTGGAGAGTTGCAGGGGACCCAGGGTGACTGGGGAGAAAAGCATGCTGCTCATGAGGCCTCCGCGATGGGCAAAGGCTTCAGTCTAGCTTGAGGTGAAATTTAATGCTGCGGCCTTGCTTGGGGAAATTGGACTCCCGCCTGCGCGGGAGTGACGGTTGTACGGCCAACATCATCAACACGTCGTTCCGGCGAAAGCCGGAACCTTGCCTGATCAGCCGATCCGCGTGACCATCAAGCCAGCACGCAGGCCGACACGCACGTCGGGGTTGGGAAACACCACCAGCTCCTCGTCATGCTCCACGGTATATACCGTGTCGCCATCGGTCGCGATGACATCCCCCTTCTTCATCGGCGTGAAGTTCCAGGTCTCGCGTCCCACCGACATGGTAAAAGCATCCGACAGCTTGATCACCTGCCTTGCCGTCGCGAACACGTGCGGCGCGGCCCTGGCGGCCTCGCCGGGCAGGCCGCGCAGCAGCCGGTCCAGCGCGCGCGATGCATCGGCAAACTGCGACAGGTCGTTCTGCCCCAGCGTGCCGACCCGTCCCAGCTCCACGGTGCTGCCTGCGGCGCCGTGGAGCTCCGACGAATAGTAGCTGTAGGTGCCCACCGACTTCGGGTTCATGATGACGGCGCCGATCGCCGCCTGTCCCAGCCAGTCGATGAGCGCCTTGCGCGGCGTATCGGGAATGATCTCGGGCACGATCGCGAACATCGGATAGTGCGAAGGCCGGATCGCCGTGTGCAGGTCGAGGTGCCAGCGCCGCGGCCCGGCCCCTTCGAAGAAGGCGCAGGTGGCGGAGATGAGCGCATCGGCCCGCGCCGCTTCCGCGGCATGGGCCAGCGCCCCCCGGTCGCTACGGAACATGCGGTTCAGGTCCGCATCGATGAAGCGCTTGCCGGCCGCGATCGCGTCGATGTTGCCGACGCAGAGCATCAGGTCGACCGCCAGCGCCGAAGGGGTGCGCGACAGGGCTTCGATGAGCCAGGCCACCATCTCGATCGGCCCGGTCTCGTCACCATGCACGCCCACCGATACCAGCACGCTCGCGCGCGCGGCATCGGGCGTCGCGCCCTTCACCGCCAGGATGCCGGGGGCCGGCAGCGCGACCGCGAAGCCAGCCTCGGAAAAGCGCTGCGCGACCGAAGCGAAATCCGCTTCGGCCAGTGCGCGCACCGCTTCCGGCAGCGCAGAACTCACGTTCGCGCTCATCCGATCAGGCCGCCAGGCGGTCCGGGCTCGAACCTTCCGACAGCGCCCAGACGTCCAGCATGGCCTGCTCGAGCTCGACCGGCTGTGCGAAGCCGGTCAGGCCGCGCGCTTCCGTGACCTGCTTGACGGCTGCCAGCGGATCGCCGCCCTGGCCGGCACGCTCGATCACCTGCAGCAGCAGGCGCTGCTGGGTGCGGCGCAGGGCCTGCATCGCGTAGTTGCGCAGCTGTTCCTGCGCCTTGCTCTGCGCCGGCAGCTTCAGGCCGCGCTCCAGCATGTCGATGCCGGCCTGCTGGCGCAGGGCCATGCCGACCTGCAGGAACTGCGCCAGGCTCATGCCGCCCGGACGCTGCACCGAGACCGCCGCGAACAGGAAGGTAGCCAGCGACTCGATGGTCTCGACCGACTTCCAGGCCGCGGTGAAGGACGCCGGCAGGCCGCTGTGGCCGTCGGCTTCCGAACGGGCCGGGGTGAGCGAACGCAACTGGTCGGCCTGGCCGAACAGGGTGGACAGCTCGGCCATGCCGTCGGCGCCGGCCGGCAGCGACAGCACGCCTTCGATCACGGCGCGCAGCAGCGCACGGGTACGCGCATCGACCGCCATCGAAACGTCGCGCGGCACCTTCAGCGCGTCGGCGTCGAGTGCGTCGAACACCGGCGACAGGTGCAGCGCCGACCAGGCGCGGGCCCAGGCCTTGACCACGTCGGTTTCGTCGACGCGGTGCTCGGCAGCCAGGTCGCGCAGCATCAGCGGACCGCAGCGGTTGACCGCTTCGTTGGCCAGCACGGTCGCCAGGATGGCGTTGGCCAGCGGGTGGTTCAGCGGATTGCGGGTAGCGACCATCTGCGCCGGGAAATATGGACGCAGCAGCGATTCGGCCCACGACTCCTCGACCAGCGGCAGCGCCAGCAGGGTGCGCTTGAAGCGGTTCTTCACGTTGGCGATGACCACCGCCAGTTCCGGCGTGCTCAGGCCCAGGCCCAGTGCCTTGCGGCGGGCCAGCTCGGCGTCGGTCGGCAGCTGTTCCAGTTCGCGGTTGACGGCGCCTTCCGATTCCAGGTTGGTGATCAAAGCGGCGTAGCCGTCCACCACCGAGGCGGTGGCCTGCGCCTGCGCTTCGCGGGTCAAGAGGTGGGTCTGCTGCTTGTTGTCGCGCAGGACCAGCTCTTCCACCGCGCCGGTCATTTCGTTCAGGATGCGGTTACGGTCGGCTTCCGGCAGCTCGCCGGCGTTGACTTCGGTGTCCAGCCAGATCTTGATGTTCACTTCGTGGTCGGAGCAGTCCACGCCCGCCGAGTTGTCGATCGCGTCGGTGAAGATGCGGCCGCCGTTCAGGGCGAACTCGATACGGCCGGCCTGGGTGGCGCCCAGGTTGCCGCCCTCGCCCACCACCTTGCAGCGCATTTCGTTGCCGTTGACGCGGATGCGGTCGTTGGCGCGGTCTTTCACCTGGGCGTGGGTCTCGTTCGACGACTTGATGTAGGTGCCGATGCCGCCGTTGTAGAACAGGTCGACCGGCGCCAGCAGGATGCGGTGCATCAGTTCCTCAGGCGACAGCGAGCTTTCCTTGATGTCGAGGACGGCACGGATTTCCGGGCTCAGCTCGATCGAGCGCGCGGTGCGCGGGAACACGCCGCCGCCCTGCGAGATCAGCGACTTGTCGTAGTCTTCCCACGACGAACGTGCGAGCGCGAACATGCGCTGGCGTTCCTTGAACGAGACTTCGGTGTCCGGGTTCGGGTCCAGGAAGATGTGGCGGTGGTCGAAGGCCGCCACCAGCTTCAGCTGGCGCGACAGCAGCACGCCGTTGCCGAACACGTCGCCCGACATGTCGCCCACGCCGACCATGGTCACCGGGGTGGTGTTCATGTCGTGGCCCAGTTCGAAGAAGTGGCGCTTGACCGCTTCGAATGCGCCCTTGGCGGTGATGCCCATCTTCTTGTGGTCGTAGCCGTTCGAGCCGCCCGAGGCGAAGGCGTCGCCCAGCCAGAAGCCGCGCTTGACGGCGATGCTGTTGGCGATGTCCGAGAAGGTCGCGGTGCCCTTGTCGGCGGCGACCACCAGGTACGGGTCGTCCTGGTCGTGGCGCACGGTGTTTTCCGGCGGGACGATGTCGCCGCGCACGCGGTTGTCGGTCACTTCCAGCAGGCTGGCGATGAATTCGCGGTAGCATGCTTCGCCCTCGGCCGCCACCACTTCACGCGCGGCGCCGGTCGGCATCTGCTTGCACACGAAGCCGCCCTTCGAGCCGGCCGGCACGATGACGGCGTTCTTGACCATCTGCGCCTTGACCAGGCCCAGCACTTCGGTACGGTAGTCTTCCATGCGGTCCGACCAGCGCAGGCCGCCGCGGGCGACCGGGCCGCCACGCAGGTGCACGCCTTCGAAGCGGCGCGAGAACACGTAGATCTCGCGGTACGGACGCGGTTCCGGGGCCAGCGCCAGGTTGCTGGTGTCGACCTTGAAGATCATCTTCTCGCCGGCGTTCTGGAAGTAGTTGGTGCGCACGGTGGCCAGGGCCAGGTCGACCAGGGCCGCCATGATCTCTTCGGTGTCGGCGTGGTTCACGGTCGACAGGCCGGCCTTCAGCGCGGCCAGCTTGGCGGTGCCGGCGGCGTGCTGGGCATCGTCCAGCCTTGGATCGAAGCGCAGCAGGAAAGCGCTGACGAATTCCTTCACCAGGGCCGACTGGGTGCGCAAGGTCTCGGCCATGTAGCGCACCGAGAACTTCGAGCCCAGCTGGCGCCAGTAGCTGATGTAGGCGCGCACCAGCTGCACTTCGCGCAGCGACAGGCCGCCTTCGATGGTCAGGCCGTTCATGCGGCCGTCTTCGGCCTCGTTGTTGAACAGCGCGGTGAACAGTTCCTCGGCCACCGGGATGATGCCCGGCTTGACCAGCTTGGCGCCGCTTTCGTCGTCCACGGCCAGGGCGGTCACGTTGTGCACGGCGCCGTCGGCGGTCTTGAGGGTCCAGGTCTGCTCGCGGTCGACCGCGATGCCGGCGTTCTGCAGGGCCGGCAGGATGCGCGACAGCGAAGGCACGACCTCGCCCGAGTACAGGCGGATCGAGGCATCGATGCCGTTGGCGGCGTCGCCCGGCTCCACGCGTACGGCGACACGCTCGTGCTGGCCGTTCTTCAGCACCGCCTGCAGGTCGCGGAAAGCGGTTTCCGGCGCGGTGTTGGTGACAAAAGAGACCGGCAGGTTGGCGCCGAGCTTGCGCAGGCTGCTGCGCAGGCCGGCGTCTTCGATGGTGTTGGTGGACGCGGCGAAGCGGTCGTGCCAGCCGTCCAGTACTGCCAGCAGCGGTTGCTGGATGTCGGTTTCGAGGTCGAGCGGATAGCGGGCGGCATGCGCGATCAGGTAGACGCGCGCCAGCGGGCCGTCGGCCACCAGGGTCTGCACGCGCACCTCAACGGCGCCCGAGGTCTCCTTCAGGGCCTGGGCCAGGCTGGACGCCACCGCGGCGCTGTAGCGCTCGCGCGGCAGGTAGACCAGCACGTTCAGGTGGCGCGCATACACGTCGCGGCGCGCGAAGACCTTCGGGCGCGGCTGCTTGTACATCGACACGACCGACGAGCACACCTGGGCCAGCCATTCCGGATCGGCTTCCAGCGCTTCGGTGCGCGGCAGCGATTCGAGGATCTCGACGAATTTCTCGGCGCGGAAGCCTTCCTGGCGCACGCCGGCGATCGACAGCACCTTGGCGACGCGGCCGCGCGCGAACGGCAGGCGCGCCAGCGGGGTCGAGGTGGCGGCGCGGGTGAACAGGCCGACGAAGCAGTGCTCGCCCAGGATCTTGCCCTGGGCGTCGGTGTTGCGCACGCCGATGAAGTCGAGCGGCTGGTCACGGTGCAGGGTGCCCTCGACGTCGGCTTTCACGATCGACAGGGTGTCGGCGCGGCGCGACAGGGTTTCGAAGTCGCCCGGGATGTTGGCCAGGCAGGTGCCGTAGACCGGGTGCGCGGTGTCGGCCAGCACGCCGGTGCGGCTCGGGATGTCGCGCTCGAGTTCGCGCACGCCTTCCTTCACGACGTAGTAGGCGTAGCCGAAGGGCTCGAAGCCTTCGTTCTTGGCCCACTCGAGGAAGGCGGCCACTTCCTGGCCTTCCGGGGTGCCTGCGTTGGCGGCGGCGGCGGCCACCGCGGTCATGCGGTCGGCCATCTTGACGGCGTCGCGGTGCACGGTGGCGGCGTCGCTGGCGACCATGCGGATACGCGCGGTCAGGGAATCCAGTTCGGAGAATTCGAGCTCGTCGCTCATCAGGATCAGGACGATCGATTCCAGCGGCGCGCCGGCTTCGCCGACGGCGGTGGCCATGCCGCTGGCGTCGCGGCGCACCGGCAGCACGGCGTTCATCACGCCGCTTGCGGTCTGGCGCTCCTTGCGCAGGGCCATGACGAAGGAATCGACCAGGTAAGGCATGTCGTCGTTCAGGATCAGCAGGGCGGTCGCCATGCCGCCGCGGCCGTCCGAGTAGCGCATTGAGGCGATCTGGCAGCCGGTGCCGGTGCGCTGGGCCAGCTGCGAGAAACCTTCCCACAGCACTGGCGCCAGGCTCTCGGGCGCGGTGCCGGCCAGGTCTTCGTCGTCGAGCGATCCGAGCCAGGCGCTGATGAGCGCTCCCACCTGCGCGTTGGCGCCGGCGGCGGCATGGTTTGCGTTGACCAGCGCGAGGGTCTGGCTGCGCAAATCTTGAGGCATGTCTTTCATGTTGCTTCTCCAAAGTTTGTGTGCCGGGAGGCGCTATGGCTTGTGGCGTCGCGCCGTCCCGGCTTTATATGGACGGGGTTGTCCCGTCCGAATTCCGTGCGCGCCTTGAAACGGGGCGCGCCAATCCGTCATTAGAACATGCCGGCAGGGCCTTACGACAGGTCGTACAGGCCCGGCAGGCCGAGGATGCGTTCCAGCTCCTCGAGCGCGGCAGCGCACTCGATGGCCAGCTGCGGGTCGGCCAGGTCTTTCGGCTCGACCCGGTCGCGGTAATATTTTTCGACCCAGGCCACCAGCAGCGCGTACAGCGTCTCGGTCATGATCACGCCGCCGTGCATGGCTTGCGCCTCGTCGTCGGTCAGGGCGACGCGCAGGCGCAGGCAGGCCGGCCCGCCGCCGTTGCGCATGCTCTGGCGCAGGTCGAATTCGATCAGTTCGTCGATCGGGCCGCCTTCGGCGACCATGCCGCCCAGGTAGCGCGCGACGGCTTCGTTCTCGCGGCATTCGTGCGGCACCACCAGCGCCATGCGGCCGTCCGGCTTGGTCAGCAGCTGGCTGTTGAACAGGTAGCTGGCCACGGCATCGGCCACCGGCACCTGGCTGCTTGCCACGCGCACCGGCACCAGGTCGGTGTCGACCCCGGCCAGGGCGCGGCGCAGCGCGTCCAGGGTGCCGGCTTCGTCGACGAAGGCCTGCTCGTGGTAGAACAGCACGTTGCCGTTGCCGACCGAGATCACGTCGTTGTGGAACACGCCCTGGTCGATCACGTCGGGGTTCTGCGAGGCGAACACGGTGCGGGCCGGGTCCAGGCCGTGCAGGCGGGCCACCGCCTGCGAGGCTTCCAGGGTCTGGCGCGCCGGGTATTTCCTGGGGCTTGGCGCGGCCGGATCGAACTCGGCGCGGCCGTACACGAAGAACTCGACGCCGGCCGCGCCGTGCGCGCCGGCGAAGCGGGTGTGGTTGGCGGCGCCTTCGTCGCCAAAGGCCGGCACCGGCGGCAGCGCGTCATGCACCACGAAGCGGCTCGAATTCCCGAAGATCGCACGCAGGGTGCGCGTGGCCTGCACGTGCTCTTCCGAGCGGTGCAGCTTGTTGTTCAGGTTGGCCGGCGTGAAGTGCACGCGGCCGTCCTGGGAATCGGCCGAAGGGCTCACGGTGGCCGCGTTGGCGGTCCACATCGGCGCCGCCGAATAGGCGCAGGCCAGGATCACCGGCGCTTCGCGGAAGGCGCGCGCCAGCACGTCGGCGTCGGAGCCGGAAAAGCCGATGCGGCGCAGCAGGCGGAAGTTCGGGCGCGCCTGCGGCGGCATCACGGCCTGGGCGAAGCCGCGCGCGGCCAATGCGCGCATCTTGGCCAGGCCCTGCAGGGCGGCCTGGCGCGGATTCGAGGCGCTGCGCACGTTGCTGAACGAGGCGACGTTGCCGAACGACAGGCCGGCATAGTTGTGGGACGGCCCGACCAGGCCGTCGAAGTTGTATTCGCGGGCAGTAAGCATCGGCGGGATTGTCCTAGAAAGTCAGGCCGGGCGACAGCTTGGCCGGCATCTCGAGTTCCGCCGTCTCGATCGAGGCGACCGGGTAGGCGCAATAGTCGGCCGCGTAGTAGGCGCTCGGGCGGTGGTTGCCGGACTTGCCGACGCCGCCGAAGGGCGCCGAGCTGGCCGCGCCGGTGGTCGGGCGGTTCCAGTTGACGATGCCGGCGCGGGCGCGCACCGAGAAGCGCTTCCACAGCGCTTCGGACGGCGACAGCAGGGCCGCGGCCAGGCCGTACTCGGTGGCGTTGGCCACGCGCAGGGCCTCGTCGAAGTCCTTCACGCGGATCACCTGCAGCAGCGGGCCGAACCATTCTTCGTCCGGGATGCCCTGCGCGTCGGTGGTGTCGACGATGCCGGCGGTGACGAAACCGGCGTTCGGGTCGAGCTGCTTCATCTGCAGCAGCACCTTGCCGCCCTTCGCGGCCATGTCGGCCTGGGCCTGTACCAGGCGGGCGGCCACAAGGCTCGAGACGACCGGGCCCATGAAGGGCTGCGGATCGGCCTTCGAGGGGCCCGGCTGCAGGGTCGCGGCGATGTTGACCAGACGGTCAAGGAAGGCTTGGGCCTGCGGGCCATCCTCGATGATCAGGCGGCGCGCGCAGGTGCAGCGCTGGCCGGCCGAAATAAAGGCCGACATCACGGTGTGGTGCACGGCGGCGTCCAGCAGTGTGGGGTCGCTCGGGATGTCCCACACCACCAGCGGGTTGTTGCCGCCCATTTCCAGCGCCAGCATCTTGCCCGGCTTGCCGCCGAACTGCTTGTGCAGGGCGGTGCCGGTCTGGCTGCTGCCGGTGAACAGGATGCCGTCGATATCGGGATGCTGGCCCAGCGCCACGCCGGTGTCGCGGCCGCCGTTGACCAGGTTCAGCACGCCCTCAGGCAGGCCGGCCTGTTCCCACAGCTGCACGGTCTTGACGGCGGTGCGCGGCGCGTACTCGCTCGGCTTGAACACCACGGTGTTCCCGGCGATCAGGGCCGGCACGATGTGGCCGTTCGGCAGGTGGCCGGGGAAGTTATACGGGCCGTACACCGCGAACACGCCGTGCGGGCGGTGGCGCAGCACGGCATTGCCGTCGGCGACCTTGCTTGCCGACTCGCCGGTGCGGGCGCCGTAGGACTGGACCGAGATGTCGATCTTGTTCGCCATGGTCGTCACTTCGGTGCGCGCTTCCCACAACGGCTTGCCGACTTCCTCGGCGATGATGCCGGCCAGTTCCTCGGCATGTTCCTTGAGCAGGTCGCGGAAGCGCGTGCAGACCGCGATGCGCTGTTCGAGCGGCGTCAGCGCCCAGGCTTCGAAGGCAGCGCGGGCCGCGCCGGCGGCGCGCGCCACATCTTCAGCGGTGGAGGCATTGCTGGTCCAGGTCTGGCGGCCGGTCGACGGGTCGATGGTGGCCAGCTCCGGGCCGCTGCCGGCGAGCCATTCGCCGTCGATGTAGTTCGAGAGATTAGGCATTCGCGTTCTTCCTTGTATTGAGGGGCAGCGTGCGCACTTCCTCGCCGGCCTGCACGTGCAGCTGCGACAGTTCCTGGGCCGACAGTGCGATGCGGGCGGCGCCGGGCACGCCGCGGGTCAGGATCATGCGGAAATCGGTGAGCCTGGTGTTCGACACCAGCAAATGTTCGGTCTCTTCCTCGTGGACGCCTTCGACCGCCTCCGCCAGCACGCTGTCGCGCACCGCGCGCAGCTCGGACACGCGGCCTTGCAGCACCGGGCCGGCGTCGAAGATGTCGACGTAGCCTTCGTAGTGCATCCCTTCGTTTTCCAGCAGCTTGCGCGCCGGCTGGGTCGAGGTATGCACCTTGCCGATGACTTCGCGCGCCGATTCCGGCAGGTAGTCGACGTACAGCGGCTGGCGCGGCATCAGTTCGGCGATGAAGGATTTCTTGCCGAGCGCGGTCAGGCCGTCGACGTGGTCGAAGTCCATCTTGAAGAAATGCCGGCCCAGGCCTTCGTAGAACGGCGAGACGCCGTTCTCGTCCTGGTAGCCACGCATCTCGGCGATGATCTTCTCGGTGAACAGCTGCTGGAACTGGGCGATGAACAGGAAGCGGCTCTTGGACAGCCACTTGCCGTTGAAGCCGGCGCGGTACTGCGGCAGCAGGAACAGCGAGCACAGTTCGGACGAGCCGGTGAGGTCGTTCGACAGATACAGGGTTTCCATCCGCGTGAACACGTTCAGTTCGCGGCTGCAGTGCACCAGGGTGCCGATGCGGTAGTTGTAGAAGGGCTCGGTGAGGCCGACCGCGCCCTTGATGGCGCACACGCCGGCGATGCGCGCGTCTTCGGTATGCTCGAGCACGAACATGTAGTCGCGCTGCTCGGGCGGAATGGTTTCATTGAACGAGGCCACCGCGGTGGCGACGCGGTCGCCCAGCATCTTGCGGTCGGGCTTGAGCGTGGTCATGCCGCTGCCGGCCTGGCGCGCCATCTCGATCAGGGCGTCCAGGTCGTCGGTGTTTACTGCACGGATTACGAGCATCGGGTTCCCTCTCAGATGCGCACGCAGGTGACGCTATCGCCGGGCGACACGCCAAGCGCCTGCTGGGCGTCGCGCGACAGGCAGATCGCCTGGCTGGATTCGGCCGGCGGGCAGGCGGTGATGACGGCGCGGAAATTCGCTTCGCTGCTGGCCACGGCATAGGTCACCAGCTCGTCGGTACCGGCGGCGCGGCCGGCGCTCTCGACCTGGCGCACCTGCGAGGCGCAGAACGAGCGCAGCGCGTTCTTGTGGGCCTGCAGGATCGGGCCGCCGTCGAAGATGTCGATGTACTCGTCGGCCTCGAAGCCTTCTTGCGTGAGCAGCTTGAAGGCCAGTTGGCCGCTCGGATGGATCTGGCCCAGCGCGGCCTGGGCGTCGCCCGGCAGCAGCGGCACGTAGACCGGATAGTGCGGCATCAGCTCGACGATCAGGGTACGGTTGCGGGCGCCGTCGATGACGCGCTCGGCGTCCAGGAAGTCCATCTTGAAGAACTTGCGGCCCAGCGCGTTCCAGAACGGCGACTGGCCTTCGGCATCGGTGACGCCGGCCAGCGGCACGAAGAAGCGGTCGCCGAAGCGGTGCGGCGCCAGCACGGCGTACAACAGGCGCGCACGCGACAGCAGCGCGGCTTCAAGGCCGGCGCTGTCGCGGTTGCGGATGTAGAAGCCCGACAGGTGCGAGTAGGCGGTCAGCTCCGAGCACAGGGTCAGCGCATGCACGCTGTGGCTGATGTTCAGGTCGCGCGAGACCTGCTGGATCACGTCGTTGCGGAAAGAGAAATAGGTGCCGTTCGAACCGGCCGAGGCGTGGATCGACGAAGTGCCGACCACGTCGCGCGTGCGCAGGTCTTCCAGCACGAACTGGTACGACTCCTCGCTCGGAATGTCGACGTGGGCGGCGAACGAGGCGATCGAACGCTCGACCGCCGCGACGATGGCTTCGCGCGTGCGGGGCAGCGTGTGGACGCCGGGGATCGTCACCGCGCCCAAGGCCTCGAGGGCGCCGATGTCCGCGCGTTCAACCGGACGAACTACATACATGCGAACTCCTGGAAGAGATCAACTCAAACAGCGAAGCCGGCGCACCTGGACAGTGCGCCGGCCGATGCAGACTGCGCGTCAGGCGGCGATGAAGGCCTCGACGGCTTCACGCATGATGCGGTCCGCTTCCGCGATCTGCTCGTCCGAAACCACCAGGGCCGGGGCCAGGCGCACCACGTCCGGGCCGGCGATCAGGAGCATCAGGCCCATCTTTTCGCAGACCTTGGTGTAATCCTTGGAACGGCCCTTTTGCTCGCCCGCCATCGGCAGGCCGATCAGGAGGCCCAGGCCGCGCGGCTTGCCGAACACCTGCGGATAGTCGGCGGCCAGCTTCTCGAGGTTGGCGAAGATCCTGGCGCTGGCTTCTTTCACGCGCGCCAGGAAGGCCGGCTGGTTGATGGTCTCGACCACTTTGAGGCCGACGGTGCCCGCCAGCGGGTTGCCGCCGTAGGTGGTGCCGTGCGAGCCGACGTTGAAATGCATGCCGATTTCCTCGGTGGTCAGCATGGCGCCGATCGGGTAGCCGTTGCCCAGCGCCTTGGCCGAGGTCAGGATGTCCGGGGTGACGCCGGTGTCCATGTAGGCGTACAGGGCGCCGGTGCGGCCCACGCCCGACTGCACTTCGTCGAACACCAGCAGCGCGCCGGTCTTGTCGCAGAACTCGCGCAGGGCCTTCAGGTAGGCATGGTCGCCCGGGATCACGCCGCCCTCGCCCTGGATCGGCTCGACGATCACGGCCGCGACGTCGTCGGTGATGGCGGCGCGCGCGGCTTCGATGTCGTTGTACGGGATGTGGCTCAGTTCCTGCGGCAGCGGCTCGAAGCCTTCGGTGTACTTCGGCTGGCCGCCGACCGAGACGGTGAACAGGGTACGGCCGTGGAAGGACGACAGGCAGGACACGATGCGCGACTTGTGCGGGCCGAACTTGGTGTGCGCATATTTACGCGCCAGCTTCAGGGCCGCTTCGTTGGCTTCGGCGCCCGAGTTGCAGAAGAAGGCGCGGTCGGCGAAGGTGGCTTCGGTCAGGGCCAGGCCCAGGCGCAGCACCGGCTCGTTGGTGTAGCCGTTGCCCAGGTGCCAGACCTTGCCCAGCTGTTCGGTCAGCGCCGCGACCAGGGCCGGGTTGCAGTGGCCCAGGCTCGAGACGGCGATGCCCGAGGTGAAGTCCAAGTAACGCTTGCCTTCCTGGTCCCACAGGTCCAGGCCCGATGCGCGCACCGGCACCATGGCGGCCGGGGCGTAGGTCGGAACGAGGACTTCGTCGAAGGTCTGCCGGGTGACAGGCCGCGTGGTGACACCGGAGTCAAGGTTTGCGTTCATGGCTTCTTCCTCTTCAATGATCGGTTGTACGCGGGCCAATTGCCGCGCAGGTTAGGACCATTATAGGAAGCCACCCTGACAAGTTCTTGCAGAAGTGCGACAGGGATTTTCGTTTTTAGTCGAAGAAAGATTGTGGGAATGGCAAGCCCCTTCGGCACCCTGCCCTGGCGCTATTGTCCCAGCTTGCGCTGCCGCTCTTCGCGCGGGGTATTTCCGAACAGCGCGCCGAAGGCCGTCGAGAAGTGCGAGCCCGAGGAAAACCCGCACATCAGCCCCACCTGCACGATCGAATAATTGGTCTCGAGCAGCAATTTACGCGCCCGTTGCAGGCGCAGTTCGAGGTAGTAGCGCGAAGGCAGGCTGCCGAGATATTGCTTGAACAGGCGTTCCAGCTGGCGCCGCGAAATGCCGGCCAGCTGCGCGATTTCGTCGGTCGAGAGCGGCTCTTCGATGTTCGCTTCCATCAAGGCCACCGCCTCGGTCAGCTTCGGCTGCAGGGCGCCGAAGCGGGCCTGCAGCGCCACCCGCTGGCGCTCGTCCTTGCCGCGCACGCGGTCCACGCACAGGATCTCCTTGACCTGCGCCTGCAGCCCCGCACCGAACAGCATCTCGACCAGGGTCAGCGCGAAATCGATGCTGGCCGCGCCGCCGCAGCAGGTCAGCCGGTTGCGGTCGAATTCGTAGAGGTGGGGCGTGAACAGGGCCTGCTCGGCCAGTGCATTGGTGTCCGGATACAGCGCCCAGGGCAGCGCGGTGCGCACGCCGTGCAGGGCGCCGGCATCGGCCAGCCACAGCACGCCTGCGCCGACGCCGCCCCAGAACGGCGCCGCGCGGCAGCGCTCGACCAGGGCGCGGCAGTTGGCCGGTTTCAGGGCGGCTTCCGCCTCGTCGGCGACCAGCAGCACCAGGTGCCAATGGCGCTGGGCGTCGGCGCTGAATTTGTCGGGGCTGCGCACGTCGACGTGCAGCAGTTCGGGACCCAGCAGCTTGGCCGCCAGGCGCAGCGGCTGTACCAGGCCGGACCAGGTCAGCATGTCCGGCTCGCCCGCATTCACCAGCAGCACGCGCAGCGGCCGTTCCTGTGCCAGTTGGGACAGGTCAGCAGGCTGCATCGGGATGGATCGGCGGTGTCATCAGGGAAAACGGGCGTGGCGCCCGGCGGTACGCATCGGCCGTAATGATACCGGAGATAAAGGATGGTCGAAGAAGTGGCGCTTGCGGCCGCCTGATGCGCGGCTGGCTGCCGGCGTTGAACCCGCATTGAACCCGTAAATATTGCACCCGATGCAAAATGACCCTGCCATGACCCGGATTCAAACGGTGCGTGCCTTGTACAACGCTGGAAGCCGATTATAGTCGGCTCAGACGGTGCCTATCCGCCGGGGGCTCGGCCTGATTCTGGCGACGAGCATCCGGCGCACCAGTCGTCCATCCCACTCTCACTCTTGACCTGCTCACTAGGAGATTCACATGAACGTCAGAGATTTTCTCAAGTTCGGCGCCGCGGCGCTGGCACTCGCCGCCACGCTGGCCGGCTGCGGCGGCAACGACGATGATCCGCCGCCGCCCAGGCAAGGAAACATTGCCGAAGTAGCGAAGGAGCAAGGATTCAATGCGCTGCTGGCGGCCGTGACCAAGGCCGGCATTGCGGGCGCCTTGAGCGACGGTTCGGCACAACTGACGGTCTTTGCGCCAAGCGACCAGGCATTCGGCGACCTGGCAAGGAAACTGGGCTATGCCGACGCAAATGCCATGGTGAATGCCTTGCCTCCTGCGGCATTGCAGAACATCCTGAACTATCACGTTCTCGGCACCAGGAAACTGGCTGCCGACCTGAGCGCCGGAGGAGCGACGCAGGCCACCGCCTATACGTTTGCCGGCGCGCCCGCCCGACTGAATCTGGACTTCGGCAACGGTGCGAAGATTACGGACGCCGCACTCACCACGGCAAATATCGTAACGACCAACGTCCCCGCCAGTAACGGGGTCATTCACGTGGTCGACAAGGTGCTGGTGCCGCCGGGCGTGCTGAACATCGTCCAGATGGCCCAGGTCAACCCGCTGTTCAGCGCACTCGTCAACGCAGTCGTCGCAAGCAATCTGCAAGCGACCCTGTCCGGTCCGGGTCCGTTCACCGTATTCGCTCCCACCGATACTGCGTTTGCCAGTGCTCCGCAAAACCTGACCGCTGCCCAGCTTCGCACCGTGCTGACCTACCATGTGCTGGGAAGCCAGGTGCTGTCGACGCAGATTCCGTTCGGTACGAATGTTGCGACACTCGCCGGACAGAACATCCGCATCAACGCCGGCACGCCCCCGACCATCACGGATACCACCGCCGCCGGCGCCCGGATCGTCGCCGTCGACGTCAGGGCCAGCAACGGTGTCATCCACGTCATCGACAAGGTGCTGATCCCTGCCTTGTAGCATCGGCTGCCGGTGAAGTGCCTGTGGCGTTCACCGGCCCGCTCCCTTGCCCCCGGCCCCCTCCGGTTTCAGCCAAAGTCTTGCGGCCAGCTATAATCCTGCCCCATGGGGGAACGATATTTAAAGAGTGTCCGGCTGCTGGCCGAATGCATGCAAGGCTTCGAGCGTTTTTCCGGCGAATCGGTGCGCCAGCACGGGCTGACGCACGCGCAGTTCGATATCATTGCCACGCTGGGCAATACGCCCGGCATGAGCTACAAGGAACTCGGCGAGCGCACCCTGATCACCAAGGGCACGCTGACCGGCGTGGTCGAACGGCTGGAACAGAAAGGCCTGGTGGTGCGCGAACGCAGCAGCGACGACAAGCGCTCTTTCCATGTGCGCCTCACGCCTGCGGGCGACGCGGTGTTCGGCGATGTGTTCCCCAAGGTCATAGCACATGGCAAGCAGCTGTTTGCGCACTATGGCGATGCCGACTTCGACGCCCTGGAAAGCGTCCTGCGCAGGCTGCGCGACCAGATCGCCGCCGGCAGCCTCCCTCCCCACTCACCACAAGCAAAGGAATTGCCTTGAAAACATCCCTGATCGAAGGCAAAAAGCCTGCCCATTTCGACAAGCACATCATCGGCAACATTCTGCTCGACGTTGCGCCATTGGACGAAGTCAAGCAGGAAGCCATGCTGATCGGCGTGCGCAACGAAGCCGGCGAGATCTACCGGCTGATCGGCGCCACCAAGCTCAACAGCTTCATGAACGCCACCGAAGAATTGCTCGACCTTGGCCTGGTCGACGAACTGCAGGACACCGAAGAGCAGAAGGAAGGTTGCGACGCCATTTTCGGCGAGCCCTGAATCGTCGCCAGCCGTCGAAATAATGCCACAAAGCAATTTTTCACGACTGGACAAGAGGATCGGCGTATAATTTTTTGATGGACCGACTCTCCGCCCTCAAGAGCATCGCCGCCGGGGCCAGCCGCGGCGAACTCAGCTTTCCTACGAACGTCGATGCGACGCTCAAGCTGCAGCGTGCCCTGAACGAGCCAGACTGTCACACCGAGATGGCGGCGCGCCTGGTGCAGGCCGAGCCCCTGCTGGCCGCGCGCACCGTGGCGATCGCCAATTCGGTCGCCTACAACCGCGCCGGCCACGACGTCACCAATGTCCGCGCGGCCGTGCAGCGGGTCGGTTTCCGCACCCTGGGCGCGCTGGCCGCCTCGGTCATCGTGCGCCAGCTGGCCGGCGAAATCGTCGACCCCGGCCTGCGCGCCAAGGCCGACGCCCTGTGGATCCACTCGGCCCACGTGGCCGCGCTGGCCCAGGTGATCGCCCGCCGCGTTTCCTTCGTCGATCCGGAAACCGCGATGTTTGCCGGCATCGTGCACGAAGTCGGCGGCTTCTATGTGCTGTCGCGCGCCCAGGAATTCCCGGGGCTGCTCGACGGCGGCGCCGACGAATGGATCGAGCACGGAGAAGTGGCGATCGGCCGCGGCGTGCTGCTCAAGCTGGGCGTGCCGGTGCCGGTCATGGGCGCCATCGAAGCCCTGTGGAACGGCATGCGCGCCCTGCCCCCGGAAACCCTGGGCGATACCTTGCTGCTGGCCAAGGATCTGGCCCCCTTCCCTTCTCCGCTGCACGAGCGTCCCGGCGCCACCACGCTCGACTCGGCCGCCACCATCGACTTCACGATCGGCGAAGGTACTCTGGCGCAAGTCCTGGCCGAATCGGCCGACGAAGTGAAAAGCCTGACTGCCGCCCTGCTGTAAACGGGCGATACCGATACGGGCATCGGCCAGCGCATTCATCTCGGTGGCCCGCTGAGCGGACAAAAAAAATGCCCGTTCCACGGAACGGGCAAAGTCCAAAACTAGGGATGTCCTGAAAGAGACAGTTCCACTATAGGCTTCGCACCAGCCCGCTTCCGTGCGCTGCTTCACAGAAAACGGGTTTTCTTCGCCCTGGCGGCAACAGGCAAAAAAAACCCGCTCGGTGAGGAGCGGGTGAAGTCCAAAACTAGGGATGTCCTGAAAGAGACGGTTCCACTATAGGGTTTTCGGTACAGGCGCTCTGTGCGCTGACACACCCTGGAGTGCCTGATGCTTGCGGACCATGGTGGCATCATGCACGGGCAAAGCGTGCGCACAGCGCCAGGACAGTGTCGATGGCCGTGTTGTCACAGCCGATCGCCAGTCCCTCGCACAATTCCGGGGCGGTCAGGTTGCTCAGCACCAGGCCCGGCGGCATTTCGACCGCCAGGCGGGCGCCGCGCTCCCAGGCCAGTCGCGCGGTGTCGCCCCAGCGCACCTGGCGCGCCATATTGGTGGCAAGATCCTCGGCAATGCGCAGCGGATCGGCCAGCATGCGCGCCATGCTGCTGCTGAGGAAGGTCGTGCGCGGACGGCGTAGTGTGACCTGGGCGAAGGCGGCCAGCATCTCGCCGGCTGCGGCGTCGAACAGCGCGCAGTGCGAGGGGACGCTGACGGCCAGGCGTTCGGCCCTGCTGGCGCCTTGCGCGCGCGCCAATGCCATCACGGCATCGAGTGCGGCGTCGGCGCCGGAAATCACCAGTTGCCGTTCGGCGTTCAGGTTGGCCAGGTAGACCGGACTGGCCGCCGTGTGCACCTGGTCGATCAGGATGTCGAGTTGCGCTTGGGTCAGACCGACGATGGCCGCCATCCCGTAGCCATGGGGAAAAGCCTCGTCCATCAGCCTGCCTCGGCGCGCGACCAGCGCGACGGCGTCACGGTAATCCAGCGCGCCGGCGACGACCGCGGCCGGATAGGCGCCGATCGACAGCCCCGCCACCATGCTCGGCTGCGCGCCCAGCGCGATCAGGGTGCGTGCCATTGCCACGCCGGCAGTGAGCAGGCAAAGCTGCACTGCCCTGCTGGACGCCAGCGCATCCGGCGTGTCCAGCGCCAGCGGGTCGGTCCCGAGCACCTCACCGGTCTCGGCCAGCGTGCGCGCGGTCTCGGGATGGTCCGGCAGGCGGTGCAGCATGCCGGGACGCTGGGCGCCCTGGCCGGGGAAGGTGAACAGCACGGTCATGGCGCCTCCCACGGAGCGTCGGTCATGCGCGGTCCGGTATCGGTCTTGAGCAGCACCCGGCCGCCGTTCCTGGTCCATTCGGCAAAGGCAAAACCGCCATGCCCGGTATCGATCTGCAGGTCGACGCGGCAGGCGGCGTCCAGGCACGCATCCTGCAGCAGGCTGGCCTGGCTTGCCGTCAGCGGGCGCGGTGCGCGGACCACCAGATCGATATCGCTGGCCGGATGCAGGACCGGCCAGCCGGTCGCCAGGGCGAAGCCGAGACCGCCGGTGGGGCCCCACTGCAGGCCGCTGCGATCGAGCCGGGGAGCGAGCCGGCGCAGCGCAGCCAGGATCGGCGCCGCGCCTGGCTGCGTCAGCTCGCGCCGGACCAGTGTTTCGGGGCTGGCGCACACGCGTACCGCCGAGCGACGCAGCACGCCGGCCAGCCGTTCGCTGCGTGCTTCGCCACGCAGTCCTACCGGGAGCAAGGCGTCGCTGGCGGTGCGTGCGCGCCGCACCACGAGCGGACAGCCGCGGCGCTGCGCCGCCTCGGCCCACGACGGCAGGGCGCCGTCGGGCTCGAACGCCTGCCAGTCCGATACCCACAGCAGATCGTGTGGGCGCGGCGGTGGGAAATGGGCGTGCATGACGGCCTCAGGCGAACAGCGCCCTGGTGGCGAAGAACAGGACCGATGGTCCCATCAGGCAGCCGAGGCCCGTGTAGAAGGTCGAGGTCATGGCGCCGTAGGGCACCAGCTTCGGATCGATCGCCGCCAGGCTGCCGCATACGCCGCTGGTCGTGCCCATCATCCCGCCGTACACCATGGCGGTTCGCGGGTTGTCCAGGCCGATCGCCTTGGCGAAGAACGGCGCCCCCACCATCACCAGTACCGACTTGACCAGTCCCGCGGCGATGCTCAGTGCCACCACGTCGGAACTGGCGCCGATGGCGGCCCCCGTGACCGGGCCGACGATATAGGTGACCGCGCCGGCCCCGATGGTGGTCATGCTGACCACGTCGGTATACCCGAATGCATAGGCGACGCCAGCCCCGATCACGAAGGACAGCACCACGCCAAGCACCAGCGCGACGATGCCCGAGAGTCCGCAACGGCGCATGTCGGACAGGCTGGCGCCGTAGGCGGTGGAGACGATGGCGAAGTCGCGCAGCATGGCGCCGCCCAGCAGGCCCATGCCGGACAGGAGCTTCAGGTCCACCACGCCCTTGGTGCCGCCGGTCGCGGCGCCGGCCATGTAGGCCAGCAGCAGCCCGATCATGATGGCCAATGCCGAGCCGTGCAGGTGGCCGCGCGTCAGGCGCGCGGACAGGTAGTAGGAAATCCACATGGTCAAGCCGACCACCGCAAAGGCGGTCAGGAGGCCGTTCTTGGTCATTACCTGGACCAGGATGTCGTACATTGTATTCATGCCGTTCTCCCTGGATCAGCGTTGCGCACTGGCGGCGCCGGACGGGTCGGGGGCGCCGACCGGCGGGCCGGGAACGTAGCTGTCCTTGCCGATCTTCGCGACCAGCGGAATCAGCGCGAAGCAGACCACGACAGCCAGCACGCCGGCCAGGATGGCCGCGGGCCCGCCCTTGACGGCGCCGACCACGTTCTGCTGCGCCGCCATCGCGACCACGATCGGAATGTACATCGCCGTCCAGAATCCGATGCCTTGCTCGGATGCCTGGACCAGCATGCCGCGCCGCTTGAACAGGTCGGTCAGGAACAACAGCAGCAGCATGGCGAAGCCGACGCCGCCGACATTCGCTTTCACGCCAAGGATGACCCCAAGGACATCGCCGACGAACAGCCCGGCCAATGTGCAGAACGCGAGAAGTGCTACACCAAAAACAATCATGATCAGTCTCCAATAGATTGGTTGTCTTGCTTTTATTGTTGTGCTTACTGCTGCTGCCCGATGAGCAGCGTCGTGCTTGCAAACTGGTGCCGGTCTCCTTTCAGCCGTGAGGTGGGTGGCGTTGCCATTGGGCCCGCATCAGTTCGCGGACCTTGCGCGACGCGCCGCGGTTGTCGGCGTCGAGACGTCCGGTCAGGCCGCGCTCGGGCGTGGCCTGGATGTCCGCCAGCGCCGCCAGCAAAGTGCTGCGCACCAGTTCGACGTCGCCATCGGACGGTGCGTCGGCATCGGCCACCGACAGCAGGCGCCACAGCAGTCCGAGCGATGCGTAATTGCGGATGTCGTAGGCCATCGGCGGTACCTGGGCGGCGAGCTGCTCAAGCGCTTCGACCGAACGCAGCGTGATGCGGGCCGCCGACGCCTTGCCCATCGCGTGCACGCTGACCGCGTCGTCGTCGAACGCGATGATGCGGTTGGCCTGGTAGCCGTGCGCCAGGAAGCCGCCCGAAATCGCCTTGCCGACGATGAGCGCAATCACCGGATGTCCGGCCAGCCGCGCATCGGCATAGGCGGCGGCTGCGGCGGCGAGCGCCTGGTGGATGCCGAAGGCTTCCTCGCGCCGGCCGTAGGCCTGGCTGGTGACGTCGACAATCGCGACGATCGCGCTTTTGCTGTCCTGGTCGCGCTCGGCCTCGACCAGTTCACGCACGGCCTTGGCGATTTCCCATCCCTCGACCAGTCCGACCTCGCCGTCGCGTACCCGTGGGAAGCGATTGTCCGGATCAGGCACGACCGCGATGAAGCGTGCCGGGTGGCCGTCCAGCCTGGCGTCCGCGACGCGCAGCGCGTCGGTGTAGCCGGGGACGGGAGATGCCTGGTCGGTCAGCCTGGAAAACCAGGCCAGGCCGCGGCTGGGATTCGGATACGGCACGGTGCTCACGATGCGCTTCCTTTCTTGTAGAGGTGGCGGACGTTTTCCGCGGTGGCCTGGACCGAGGTATCGACCTCAGCCAGCCGGGCCAGGTAGTCGCGGAAGCGGTCGCTGCGATGCTGCTGCGGCACGCCGGCGCGCAGGCACTGCAGGACGGCGGCGTGGATCTGCGCCAGGTCGTCCTGCACGTACGCATCCACCAGCCCGGTCTGGTAGCGCTGCTCGCCGCCGGTCAGGCTCCAGATGAAGGGTTTGTCGCGCGAATCGAATTCGGCGATACCGGCTTCCTGCTCGATGACTTGCGGCCCGTTCAGGCCCAGGCGGGCATCCCGGGTACACACCAGGTAGCTGCACAATCCGGCGGCGATCGACATCCCGCCATAGCAGCCGACGTTGCCGGCGCTGACCCCGATGACGGGCTGATAGCGGCGCAGGTCGGCAATGCCCGCATGGATGTCGGCGATGGCGGCCAAACCGAGGTTGGCCTCCTGCAGGCGCACGCCGCCGGTTTCGAACAGGATGACGGCGCAGGTCGGCACGCCTTGCCGGTTGTCCTCGGCCGCCAGTTCCAGCGCAGCGGCGATCTTGGCGCCGCCCACTTCGCCCATGCTGCCGCCCTGGTAGGCGCCTTCGATCGCCAGCACGACGGCCGGCTGCTGCCCAAGGCTGCCTTTCATGACGACCACGCCGTCGTCGGCCTGCGCCGTGATGCCCTGCCGTTCGAGCCAGGGCGACTTGACGCGGTCGAACGGCCCCAGCAATTCATGGGCCGTGCCCTGGTCGAGCAATGCGGCGGCGCGCTGGCGTGCACTCAATTCGATGAAACTGTCGCGCTGCCGGAAATCGGTGGTGTTCATGGCTGTCGTACTCATGGTTTCTTCGCCTCTTCCATCGCCTCTTCCAGGCGCATGCGGACCACGCCCGGCGTGGCGCCGCAATCATTGATTTCGATGTTCACGGCCGGCAGGCCGGCGCCGTCGAACATCCGGTCCAGCACGGCGTTCCAGACCGCCTGCTTGCCATCGACCGAGGTCGTGACCGTGATGCTGGTGGCGCCGTCGCTTGCGGGTTCGACCAGCACTTCCAGGTCGCCGGAACCGACCACCCCGGCCATCGCGCGCCGCGGCGCCGGAGCGGCGGCGGCGAATTGTCTCGTAAATTTTTCCATCGTTAGTCCTTGCGCTGTCAGTTCGATCGTTCGTGCTGGAGGCGGTCCAGGAACAGGGTGGCGGCCAGCAGGTCCGCCGCGCCGCCGGGCGAGACGTGCAGCCCGACCATCAGCTCGTCCAGTGTGCGCAGTGCACGCTTGCCGCTGGTCGTGCCTGCGCCGCCGGCGCGCAGGACCTGCGCCGCCCCATCCTGTATGGCCGCCAGCGCATCGGTGCCGCCGCGCGACAGTACGCAGGTATCGTCGAGCTGTGCGATCAAGGCCAGCAGGCAATCGAGCCGGGCGGTGATCTCGCTGTTCCCCTGCTGGCGCGAGGCCCGCAGTTGCGGCAGGGC
Source organism: Massilia sp. X63 (assembly GCF_041023745.1). Classification (NCBI taxonomy): domain Bacteria; kingdom Pseudomonadati; phylum Pseudomonadota; class Betaproteobacteria; order Burkholderiales; family Oxalobacteraceae; genus Massilia; species Massilia sp. X63. The sequence continues at coordinate 618,086 of NZ_JBFTEF010000002.1, forward strand.
GCTGCCGATCACCGACGGGAAGCCCGCCTGGGCCTGGGCACGCGCGCCGCCCACACCGTAGCGCCTGCATGCGGCTTCGCCTTTGTTATCGGTCCGCACCGGGGCGAAACCATCGGGGCAGCGGGCGAGCGCGCCGGCACGGCGGGCGATGTCCGCGGGACAGGCCGCGCCCGGGACCTGGGCTGCGGCCGTGACCAGCAGGCCGAGCGCCCAGATCGCACCACGGTGGGTGTTGATGCCGCCGGTCGCCTCCAGCATGGTCGCTTCGCCCAGCCGGCCGATCTGCCCGATCCGTACGCGCAGCGTGAGCATGTCCGGTATCGTGCCGCCGGCCTGGGCCAGCGCATCGAAGGTCGGATGCAGCACCCGCGCCGAATGGCACATCAGGCTCCAGTCCATGTCGCTGTGCGCCCCGCGGCCGCGCAGGTCGACCAGGCCGGGCTTGGGCGTCAGCATGGCTTCATCGATCAGTGCGGCCACGGCGCCGTCGGCCAACGGGGTGGCGGGCTGGGTTGGCAGGCAGCGGTGTGCGCCGGCCTGGCGCGCTGTCAGGGTGTCCATGGTGTCCGGGGCGTTCATTACCAGCTCCTGAATTTCGCCGGGGGTGCGTACAAGCCCTCGGACCAGTCGACCAGGTCGCCGATGCTCTTGGCCGCCAGCAGCGAACGGGTAGCGTCGGCACGTCGCACGCCGATATCCTCGGGCAGGGCAATCAGCCCGGCACTGCGCATGCGCTGGGTGTCCTTGGGGTCATGGCGCATGCCGATGGGCGTGACGCCCGCGACGGCCGCCAGCATGGCCTTGCGCTCCTCGAGCGACTGCGCCTTGTACAGGTAGGCGATGCCCTCCTCGGTCAGCACGTGGGTCACGTCGTCGCCGTAGATCATCACCGGGGCGAGCGGCATGCCGGTATCGCGGCCCACCTGGACCGCGTCCAGGCTTTCGACGATGCTCGGCTGGCCGTTGTCCTGGAAGGTCTCCACCATCTGCACCACCAGCTTCTTGCCGCGGTTGAGTGGATCGGTCGCGTCGATCATCGCCATCCATGCCGGCGTGGCGTGGCGCCGCCCGTGCGGGTCGTGGCCCATGTTCGGCGCACCGCCGAAGCCGGTGAGGCGGCCGCGTGTCACGGTCGACGAATTGCCCAGTCCATCCATCTGCAGGGTCGAGCCGATGAACAGGTCGACCGCATACTGTCCGGCGAGCTGGCACAGCAGCCGGTTCGAGCGCAGCGAACCGTCACGCCCGGTGAAGAACACATCGGGGCGGGCGGCAACATAGTTCTCCATCCCCAGCTCGGCGCCGAAGCAGTGGACGCTCTCGACCCAGCCCGATTCGATGGCGGGAATCAGGGTCGGATGCGGGTTCAAGGTCCAGTTGCGGCAGATCTTTCCCTTGAGCCCGAGTTGTTCACCGTAGGTCGGCAGCAGCAGTTCGATCGCTGCGGTATTGAAGCCGATGCCATGATTCAGCGACTGCACTTCGTGGCGCTCGTATACGCCGCGGATGGCCATCATCGCCATCAGCACGTGAACGGGCTTGATGAGCCGTGGGTCGCGCGTAAACAGCGGTTCGATGAAGAACGGCTTGTCGGACTGCACCACGAAATCCACCCAGGAGCCCGGAATGTCGACCCGCGGCAGGTCGGCCGGATCGTCGACGATCTCGTTGACCTGGGCGATCACGATACCGTCGCGGAAGGCCGCGGCTTCGGTCAGGGCAGGCGTGTCTTCGGTGCTCGGACCGGTATAAAGATTGCCCTGGCGGTCGGCCTTGTAGCCGGCCACCATGACCACCTGCGGCGTCAGGTCCACATACAGGCGCGCATACAGCTCGACATAGGTGTGGATGGCGCCGACTTCCAGCTGGCCGTCCTTCAGGTATTGGGAGATGCGCAGGCTCTGCCCGCCGGCGTAGGCGAAGTCGAGCTTGCGCGCGATGCCCAGTTCGAACAGGTCGAGATGCTCGGGCAGGCTGACGCTGGGCATGATCAGGTGCAGATGGTTCACCTTCGCCGGATCCACCTGGACCAGCGCGCGCGCCAGAAAGTCGGCCTGCTTCTGGTTGTTGCCCTCCAGGACGACCCGGTCGCCCGGGGAGATCAGGGCTTCCAGCGCGGGAACGATCTGATCGGTCGAGATCACCCGGCCGGATGCATACGGTTGGGCAAGTGCGAGGCGGCGCTGTTTTTCCTGGCGCCTGCGGCTCCACTTGGGCGAAACCGGTGCTTCAATCTTCATGTTGTCTCTCCAAAACCGTCAACGTGAAGATCACGATAGACCGAGTTCGACACCCCATCAATCAAGCAGATAGCGATATCATTAACTTGAAGTTAAAGGTCCGCCAAGCTGCGAAAGCGCGTTGACTGCGCTATGCTGGGCAGGTGGGGTGCACTGAAGGTCCTGGTTTGCTGCGACAACATGATCATTGATGAAGAAATCACGCTCAAGAAGCTCGAAATATTCCTGACCTTCATGGAAGTCGGGAGTCTGGCGCGCGTCTCTGAAGTGCTCGGCCAGAGTGCGGTCAGCATCCACCGGGCCTTGCATACCCTGGAGGAAGGCCTCGGCTGCCCACTGTTCAAGCGCTCTGGACGCAACCTGATTGCCCTCGAAACCGCGCACGTCTTCGCCGAGCATGCGCGCAGGACGGTCGACGCTTGCCAGCAGGGCGTCAAGCGCGTACGCGAACTCGCAAATGTAAATGCTGCAAAACTGCGCATCGGCACGCTGCATTCGCTGACCCTGCACTGCATTCCACGCATCATCGTGGAACTCAAATTGCGCAAGCCGGACGTCGAGGTGAGCCTGACCATGGGCTCGAACCAGGCCCTGCTGCGCGACCTGAGCGAAGGCAACCTCGATGCCGTCATCATTGGCCTGATCGAGCCGCCCACGGGTGGCGACCTGGTGTCGGTTCCGATCTTCGACGACGCGATCTACCTGGCGGTGCCGGCCGATTCCCCCTTCGCCGCGCTTCCTGAAGTCGACCTGGCCGACACGCTGGACCAGAAGTTCCTGACCTTGAAACAGGGGTTTGTGACCGCGCACAGTTTCTTCCACGCTTTTGACGGCAGTGGACACAAGCCCAAGATCGCCATGGAGGTCAGCGACATTTTCTCGCTGATCAACCTGGTGGGCGAAGGGATGGGTTTTGCGTTGCTGCCCGGCCGGATCGCCTCCTTCAGTACCCGCATCAAGCTGGTGCCCTTGGCACGCCAGTTCGCGTCGAAGCAATCGATCACGCTGCTGTATTCCCAGCGGCGCGAGCGCGATCCGAATCTGCTGGCGCTGGCGGCCGAGTGCAGGATGTATGCGCGGCGAAAAGACCTGGTCGACCAAGTGCCTGGCGCTGCGCCGGCGCATTGTCGGTGAAGTTCGACATCGGATCGCCCTGCATCGTCTCGGGCCGTGCCAGCGCTGAAGGCGGCTGACTGGACGCGCGAGCTGATCGACGCTGCCCTGGCGTCCGGCCGTTTCGCCAACGAGCCCTGGGCCAGTTACCTGTAAAAGGGACGCTCCGGGCGAAAAAAAACCCGCTCCGGTTGGGGAGCGGGTGAAGTCCAAAACTAGGGATGTCCTGAAAGAGACAGGTCCACTATAGGGACCGCTTGACCGGGGTTCCGTGCGTTACCGCACATAAACTGCCAAATTGTCACATCGCTTTGATCTGGATGTAAACATGCCGCCGCGGCAGGGCCGCGGCGGCATGTTCGGGGAGAGAAGCTTAAACGACGGCGCCGTCGGTCTCGTCCTTTTCCTTGACCGGCTTGATCAGGTCTTCGCGCTTCACGCCCAGCCACATGGCCAGCGCCGCGGCCACGAACACCGACGAGTAGATGCCGAAGCAGATGCCGATGGTCAGCGCCATCGCGAAGTAATGCAGGGCGTGGCCGCCGAACAGCAGCATCGACAGCACCATGATCTGGGTGGAACCGTGGGTGATGATGGTACGCGAGATGGTGGAGGTAATCGCGTGGTCGATCACTTCCGGCACCGTCATCTTGCGCTGTTTGCGGAACATTTCGCGGATACGGTCGAAGATGACGACCGATTCGTTGACCGAGTAGCCCAGCACCGCCAGGATCGCCGCCAGCACCGTCAGCGAGAATTCCCACTCGAAGAAGGCGAAGAAGCCGAGGATGATGACCACGTCGTGCAGGTTGGCGATGATCGCCGAGACCGCGAACTTCCATTCGAAGCGCACCGACAGGTAGATGATCACGCCGATCACCACCATCAGCAGCGCGTTCAGGCCGTTCTGCGCCAGTTCCTTGCCGACCGCCGGGCCGACGAATTCGACGCGCTGCAGGCTGACGGTTTCCTGGCCGGCCGCGTTGAGGCAGCTGGTGCGGTTGACCTGCTCGCCCTTGTCGGTGGTCACCTGGGTCACCTTCGGGGTGCCCTGCTCGGAGGCGCAGACCGCGCCGAAGACGCGGCTCGAGGTGCCGGCCTGGTCCTGGCCGTTGACGATCGGCAGGCGCAGCAGGACGCTCTGGGCGGTGCCGAAACCGGTCACCTCAGGCGCTTCGTAGCCGATGCCGCGCAAGGTGGTGCGGATCTTTTCCTGGTCCGCCGCATGTGGATAGTGCAGCTCCATCAGGGTGCCGCCGGTGAACTCCACCGACCAGTGCAGGCCCTTGGTCCCCAGGAAGAACACGGCTGCCAGGAAGGTCACCACCGAGATCACATTGAGGATCACGGCGTGACGCATGAACGGGATGTCCCGTTTGATCTTGAAAAATTCCATGGTTTAGTCCTGCGCTCCCTGAGTCGCGTTTTGATTGCTGGGCGTGAAGCCCTCTTTCCATACGGTGCCGATCGAGATGCTCGTCAGTTTCTTCTTGCGGCCGTACCAGAGGTTGATGAGACCACGGGACAGGAACACGGCCGAGAACATCGACGTCAGGATGCCCAGGCAGTGCACCACGGCGAAGCCGCGCACCGGACCGGAACCGAAGATCAGCAGCGCCAGGCCGACGATCAGGGCGGTCACGTTGGAGTCGAAAATCGTGTCCCAGGCGTGCTTGTAGCCGGCGTTGATCGCCACCTGCGGCGTGGCTCCCGCGCGCAGTTCCTCGCGGATGCGCTCGTTGACCAGCACGTTGGAGTCGATCGCCATGCCGAGCGTCAGCGCGATTGCCGCGATGCCCGGCAGGGTCAGGGTCACCTGCATCATCGACAGCAAGGCCAGCAGGAACAGCACGTTGGCGGCCAGCGCCAGCGCGCTGACGAAGCCCACCAGGTGGTAGTAGACGATCATGAAGATCGCGATCGCCACGAAGCCCCAGACGGTCGAGTGCAGGCCGCGCTCGATGTTCTCGGCGCCCAGCTGCGGGCCGATCACGCGTTCCTCGACGAATTCCATCGGCGCCGACAGCGCGCCCGAGCGCAGCAGCAGCGCCAGTTCGTTGGCGTCTTCCGAGGTGCCCATGTTGGTGATCTGGAAGGTCGAACCCAGTTCGCTCTGGATGGTCGGGGCCGACAGCACGCTGTACTTGCCCTTTTCCTTCAGCAGGATCGCCATGCGCTTGCCGACGTTGTCGCGGGTGGCCTGGCGGATGCGGCGGCCGCCGTCGCCGTTCAGGTCGAGCGAGACGGCCGGCTGCTGGTTGGAGTCGAAGCTGGCGACCGCGCTCGAGATGTAGTCACCGGTCAGGATGATGTCCTTCGACACCACCACCGGGGCGCCGCGGCCCTCGGTGAACAGTTCCGAGTTCAGCGGGATCGCGGCGGTCAGTTCGGTGCCCGGGGTCACGGTCGAGTCGACCATGCGCAGTTCCAGGGTGGCGGTGCGGCCGATGATGTCCTTGGCGCGCGCCACGTCCTGCACGCCCGGCAGCTGGACGATGATGCGGTCGGCGCCCTGCTGCTGGATCAGCGGCTCGCTGGTGCCCAGTTCGTTGATGCGCTTGGACAGGGTGGCGATGTTCTGCTTCACGCCGTCTTCGACGGTGCGCTTGAGCGCTTCCGGCTTGAGGGTGACGACCAGCTTCAGCTCGGTGCCGTCGGCGGTCTCGGCGAACGCCAGGTCCTGGGATTGCGAGGCCAGCGCATTGCGGGCGGCGGCGCGGGTTTCGGCGTCGCGGAAGCGCACTTCGACGGCGTTGCCGGCGCGCTCGATGCCGGCGTGGCGGATGTTCTTGTCGCGCAGCTGGCTGCGGACCGAGGCCTGCAGGCCCTTCACCTTGGTGTCGAGCACGGCCTTGGCGTCGACCTGCAGCAGGAAGTGGACGCCGCCGCGCAGGTCCAGGCCCAGGTTCATGGGCTTGGCGCCGATCTTTTCCATCCAGGTCGGGGTGTTCTTGGCCAGGTTGACGGTGACGATGTAATCCGGGTTCTCGCGGTCGCGGTTGAGGTCGCGTTCGAGCGCCAGCTTGGCCTTGAACTGGGCGTCGGTAGTCGGGAAACGGGCGCGCACCGAGGTGCTGTTGCCGCTACCTTCGAGGCCGACCGTGGTCGCCGGAACACCATTGCGCTTGAGCGCATCCTCGACCAGGCCGACAGTGGCGCTGGTGATATTGACCGTCGATTTACCGGTGGTGACCTGCAGAGCCGGCGTTTCGCCGAAGTAGTTCGGCGCCGTGAACAACGCACCCAGCAGGAGCGCGACGGCGATCAATAGATATTTCCAAACGGGATAGCGATTCATAGTGTTCCAGCGTTCAATGTTGGGCACGACGCGGCCCTGTTCCAGCCAGGGCCGCTATTGGTGCTTACTGGGCTTACAGGGCCTTCAGGGTGCCCTTCGGCAGCAGGGTCACGACTGCATTCTTCTGCACCACGACTTCGGTGCCGGCTGCGACTTCGATGGTCACATAGGTATCGGCCACCTTGACCACGCGGCCCAGGATGCCGCCGGCGGTCGCCACTTCGTCGCCCTTGGTCAGCGCGTCCATCATCGCTTTCAGCTCACGCTGGCGCTTCTGCTGCGGACGGATCATGAGGAAATACATGACCACGAACATCAGGATCAGCGGCAGGAAAGTGGTCAGGCTACCCATCAGGCCAGGATCGGCTGCGGCCGTGGTTTGCGCGTACGCGTTGGAAATGAACACAAGGACTCCGTTGTTAAAGATATACAGTAAGGATTAAAAAATAAGCGGTGTATTCTAGCACCGGCGCTGGGGCCGGGGACAATCTGGAGGTATGTAGGTTTGTAATTCCAAATTGCAAGATGTTGCTGGAAAAATAAGTGCGGAGCGTCCGCGACCGCCAAAAAAAACGGGCTCCCGCTTGTGCAGGAACCCCATCTTGCAAGTCCAGCAGTTAGCGCTCGCTTACGCCATGGCCCGCTTACACCCCGCGCGAGCGGTCGGCGCGGAACTGGATCCGGAACTCGTTGAACTTGTCCGCATCGATCGCATCGCGCATCTCATGCATGATCTTCAGGTAGAAGTGCAGGTTGTGGATGGTGTTCAGGCGCGCGCCCAGGATCTCGTTCGAGCGGTGCAGGTGGTGCAGGTAGGCGCGCGAGAAGTTCTTGCAGCTATAGCAGTCGCAGCTCTCGTCCAGCGGCGCCGTGTCGTCCTTGTAGCGTGCGTTCTTGATCTTGACGTCGCCGAAGCGGGTGAACAGCCAGCCGTTGCGCGCGTTCCGGGTCGGCATCACGCAGTCGAACATGTCCACGCCGTTGGCCACGCCCTCGACCAGGTCTTCCGGCGTGCCGACGCCCATCAGGTAGTGCGGCTTGTTCTCCGGCAGGCGCGGGCCGACGTGGGCCAGGATGCGCTGCATGTCTTCCTTCGGCTCGCCCACCGACAGGCCGCCGATCGCCAGGCCCGGGAAGTCGATGTCTTCGAGGCCGGCCAGCGACTCGTCGCGCAGGTGCTCGTACATGCCGCCCTGGACGATGCCGAACAGCGCGTTCGGGTTCTCGCCGCGCTTGAACTCGTTCATCGAACGCTGGGCCCAGCGCAGCGACATGCGCATCGACTTGGCCGCTTCCTCGCTCGTCGCCGGACGGCCATCGATCTCGTAGGGGGTGCATTCGTCGAACTGCATCACGATGTCCGAGTTCAGCGAGCGCTGGATCTGCATCGACACTTCCGGCGACAGGAACTGGCGCGAACCGTCGATCGGCGAGGCGAACTTGACGCCCTCTTCCGTGATCTTGCGCATCGCGCCCAGCGAAAACACCTGGAAGCCGCCCGAGTCGGTCAGGATCGGACCATCCCAGCCCATGAACTTGTGCAGGCCGCCGAATTTATCGAGCACCGCCGTGCCCGGGCGCAGCCACAGGTGGAAGGTGTTGCCCAGGATAATCTGCGAGCCCACTTCCTTCAGCTCGACCGGATCCATCGCCTTGACCGAGCCGTAGGTCCCGACCGGCATGAAGATCGGGGTTTCGATGGTGCCGTGGTTGAGCTTCAGGCGGCCGCGGCGCGCATGCGACAGGCCGCTGGTGTCTTTTTTCAGTAAGGTAAATTCGAGCATCGTGTTCTATTAGCGTGAGCGCGTCGTGAGCAGCATGGCGTCGCCATAGCTGAAGAAGCGGTATTCGTTGGCGATCGCATGGGCATAGGCCTTGCGGATCTGGTCATAGCCGGCAAAGGCCGACACCAGCATCATGAGGGTCGACTTCGGCAAATGGAAATTGGTGATCAGGCGGGTGACCGTCTTGAAGGTGTAGCCCGGCGTGATGAACAAGGCCGTGTCGTTGCTGCCCGCCACCAGCTCGCCCGACTGCGAGGCCGATTCCAGCGCGCGCAGACTGGTCGTGCCGACCGCCACCACGTCGCGGCCTGCCGCCTTTGCCGCGCGCACCGCATCCACCGTCTCTTGCGCAATCGTGTACCACTCGGAGTGCATCTTGTGCGCCGACAGGTCCTCGACCCGCACCGGCTGGAAGGTACCGGCGCCCACGTGCAGGGTCACGTAGGCCAGCTTGATCCCTTTCTCAAGCAGGCGGTCGAGCAGCGGCTGGTCGAAGTGCAGGCCGGCGGTCGGCGCGGCCACCGCGCCCGGCTCCTTCGAATACACGGTCTGGTAGCGCTGCTCGTCGACCGCGTCGGCATTGTGCTCGATGTAGGGCGGCAGCGGCAGGCGGCCGTGGGCTTCGATCAGCTCGAACACGTCGCTGCCCTGCGCCGGGAAGTGCAGGGTGAAGAACTCGCCGGCGCGCTCGCCGACCGTGACGTCGAAAGCGTCCGCCAGGCGGATGCGGTTGCCCGGCTTGGGCGACTTGGATGCGCGCACCTGGGCCAGCACCGCGCGGTTGTCCAGCACGCGCTCGACCAGCACTTCCACCTGGCCGCCGGTTTCCTTGACGCCGAAGAAGCGGGCCTTGAGCACGCGGGTGTTGTTCATCACCAGCAGGTCGCCCGGCTGGAGCTGGTCGACGATGTCCGCGAAATGGCGGTCGGTGACCTGGTCGCCATCGAGCTGCAACAGGCGCGAGGCGCTGCGGTCCGGCAGCGGGAACTGCGCGATCCTCTCTGGCGGCAGGTCGAAATCGAAATCGGAAAGCGAGTACATTGTTGTCAATTCTGGGAAAATGGATGCTGCCAGCCTTACAATAGAGGCTGCAGTGCGTGCGGCGAACCCTCTATTTTACGCCAGCAGACGCCAGATTGCCGCAATATGCCCGCCACCAAGACCACATCCGCCCCGAAAACCATCGAAAGCAAGCTCGCCCGGCTGGGCCTGCGCACCGACATGGACCTGGTACTGCACCTGCCGATGCGCTACGAGGACGAGACCAAGGTCGTCTCCATTCGCGAAGCGAGCATGCGCGGCCTGCAGACCTGGCAGGTCGAGGGCGTCGTGGTAAAAAATGAAATCACGTATAAACCGCGGCGCCAGCTGCTGGTCCAGATCGCCGACGAGACCGGCGAGCTGCAGCTGCGCTTCATGAATTTCTACGGCAGCCAGGTCAAGCAGTTGTCCGAAGGCGTGCGGGTGCGCGCACGCGGCGAGCTGAAACACGGCTTCTTCGGGGCCGAGATGGTCCACCCCACCTATAAAGTGATCAACGAGGGCGCGCCGCTGCCGACCTCCCTGACGCCGGTGTATCCGGCCGGCGAAGGCCTGTCGCAGACCGTGCTGCGGCGCGCGATCAACGACGCCATGAAGCGCGTGGACTGGCGCGACACCCTGCCCAACGCCTTCTTGAGCCGCCTGCAGCTGTGGGACTTCGAGCCCTCGGTGCGCCTGCTGCACTACCCGCCGGCCGACGTCGACGAATACGCGCTCACCGAGCGCAGCCACCCGGCCTGGACCCGCATGAAATTCGACGAGCTGCTGGCGCAGCAGCTGTCGCTGAAGCGCGCGCAGCGCGCGCGGCGCGAAAAAGGCGCACCGCAGCTGCGCGCGGTGGGCGAACTGTCCGAGTCCTTCCTGTCCGCCCTGCCCTTCCAGCTCACCGGCGCGCAGCAGCGCGTGGTGAAGGAAATCGGCGCCGACCTGCGCGAAGGCTACCCGATGCAGCGCCTGTTGCAGGGCGACGTCGGCAGCGGCAAGACCGTGGTGTCGGCGCTGGCCGCCGCCCAGGCCATCGACAGCGGCTACCAGGCGGCCCTGATGGCGCCCACCGAGATCCTGGCGGAGCAGCACTTCCGCAAGATCGCGGCCTGGATGGAGCCGCTCGGCGTGAAGGTGGCCTGGCTGACGGGCAGCCTCAAGAAAAAGGAAAAGGACGCGGCCAAGGAGCTGATCGAATCCGGCGCAGCCAAGCTGGTGATCGGCACCCACGCCCTGATCCAGGACACGGTGCAGTTCGCGCGCCTGGGCCTGGTGATCGTCGACGAGCAGCACCGCTTCGGCGTCGGCCAGCGCCTCACCCTGCGCAACAAGGGCAGCGACGGCCTGGTGCCGCACCAGCTCATGATGTCGGCCACGCCGATCCCGCGCACGCTGGCCATGACCTATTACGCCGACCTCGAAGTCTCGGTCATCGACGAGCTGCCGCCGGGCCGCAGCCCGATCGTCACGCGCGCCATCGACCAGAACCGGCGCGACGAGGTGATCGAGCGCGTGCATGCCGCCGCGCAGGAAGGCCGCCAGGTGTACTGGGTCTGCCCGCTGATCGAGGAATCCGAGGTGCTGCAGCTGCAGACCGCCACCGAGACCTACGAGACCCTGGCCGAGGCCCTGCCCGATCTGCAGGTGGGGCTGGTGCACGGCCGCCTCAAGCCAGCGGAAAAACAGGTAATCATGGACGCCTTCATCGAAGGCGAGATCCACGTGCTGGTGGCGACCACCGTGATCGAGGTCGGCGTCGACGTGCCGAACGCCTCGCTGATGGTGATCGAGCATGCCGAGCGCTTTGGCCTGTCGCAGTTGCACCAGCTGCGCGGCCGCGTGGGCCGGGGCTCAGCCGCGAGCGTGTGCTTACTCCTGTATCAAAGCCCGCTGGGCCAGGTGGCCAAGCAGCGCCTGATGACGATGCGCGAGACCACCGACGGCTTCGAGATCGCGCGGCGCGACCTGGAGATCCGCGGCCCCGGCGAATTCCTTGGCGCGCGCCAGTCGGGCGAAGCCATGCTGCGCTTCGCCGACCTGGAAACCGACCAGTGGATCGTCGACAAGGCGCGCGACGTGGCGCAATACCTGCTGGATCACGGCAACCGGCCCGAGTACATGGCCGTCATCGATGCGCACCTGACGCGCTGGCTGGGCGGGCGCGAAGAATTCCTGAGGGTATGAGGCACGATCTTCGTCAACCGTGACAATCCGTTAGACATCCGGCCGGCAAACCCGGCTATCGTGGCGGCTTGCCCACTACTGTGTACGGCCATGCCCATCTTCGGACTCGGACTCCACCTGATCGCCGCCATCTTCTTTGCCGTGCATGCCGTGCGCACCGGCCGGCAGATGTACTGGCTGCTGATCCTGTTTTCCTTCCCCCTGCTCGGCAGCATCGTGTATTTCGCGGCGGTGTTCCTGCCGCATTCGCGCCTGGAGCGCCAGGCCAGGCTGGCCGGCCACGCGCTGCAGAAGAAGCTCGACCCGGGCCGCGAGGTGCGCGAAGCGCGGGCCGCCTTCGACCTGACGCCGACCGCGCACAACCGGATGCGCCTGGCCGCCGCCCTGCTCGACAGCGGACAGACGGCCGAGGCGGTGGCGCAGTATGACGCCTGCCTGCAGGGGCCCTTCGCCGGCGACGCCGAGGTGATCCTGGGCGCGGCGCGCGCGAAGCTGGCCGACGGCCAGGCGGAAGCGGCAATCGCCCTGCTGGCCCCGCTGCAGGAACGACAACCCGGCTACCGGCCGGAAGAAACCGGGCTGGCGCTGGGGCGCGCCTATGCTAGCGTGGGACGGCAGGCGGAGGCCGGCGCCCAGTTCGCGGCGGTGGCACAGCGCTTCGGCAGCATCGAGGCGCGGGTGGAGCTGGCGCTGTGGGCGCTTGCCAACCGCGAGGAGGCGGTGGCGCGGCGCGAGCTGGAAGAGATCGGGCATGCGCGCCGCCATATGACGAAGTACACGCTCGACCTGCACCGGGAGCTGTTCCGGCGGCTGGATGCCGCCGCCGGCGTCCGCTGATCAGGTACTGATGGCGTCGGTGAAGGTCAGCCGGTTCCCGAACGGGTCCTTCACCGACATGTCGCGCGAGCCCCAGGGCGTGTCATCGATGTGCGGCCGGGCATAGCCGTATTGTTTGCCCGCCAGTTCGGCGTGGTAGCCGTCGATGTCGCCGACCTCGATGCGCATGGCCGCGCCGGGGCAGCAGTCGCCGTGGTGCTCGCTCAGGTGCAGGACGCAGCCGTCGCGCGAGACCTGCAGGTAGATCGGCAGGCCGGGTTCGAAGCAGTGCTCCCAGTCGACCCGGAAGCCGAGGAAGCCGACGTAGAATTCGCGCGCCTTCGCTTCGTCGAAGATGCGCAGGATGGGGACGACGGTGCGGTGCGCCATGTCACTCGTCCCTGGTCAGTTCGACGCCGTCCACCGTCATCTTCCACTTGCCGTCCTCGCGGTGCGGCGGCTTGCCGACCTTGAAAGTGGTACGCACGAAGGCAACGCCGGCCTCGAAGTCGTTTCCCCTGAAGCCCTTCAGGTCGATGCTGAGATTGACCTGGTCGTTGGGCCTGCCGCGCTTGTACTCGACCTTGCCCTCTTTCGACAGCGACAGCTGCATGTCCTTGCCCTGCCAGTTGCCGACATAGGCCATTTTGTCGGCCGGGACCGGGGCGGCCCAGGCGGCGGCGCTGGAGATCAGGCCGACGGCCAGGACGAGGGAAGAAAAGACGCGCATGAAAGCTCCGCTGGAATGGTGAACGCCATCCCAGTATTCACACGGCGCCCGCCCGTGTCAATTCAGGCCGCATGCGCCGGGTGGAGCTTCCTGCGGTCGCTCTCGTAGGCCAGCCCGATCTGGCGCCGGATCTCGTCCATCACGCCCATCAGCGCCAGCGTCTCCTCGAGCTTCATGCCCGGGCTCTCGAGCAGGCCGGCGCCGAAGCAGCGCTGCGCTTCCATCACTTCGTGCACGTAGCCGTTGCCGAGGTAGGGGGTGTCGACCGTGCGCGTGCTGCCGTCGTCGAGCGTCACGGTGACGCTCTTCGCACGGTGGAACATGGTGTTCATGCGCACGTGGCCGCGCGAGCCCGAGACGGTCAGCTCGCAGGGCGTGCGCGCCTGGAAGGAGCAGCCGCACACCGACAGGCCCCCGCCTTCATGGCGCAGCGTGAAGCCGGTCTGCACGTCGACGCCGGTGGCGCCGATCTCGGCCTGCGCCTTGATTTCCGTGACCGGGCCGAGCAGCGCGCTGGCGATCGAGAGCGGATAGATGCCCAGGTCCAGCAGCGCGCCGCCGCCGAGATCGGGATTGAAGGCGCGGTGTTCGGGGCCAAAGCCGGCGGTAAAGCCGAAATCGGCCACCACCTGCCGCACCGTGCCGATCTCGCCGGAAGCGATGATGCGCCTGACTTCATCGAAGGCCGGCAGGTAGCGCGTCCACATCGCCTCCATCAGGAACCGGCGGCGCGAACGCGCCAGCGTGACCACCTGCTCGGCTTCGCGCAGGTTCATCGCGAACGGCTTCTCGACCAGCACGCCCTTGCCGGCGCGCAGCGCCATCAGCGCGTTGTCGGCATGCTGGGGATGCGGGGTGGCGACATAGACCAGGTCGATGCCGGGCGCGTCGGCCAGCTCCTGGTAGCTGCCGAAGGCTGCCGCGGCCCCGTCGAATTCCTGTGCGAAGGCCTGGGCCTTCGCGAGACTGCGCGATGCGACCGCCGCCAGCACGGCGCCCGGCACATCCTTCAATGCGTTGGCGAAGGCGCGCGCGATCTTGCCCGTGCCGAGGATGCCCCAGCGTACTGCGTTTGCCATCGGTGATTCCTTTCAGGTCTCTGTCAGCTGCTGCGTTTTGGACGGAAGACCGTCGTGTCGAGGTAAAAATCCCGGTCCTGCCCCGGCCACCAGCCCGGCACGCCGAGCACCGGCAGCGGCGTGAAGTCGGCGGTGCGCAAGCCTTCGGCAGCCAGCTGCCCGGCCACATGGGCGTCGATCCAGGCGCGCTGCGCGTCGGGCGCCAGCGCCAGCACCTCGTCGCCCGCAAAGACGACGCGGGTATGCGCGGTGATGGCCTTGCGCGGCGCCACCAGCTTTTCCATCAGCGCGTGGCCGAACAAGCAGAGTCGCACGCCGCTATCGAACAGGGCGCGCTGGTCATGGAGCACGGCGAGCCAGCTGTGCGCGCGCAGCTCGTCCACCAGCGTGCGTCCGGCGCTGCCCTCGCGCACCAGCAGCAGGGCGGCGTTCTCGTCGAAGATGGTGGCGGCGTCGCGCGCCGGACCGCGCGACTTGCCGATGCCGGCCTGGGCGATCTGTGCCGCCTGCAGGGCGTTCAGCTGGCGCTTGATGAGCGGGAAAGTCTGCCACACCAGGCCGTTGAAGAAGTCGTGCAGGTTGTCGCGCGTGGGAACCTGGCCGGTGGCGCCGATGAATTCCTCGTAAGCCGTTCCTTCGGGCAGCGCGCTTTGCGGCACGAAGCGCAGCGGCAACCCCGCGTGGTTGCGCAGGCCGAGCGCGCTGGCGTTGCGGTTGAAGGCGGCGAGGAAGTCCTCGCCCTCCAGCCCCAGCCTGTCGAAAGCCGGCCGCACCGTGTCGTACCACGGACGCGACCAGTCGATCTGCGCCAGCATGCAGGCTTACACCATCTTCCAGTTGACGGTCTCGCCGGCATTGAGCGGCACCAGCTGGTGCTCGCCGAAAGGCAGGCTCTCCGGCAGGGTCCAGGCTTCGCGCTTGAGCGTGATGCTGCCCTCGTTGACCGGCAGGCCATAGAAAGCCGGACCGTTCAGGCTGGCGAAGGCTTCCAGCTTGTCCAGCGCGCCGGCCTGGGCGAAGGCTTCGGCGTACATCTCCATTGCGTGCAGCGCGGTGTAGCAGCCGGCGCAGCCGCAGGACGCGTACTTGGTGTGCACGGCGTGCGGCGCCGAGTCGGTGCCGAGGAAGAAGCGCTCGTCGCCGCTGGTGGCGGCGGTGACCAGCGCCAGGCGATGTTCTTCGCGCTTGAGCACCGGCAGGCAGTAATAGTGCGGGCGGATGCCGCCGCGGAAGATCTCGTTGCGGTTGTACAGCAGGTGGTGGGCGGTGATGGTGGCCGCGATCGGGCCTTCGGCCTCGGCCACGTACTGGGCCGCTTCCTTCGTGGTGATGTGCTCGAACACCACCTTCAGGACCGGCATCGCGCTGCGCAGCGGGCGCATCACGCGCTCGATGAACACGGCTTCGCGGTCGAACAGGTCGATGTCGTTGTCGGTCACCTCGCCGTGCACCAGCAGGGGCATGCCGACTTCCTGCATGACTTCCAGCACGCGATAGCACTTCTTCAGGTCGGTCACGCCGGCATCGGAATTGGTGGTGGCGCCGGCCGGGTAGAGCTTGACCGCATGCACGAAGCCGGAATCCTGCGCGCGGCGGATCTCGTCCGGATCGGTGTTATCGGTCAGGTACAGCGTCATCAGCGGCTCGAAGGACACGCCTTCGGGCAGGGCCGCCAGGATGCGGTCGCGGTAGGCGGCAGCCATGGCGGTGGTGGTCACCGGCGGCTTCAGGTTCGGCATCACGATCGCACGCGCGAACTGGCGCGCGCTGTGCGGCAGCACGCTGGACAGCGCTGCGCCGTCGCGCAGGTGCAGGTGCCAGTCGTCGGGACGGGTGATGGTGATGGTATCGGGGGTTTCGATGGGGGACATGGCGGCTCTCGGATTGCGGATGCCGACATTTTACCGGAGCCATCGTAGGCGGCACACCTGGCGTGCGCCAGCGTCAATATCCAGCGCGATGGGCAATTGAGATGTCTTGACGAAAAACTTTACACGGTGCAGTGCAACATTCCTTTCGGATAATATTTTCCTTTAATAAACAGATACTTGAATTTCTGGCCTGAAACTTGCTTATGGAAAACTGCCCAAATCAATGGCACCGGCGAGGCCAGCCATACAAGGATGTCGCCAGAATAATTTTAATATCACGGAAAAATAGAGACTCATGAAAACCCTGAAAACCCTGCTGAAGATTGTTCCCCTGCTGGCTTGCGCTTACGCCGGTTCCGCCCAAGCGCTGACGATTAATTTCACCTACGATCCGGCCATGGACGCCCGCGCGCTGGCCGGTTTCCAGGCTGCCGCCAACCTCTGGCAAAACCGGCTGACCGACAACGTACAGGTCAACCTGAACATCGGGTTCTCGGAACTGGCCGCCGGCGTGCTGGGTTCGACCGGTTCGACCCAGGGCACCATCAGCTACGCCGGCTACCGCCAGGCGCTGATCGCTGACGCCAAGAGCGGCACCGACATGCGGGCCATCGCCAACCTGCCGAAGGGCCCGTGCCTGAGCGTCCTGATGAACGGCACCAACGCCAACCCGGCCGGCACCGGCAGTGCCGCGACTTTCGTGGACAACGACTGCGACGCCAACAACAGCACCATTCGCCTGACCTGGGCCAACGCGCGCGCCTTGGGCCTGGTGCCGGATAGCGACAAGCGCTCGGACGGCAACATTTCGTTTAGCAGCGCGTTCGCCTGGGACTTCAACCCGAACGACGGCGTCACCGCCGGCACCTTCGACTTCATCGGCGTGGCCGCCCACGAAATCGGCCACGCACTCGGCTTTATCAGCGGCGTCGACGTGCTGGACCTGAACCGTTCGGGCAACTTCTCGGATGCGCTGTTCACTTACATCTCCCCGACCGATGTGTTCCGCTGCTCGCCGGAGAGCAAGGCCGCCGGCGCCGACATCGACTGGGCTGCGGATAACCGCACCAAGTACTTCTCGCTGGATAACTGCACCACCACGCTGTCGGTGTTCTCGGAAGGCCGCACCTACGGCGACGGCCAGCAGGCCAGCCATTGGAAAGATAACCGCGGTATCGGCCTGCTCGATCCGACCGCAGCCCGTGGCGAACTGCTGGCCATCAGCAAGATGGACCTGATGATGTTCGACGCCATCGGCTGGGACGTGCCGGAACCGGCATCGATCGCACTGTTCTCGCTGGGCGCCGCCGCCCTGGCTGGTTCGCGTCGCCGCAAGCTTGCCAAGGCTGCCTGAGCACGGGCCTGTACTACCCGGAAGCGGCGCCTGCGGGCGCCGCTTTTTTTAGTGGATGATCCGCGCCAGGAACTCGCGCGCGCGCTCCGAGCGCGGCGCATGGAAGAAGTCTTCCTTCGGGCTGTCCTCGACGATGCTGCCGTGGTCCATGAAGACGATCCGGTCGGCCACCTTGCGCGCGAAGCCCATCTCGTGGGTGACCACCATCATGGTCATGCCGTCCTGCGCCAGCCCCACCATCACCTCCAGCACCTCGCCGATCATCTCCGGGTCGAGCGCGGAGGTCGGCTCGTCGAACAGCATCGCCACCGGGTCCATCGCCAGCGCGCGCGCGATCGCCACGCGCTGCTGCTGGCCGCCCGAGAGCTGGCTCGGGAACTTGTCCTTGTGCGCCAGCAGGCCCACCCGCTCGAGGTATTTCAGGCCGCGCGCCAGGGCTTCGTCCTTGCTGCGCCCCAGCACCTTGACCTGGGCCAGGCTCAGGTTGTCGCGCACCGACAGGTGCGGGAACAGCTCGAAGTTCTGGAACACCATGCCGATGCGCGCACGCAGCTGCGGCAGCCTGGTCTTCGGGTCGCCGACCTCGACGCCGTCCACCACGACCCTTCCGGCCTGGTAGGGCTCCAGCCCGTTGACGGTCTTGATCAGGGTCGACTTGCCCGAGCCGGACGGGCCGCACACCACCACCACGTCGCCGCGCGCGACCCGGGTACTGCAGTCGCGCAGCACCTGGAAGTTGCCGTACCACTTGCTGACATTCTCGATTTCGATCATCTGGTGCCTGTATTTGCGCCGCCCGGCGGCGGCTGTTGCGCGCACTGTTGCATACCGCGTAAGCATGCTTGACAGCATTTCTAGCGACAAGGATACTTCGGAACTTGCCTTACCTACCAGAACGACCAGCCGTTCTCCCTAGATCACCCAATCATTCGCCTTGCGACAGTGCGATCCCCTGCCGCGGGTTTTGCACAGGTCCACAAGACAGGAAGCATTATGGATAAAAAGAACCGCCTGACAACCTACATCCTGATCGGCCTCGCGCTCGGGATCGTCGTGGGCTACGTGGCCAACACCAGCTTCGAGAACCCGGCAGGCTTTGCGGACACGATGGCGCTGATCACGACCATGTTCCTTCGCCTGATCAAGATGATCATCGCGCCGCTCGTCTTCTCGACCCTGGTGGTCGGCATCGCCAAGATGGGCGACGCCAAGGAAGTGGGCCGCATCGGCGTCAAGGCGCTGGGCTGGTTCATCATCGCTTCGATCATCTCGCTGTCGCTGGGCCTGGTCCTGGTGAACCTGTTCCGTCCGGGCGACGCAATGGCCCTGTCGGGTGCGGTGCCGCCGGTCGGCGCCTCCTCGGGCATCACCACCTCGAGCCTGACCCTGAAGGACTTCATCTCGCACCTGATCCCCGTCTCGATCTTCGACGGCATGGCCAAGAACGAGATCCTGCAGATCGTCGTGTTCTCGATCTTCTTCGGCACCGCCGCAGCCGCCGTGGGCGCGCGCGCCACCCCGCTGATCGACGCGGTGGACGGCATCGCCCACATCATGCTGAAGGTCACCGGCTACGTCATGAACTTCGCACCGATCGCCGTGTTCGCGGCGGTGGCCGGCGTGATCGCCAAGAGCGGCTTGGGCGTGCTGTCGACCTACGGCATCTTCATGGCCGAGTTCTACCTCGGCATCATCCTGTTGTGGGTGGTCCTGATCGCGATCGGCGGCATCTTCCTCGGCCGCCGCGTGCTGCGCCTGATCTCCGAGCTGAAGGAGCCGACCATCCTGGCCTACACCTGCGCCTCGTCGGAAGCTGCGTTCCCGAAAACCCTGGAAGGCCTGGAGCGCTTCGGCGTCAAGAACCGCCTGGCCGCCTTCGTGCTGCCGATCGGCTACTCGTTCAACCTGGACGGCTCGATGATGTACTGCACCTTCGCGGCCGTCTTCATCGCCCAAGCCTACGGCATCGAACTGGACATCTCGACCCAGCTGACCATGATGCTGGTCCTGATGCTGACCTCGAAGGGCATGGCCGGCGTGCCGCGCGCCTCGCTGGTCGTGATCGCCGCCACCCTGGCCCAGTTCAACATCCCGGAAGCCGGCCTGCTGCTCCTGCTGGGCATCGACCACTTCCTGGACATGGCCCGTTCGGCCACCAACGTGATCGGCAACGGCATCGCCACCGCCGTGGTCGCGAAGTGGGAAGGCGACCTGGCGGATCCGAACAAGGACCCGGCCATCGCGCCGCTGCGCTGAGCGCGGTTCGCATCGCGTGCAAGACCGAAGGCCTTCCAGCAATGGGGGGCCTTTTTCATATAACGACAACATGAGGAGCGAGACATGAAAAAGCTGTATGCAGCGGGCCTGCTGCTTGCGATGAACGGCGCCAGCGCCGCCACCCAGACCATCGACTGCGGCCGCCTGCTGGACGTCAAGAGCGGCAGCTGGCGCGAGCGCGTCAGCATCGTGGTCGAGAACGGCGTGGTGAAGTCGATCGGCCCGATGACCCAGGCCCAGGGCAACGTCGACCTGTCGCGCCATAGCTGCCTGCCGGGCCTGATCGACATGCACGTCCATCTGACCAGCGAAACCGCGCCGGTGGTCGACGCCTACCGCGACCGGCTGACCGCCGACCCGGCCGACATGGCCCTGCGCTCCGTGAAGTACGCCAGCCGCACCCTGATGGCCGGCTTCACCACGGTGCGCGACCTCGGCGCGGCCGACGGCCTGAACGTCTCGCTCAAGCGGGCGATTGCCGCCGGCGAGATCCCGGGTCCGCGCATGTTCACCGCCGGGAAGTCGATCGCCACCACCGGCGGCCACGCCGACCCGACCAACAACCTGTCGCACTTCCTGAGCGAGAAGGTCGGCACGCCCGGCCCCGAGCAGGGCGTGATCGACAGCCCGGAAGGAGGCCGCCAGGCGGTGCGCCAGCGCTACAAGGAAGGCGCCGACCTGATCAAGATCACCGCCACTGGCGGCGTGCTGAGCCAGGCCGCCAACGGCCAGAATTCGCAGTACACCGAGGACGAGCTGAAGGCCATCGTCAGCACCGCCAAGGACTACGGCTTCCGGGTCGCCGCCCACGCCCACGGCGCCGAGGGCATGAAGCGCGCGCTGCGCGCCGGCGTCGATTCGATCGAGCACGGTACCCTGATGGACGACGAGGTCATCGCCCTGTTCAAGAAGACCGGCAACTGGTACGTGCCGACCATCTCGGCCGGCCGCTACGTGGCGGACAAGGCCAAGGATCCGAACTACTATTCGGCCCTGGTGCGCCCGAAGGCGGCTGCGATCGGCCCGCAGCTGCAGGCCACCTTCGCGCGCGCCCACAAGGCCGGCGTGAAGATCGCCTTCGGCACCGATGCCGGCGTGTTCCCGCACGGCGAGAACGCCAAGGAGTTCGGCTACATGGTGGAAGCCGGCATGTCGCCCGCGGATGCGATCCGTTCCGCCACCCTGCACGCGGCCGCCCTGCTCGACCAGTCCGGCCGCCTCGGTTCGGTGGAGCCGGGCTTCGCCGCCGACATCATCGCGGTCGAGGGCGATCCGCTGCGCGACGTGAAGGTCCTCGAGCAGGTCAAGTTCGTGATGAAGGACGGCGTCGTCTACAAGAAGCCGTAAACCGTTTTTTAGAAGGAGTAAGCATGTCGTTCCAGAGTTTCAACCGTAACGTGGCGGCCTTGTTCGCCTCGCTGTTCGCTTTCCTGCTGCTCGCCTCGGCGGCGCAGGCGCAGACTGCCAAGCTGCCCAACGTGACCATCCTGGCCACCGGCGGCACCATCGCCGGCACCGGCGCCACCAGCACCACCACGGTCGGCTACACCGCCGCCACCGTGGGCGTGCAGTCGCTGATCCAGGCGGTGCCGGAAATCGCCAAGGTCGCCAACGTCAGCGGCGAGCAGGTGTTCCAGATCGCCAGCGAGAACATGGGCAACGAGCACTGGCTGATCCTGGCCAAGCGCGTCAACGCCCTGCTGGCGCAGCCGAACGTGGACGGCATCGTCATCACGCACGGCACCGATACGCTGGAAGAAACCGCTTACTTCCTGAACCTGGTCGTCAAGAGCAGGAAGCCGGTGGTGGTGGTCGGATCGATGCGCCCGTCCACCGCGCTGTCGGCCGACGGCCCGATCAACCTGTACAACGCGGTCAACCTGGCCGGCTCGCCAAGCGCGGTGGGCAAGGGCGTGCTGGTGGCGATGAACGACCAGATCCACGCGGCGCGCGACGTCACCAAGTCGAACACCACCACGGCCGACACCTTCCGTACGGCCGAACTGGGCATGATCGGCTACATCCAGGGCGGCAAACCTTTCTTCTACCGCGAGGTGACGCGCAAGCACACGGTGGACACCGAGTTCGACGTGAGCAAGCTCGACGCGCTGCCGCAGGTGGACGTGGCCTATGCCTATGCGAACGTGGGCGACGTGGCGGTGAAGGCGCTGGTTGCCGCCGGCGCCAAGGGACTGGTGCACGCGGGCGTGGGCAACGGCAGCCTGCCGGCCAGGACCAAGCCGGCGCTGATCGCGGCGCGTGAAAAGGGTGTCGTGATCGTGCGCTCGGCGCGCGTGGGCCAGGGCATCGTGGCGCGCAATGGCGAGGCGAACGACGACCAGCTGGACTTCGTGGTGTCGGATACGCTGAGCCCGCAGAAGGCGCGCATCCTCTTGATGCTGGCGCTGACGAAGACCAGCAATACCAAGGATATCCAGCGGATGTTCTATACCTACTGATCTCACTCCGTTTGAACGCGCGGTCGGCAAAGCCGACCACCCTACGAGCAGCGGATTACCGTAGGGTGGGCGGGTCCCCCGCCCGCGCGTTCAACTGCATGCTGAATACCGTTTCAGTTACTTCGCAATCTCCAGCGGCGGCGACGCCAGCTCCTCATCCGGCCGCGCCAGCTGCCTTTCCCACATCTGCGCATACAAGCCGCGCGCCGCCAGCAGCGACTGGTGGGTGCCGCGCTCGACGATGCGCCCATGATCCAGCACGATGATCTGCTGCGCGTCCGCGATGGTCGACAGCCGGTGCGCGATCACGAGCGTCGTGCGGTCCTTGGCGATTTCCTTCAGCTGGGCCTGGATCGCCTGCTCCGACTTCGAATCCAGCGCCGAGGTCGCCTCGTCGAAGATCAGGATCGCCGGGTTCTTCAGCAAGGTGCGGGCGATCGCCACGCGCTGCTTCTCGCCGCCCGACAGTTTCAGGCCGCGCTCGCCCACCATGCTGGCATAGCCGTCCGGCAGGCTTTCGATGAAATCGTGGATCGAGGCCGCGCGCGCCGCCGCCACGATGTCCGCGTGGGACGCGCCCGGCCGCCCATAGGCGATGTTGTACTCGATGGTGTCGTTGAACAGCACCGTGTCCTGGGGCACGATGCCGATCGCGGCGCGCAGCGACTGCTGGGTGATGTTGCGCAGGTCCTGGCCGTCGATGCGGATGGCGCCGCCGTTCACGTCGTAGAAGCGGAACAGCAGGCGCGACAAGGTCGACTTGCCCGAGCCGCTGTGGCCCACCACCGCGGTCGTGGTACCGGCCGGAATGGTGAAATCGACGTCGAACAGGATCTGGCGCTTGGTCTCGTAGCTGAACTCGACGTGCGAAAACTCCACTTGCGCGCCGCGCGTGACCAGCGGCTGCGCATGCGGGCCGTCGGCCACTTCGCGGTTCTGGTCGAGCAGCGAGAACAGGCGCTCCATGTCGGCCAGGCTCTGCTTGATCTCGCGATAGATCACACCCAGGAAGTTCAGCGGAATGTACAGCTGGATCATGAAGGAGTTGACCAGCACCAGGTCGCCCAGGGTCATGGTGCCGGCGATCACGCCCTCGGTGGCGCGCCACAGGATCAGGGTGACGGCGGTGGCGATGATCAGGGACTGGCCCGTATTCAGGAAGGAGAGCGAGGTCTGGGACCGCACCGCGGCGTTCTCGAAGCTCTGCAGGCCCTGGTCGTAGCGCCTGGCCTCGTATTCCTCGTTGCCGAAGTACTTCACGGTCTCGTAGTTGAGCAGCGAATCGATGGCCTTGGTGTTGGCCTTGGAGTCGAGCTCGTTCATCGTGCGGCGAAAGTGCGTGCGCCACTCGGTGACGATCACGGTGAAGGCGATGTAGCTGGCCAGCGCCACCGCGGTGATGACGCTGAACCAGATGTCGTAGTTGAGCATTAGGTAGCCGAGCACCAGCGTGATCTCCACCAGCGTGGGCAGGACGTTGAACAGCGAGTAGGAGATCAGGGAATTCACGCCGCGCGTGCCGCGCTCGATGTCGCGCGTCATGCCGCCGGTCTGGCGGTTCAGGTGGAAGCGCAGCGACAGCGCGTGCAGGTGGCGGAACACCTTCAGCGCGATGGTGCGCACCGCCCGCTGGGTCACGCGCGCGAACAGGAACTCGCGCAGCTCGGTAAACACGGTGGTGGACAGGCGCAGCAGGCCGTAGGCGACCAGCGCGCCGAGCGGCAGCGCCAAGAGCGCATGCGGGTCTTTCGGGTCGATCGCGAGCTGGTCGATCAGGCGCTTGAGCACCAGCGGCACGCCGACGTTGGCCATCTTGGCGCCGATCAGCGCGCCGAGCGCGGCCAGCACGCGCCATTTATAGACCCACAGGTAGGGGAACAGGGTGCGCAGCGTGGCCCAGTCGTTGCGGGGCACGCCCTTCGAATCGGGGGGCAGGGGGTGGTTACTGGAAGGAGTGCGTCGCATGGCAGGGCTGGGGGATTTATGGTTCAATTCGGGACGATTGTAGCTTTTACCGAGAAAACAAGATGACCACGCCACAAAATGCCGCCACGCCACGAACCCGCCTGCCCGAAGGCAAGATGCCGGAACTGCGCGTGATGCCGGCGCCGTCCGATGCCAACGTGTACGGCGACGTGTTCGGCGGTTGGATCATGGCCCAGGTCGACGTCGCCGGCTCGCTGCCGGCCACCCGCCGCGCGAACGGACGCGTGGCGACGATTGCCGTGAATTCCTTCCTGTTCAAGCAGCCCGTCTTCGTGGGCGACCTGCTGTCCTTCTATGCCGAGATCGTCAAGGTCGGCAATACCTCGATCACCGTCTGCGTCGAGGTCTACGCCGAGCGCAACCGCCTGCAGGCGGACGTCGTCAAGGTCACCGAAGCGCAGCTGACCTACGTGGCCACCGGGCCGGACCGCAAGCCGCGCCAGCTGCCGCCGCTCGATTCGCTGATCTCGCACGACTGAGCCGATGGCAAACGGGCGCCGGCTGTTCCTGCTCGACGCCGCGCGGCTGTCGGCCGCGCTGTCGGCCGCCAGCCTGAGCGCCTGCGCCGCGTCCGCGCAAGGCCCCTACCCCTTCGCCCTGGGCGTGGCCTCGGGCTCGCCCCTGCCCGATTCCGTCATCCTGTGGACCCGCATCCTGAGCGACCCGCTCAAGGCGGAGAGCACGCCGCCGGTCGCGCTGCCGGTACGCTGGGAAGTCGCCGGCGACGAGGGCTTCCGCAACATCGTGGCCAAAGGCACGGCGGTAGCGTCCCCGGAACTGGCCCACAGCGTCCACGTGGACGTGAAGGGCCTGGCGCCGGGCCGCTGGTACTGGTACCGCTTCATGCTGGGCGATGCCGTCAGCCCGGTCGGCCGCACCCGCACCGCGCCCGCGCGCGACGACATGCCGGCCGCGCTCAAGCTGGCGGTCGCCTCCTGCCAGCACTGGGAATTCGGCAGCTATGCCGCGCACCGCCACATCGCGGCGAGCAGCCCCGACCTGGTCGCCTTCCTGGGCGACTACATCTACGAATGGGGTCCCTACCAGCTGCGCCACCCGACGCGGGCGGTGCGCAGCAACGAATCGTTCACGCTATCCGACTACCGCCGGCGCTATGCGCAGTACAAGAGCGACCCCGACCTGCAGGCGGCGCACCACGCCGCGCCCTGGATCGTGACCTGGGACGACCACGAAGTGGCCAACGACTACGCGGGCCCGCGCGACGAGCGGCAGGCAGCCGACTTTGCCGCCCGCCGCGCCGCGGCCTACCAGGCCTTCTACGAACACATGCCGCTGCGCCTGCCCGCCGTGCGGCGCGACGGTTTCGCGAAGGTCGACCTGTTCCAGCGTGTCGACTGGGGCCGGCTGGCGCGCTTCCACGTGCTGGACGACCGCCAGTACCGCACGCCGCAGGCCTGCACCAAATCCGCCACGCGCGGCGGCTCGAACGCCGTGTTTGCCCGCGCCTGCGAGGCCCTGCGCGATCCGCGCCGCACCATGCTGGGCGCGGAGCAGGAAGCCTGGCTGGAACAGGGACTGGCGACCTCGCGCGCAACCTGGAACATCCTGGCCCAGCAGACCCTGATGGCGCAGTCGAGCAGCGTGCCGGTGCTGAAGCCGGATGACGGACGCTTCTGGACCGACGGCTGGGATGGCTATCCGGCGGCGCGCCGGCGCCTGCTCGACACGCTCGTGAAGCACGGCGCGCACAACCCGCTGGTGCTGGGCGGCGACGTGCACACCTTTTACGCGACTTCGCTGCGGCCGGATTTTTCCAGGCCGGTGTCGAAGCAGAATCCGGTGGTGGCGACCGAGTTCGTGGGGACCTCGGTCACCTCGAGTTCGCGCGCGCAGGACAAGACCGAGGCGCACATGGCGAACAATCCGCACATGCTGTATGGGCGCAGCGACCGGCGCGGCTACATGCTGCTGGAGATCACGCCGAAGCAGACGCTGACGCACTTCATGGGATTGGGGGATGTGCGCGACGCGAAGTCGGCGGTGGCGCAACTGGCGGCGTTCCGGGTGGCGGACGGGGTGGCGGGCGCCGAGCGGACAAGCTAGGACCCGGTCGTAGGTGGGCGGCTGCACCCGGCGATATGATCAGCTGCAGCGCGGACGCCGCCCACGCGTTCAAACAGAATTCGAACAGCCGCCTCGTCTGCTCATGCGGGAGTTGAACGCGTGGGCGGCATCGACAACAACGGTATGCCTGATCGACGGGTGGAGCCGCCCACCCTACGATCTTGTCGAGAGGGCTCAGGCCGAGGTTTTTTCGTCGCGCAGTTCGCGGCGCAGGATCTTGCCCACGTTGGTCTTGGGCAGCGTCTCGCGGAACTCGACGTACTTCGGCCGCTTGTAGCCGGTGAACTGCTCCTTGCAGAAGGCCATCACCTGCTCGCTGGTGAGCGCCGGGTCCTTCCTGACGATGTACAGCTTGACCGCCTCGCCCGAGTTCTTGTCCGGCACGCCGACGCAAGCCACCTCCAGCACGCCCGGCATCGCCGCGACCACGCCCTCGATCTCGTTCGGATACACATTGAAACCCGAGACCAGGATCATGTCCTTCTTGCGGTCGACGATGCGGGTATAGCCCTGCTCGTCCATGATGCCGACGTCGCCGGTCTTGAAGAAGCCGTCCGGGGTCATGACCTTGGCGGTCTCGTCGTCGCGCTGCCAGTAGCCGGCCATCACCTGCGGGCCGCGCACCGCAATCTCGCCGGCGGTGCCGAACGGAACCTGGTTGCCCGCTTCGTCCAGGATGCGGATCTCGGTCGAGGGCAGCGGCAGGCCGATGGTGCCGGTGAAGTCGGTGATGTCGCAGCGGTTCGCGGTGACCACCGGCGAGGTCTCGGACAGGCCATAGCCTTCGACGATCGGGGTGCCGGTGATTTGCAGCCACTTGTCGGCCACGGCTTTTTGCACCGCCATGCCGCCGCCCGGGCACACCAGCAGGCCCGAGAAGTCGAGCTTGGCGAATTCGGGGTTGTTCACCAGGCCGTTGTACAGTGTGTTCACGGCCGGGAAGATGTTGATGCGGTAGTCGGTGAGCTCCTTGATGAAGCCGGGGATGTCGCGCGGGTTCGGGATCAGGAGGTTCATGCCGCCCACGCGCAGGCCCAGCAGGGCGCACACGGTCAGCGCATAGATGTGGTACAGCGGCAGCGCGCACACGAACTGCGGCTGCTCGCCGGCCTTGATCTTGCCGAGCGTCGGCGCGAACCAGGCTTCGTTCTGCAGCACGTTGGCGATCACGTTCTTGTGCGTCAGGACCGCGCCCTTGGACACGCCGGTGGTGCCGCCGGTGTACTGCAGGAAGGCGACGTCGTCGTGGCCGATCGCGACCGGGCGCAGGGTGGCGCCCGAAGCCTCGGCCAGCATGCGCTTGAAGCCGACCGAGCCCGGCAGCGACCAGGCCGGCACCATCTTCTTGACCTTGCGGACCACCAGGTTGACCAGCATGCCCTTCAGGCCGCCCAGCAGGTCGCCCATGCTGGCCACCACCACGTGCTTGACCTGGGTGTGCTGGACGACCTGTTCCAGCGTGTGCGCGAAGTTCTCCAGCACCACGATGGCTTCGGCGCCCGAATCGGCCAGCTGGTGCTGCAGTTCGCGCGGGGTGTACAGCGGATTGACGTTGACGATGACGTAGCCGGCGCGCAGCACGGCGGCCATCGCCACCGGGTACTGCAGCACGTTCGGCAGCATGATCGCCACGCGCGCGCCGGGCTTGAGGCCGCGGCCCTGCAGCCAGGCGGCCATGCGGCCGGACAGGCGGTCGAGTTCGGAGAACGTGAGCGTCTTGCCCATGCACGCATAGGCCTTGCGGTCGGCGTACTTGCGGAACGCCTCCTCCAGCAGGTGCGTCAGGGAGCGGTACTGGGTCGGATCGATCTCCGCGGGTACGCCTTCCTCATACGACTTGAGCCAAAACTTGTCCATCCGTGCCTCACCTTCCGTGTTCTCTTGCTGTGTCCATAAAAAGCGCGAAGCCGCCCGGGACGCGGGCGGCTTCGACGGGCCGGCAACCGTGCCAGCCATCATGCTGCCATCAGGCGGTTGTTTCCGCCTGCTTCTCGTCCCGCAGTGCGCGGCGCAGGATCTTGCCGACGTTGGTCTTCGGCAGCTCGTCGCGGAACTCGATGTACTTCGGTTTCTTGTAGCCGGTGAACTGCTGCTTGCAGTAGTCCATCAGCTGCTCGGCGGTCAGGTTCGGGTCCTTGCGCACCACGAAGACCTTCACCGCTTCGCCGGAATGCTCGTCCGGCACGCCGATCACGGCGCATTCCAGCACGCCCGGGTGGCCGGCGATCACGCCTTCCAGCTCGTTCGGGTAGACGTTGAAGCCCGAGACCAGGATCATGTCCTTCTTGCGGTCGACGATCTTCACGTAGCCGTTTTCGTCCATGATGCCGACGTCGCCCGACTTGAAGAAGCCATCCGGCGTCATGACCTTGGCCGTTTCGTCCGGGCGGTTCCAGTAGCCGGCCATCACCTGCGGGCCGCGGATCGCGATCTCGCCGATCTGGCCGATCGCCATCGGCTTGCCGGCATCGTCCAGGATGGCGATGTCGGTGGACGGGATCGGCAGGCCGATGGTGCCGGTGAATTCCTTCACGTCGGCGCGGTTGCAGGTGGCCACCGGCGAGGTCTCGGACAGGCCGTAGCCCTCGATGATGGCGGTGCCCGTGACCTGCTTCCACTTGTCGTTGACGGCCTTCTGCACCGCCATGCCGCCGCCGTTCGACACCTTCAGGCCCGAGAAATCGACGCTGCCGATGTCCGGGTGGTTGACCAGCGCGTTGTACAGCGTGTTCACCGCCGGCAGCATGTTGATCTTGTACTTGCCGAGCTCCTTGATGAAGGCCGGGATGTCGCGCGGGTTCACGATCAGGATGTTCAGCGCGCCGGTGCGCATGCCCCACATCGCGCAGGCCGTCAGCGCGAAGATGTGGTACAGCGGCAGCGCGCACACGATCACGGTCTGCTCGTCGCCTTTTGCTCCTCCTTGGCTCATGGCCGGCTCAGACCAGGCTTCGGTCTGCAGCACGTTGGCGATCACGTTGCGGTGCGTGAGCGTGGCGCCCTTCGAGACGCCGGTGGTGCCGCCGGTGTACTGCAGGAAGGCGACGTCGGATGCCTTCAGCTCGACCGGCGAGAACGGCATCCTGGCGCCCTGCGCCAGCGCTTCCTTGAAGCGCACCATGCTCGGCAGCGCGTATTCCGGCACCATCTTCTTGACGTTGCGGACCACGAAATTGACCAGCATGCCCTTGGCGCCGCCCAGCATCTCGCCCATGCTCGCCACCACCACGTGCTTGAGCGGGGTCTTGCCCATCACCTGCTGCACCGTGTGCGCGAAGTTCTCGAGCACGATGATCGCTTCGCTGCCCGAATCCTTGATCTGGTGCTCGAGCTCGCGCGGCGTGTACAGCGGGTTCACGTTGACCACGGTGTAGCCGGCGCGCAGGACGGCAGCGATCGCGATCGGGTACTGCAGCACGTTCGGCATCATGATCGCCACGCGGGCGCCGCGTTCCATGCCCCGGCTCTGCAGCCAGGCCGCCAGCTTCTTCGAATACGCATCCAGCTCGCCGTAGGTCAGGAACTTGTCCATGCAGACGTAGGCATTGCGGGCGGCGTACTTGCTGAAGGATTCCTCCAGCATGTGCACCAGCGAGCCGTACTGGTCCGGGTTGATTTCAGCAGGAACGTTCGGTGGGTACGACTTCAGCCAGATTTTGTCCATCGGATGCCCTTTTGTCTCGAATAGTTATCGTGGTGGTCCGAGCGTACGCGCGCGCGCGAAGCTTGCGCCTTTGCTATCGCCTGTTTGTGATGCTATCGGGCAGCGACAACTGGCGCAAGTTCTTTTAAGTCGATTGGAACGTGTCCTCTACATGGGCTTATTTTCCCAAACCTGCACTGTCGCCCATGGTGCGCTGCACCACGAGCGGCGCGGTCGTGGCCGGCGCCGCCAGCTTGTGCAATACGCGATGCCGGTCCGCCTTGTCGAGCTGGGCGAGCTGGTTGACCGATTTGTAGAAGGCGCCCCAGCTGCGTTCCTTGCGCAGCAGCGCGCGGAAGGCGGGAACGAAGTCGTTGTAGGTGGCGATCGAGGCCAGGTGGGCGTTCGACAGCGGCTCGGCGAAGAAGCGGTCGTAGCCGGAATACCCGCCCCAGTTCGCCTTGAGCACCTGGTAGTCGTCCTTGAGCGCGATGAACAGGCGCGTCTTGGTGGCGCGTTTTTCGTCGCGGCTCAGGTCGCTCGCGTAGGTCTTCTCCAGCTCGCCGCGGTAGCGCACCAGCAGCGCCATGAAATCCTTCTTGCGCGTCGTGTAGCGCTCGAAGGCCTCGACCATGGCCGGATTGCCGAAGCGTTCCAGCCAGCCTTCGACGCCGGCCTGCTCGACCGCGCTGGCGAAGGATTCGTTGAACTTCGAATCGCCCGGCACGTAGACCACCTGGTGCGCCAGCTCGTGGAAGATCAGGCGCGCCAGCTCGGCATCCGGGTAATTGATGAAGGTCGAGATCAGGGGGTCGCTGAACCAGCCCAGGGTCGAATACGCGCTGACGCCGCCCACTTCCACGTCGTGGCCCTGGCGGCGCAGCTGCTTCGCATAGGCCTGGGCCTCGTCCTTGCTGTAGTAGCCGCGGTAGTTTACGCAGCCGGCCACCGGGAAGCACCACTGCATGGGTTTCAGCGACAGCTCGGGCGTGGCCACCACGTTCCACAGCACGTAGGGCCGCTTGATGTTGGTGAAATTGGTGTAGCTGCCGTTGTCGGGCAGTTTCAGTTCCTGGATCGCGTAGCGCCGGATCTGGCGCGCCGCCTCCAGGCGGTGGCGCAGGGTCGGCTTGGTGGCGGGATCGGCCAGCCAGTCGTCGATCGGACGGGAATCCGTCAGCAGTTCGAACTGGCCCTGGGCGGCCTGGGTGTAGTAGGAGAGGGATGAGCAGCTTGACAACATCATGGCCGCGGCGGCGGCGGCCATGAATGGCTTGAAAGCCCGGGAAAATCTAGTGGTGGATTTCATCTCGCGTCGGCGGTGCGGCCTTTTCGACCTGCACCAGGGTGTCGTAGAAAGTAGGCGCCCTGCCCATGTCGGTCAATCGCTGGCTGGTGACTTCGTTCGCGTTCTTGCCGTCGCTGGCGAGTTTCTTCCACCAGATCGACAAGCCCACCACCAGCCCTTCGCGCGCCTTGTCGGTGACGCGTGCACGGGCAAGGAATGCGCCGCGGTCGTTGAAAATACGCGCCATGTCACCGTGGGCGATGCCGCGGCGGGCGGCGTCGTTCGGGTGGATGTCGAGGTGCGGCTCGCCCTCGGTTGCACGTAGGCTTTGTACGTTGACAAAGGTTGAGTTGAGGAAGTTCCTTGCCGGAGGCGAGATCATCGCCAGCGGGTACTTCCGCGCCAGCTCCGGATTGGAAGCGGGCGATTCGTACGGCGGGATATAGGCCGGGACCGGGTCGAGCCCGTCGCGCGCCATGCTGCTCGAATAAAATTCGCACTTGCCCGACGGGGTCGGGAAGCCGCCTTCGGCGAAGGGCGCCTCCGGCATGTCGAGTTTCTGCCAGCCCTTGCGCTTGAGCGACTCCCAGTCGAAGTGCACCGCGCGCTCGTGGCGCTTGTCGAACGCCTGGGCCGCCAGTTGCTCGTCGGTCTCCTTGAAGCAGGGGTCGTCGAAGCCCATGCGCGCCGCCAGCAGGCGGAAGAACTCGGTGTTCGGCCTGGCTTCGCCGATCGGCGCAATCGCCGCGTTGTTCGCCATCATGTACAGGTGGCCGTAGGCCAGGTGCGCATCGACGTGCTCGAGCTGGGTGGTGGCCGGCAGCAGGATGTCGGCGTAGTCGGCGCTGTCGGTCTGGAAGTGTTCCAGCACCACGGTGAACAGGTCTTCGCGCTCGAAGCCCTGCTGCACTTTCGCCGAGTCGGGCGCGATCGCCAGCGGATTGGCGTTGTAGACGATCACGGCCTCGATCTTCGGGCCGAACTCCGGCGAGGCGTCCTTCAGCAGGTCGTCGCCGATGGTGGTCATGTTGATGGTGCGCGGCATGCGGCCGTCCAGCAGGTCGGGGCGCTGCAGGGCCGCGCGGTTGGCCGGGAAGGAGCCCGAGGTCGACAGCTGCACGCCGCCGGCCTTGTGGCGCCAGGCGCCGACCAGGGCCGGCAAACAGGCGATGTTGCGCACCGCCATGCCGCCGCCGCGCACGCGCTGCAGGCCATAGTTCATGCGGATCGCCGCACCCTCGCCGCTGCGGGCGGTCTGGCCGTACAGGCGTGCCAGTTCGATCACCTCATCGGCCGTGATGCCGCAGGTCTCGGCGGTGCGCTGCGGCGTCCATTCGAGCGCGCGTGCCTTGAGCTCCTCGTAACCGAGCGTGTATTTTTCGACGTAGTCGTGGTCGATCAGGTCTTCGGCGATCAGGACGTGCATCATGCCCAGCGCCAGCGCGGCGTCCGTGCCCGGCAGCAGGGCAATGTGCTGGTGGCACTTCTCGGCCGTCAGCGAGCGGTAGGGGTCGATCGCGACCAGCCTGGCGCCGCGGCGCTTGGCTTCCTGCACGCGCATCCACAGGTGCAGGTTCGAGGCGATCGGGTTGCCGCCCCAGATCAGGATCAGCTTCGCATCCTGGAAATGTTCGATGTCGGTGCCGACCGAGCCGCCGATGGTGTACTTGTAGCCGGTGGCGCCGGCGGTGGCGCAGATGGTGCGGTCCAGCAGCGAGGCCCCGAGCTTGTTGAAAAAGCGCAAAGACATCGAATCGCCCTGCACCAGTCCCATGGTGCCGGCATAGCTGTACGGGAGAATGGCTTGCGGGTCGCGTTTGGCGATCTCGCCGAGGCGCTGCGCGATCTCGTCGATGGCCTGTTCCCAGGTGATGCGTTCGAATTTTCCTTCGCCCTTGCGGCCCACGCGGCGCATCGGGTACAGCACGCGGTCCGGGTGGTAGCTGCGCTCGACGTAGCGCGACACCTTGGTGCACAGCACGCCGGCCGTGGTCGGATGCTCCGGATCGCCCTTCACTTCAGTCGCGACCCCGTTGTCGACGGTGACGAGGATGGCGCAGGTATCGGGGCAATCGTGGGGGCAGGCGGCGCGGACTTGTGTGACTGGCATGGGCGAGGAGTGAGACGGAAATACTTCGTTAAACCAATACTTTATCCGATTCCGCGGCGCTTCGTGCCCCCTCTTTCATCGACTGTTTAAGGCAGGCTACAATGATTCAAAGCCTGCAATGCAAGCATGACAAAACGGAGAGACAGATGAAACTCGTGGAACCACTTCTCGCCTTCCAACCTCAGCTGCAGGAGATCCGGCGCGACCTGCATGCGCACCCGGAACTGTGCTACGAAGAGCAACGCACCGCCGACGTGGTGGCGGCGCGCCTGACGGAATGGGGCATCCCGGTCGTGCGTGGCCTGGGCGTGACCGGCGTGGTCGGCATTGTCAAGAACGGCAGCTCGAACCGCGCCATCGGCCTGCGCGCCGACATGGATGCCCTGCCCATGCAAGAGATCAACGGCTTCGCGCACGCCTCCCGCCATCCGGGCAAGATGCACGCCTGCGGCCATGACGGCCACACCGCCATGCTGCTCGGCGCGGCCCACCATCTTGCGCAGCACCGCAACTTCGACGGCACCGTCTACCTGATCTTCCAGCCGGCCGAAGAAGGCGGCGGCGGCGCGCGCCGCATGATGGACGACGGCCTGTTCGAGCAATTCCCGATGGAGGCGGTGTACGGCATGCACAACTGGCCGGGCATCCCGGAAGGGCATTTCGGCGTGGTGTCCGGGCCGATGATGGCCTCCAGTAACGAGTTCCGCGTCGTTGTGCGCGGCAAGGGCGCGCATGCGGCGCAGCCGCACCGCGGCATCGACCCGGTGATGGTGGCGGTGCAGATCGCGCAGGCCTGGCAGACCATCGTGTCGCGCGAAAAGAATCCGCTGGAATCGGCGGTGCTGTCGATCACCCAGATCCATGCCGGCAGCGCCACCAACGTCATTCCCGACACAGCGGAACTGGTGGGTACCGTGCGCACCTTCTCGACCGCCGTGCTGGACCTGATCCAGCGCCGCATGGAAGAGATCGCTAGCGGCGTGGCGGCCGCCTTCAATGCCTCGGTCGACTTCAACTTCAAGCGGAACTATCCGCCGCTGATCAACCATCCGGCGCAGACCGCCTTCGCGGTCGAGGCGATGCGCGAGGTGGTGGGGGCGGAGCGGGTCGATACCAATGTCGAGCCGACCATGGGGGCGGAAGATTTCGCCTTCATGCTGCAGGAAAAGCCGGGCTGCTATGTCTTCATCGGCAACGGCGAAGGCACGCACCGCGCCGGCGGTCATGGACTGGGGCCCTGCCAGCTGCATAACACGAGTTATGACTTCAATGACAACTTGCTGCCGATCGGGGCGAGTTACTGGGTGCGGCTGGTGGAGAAGAGCTTGCCGCAAACCTGATTGTCGTAGGGTGGGCAGGTTTCCTGCCCACGCGTTCAAATCACGGTAATGCTATCCGCGCGGCCATTCTATTGCTGGCTGAACGCGTGGGCGGCAAAGCCGCCCACCCTACGGTAATTGGTCTGCCGCGTCTCCCAGCCGGATCCCCGGATTCATCCGCTCCAGCGCCAGCAGCGCCGCCGCATGATCCGCCGTCGGCAAGGCCGCTTCGATCGTCTCGTACTGCCGCGTCACCAGCTGCGTCACCGGCAGCGTCAATCCCGCCGCCCCTGCCGCGGCCAGCACGTTCCTCAAATCCTTCAGCTGGCTTTTGACCTGCCCGCCCGGAATGAAATTCCGGTCCAGCATGCGCTGCCCGTGCACTTCGAGGATGCGGCTGCCCGCGAAGCCGCCGCGGATCGCCTCGCGCACCGCCACCGGATCGGCGCCCGCGGCCTGCGCCAGCAGCAAGGCCTCGGCCACCACTTCCAGCGTGGCGCCGACGATCAGCTGGTTGCACAACTTTGCCACCTGCCCGCTGCCCACCGGTCCGACGCGCTGCGGCCTGCCCATCGCCTCGAGGATTTTTACCACTTGGTCAAAATCGGCCTGCGCGCCGCCCGCCATGATGGCGAGCTGGCCCGCCTCGGCGCCGCCGACGCCGCCCGACACCGGCGCATCCATGAAGCGGCAACCGTGCGCCGCCAGCGTCGCGTGGAAGGCCAGCGCTTCGTCGTGGCGCGTCGAGCTCATGTCGATCCAGAGCGTGCCCGGTTCGAGCGCGGGCAGCGCGGCGGCGATCACCTCGCCCACCACCGGCCCCGCTTCGAGCATGGAAATGACGACGTGCGCCCCACGTACCGCCTGCGCCAGCTCCGCGGTCGGCTGCGCCCCGCTGCCGCGCAGCGCCTCGGCTTTCGCGAAGGTCCGGTTCCAGGCGCGCAGCGTGTGTCCGGACTGCGAGCCGGCCTGGGCCAGGCGGCCCGCCATCGGCCTTCCCATCAGGCCGATCCCGAGGAAGGCGATGGGCGTCATCAGAACAGCCCGAGGAACTTCTTGACGGTGTTCTTGCGGCCGGGGACGACCAGGTCGGTCACGCCCTTGTCGTTGAAGCCGTCCAGCAGCGCCGGGAAGCCCTTGCGCTTCACCAGGTTCAGCTCGGCTTCGTAGAGCGGCACGACACAGTGGAAATAAATGTCCTTGCCGTCGCGCTCGAGCGCGGCAAATGCGTCCGGCGCCGAGGCCGGCGGCAGCAGGATGGCGCCGGTGAACGCGACACCCTTCGCATACGGCTTGGCCGGATGCCCGTTCGGCACCGTATGGCCGAGGCCGAGCCAGGTGGCGTGCTGGTGCGGGTAATGGGCCAGGTGGCGCAGCAGGGCCACCGGCCAGTACCAGCGCTCGTCCTGCACCGATTGCTCGTCCAGCTTCCAGTCCGCCGGCAGCGCCATCATCAGTTCGGCGAAGGGCGGCGCGCCCTCCGGCACGGTCATCGGGCGGCTGCTCATGCCCGAGGTCACCAGGCGCAGGAAGGGCGTGCGCTCGTTGGCCGGCACCACGTGGATATCGACCTGCACCGGGTCGGCGATGGTGTCGTGGAAGACGATATCGATCCGGCCGAGATGGGCGGCAATGTGCTCCGCCACGGGATCGTGCGGCAGGACGGTGGGCGCCACCTGCTGCTGGGTCGGCGCGGCAAGCGGATACAGGGGAGTGCTGGTCGGTTCGGTCATGCGGGACTGGAGAAAAATAAGCGTTCTGCGGGGCGTCTATCATACCCGCGCGCCAGCACAAGGTGGCGAACAGCGGCGATTTGTTCTCGCTAGTACAATAGTGCATTGCACAATATTTCGGCCCTGTTAAGAAAGAAAAACATGTCCATCATGAAGAAACTCGCCGGCATCGTTGCGGCCCTGGCCGCCGCTGCCTGCGCCCCCGCCGCCCTGGCGCAAACCACCTCCGCCCTCGGCGGCTGGGCCGACTCGGCCTCGCTCGAAGTCGGCACCAATCCCGAGCAGCGCATGCTGCGCCTCGCCGTCCAGAAGGATTGGGAACAACGCTGGTTTGCCCGCAACGGCTACCACCTGTCGGGCTACTGGGAAACCAACCTTGCCCTGTGGCGCCTGCGCGCCTACGAAAACGTCCCGGGCCGCAAGAAGAACATTGCCGTGGTCGGCTTCACGCCGGTGCTGCGCTACCAGAGCGACAGCAAGCTCGGCCTGTATGGCGAGGCCGGCATCGGCGTCAACCTGTTCTCCACCCTGTACAAGAACGGGGACAAGGAACTGTCCACGGCGTTCCAGTTCGGCGACCACATCGGCGTCGGCTACACCACCGCCAAGTGGGATTTCGGCCTGCGGTACCAGCACTACTCGAACGCCAGCATCAAGAGCCCGAACGGCGGCGCCAACTGGATTATCGCCAAGGCAGCCTACCGCTTCTAAGTTGGCTTATAGGCAATTCCGCAGCGGCAAGCGAACAATGCGCCGCAGCGATGTATGACACAATCGGGTCCGAGGCGGCCGCCCGGCACGCCGGTATCACGAGGCCCGATTGACCGACCCCAGCATCATCAAGCGCTACCTGCCCTGGCTCGTCGCGACTGCCCTGTTCATGGAGCAGCTCGACGCCACCATCGTCAATACCGCCATCCCGAGCATCGCGGCCAGCCTGCAGGTCACGCCGCTGAGCCTGAAATCGGTGGTCACCAGCTACATCCTCGGCCTGGCGGTCGGCATCCCGCTCAGCGGCTGGATGGCGGACCGCTTCGGCACCCGGCGCGTGTTCTTCACCGCCATCTCGATCTTCACGATCGCCTCGGTCCTGTGCGGCCTGTCGGTCGATGCCCGGATGATGACCGCCGCACGCCTGCTGCAGGGCCTGGGCGGCGCCATGATGATGCCGGTCGGCCGCCTGGCCATCGTGCGCACCTTTCCCAAGAACGAGCTGCTGGGCGCGATGAACTTCGTCATCATCCCGGCCCTCATCGGCCCGCTGCTGGGGCCGACGGTGGGCGGGCTGATCGTGTACTGGACCTCGTGGCGGATGATTTTCTTCGTCAACGTGCCGGTGGGACTGGCCGCCCTCTATCTGGTCTGGAAGCACATGCCCGACTACCAGGGGATCGAAAAGCGCCCGCTCGACGTCATCGGCCTGCTCCTGTTCAGCAGCGGCACCGCCATCCTGTCGTGGTTGCTGGAAGTGTTCGGCGAACACTCGCTCGATGCGCTCACGGCCGGGCTGCTGCTGGCGCTGTCGCTCGGCCTGCTGGGCGCCTATGCCTGGCACGCGCTGCACATTCGCCACCCGCTGCTGCGCCTGAGCCTGTTCAAGGTGCGCACCTTCCGCATCTCGGTGGCGGGCGGTTTCCTCACCCGCTTGGGCGTGGGCGGCCTGCCCTTCCTCCTGCCGCTGCTGTACCAGCTGGGTCTGGGCCTGCCGGCCTGGCAGTCGGGCCTCCTGATGATGCCGTCCGCGTTGGCGGCCATGGGCATGAAGATGTTCGCGCCGAGGCTGCTGGCGCGCTTCGGCTACCGCAATATCCTCACCGTGAATACGGTCTGCATCGGCTTGACGATCGCCCTGTTCACCCTGGTCGGGCCGGGCACGCCCTTCTACGTCATCGTCGCGATCAGCCTGGCGCAGGGCTTCTTCAATTCGCTGCAGTTCTCGAGCATGAACACGCTGGCCTACGCCGACATCGAGCCGCAAGACTCGAGCATGGCCAGCACCATGTCGAGCTCCTTCCAGCAGCTGTCGATGAGCTTCGGCCTGGCGGCAGGATCGATCGTCACGGCCTGGTTCCTGGGACCGGTGGCCCAGGACAACCGGGTGCAGGTGGCCCAGGCCCTGCACCACGGCTTCGCGACCCTGGCCGCGATGACGCTGCTGTCCTCGGTGGTCTTCTGGCGCCTGCGCCGCAACGATGGCGACAGCATCAGCCGCGGCCACGTCAAGGCAAAGGAAGCCGAACCGGTGGCGCCCTGATCAGGAAGAAGAAGCAAGGCGGCCCAGCACCCGCTCGCGGTTATTCATCACGAAGCTGACGAACACCGGCTCCTTGACCGCCAGCCTGACCAACCCGGGCAGCAAGGGATAACAGAAGCTCGCCATCTTGCGCACGCATTCGTCGTCGCGCAAGGCATGCTGCGCGGCTTGCCCAGCGCCGCCGGCCAGCATCGGCATTAACTGCTCACGCTGCTTGTCGATGATGGCGGACACCGGCCCCATCAGCTTGTCCGTCAGGCCGGACTCTGCGCTTGCTTCGCTCATGTGCTTCCTCCAGGTTAGGGGTGAGGAAGCATGTTGCCGCCAGGATAGAAATTGCGCGATGAGATGGGCCAAGCCTGGTTGGTAATACCGGACCGTCATGCGCCCAGGCAAGCACCGGTTTTACCGCCATCAAGCGGTATCGGTGCGCCCGGCTGTTCGACGTGGTAGTACAGGGAGACGATTTTCCAGCCCTGTTCATCGCGGTAAAGCTGGATGCTGTTCACGCCGGTGTAATCGGCTTTCGCGGCGCTGGGGTCGCGCCGCGTTTCGACCACGCTGTACACGGTCGCGAAGCGCTCGTACTGCTTCACCTCGCGCGCCACTTCGCACTCGTAGAAGCCATGCGGCCGTGCCTGGCGCTGTCCCGCGATGAAATCGCTCGCCTTCATGGCCTGGAACAGCGGCCGGCCGTCGCGATTGACGCCGCCCGCGACGATGGCTTCGCTGCGGAACAGGCCCTGCAGGCGCTCCGCATCCGCCGGCACGCCGGGGGCGTGGCTGGACGCTTCCCATAGCGCAGCGACCGTGGCGGCGGGTGTGCTGGAGGCGGCAGCGAACAGGGGCAGGCAGGCAAAGGCAAGAGGGAGCAGGCGGCGCACGGCGGGATCCTGGAATGTCGATCCCGGCAGTATAGTGGAGCCCGGCAACCGGAAAAATCCGCCTTTGTGGGGGATCGATTCTGCGATCGAAGCGCGGCGCCCTCCGTCAGTGCCGGCCCCGGCCGCCTCTCCAGCCGCCATGTTGGCCGGGACCGCCGCCGCGTCCGGACCAGCCGCCGCCGTCGCCCCAGCCATGATGTCGGTCGCCACGGTAGCCATGGCGCGGCCCGTCGTAGAAGCTGAAGCCGAGGTCGAGCGCGACGGGTGGAGCGGCATAGCCCGGATAGCCGCCATACCCCGGATAGGTCGCATCGTAGGCATAGGGCGGCGCAAGCACGCAGCCGCCGAGCCCGCCGGCCAGCAATAGGGAGGCGATCACTCGCCGTATGATGCCTGCGCTTCGCGTATCCATGTCATCTCCGCAACCTGGCCAACCTGATTCAGTGTAGCGCGCGTAGCAGCATTTTCAACGTCGGCCAGGCAAGTGCTGACCGGCGCTTCAGTTCAGGGCCTGCGGTATCACGTCGACCGAACCGCGTTTCAGGGTCCGCGGACTGGCTACCGGAGAGAAGTCGATCTGGCTCTGGTCCCGGGCAAGATACACGCCGTGCCGGTGCAGGAAATCGGCGCCCAGCACGAGTAGGTCGCCCTCGAAAGGCAGGTCCATCAGGCGCAGGTCGATGTTCTTGACCTCGAGGGCGCCGATCGACAGCAGCGGCACCGGGATCCTCCACACCGGACGATCGTCCTGATGTCCGGGCAGCGGCGCCTCGCGTGCGGCGCCGGGCGAGCGGCGTCGTCGTATCGGTTCCAGGCTGCTTGAGAAATACGGTATAGAGAGCTGCATTCCTGCCGCGCCTCCCTTTACAAAATTGCCCGCATGCCATAGCAGCAACAACAAAGCCCGCACGAGCTGGGCTCGGGCGGGCTTTGGCAGGATGGGCACAGGCCGGCGCTTGCGTGTCAGAGTCCCAGCACGAAGTATTTCACTCCAGCCGCTTGCGGCGTGGCGGAGCCCTGCTGCACGAGCACGACCCGGCGGCCATTGGCGCTGTGCCAGATCTTCATGCCGTAGGTCTGCTTGCCGTCCAGGACCGGCAGGTCGGCCGAGCCACCCGGGAAGAACAGGGCGCTGTTATAGATCTGGTACTTGGCCGGCAGGGTCGTCGACGCCGGATACCATTCGCGCTTTCCTGACAGGACGATGGTCTCGTCCTTCGCCGCCGAATTGCTGAGCGAAACGATCGCGTCCCCGCTGGGGATCGACAGCGCGCCGGCATAGCGCAGGTTGCTGGTGTTGAAGATGTTGCCGGTGCTGGTGAACAGCACATCCTGGGTTTCCGACAGGTAAAGCGGTGTGCTCATACTGTAGTCGCCATGGTAAGGCGAGTCGCCCGAATCGATGACGGCATTGGTTTGCGGGTCGATCGTGAAGAAATTCAGGTCGGCCGGCGACAAGCCCTGCGACATCACGAACACCTTGTTCTTCAGGCCTGCGTAGATACCGTACTGGGTGCCGTAGAAATAACCGAAGCTGCCCGTCACCGGTTTGCTGATGTCTTCGCCGGTACGCGCATTGAAATACACAATCGACGGATTCACCCATTGCCCGTCGGTCTGGCCGACGAAGTAGGCGATGGCGGTGTCGGTGACGAAGGCGTCGGTATGCTTGCCGCCGGTGGCAAAGGATTTCAGCAGCGTTGCCGTCTCCAGGTCGACCAGGCTCGCCACGCTGTCATACAGCACGATTGCGAGTTTGCCGTTCGGACTGAGGCTGAAGTTCTTGACCGGCGCCGGCAGGCTGACAGTACGGATCGCGCTCGAGAACGGGTCGACGATGCTGAGCGCATTCGGATTGGTCGACACGGTGATCACCCTGTCCATGCCGCGCGAATAACGCGCCTCGGTCGGGGCGAAACTCAGGGCCGGCGGCGCCACCGAGATATAGGTGCTGGCGGTCGCGCTGGTCGTACCGTCGTTGACGGTCAGTGTGAACCGGTAGGTGCCGGCCTGGTCCGGTGTGATCGTCGGGAACGCGGTGTTCGGGTTCAACAGGCTCGCGCTACTGCCGGCCGGACGCTCGGTGAGCGCCCAGACGTAGCTCAGCGTTTCTGTGCGGCCGAGGCTGTTGGAAGCGTCGAGGGTCACGGCGTTGCCGACCACGGTGCTGCGCACCGGGCCTGGGTCGGCAACCGCGATGTAGTTGACGCCGGGTTCGCGGAAAGCGACGCCGGCATCGATGGCGGACTGCACGCCAGCCTGGTTTTCCGGACTTTCACTGAAGCCGGCCAGCACTTCGGGCAGCGTGGCTTTTTTATCGCGCAGCACGCCCACCCAGAACGAGATGCCGGCATATTCGCCTTCGCGGCCCAGCACGTTACGGTAATAGCGGCCGACGATGTCCTCGTTGCTCGGGTTGATGCCGTAGACCTGGCGGTATTCGCTCGACTTGACGAATTCCTGGGCGATCGTATTCAGGGTCCAGCCCTTGTCCATCGCATCGATCCAGAAACTCAGGCCGCGCACATCGGGTGTACGGGCAAACGCGGCCTGGTACAGGCGATACGCCATCCCGGCATTGCCGTCGACATCCATCGCATAGGTGAAGTCGTCGAAACGCACACGGGCGTTGCTGGCCACCCGGGTCACCAGGGCGGTGGACACATGGGTCAGCTGCACCTGTCCGGCCACACGCTCGATCTTGTAGTCCGAACGCTTGCCGGACATGGTCACGTTGACCGCCGACGCCAGCATCTGGACCTGGGCAGCGGTCCGGCTCATGCCACCGACCTGCGCTTCGTCAACGCCGCCGCCGCAGGCGGCCAATGTGGCAGCCAGCAAGCTCCAGGCAAAAGTCTGCTTGAGAGGAACCATCATCCTCGAGAATGGCGTGAAGCCCCTGGCGGTCGGCATATCGCTTGGCCCTGTAATTCGTAAAGTAAACATTCTAGGGAAACCTCAGCAGTTTTAATATGCGTTTCGGAAGCAAAGCTTGAAAGCGCCAAAACTTATGCTGCAGGCGTGATTTTTGTCTCGCAGGAGACACGACGTATCGGCAGGTTTCGCGTGCAAACGCAAAAAACCCCACCAGGATCACCTGGTGGGGTTTTTCATATAACTAGCCTGACGATAACCTACTTTCACACTGGTTGCAGCACTATCATCGGCGCAAAGTCGTTTCACGGTCCTGTTCGGGATGGGAAGGGGTGGGACCGACTTGCTATGGTCATCAGGCTTTGACTTGTCATGAAATTCGACCACACGGTCAAACTTCACCAATCCGGAAGAAGTAGTTTTTCTTAATTCTGGGTAGCAGTATCAACAAACTGCAGCTGTATTCTTGACTTGATCTATAGCCTACCAAGGTTATAGGGACAAGCCGTACGGGCAATTAGTACTGGTTAGCTTAATGCATTACTGCACTTCCACACCCAGCCTATCAACGTCCTGGTCTCGAACGACCCTTCAAGGAGCTC
>NZ_JBFTEF010000030.1:0-14471 GCF_041023745.1 Massilia sp. X63
GCAAACCACTTCTTGAACTGAGGCGCACGCATGCTCGTTTCCCGGTGGTGGAGACCAGTGTTCGACCATGAAACAGCTCAGCAGTTCAAACCTCATCCATAGCGAAGGAGGACAGCGCCTTCCCATTCCCCCATGTGCATGCACGCGAACGATCGGAATCCAGCCGCTTCCGCGTGCTGTCATGTCGTAAAAAAAGCCACACATCCGTCGTAGAAATAAGCGCAAAGTTTCCTGGCGGACTTTTGTATTCATGATACGCTGAGCAACTTCACAATTGATTCAGGATGTCATGATTGCCGGGATCCGAAGCACCGCATCCTGATCGTCGACGACAAGTCGATGCCGGCGGACTTCTCGAATGCGAGCCGGCCACGCTGCCCGGACCATGAAGATTCCATGCTTTACGCCGGCCGGCCGGATGCCCTGGCGCCGTCATCCAACTGATGAAACTTACTATGGTCCCTTGTTCCAGTACCGGTTTTACGATTATCACGTCGGCACGCCTTGCCCCGGACAGCGGCTACCTCGGCTACTTCTCGATTTACGCTGCCGGGGTGGACTGGACGGTCGACGCACCGACGTTTCGTGAACACAGGGTGAACTGGCAGCAGGCCCAATCGCTGTGCGATGCAATGGAGGGGGCGCATCGGAGGAGCCTGGCATGGCTGGAAGGGCAGGCAGGCCGGCCATGACGCCCGCTGCACGGCCCGGCGGGCGCTAGCGCTCAGGCCATCCGGTGCGGAAATGCGCGCGCCGGTACGCCGCCGGCGTGGTGTCCATGGTGCGCCGCATGGCGCGCGTGAGGGCGCTCTGTTCCGAGAACCCGGCGGCCAGCGCGATCTCGGCCAGCGGCCGGTCGGTGCCTGCCAGCCACTCGCAGGCGCGCCGCAGGCGGCAGCCGAGCAGCCAGTCGCCCGGGGTGCAGTCGTGTTCGAGGCGGAACAGGGCGTGCAGGCGGCTCACGCTCAGGCCGGCGGTACGCGCCATGCGCTCGGTGCTCCAGGGCAGGCCGGGTTCGGCCTCGATGCGCGCCAGCAGCGCGGCCAGGCGCGAAGCCGGCTGCGGCGCGCCGACGGTCAGGGTATCGAGCAGCAGCGGGGTCCAGCCGGCCAGTACCGGGGGCGCGGGCGGCTGGGCGGCGGCCAGGATGCCCATGAATTCGACCAGCTTGCGGGCGGCGGGGCCGATGGCGGTGAAGGGGCGCTCGAGCAGGCGCTGCCACGGACCTTGTTCGAGATTGGCCGCGCCGACATCGAGGATCAGGGACTGGTTGGCGCCGGCGCTGTATTGCGAGTGCCAGGCGCCCGGCGCGACCACGGCGCCGTGGAGTGGATCGAGCCGCCCCTGGCGGCCGGCGATCTCGAGCGCGACTTCGCCCTTGAGGGGCAGCACCAGCTGGGCATAGTCGTGGCGGTCGGCGAGCCGCGTCTGGCCGTAGCTGCGAACGTGCAGGTCGAGCAGGGGCGAGGCGGACATGCCGGCCGCGTCAGCCCATCGGGCTGCAGACCTCGGTGCCGGCTGCCAGGGCCTTGAGCCTGACTGGGTCGAGCAGGGTGACTTCGCGCTTGTCCACCTGCAGCCAGCCCTGCTTCTTGAAGCGCGACAGCAGGCGGCTGACGCTTTCGATGGTCAGGCCGAGGTAGTTGCCGATGTCTTCGCGCGACATGCGCAGCT
Source organism: Massilia sp. X63 (assembly GCF_041023745.1). NCBI lineage: Bacteria > Pseudomonadati > Pseudomonadota > Betaproteobacteria > Burkholderiales > Oxalobacteraceae > Massilia > Massilia sp. X63. Next base: position 1,675 of record NZ_JBFTEF010000030.1, read on the forward strand.
GGAAGCTGCTCGGCGAGTAGCCGCGCGCCGCGTAGCGCGCCGACAGGTTGACCAGGAACACCGCGAAGCGCTGCTCGGCACGCATGTTGCCGAGAAGTAGCATCACGTTCTGTTCGCGCGTGATTTCCTGGCTCATGATGCGGTGGAAGTGGCGCAGCAGGGCCGGCACGTGGCCGAACAGCTCTTCCAGGCGCACGAACGGGATCTCGCACACCTCGCTGTCTTCCAGGGCCACGGCGTCGCAGTGGTGGGTGCCGCTGATGGCGTCCATGCCCAGCAGTTCGCCGGCCATCTGGAAGCCGGTGATCTGGGCTTCGCCGGCGGCGTTCACCTGGTAGGTCTTGAAGTGGCCGAAGCGCACCGCGTACAGGTTGCGGAAGGGCTCGCCCATGGCGTACAGGCGCTCGTCGCGCACGAGGCGGCGGCGGCGGCCGATGATCTGGTCGAGGCGGTTGATGTCCGCATCTTCGAGGCCCATCGGCAGGCACAGCTGGTGCATGCTGCAGGCGCTGCAGCTGGTCTTGAGGGCCTGGATGCTGATCGGCGCCTCGCCCGGAAGGGAGATGGGATGGCTCATTTCGGAAAAAGGCGGATTGCTGACGCAGCCATTATAGACGGCTGTTCGGCTTCTGGGCTTTCATTTTCCGGAGGGAAGAAGGTGGCCGGCCTGGCCGGCCACCTTCCAGCTGCCGGACGGCGCAGGCGCTTACAGGTGGTGCCGTTGCTCAGCCTTCATTTTGTAGTACGCCTCCCGGCCCTTGGCGCGCACGGTGGCGGCGATCTGCGCGGCCTCTCCGGCCGCCTGGTTGACCGAAGCAAAGGCGTCCGGATCGGCCTTGAACGACTCGACCGCCCGCTGGGACTCGGTCGTGCCGGCCAGGGCCAGGCCGAAGGTCGCGGACACCGCCAGTTCGGCCGCCAGGGTCTCGGCGCTCGGCGCGACCACCGCGGCGCCGGCCTTGGCGGCCTCGGACGCTTCCTGCTTCGCCTGCGGGGCCGCCAGGCTGCGCGCCAGCGCCATGTCGCCCGCCACCTGCTTCAGGAAGCCGACCGCGGCCTGGCTGCCGGACAAGTTGGCCAGGTCGCCCAGGCGCAGCAGGGCGGCGTTCTTAGCGTTGAACACCGCGCGGCCGCTGCGCTGGCTGCGCACGAAGTCGATCATTGGCTGGACCGCGATCGTGCTGCCGATGTAGCCGAGCGTGGCCACGATCTGCGGCAGGAACTCCTCGTGCCGTTCCGGCTCGTTGACCAGCCAGTCGAGCAGTAGCCTGGCGTCCTTCTCGGTATATTGCGAGGCCAGCTCGTAGGGCACCCCTTCGATCCAGTGCTGGGACACGAAGTCGCGCACGTCGCTTGGCGCCTGCAGGCCGCCGGCGCCGCAGGAGCAGCCGCCGGCAGGCATCACTTCCTTGCCGTCGATGCTGAGCGGGCCGGCCAGGTAGGCGGCCGACTCGGTGCCATTGACCACGTTGTGGTCGACGCCCACCGAGGGGTACATGACCGCGCGCGGGTCGTCGGTGCGATGCGGCAGGCCGCAGTTGTGGCCGTACTCGTGCACCCAGATCAGGCCTTCCTGGTTGGCGGTGAAGCGCACCGCCGCCACGTTCACCGTGGTGCTGCCGACCGGGGCGCAGCCGATGATGCTGTCGCCCGGGCCGCCGCACCAGCGGATCGCCTGCACGATCTTGACCCCGCTGCCCGCCGTCAGGAGGGCGGTGAGGTCGGCCGAGGTCTGGATGGTGCCCGGGACCGTGGCCGGCAGCACCCGCACCGCGCCGTTGCGGACGAACTGGACCGGGGTGGCGACGTCCGGCCCGGTGTCGTCGTTCTGGAGGATGGCGCCCATGTCGGCCAGGATCCGGTCGGCCTCGGCATCGCTCAGGGCCACGCTGCTGTGGCGGTGCACCGTGACCGACACCGTGCGATTGCCCGGGGGCGCCGCGTTCGGGTTGACGATCAGGTAGTCGACATACAGCGGGATGTCGGCGCCCCACGCAATGTCGACCCAGATGTCGACGCCGCCGGCGCGCGGGGCCACGTTATGCAGGGTGTAGCGGGCCGAGCCGATGAACTTGCCGGCCTCGGGGCCGCCGGGAGCGCCTTCGCCGATGGCCACGAAGACCTGCGAGCGGGTGCCGATCTGGTCCCAGTTGAGGCGCAGCACCCATTGGCCGCGCCGCAGGCCCCAGTCATGGCGGTAGGTGAAGCCGTTGCCGGACAGTGCGGGCGCGATGCTGGCTGCGCCGGCCTGCACCTGCGCTTCGGCTTCGGCGTAGGGCGCCTGGTAGGCCGAGGAGACGGCGGGATCGCCCGTCGTGCGCGGATGGTCGAGGCTGAGGGCGGCGTCCCGGTCGAGACGATCGTTTGGCGACATGCTGTTCTCCTTGTGGCTGTGATGGGTCAGGGAGTGACGACGAGGTAGTCGACGTAGAGCAGGATGTCGCTGCTCCATTCGACGTCCACCCAGATGTCGACGCCGCCGGCGCGCGGCGCGACGTTGTGGACCGTGTAGCGCGCCGAGCCGATGAACTTGCCGGCATCCGGTCCGCCGGCGGCGCCTTCGCCGATCGCCACCAGCACCCGCGAGCGCGGGCCGATGGCCGACCAGTTGAGCCGCAGCACCCACTGGCCGCGGCGCGCGCCCCAGTTGTGGCGGTAGGTGAAGCCGGTCCCGCTCAGTTCGGGTTCGGGGCCGGCTGCGGCAGGCTGGAACAGTTGCCGCACGGCGCCTCCGTCCACGTCCTGCCGGACTTCCGCGAACGCGGTCGGCACGGCCGAGGAAGCGAAGCGCATGTCCGCGCCGCCGGCGCCGGGCGCCAGCCGCGCGGCTGCCTGCTTGATCTGGTTGTTCGTCATGACCATTTCCTTTTCACATCGACGATCGATGGATGACCCGGCACGCAGCGCCGCAAGACGTGCCGGCCGGGCCGCCGGATAGCGGGCTGGATGGCATGCCTGATCGCAGGATCTGGCGCTGCCGGGCCCGAATCGTCAGCCAATATAGTCGAGTGTTTCGGGGGCCTAGGACCGATCTGACGGGTCATTAATATGGATCAGTGGCTTCCGGTTTTCTGGCAGAAAGAAAGATTTCGGAAGCTATAAAGCCTTTGCCTTTGCCTGGGCGCAGTCGTGCAGTTGTCGCCGCACTCCGGGGCCGGCCGGCGCCGGGGTGACGCATTGGCGCATCAATTCTGCTCGTCCAAACGTGCGGCCCCAGCCTGCATGCTAGATTCTGGTCACGCCGCCGCAGTAAAACCGCGCAGTACAACGAACAAAAGGGGCCCTGCATGTTCGGTTTGTCCGCCTTGGACCTGGCACGCCTGCAGTTCGCGTTCACCATGTCCTTTCACATCCTGTTTCCGGCGATTACGATTGGCATGGCCAGCTACCTGGCCGTGCTCGAACTGTGCTGGCTGCGCACCAGGCGCCAGGTCTACGTCGACCTCTACCACTACTGGCTGAAGATCTTCGCCGTCACCTTCGGCATGGGGGTGGTGTCAGGCATCGTGATGGCCTACCAGATCGGCACCAACTGGAGCTACCTGTCCGAGTTCGCCGGCAGCATCATGGGCCCGATCCTGTCCTACGAGGTGCTGACCGCCTTCTTCCTCGAGGCCGGCTTCCTGGGCGTGATGCTGTTCGGCTGGACCCGGGTCGGACCGGGCCTGCATTTCGCGGCCACCTGCGCGGTCGCGGTCGGCACGCTGATCTCGTCGACCTGGATCCTGGCCGCCAACAGCTGGATGCAGACCCCGCGCGGCTATGCCATCGAGGGCGGGCGCATGGTGCCGGCCGACTGGCTGGCGATCGTCTTCAACCCGTCCTTCCCGTACCGGCTGCTGCACATGGTGATCGCCGCCTATCTCACCACGGCGCTGATCGTCGGCGCCACCGGCGCCTGGCAGCTGCTCAAGCGACGCGACAACCCGGCGGTGCGCAAGATGCTGTCGATGGCGATGTGGATGATCCTGATCGTGGCCCCGATCCAGGCCCTGGTAGGCGACTTCCATGGCCTGAACACCCTCAAGCACCAGCCGGCCAAGCTGGCGGCGATGGAAGGGCACTGGCAGAACGAAGGCGAGCGGGCGATTCCGCTGCTGCTGTTCGGCATCCCCGACATGGACGAGGAAAGGACCAGGTTTGCAGTGGGCATCCCGCACCTGGGCAGCGTCATCCTCACCCACTCCTGGACCGGCCAGATCCCCGGACTCAAGGAATTTCCCCGCGAAGACCGGCCGAACTCGCTGATCGTGTTCTGGAGCTTCCGCCTGATGGTGGGCCTGGGCCTGCTCATGATCGCGCTGGGCGCCTGGGGCCTGTGGCTGCGCCGGGGCGGCCGCCTATGGACCAGGCGCCCCTTCCTGCGCTTCGCTCTGTGGATGGGACCGGCCGGCCTGGTCGCCATCCTGGCCGGCTGGACCACGACCGAGGTCGGGCGCCAGCCCTGGGTCGTGTACGGGGTGCTGCGCACCGCCGACGCAGTCTCGCCGCACGGCGCCGGTTCGCTGGCGCTCACCCTGGCGCTGTTCGTGGCGGCCTACGTCTTCGTGTTCGGCACCGGCACCGTGTACCTGCTGCGCATGATGCGCAAGGGGCCGCAGCGCTTCGAGCTGCACCGACCGGCCGAGGGCGGCCCCGGCGAGGAGCGCACGCCGATGCGGCCGCTGTCGGCGGCGGACGTGGCCAACGACGACGAGCCGGGGCCGGAAGGCGAGGGCAGTCATCCACACGACCAGGGTCACGATCACGACCGGCGGGGGAGCTAGCATGGGCATCGACACCACCGTCATCTGGGCGGTCATCATCTACTTCGCCGTCTTCATGTACGTGCTGCTGGACGGTTTCGACCTGGGCATCGGCCTGCTGTTTCCCTTCACGCCGAAGAAACGCGACCGCGACACCATGATGAACACGGTGGCGCCGGTCTGGGACGGCAACGAGACCTGGCTGGTGCTGGGCGGGGAGGGGCTGCTGGCGGCCTTCCCGGTGGCCTACTCGATCATCCTGTCGGGACTGTACCTGCCGCTGATCTTCATGCTGGTCGGCCTGGTGTTTCGCGGCGTGGCCTTCGAGTTCCGCTTCAAGGCCAGGGAGCACGAGCGCCACCTGTGGGACAAGGCTTTCATCGGCGGTTCGGTGGTGGCGTCCTTCTTCCAGGGCGTGGCGCTGGGCGCCTTCCTGGACGGCATTACGGTATCCGGGCGCAGCTATGCCGGCGGGCCGCTCGACTGGATCGCGCCCTTTCCGCTGTTGGCCGGTGTCGGCGTGATGATCGCCTACACCCTGCTGGGCGCCACCTGGCTGGTGATGAAGACCGAGGGCGAACTGCACGCCCGCATGGTGCAGGTGGCGCGTCCCCTGGCCCTGATGCTGCTCGCCGCCATCGTCATCGTCAGCATCTGGACCCCGTGGCGCGACCCGGCGGTGGCGGCGCGCTGGTTCAGCTTCCCAAACATCCTGTTCCTGGCGCCGGTGCCGGTGCTGGTGGCCGTGTTCATCGTGCTGCTGCTGCGCTCGCTGGCAGGGGACGAGGACGACTTGCCGCATCGGGTTCCCTTCGTGGCCGCGCTGGCCCTGATCTTCCTGGGCTACAGCGGCATGGCGATCAGCATCTGGCCGCACATCGTGCCGCCCGCGATCTCGATCTGGGAGGCCGCCTCGCCTCCGAGCAGCCAGGGTTTCGCGCTGGTCGGCACCCTGTTCATCCTGCCCATCATCCTGATGTACACGGCCTGGTCGTACTGGGTGTTCCGGGGCAAGGTCAAGGCCGACGCGGGGTACCACTGATGGACGGGCCGCGCCGCGACAGGCCGGGCCACGAGAGGCCGGACCATGACAGCCTGGGCCGCGTGTCGCGGCGCGAATGGATGCGGCGCCTGGCCTGGCTGGCGGCGCTCTGGCTCGGCGGGGTGTTTACGCTGGCGACGGTGGCCTATGTGATCCGGGTACTCATGCGGGCGCTGGGCATGCACTAGGCCGGCAAGCGCACGATCGACGGTCGCGGCCAACCGTGCGCGGCCTGCCGCGATGGAAGGCTACACTCTTCATAACGCTTTGCTAACAGGAGTGCCGCACCGTGTCCCTTTCCGACGCGCCGCCGATCGACCGTCCCGCCGAACCCGCCGAGCAAGCTTCCGTGTCCCTGCCCCTGGCCGGGGAGGACCAGGCACGCGCCGACTTCTACGCGCTGCTGTCGCGCCTGCTGCTGGCGGCGCCCGACGCCGGGCTGCTGGCCGCGCTGGCGCATGCCGACCCGATCTCGGCCGAAGGGGGCGACCCGGCGCTGGAACAGGCCTGGGAAGCCCTGGTGCTGGCATCGAGCGTCATGGATCCCGGCGCGGTGGCCGACGAGTTCGACGCGCTGTTCGTCAGCGTCGGCACCCCGCCGCTCGATCCCTACGGTTCGCGCTACCTGTCCGGCTACATGAACGACACCCCGCTGGCCGAGCTGCGCGCCGACCTGGCGCGGCTCGGCGTCCAGCGCGTGCGCGGCGTCGGCGAATTCGAAGACCACCTGGGTTCCCTGTGCGAGACGATGCGCGTCCTGATCGCCGGCGCGCCGGGCATCCCGCGCCGGCCGGTCGATCGCCAGCAGGCATTCTTCGAGACCCACATCGCGCCCTGGCATGCGCGCTGCCTGGCCGACATCGCCTCCGCCGACGGCGCCAATTACTACCGGCTGGTTGCACGGCTGGCCGCCGCCTTCCTCGCCATCGAAGCCGAAGCCTTCGTGGTCGGAGAGGCGCCCATCGATTCAACCGTTTGACAAGACGAGGCACAGGCATGGAACAGCATCCGCAAGCACTGGAACCAGGACCGGACGGCAAGCCGGCCGCCGGAGCGCCCGACCCGACCCGGCGCAGCTTCCTGAAGGCCGCGCCGCTGGGCGCGCTGGCGGTGGTGACCGGCAGCGCCGCGGCCGCCGAGACGCCGGAAGCGGCACCGACGGCGGCGCCGGAGCTCAAGCGCGGCTACCACGAAACCGAGCACATCCGCCGTTACTACCAGACCGCCGCCTATTGGTGAGCCAAAAGGCGAGCGCAACCGGAGAGCAAGCATGTCCCTAGTAAAAGCTTCCCGCGACAGCGGGCTGAAACGGCGCCGCTTCCTGGCCGGCGCGGGCGTGGCGGTCGGCGCCGGCGCCCTGGCGCGCCACCTGCCGCTGAACGTGATCGAACCGGCCCGGGCCGACCAGGCCCCGGGCGCCCCGGTACCCACCGAGGTCAAGCGCACCATCTGCAGCCACTGCTCGGTGGGCTGCTCGGTGGACGCGGTGGTGGCCAACGGCGTGTGGGTGCGCCAGGAAGCCGCCTTCGATTCGCCCATCAACATGGGCGCGCACTGCGCCAAGGGCGCCTCGGTGCGCGAGCACGCCTTCGGCGAGCACCGCCTGCGCTACCCCATGAAGCTGGTGAACGGCAAGTACCAGCGCATCTCCTGGGACCAGGCCATCAACGAGATCGGCGACAAGCTGATCGAACTGCGCCAGAAATCCGGCCCGGACGCGCTGATGGTCATCGGCAGCTCCAAGCACAACAACGAGCAGGCCTACCTGCTGCGCAAGTGGGTCTCGTTCTGGGGCTCCAACAACTGCGACCACCAGGCGCGCATCTGCCACTCGACCACGGTCGCGGGCGTGGCCCAGACCTTCGGCTACGGGGCCATGACCAACTCCTTCAACGACTTGCATCACAGCAAGGCGGTGATGTTCATCGGCTCCAACCCGGCCGAGGCCCACCCGATCTCGATGCTGCACTTCCTGCACGCCAAGGAACTGGGCGCGAAGATGATCGTCATCGACCCGCGCTTCACCCGCACCGCGCGCTTCGCCCACCACTACGTGCGGGTGCGCCCGGGCACCGACATCCCGCTGGTGTGGGGCATCCTGTGGCACATCTTCGAAAACGGCTGGGAAGACAAGGAATACATCGCGGCGCGCACCTACGGCATGGACGACGTGCGCAAGGAAGTGGCCAAGTGGACGCCCGACAAGGTCTCCGACATCACCGGCGTGCCGGAAGCCTCGGTCAGGATGGCGGCCGAGATGCTGGCCAAGAACCGGCCTTCGTCGGTGGTCTGGTGCATGGGCATCACCCAGCACCACGTCGGCACCGCCAACGTGCGCGCGCTGTCGATCCTGCAGCTGGCGCTGGGCAATATCGGCGTGCCCGGCGGCGGCGCCAACATCTACCGCGGCCACGACAACGTGCAGGGTGCGACCGACGTCGGTCCCAACGGCGACTCGCTGCCGGGCTACTACGGCATTGCCGAGGGCGCCTGGAAGCACTTCGCCGCCGTCTGGGGCGTCGACTACGAGTGGATCAAGTCGCGCTTCGGCTCCAAGGAACTGATGGAAAAGCCCGGCATCACGGTGTCGCGCTGGTTCGACGCGGTGAACGAAGAAGCACAGTACATCGACCAGCCGAGCAAGCTGCGCGCCGTGTTCTACTGGGGCCACGCGCCCAACAGCCAGGTGCGCCTGCCCGACATGAAGGCGGCGATGCAGAAGCTCGACATGCTGGTCGTGATCGACCCGTATCCGAGCATGACCGCCTCGATGCACGGCCGCACCGACGGCGTCTACCTGCTGCCGGCGGCCTCGCAGTTCGAGACCCAGGGCTCGTGCACGGCCTCGAACCGTTCGATCCAGTGGCGCGAGCGGGTGATTGCACCGCTGTTCGAGTGCAAGACCGACCACGAGATCATGTACCTGTTCGCCAAGAAGTTCGGCTTCCATAACGAACTGTGCAAGAACATCAAGGTGGTGCTGAACGAGCCGGTGATCGAGGACATCCTGCGCGAGATCAACCGTTCTTGCTGGACCATCGGCTACACCGGCTGTTCCCCGGAGCGCTTGAAACTCCATATGGAGAACAAGCACACCTTCAACCCGACCACCATGCGCGCCGACGACGGTCCCTGCAAGGGCGACTACTACGGCCTGCCGTGGCCGTGCTGGGGCACGCCCGAGCTGAAGCACCCGGGCACGCCGATCCTGTACGACCTGAACAAATCGGTGGCCGAGGGCGGCCTGCCGTTCCGCGCCAACTGGGGCGTCGAGCACAACGGCCAGACGCTGCTGGCGGCGGACGGCTCCACCAACAAGGACAGCCAGCTCGACGTCGGCTATCCGGAGTTCGACCACGTGTTCCTGAAAAAGCTGGGCTGGTGGGCCGAACTCACGCCCCAGGAACAGGCCATGGCGGAAGGCAAGAACTGGAAGACCGACCTGTCCGGCGGCATCATCCGCGTCGTCATCGCCCACGGCTGTGCGCCGTTCGGCAATGCGCGGGCGCGCTGCAACGTGTGGAACTTCCCCGATCCGGTCCCGACCCACCGCGAGCCGCTGGCCTCGCCGCGCCGCGACCTGGTCGCCAAGTACCCGACCTACGACGACAAGGCCAACTTCTGGCGCCTGCCGACCCTGTACAAATCGGTGCAGGAGGTCGACTTCTCGAAGGACTTCCCGCTGATCATGACTTCCGGGCGCCTGGTCGAGTACGAAGGCGGCGGCGAGGAAACCCGCTCGAATCCCTGGCTGGCCGAACTGCAGCAGAACATGTTCGTCGAGATCAACCCGCGCGACGCGGCCCAGATCCATGCCCGGGTCGGCGACTACGTCTGGGTCGAGACCCCGACCGGCGCGCGCCTGAAGATGATGGCGATGGTCACCGAGCGGGTCCCGATCGGCCTGGTATGGATGCCTTTCCACTTCGGCGGCTGGTGGATGGGCGAGGATCTCGAGCGCCACTACCCGGAAGGCGGGGCGCCGACCGTGCGCGGCGAGGCCTGCAACACCGGCTGGACCTACGGCTACGACGCCGTGACGATGATGCAGGAAACCAAGGTATCGCTGTGCCGGGTGGTCAAGGCCTGAAGCGAATAACGAGAAGCGGAGGAGGACAGCATGGCCGCAAGGATGAAATTTATCTGCGACACCGAGCGCTGCATCGACTGCAACGGCTGCGTGACCGCATGCAAGAACGAACACGAACTCCCCTGGGGCATCAACCGGCGCCGGGTGGTGACGATCAACGACGGCATTCCCGGCGAGCGCTCGGTGTCGGTGGCGTGCATGCACTGCACCGACGCGCCCTGCCTGGCGGTGTGCCCGACCAACTGCATCTACCACACCGAGGACGGCATCGTCCTGCACAGCAAGGACCAGTGCATCGGCTGCGGCTACTGCTACTACGCCTGTCCGTTCGGGGCGCCGCAGTTCCCGGAAACCGGCATCTTCAACCACCGCGGCAAGATGGACAAGTGCACCTTCTGCGCCGGCGGCCCGGAACCGGACACCTCGGAAGCCGAGTTCAAGAAATACGGCCGCAACCGCATCGCCGAGGGCAAGCTGCCGGCCTGCGCCGAGATGTGCGGCACCAAGGCCCTGCTGGGCGGCGAGGCCAACCAGATCGCCGACATCTACCGCCAGCGCGTCGAGACCCGTGGCTACGGTCCCGAGCTGTGGGGCTGGAAGATCGCCTACGGCCGGCCCAAGCGCGGCGGCGAGATCAAGGCCAAGGGCGACCTGCCGCGCACCAACCAGCTGGTGGGCGACGTGCAGAACGATCCGGGGAGGTTCCCGCAATGAACAAGCTCCGTCAACCTGTTCGTTACCTGGTGCTGGCCTTGCCCTTGCTGCTGAGCGGCTGCCTCGAGGTCAGGCAGTTCCCGGGCTGGCTGCACGGCGAATACGCCGGCAAGGAAGACAACCGCCACTTCCAGACCCGCTTCCACGGCGACCGGCTGGCCTGGTCGGCCGCGATCCAGAACCGCGCCATGAAGCAGAACGAATACAACCGGGCCAACCCGTAAGGAGCCGACGATGCATGCCACCTCATCACGAGCCCCATCGCTGCGTGCCACGCTGGTCCTGATCGTCGCCCTGGTGTTCGCGCTGCTGCTGCCGTCCGCCTGGGGCGGCGTGCCCAACGAAAAGGCCAAGCCGGCCTATGCCGAAGAGCAGACCATGCTCCAGATCGAAGGCGATTCGGTCGTGCCCGAGCCCGGGCTCACCAATCCGTCCTCGGGCCGGGTCCACATGGACCGCCACTTCCTGGGCCAGTACGGGGCCACCGAGGCGAACGTCATCGTCCAGCGCGGCGGCAACACCTGGCGCCACCTGCGCAACGGCCCGCTCGCCAGCATCGCCGGCTTCATCCTGCTGGCGGTGCCCTTCCTGATCTTCGTGTTCTACAAGACGGTCGGGCCGGCGCGCGAAGAACCGAGCTCGGGGCGCCGCATCAAGCGCTTCACCAACTGGGAACGCAAGGTGCACTGGGCCACGGCCTACAGCTTCATCGCACTGGCGATCACCGGCATCATCATCATGTACGGCAAGAAGATCATGCTGCCCTGGATGGGGCACGACCTGTTTTCCTGGGTCGCGATCATCTCCAAGTACCTGCACAACTTCGTCGGCCCGCTGTTCATCGTGTGCTCGATCCTGATGTTCATCACTTTCCTGCACCGAAACTTCTTCAACCGCGTCGACTGGCAGTGGGTGAAGCAGGGCGGCGGGCTGGTCTCCCACAGGCACGTGCCGGCCGGCTTCTTCAACGCCGGCGAAAAAGCCTGGTTCTGGCTGGGCGTGACCCTGCTGGGCATCGTCATGTCGATCACCGGCCTGATCCTGGACTTCGTCACCTTCGGCCAGACCCGCTACGTGCTGCAGGTGGCGAACTACCTGCACATCGCCGGCGCGGCCCTGTACATCGCCGCGGCCATGGGCCACATCTACATCGGCACCTGGGGCACGCCGGGCGCCTACCAGGCCATGCGCGAGGGCACGGTGGACGAGAACTGGGCCGCCGCCCACCACGCGCTGTGGCACGAACAGGTCAAGAACGGCACCGCCACCGATCCGGCCAACCGTGTCCCGGGCAGCGCGCCCGGACATCCAGGCGCACGCCCGGCGCCGCGTCCGGGACCGGCCCACTGAGGACGACCATGAAAGCATCCACCATCTTCAACCGTGGCGCCCTGGCTGCGCCGCTGCTGGTCCTGCTGGCGCTGGGCGCCGGCTGCGACCGCGGCCGCAACCCGAGCGTGGGCGGCATCGAACAGACCAAGTACCCGGGCCAGGTGACGGCGGGCGGGCGCACCAGCGGCGCCATCATCGCCAGCACCGCCAAGCCGGTGACCGACGCCACCTATGCCGGCGGCACGCCGGGCCATGCCGGCGGCGCGGGCGGCACCAGCTCGGGCGCCGAGACCGCCGGCACCGTGCGCGAGACCGGCCAGGGCCCGAGCTCGGGCGTGACGCCGCCTTCCGGCGCACAGCCGGGCACGCAGATGCAGCCGGGCGACCACGGCAAGCCGGCGGCGCCTGCCCCGGGCACGGTGGAGGCCCCGGCCGCTACCAATACCGCCCCGCAGGGCGCCGCCGCGCCCGGCACACTGGGAGCCAAGCAATGATCGACCATCTTCGACTCAAGGGCGTGCTGCGTGCCGCGCTGGCCGGCCTGCTGGCCTGCAGCGCCGCATCGTGGGCGGCGCTGCCGCCGCCGACCCCGGCCCAGCAACAGGAAGCCGCCGCCAAGAAAGCCGCGGCCGACGCCAAGGCAGCCAAGGACAAGGAACTGCTGGCCGCGTCGATCGACGCGATCAGCGCGCGCTGGCGTTCGCAGGCCCCGTCCAAGGGCTGGAAGATCAACCCGCCGGTGACGATCGCCGCCGCGCCCGCGGCCGGCGCCGCCGCCGGCTCCGCGGCCACGCCGCCGCCGGGCGCGGCGGGTGTCGCCGGACAGGGCACGATGGCGCCGGGCGCCGTCGCCAACCCGGTGCCGCCGGGCGCC